>NZ_JBJLWK010000009.1:0-49053 GCF_046591535.1 Chryseobacterium proteolyticum | reverse complement strand
CTGGAAACAGATTATCAAAAGTCGCAGAAGCTTCTCAGAATTCATCAGGATATCCTTATTTTGCAACTCCAAATGAAATTACTTATGATAATAATGGAAATATGACAAGCCATAAGGATAAGGACATCACAACGATTGGATATAATTATCTGAACTTACCCAATAGTATAACAAACGGAATTGGTAAATTCAGTACAACAAATAGTTATCTTTATCGAGCAGATGGAGTGAAACTTAAAAAGAGTTTGTCAGGGAGTTTGGTAATAGGAATAAATCAAACAGAATATTTAGATGGTTTTCAATATAACTTAGTAAACGGAGAAATATGTGCGGGCTGTACTCCTCCTAGTCCTATACTACAGTTTATTCCCACTTCAGAAGGTTATTACGATTTTGTAAAAAATAAGTACATTTACAACTATACAGATCACTTAGGAAATGTAAGATTGAGTTATCAGAAGGGTACAACAGGAATAGAGGTTATTGAAGAAAATAATTATTATCCGTTTGGGTTGAAACATGAAGGGTATAATGGTTTAGCTGGAAATCCAGCGTATCAATATAAGTACAACGTCAAAGAGTTACAGACTGAAACTGGAATGTATGATTATGGAGCAAGGTTCTATATGCCGGATATTGGTAGATGGATGACACACGATCCTTTAAGCGAATTACAATTTCGATTTAGTCCATATTCTTATGTGTATGGAAATCCAATTAGATTCAATGATCCGACAGGTATGATCGGGGAAGATCCAGATCCTAAAAAAATATATGGGCCTAAAGGAGGACAACCTATTGAAGAAGTTGTTATGACTTATACAAAGCCGAGCTCACTTTCATTCATGGGTATTAATAATATTGATGCATATCATGCTTCTCAAGATAGATTAGCTTCAGCAATTAGAGGAAGTAAAGCAGCCCTTGCAACTGAAAAATTTGAAAAAAATCTAGGATTTGCGATGATAACATTTGGAATGGGAGGAAGTAACTTACTAGCTTCCGCTAGTTGGGCTACCTTTGATACTTATATGAGTTATCAGGATGAAGAGACTCAAGGAGCTGTAGCTTCTGTGCAACTAATGGCACTTGCAATACAACTTAGACATGGAAACTTAAGTAAAGTTAATAGTGTTTTAGATGCATTAGCAGCTGAAAAAGGAATAATTATTAGTAATGGTGTAACTAAAAAAGGGGTTTTAAAAGTTGATTATTTGTTTAAGGACGTCAATGATGCCAAAAATTTTGGAGCAAAAGCACTAGGTTCTTCCAAAACAAGAATTTACGATGGATCAGGTAAATGGATTGGATGGGAAAATAAGGTTGGAGATCAAGTTTATTGGGGGCATGGTGACTGGGGAAAAGGAGTAGGAAGTTCTACTTTTCCACATTTGAATTACAATATTAATGGTCAAAAAGGACATTTATTTTTAGAAAACAAAATCAATAATAGAGGACAAGCATCCGAATTTATGTCATATTTCAATTTAGGTAGATAAATTTATGAAAAATTTTACAGAAGAAATACAAAATATTTTTTCAAAAACGGGCGATTCAGAACTAAAAAACTATTTTTATAAGAACAATCAAATTAAATTAGAAGTCTTGCTTTTTGATGACGAAACTTTGAATATGGAATTTGAAACTGAAATTTTATATTGTAAAAATTTTGAACAAAAATCTCCTTTTAATAAGGGCTATTTCAAATGTGTAGAGCTTTCAAGTGTCCTTGAAATAAATAATAATCATTATACTTTTTCAGGAAATTTTTCGGACATTATGAAGGCTCAAAAAGCTAAAATAAATTTAGCTTTTGGATTAAATATTCAAAATTATACACATCTTATAACTTTTTCCAACAGTACTGTAAATTTAGCTTTCATCATTAATTATAAAAATAGGTATAAATGCAATATAGAATAATATAGGAGTTCAATGAGCCCGTTCTCTAATACAAGCGAGATGCTCGCGTTGGTAGATAACACAAAACCCACCGTTTTTGCGAGGGTTTTGTGTTCAGATCAAATAGCAATATTTAGACAGTCCCAACTGTCGCACGAATCCTTTCGTGTGGCATTTTCTTCTAGTTTCTTTCAATGAACGATCTCATTTTCTATCTTTACTTAAAACATATAGTGATGAGTAGAAATTAGAAATTTCATAATAATTATATTTTATAAGCTTTGCTGTAGCAGGCTGGCCAGATGTATTTGTTCGAAATGAGTATAAAGAGCTCCTACCAAAGAGTTTAAGATTGGGCCAAAACCAAAAGGGTTTAGAAATTCATGCTTGTATTAATTATATTCTAGTACTGATTAATTATATTAAAATATTACATAAAAAAAGCCAATTCTGTGAAATTGGCTTTTTGTTTATGCCAAATTTTTCTACAAGAGAAACTCGTGAATCAATATTAGCAATAGGAATATTTTTTGCAGTTACTAAACCATGCCTTCCTCAGTTGTACATAGTTATGAATATTTTCCGGAAACTGAAATACTAAGAATTGTATATCAGTCGGGAGCAGTTTATGATTATTTGAAAGTACCCCAGATCATTGTTGATCAATTCAAAGCTTTTACTTCTAAAGGGACATTTCTTAATAAGGTTATCAAAAAGAAATTTAAGTATGCCAGAATAAAATAACATTCTGCGTCTTATTTTAACAATAATTTAAGTCGTTATCGGCTATGAATTAATTTCTTATTCCTAATTTTAGTTTTTCATTCAAAGAATTACAACTAATCACAAAAATATGATACTACAACAAGGAACCCCGGCACCGGATTTTGAGCTCCATGCCACTCCCGACCAGAAACTAAAACGTTCTGATTTTTTAGGAAAGAACCTGATTTTAGTTTTTTATCCTGCAGACTGGAGTCCGGTTTGTGGTGATCAGGTGAGCCTATATAATGAAATGCTTTCCATTTTTCATAAATATAATGCAGATATCCTGGGTATTTCTGTTGACAGCGCCTGGTGCCATGATGCTTTCATGGAAAACAGAAAACTACACTTCCCCCTGTTGGCAGACTTCAACCCCAAGGGAGAAGTTTCAAAAGCTTACGGCGTCTATAATGAAGAAAACGGAACTTCACAAAGAGCACTATTTGTTATTGATCCTGAAGGAATCATCCAGTGGAGCTACTTATCACCCGATGGAATTAATCCAGGAGCTGACGGAATCATTGATGCTTTAGAAAATTTAAAACAAAAATAATATTTATGTCTACTTTAAGAATTCCCATTGGTCCTAACGACCACGTTCAGGGAAATCCAGATACCGCGAAAATAGTTTTAGTAGAATATGGTGACTATCAATGTCCGTATTGTGGACACGCTTTTCCTTTAATAAGAAGATTTGTTCAGGAAAACAGTGATGATGTAGCATTTGTATTCAGGAACTTTCCTTTGACTGATACCCATGAATATGCCATGGCAGCCGCAACAGTTGCCGAGGCAGCAGGAAAACAAGGAAAATTCTGGGAAATGCACGACCTCATCTATGATAATCAAAATATATTGAACGAAGCACTACTCAAAGAGTGTGTAAAAGTTCTGAAACTGGATGTGAATAAAATCGAAAATGAGATTAACACCGAAGAACTTCAGGCAAAGATTGAGGCTGACTTTGAAGGCGGTGTACGCAGTGGAGTAAACGGCACTCCATCTTTTTTCGTCAATGGACAAAAATGGGAAGATTATGACGGAACGTATGATTCATTCATTGACCTAATTTCTTAGTTTAAAATCATCTAAAATATGCTATTCTTTCTATAAGCTGTGCAAAATTGATTGATTCGGTATATTTATTCACTTCATTCACAAAACACCAAACCTTATGAAGTGATATCAAAATCATAAAAAAGACTATCTCAGAATGAGATAGTCTTTTTATTGTATAAACTTAAAATTATTATAAAGAATAATTAGGAGCTTCCTGTGTGATAATCACATCGTGCGGATGAGATTCTTTCAATCCACTTCCTGTGATCATGACCATTTTTGTATCTTTCTGTAAAGCCTCAATATCTTTTGCTCCACAGTAACCCATCCCTGCTCTAAGTCCACCGGTTAACTGGAAAATCACATCTTCCAGTTTTCCTTTGTGGGGAACCCTACCTTCAATTCCTTCAGGAACGAATTTTTTAGCCTCACTCTGGAAATATCTTTCTTTTCCTCCTCTCTTCATTGCCGAAAGGCTTCCCATTCCCTGGTAAGACTTGAACTTTCTACCCTGGAAAATAATTTCTTCTCCCGGAGCTTCATCAGTTCCTGCTAAAAGAGATCCAAGCATTACCGCTCCTGCTCCACTCGCAATAGCTTTTACAATATCCCCAGAAAGTTTAATTCCACCGTCAGCAATTACTGCTACATTTTTAGATTTAGCATAATCGTAGACATTATATATCGCAGATAATTGAGGAACCCCAACTCCTGCTACTACTCTGGTTGTACAGATTGAACCCGGGCCAACACCTACTTTAAGAACATTTGCTCCTGCTTTGATCAAATCTTTTGCAGCTTCAGCAGTCACAATATTTCCTCCCACGATATCCAGATCCGGATATGCTTTTCTGATCTCAGAAATCTTATCTAAAACTCCTTTGGAGTGTCCATGAGCCGAATCAATTGCCACAATATCAACACCTGCCTTTACCAGCGCTGCAATCCTGTCCATGGTATCTTCTCCTACTCCTACTCCGGCACCTACAATAAGGCGGCCATTCTGATCTTTATTCGCATTAGGATACTCCAATTGATTGTCGATATCTTTAATCGTAATCAATCCTACCAATTTATTGTCTTTGTCTACAATAGGAAGTTTTTCAACACGGTTCTTAAGAAGGATTTCTTTAGCCTTTTCAAGATTGGTGTTTTTATCGGAAGTGATCAGGTTTTCTTTCGTCATGATCTCCTCAACTTTCATATCAAGATTTTCCTGATACTTAACATCTCTATTTGTAATAATCCCAATAAGAACATTATTTGGATCTACAACCGGTAAACCAGAAATTTTATATTTGGACATCATTTCTTTAGCCTGAGCTAAAGTATGATCTTTTGAAAGGGTAACAGGATCAGAGATCATTCCATTTTCAGAACGTTTCACACGGTTTACCTGTGCCGCCTGTTCTGCGATCGTCATATTTTTGTGAATGAAACCAAGTCCACCAACTCTTGCTAGTGCAATAGCCAGATCGCCTTCAGTAACTGTGTCCATCGCAGCAGATACTATCGGAACATTCAGGGTAATTTTATCGGTAAGTCTTGATTTTAATGATACCTGGTTAGGTAAAACTTCTGAATAAGAAGGGACTAGAAGAACGTCATCGAAAGTGATGGCTGTCTCTACAATTTTGTTATGAATAGACATCTTTACTTTCTTTGCAAAATTAGGCTATTTTAGTGAGATATGAAAATCCTTTTTAATAGTTTAAATAAAAATTAATAATCAATAAGTTAAATCAAAAAACCGCCCTTATATAAAAAGCGGTTTGTACAAAATAAAATGAGTTATATGAACTAAATATAATATATTTTTTTATTTAGCCGTGACCTGTCCCTTTTCGTCGACACTCTCTATATGCGTCTGGTTGTTTTTATCTACATAGATCTTAAGACGTATGCGTCCTTTATCATCCCGTATAAAAAGTCCTACATCGCCATTCGCTGTTTTTCCGGCGAAAAAACGCTCACTCCCCAATTTTCCTTCTTCCTTCAATTTGGCAAAAGCTTTCTTCATCGCTATTGGGTCATTAAGCTTTTGTAAAGAATCATCAAACCTTATTACTTTTTCGAGCGGGAAATCATCCGGTCTGTCCCAAAGTTTGAGTCCGTATGATCTTTTTTTATCCGCCCCAGTACCTTCACTATATTGAAGTTGCATGATCTGATCCGTTTTCCTCTGGTCTACAGAGTATACCATTCCTGAACCTTTTTCATCGGCATCATATACCAATCCTCCACATTCATCACCTAAAGAATTAAAGAAAATCAGTCCGGCTTCCCTTTCTCTTGCTTTAAGAGGTTTGTTATTCAGTAATCCTGGATGCTGTCGTTTTTTATTACTGATTACCATTTTGAGTGTTCCGTCTTTTTCGACAATATTAATTCTTTCAACATCAATTTCTTCGAACCTCTGGTGATCATTGCTGCTTTTAAAAGCCAATAAAAACAAAAGAACAAAAGCTACTGTAAGCGATGCTGCATATATCTTCAGCATACGCACTTCTCTGATTAATTTTTCCATGTAAATAATTTATTGTTAAAAATAAATTATTTATCTGAAGCTGAATTAATGAATTTTGAAATATCATCCGGAGTAAAATTCCCCTTTACATCCACGAATACCAATTCTCTATCTGAATTTACCGTGATCAGCATATTTTTTATGGTTTCCCCGGATTGCTTTACACGAACATTTACATTATCTCCATTATGTTTTATGGTCGCCCAATCTTCATAATTGTTATTATTAAGATATCTTGCATAATCTGCTAACATCTCCTGATCTCCGTTTTCTACCGTCAATACTTTTATTTTTGATATTTTCTTTACCAACTGAGCGGTAGCCTCACCATCCTCTTCTTCTTTTAATGCTTTTCTGATAAAAGGTTTTGCCAGGAACATGGGTACATTGACGCTTTCAAACTTTGCTCCTTTAAAATCATAGCCTGAGTCCGAAAAGAATTCCATATTAGGTTTGTGTGACACTACACAAGACTGAAGCAAAAATACCGTGCAAGCTGCAAGCAAAATGGTTCGTAAGTTTTTCATGGTCATCAGGTTTAGTTTATGGATCTCAGACTTCCACCGGAAACCTTACTGATATTGGAGTCAATTCTCGGATTTCCTTTATATTTAATGGATCCTCCGGAAGATGCTTTAGCCTTAAGCTTATCCGTTACATTGATGGTAAGACTGGATCCGGATGTAGATTCCACTTCCAATTCACTTAATCTTAAGTTTTCTGCTTTACAAGATGCACCACTGCTTATATCAATAACTCCGGAAGTTGCCTGCCCTTCAAGTATGGTATCTGACCCACTTGAAGCTTTAACAACGACGGACGAAGTATTAAGACTTATTTTTATACTGGCTCCTGAAGTAGAACTCACGTCTGTGGTACCAGAAACATTAAATTTTCCTTTGATTGTAGATCCTGATGAAGCATCAATATCCATACGGTTCTCCTTTACCGGATTTACTGCTGTAAAGTTTGCTCCGGAAGATGCTTTCACACTACTCATTCTTGGAGAAGAAACATTTACACTTAAGTTTTTAAATCTGACATTTCGTTCGCCCTTATTGTCAACATAAACTTTTAAAATACCATTCTCTACTTTGGTGATTACATATTGAAGCTTATCCGCATCTGCAATAACCTTTACACTTGTCGGGCTTTCCTGCTTATAAACGAGATTTACTCCCGTGCTCACCTGAATTCCTGAGAACTCACCCACATTTCTTGCTTCACCATTAAGGTATGAAGTACTACTCTCTGAAGTAAAGCTGCTTCGTGTAGTATTGGTACTCGAGCTTACTTTTGTTTCACTGGATTTTATAATCTTACTGAGATCATCCATTGATAGTTTCCCATCCAGCATTACTAAAACATTCCCGCCATCACCACTGTCAATACTCAACAGGACATCATCCAATATTCCTTCTTTTGCTCCTGAAGATAGAAATTTTATTTTGTTTTCCTTACTATTCACGCTCATCACTTCGCTATAGTTCAGATTATTTAAATAGGTAGAAATATCTTTATTGATCTGGGAGATATTACTTTGTATTTTTTTACCTCCCGGAGAATTTACGTTTTCAGGGCTCTCTGTAATCAGAATCTTTAATCCATTAATCTTTGTCAATAATGGTTTGATCTGATCCAGCTGAGAATCATCGATATTCAGGCTGCTAAGCATCCCAAACATGGGTTTTGCAATTTTAATAGAAGTTACACCTTCTACCTGCTGGTATTTTTCAAAAAGTTTATCGAATTTGTCATCCTGCCCATATACTGTAAAGAAGTGGGAGAAGGCAAGTGCGAATATTATCAATATTTTTTTCATGAGTCAATTTTTAATTTTAAGCTGATAATTAATACCTGATCAGGGAGTAATCTCTTTTTTTTGTTAATAGTTATCATCCATTACTTTTGGCTGTACTAACTTTTCGCTAACATTATTTGCAAATATTTGAAATGAATATTTAGTCACATTAATAGCCTCTTCAACATTATCGATCCTTTTTCCGTTTACAATAACATAATTGTTATTGTAGCCTGTAGAATCTTTCGAAGCAACATTCAATTTTCTATAAGAAGAATTATCTGTAAATTTTGGTCTTACTTCTTTTTTCAGTCTTCCTCTTTTAGGAAGAATCTCATCCAGAACATCTTTTTCCGCAACTGTGTTTCTCTGAAAGACAGAATCACTTTTTATTGCTGCAATACTGTCTGCACTGTTTACAGCGACCTGTCGTTCTGGTTCATGATTTTCTTCAATGAAATCCTGCTTTTGTTGCTTGATCTGGTTTTCTACCAATTTTGACTGGTCTGCTACCGGAACATTTTGGTAGTAATTGAAGATCAATCCTGCACTTACAAGCAATACTACACTTGCAGCCATCCAGAACCATTTGGGGAAAGAAGGTTTTTTCTTTTCCAGAGGAATGATCTTATGATCATCATTATCTATACCTTCTGCTTTTTGAAGAAAATCTTCAAAATCCCAATTCATCTTTTCTTCCTTCATACCACGGAAGATTTCGTCGTACTTATCTTGAAATTGATCGTTGTTCATAATTCATCAGTTGTGAGATTTGTTCTTTTACTTTTTGTCTTGCACGCATAAGATTGACTCTTACTGCATTTTCCTCCATTTCCAGCATCTCTGAAATTTCAGATACTTCATATTCCTCTACATCTTTCAAATGGATAACCATCTTTTGTTTTTCAGGAAGTTCATTAATAAATCCTATAATATGTTCTTTAAGGTTATTAATATCCATACTGTAAAGTTCCGACCGATGAATCTGCATATCTGCAAAACCAGCCTTCACATCATGATGCTTCAATCTGTTAAGGCATTCATTCCGAACGGATTTTAATGCATATGATTTTAAATTTCCGAATTGCTCCAGTTCTTCTCTTTTCTGCCAAAACTTTACCATAAGATCCTGCACCACATCTTCTGCTTCATCACTGCTCATGACAAACCTCTTCGCAAAACGATACATCTCGTTTTTGAGAATAAACACCGTATTCTTAAAGGTCTCTTGGGTCATAAGTTTTGTTTCTATGAGTAAGACAATCAAAAATTAAATTCTATTACATCACAAAATAAAAAAAACTTCAAAAAAATGAAGTTTTTTTTTTATAATCAGGGTTAATAGCTGTCAAAAATATATTTTAAAATCCTCTTATCTTCGTCTGTGAGAGCCACTTTTCTTCTTGCCATTGCCCTTTCTGCCACTTCGTAAGCTTTATCCAATTTAAATCGTTCATCTCCCTTAAATCCACCCCAGGAAAAATTCTCTATGAGATTAGGAGGAAAACCTTCTTTAAAAATATTGGAAGCGACACCAATTACAGTTCCTGTATTCAGCTGGGTATTGATTGCTGTCTTGGAATGATCTCCCATGATCAGCCCGGCAAACTGTAATCCTGTATCTTCAAATGCCTTCGTCCTGTAGCTCCAGAATTTTACTGTTCCGTAGTTATTTTTCATATTTGACGAATTGGTATCCGCTCCAAAATTACACCACTCCCCGATTACCGAATTTCCAACAAATCCTTCATGACCTTTACTGGAATACCCGAATACAATAATATTATTAACCTCTCCTCCTATTTTACACTGAGGTCCAATGGTGGTTGCACCATAAATTTTTGCCCCCAGATTAAATTTAGAATCATCACAAAGGACAATAGGACCACGAAGATGGCAGCCTTCCATTATTTCCGTATTCTTTCCGATATAAATCTTTCCGGTTTTTGTATTGAGTGTTGAGAATTCTATCTGTGCCCCTTCTTCAATAAATAAATCTTTTTTATCTCCTAAGAATCCATTGGTGGAGGAAAGTTCCTGAGAGGTTCTTCCTTTGGTAAGGAGATCAAAGTCAAAATCAATCGCCTTATGATTATAGGTAAACAGGTCTTTAGGTTTTTTAAAGAAAACAAGTTCTTCTTTTATATCAGTCATTTTTTCAATCTGATTCAGGGAAAACCCTTTCATATTGATTTTTGCCGCAATCAATTCGTCTTCGTATACTAAAGCTTCACCTTGCTTAAGGTCTTTTATTTGTTGCAGGACCTGCTCAGTAGGTAGAAAATTAGTAACGAGAAAAAGACTTTCTTTTTCTTCCGGGTTTTTAAATTTTTCCTGAAGGTAATTTTCTGTGAAATAGGAAACTTCAGAGTTTTCCAATAATTTCTGCCATCTCTCTGAAAATGTCAGGATTCCGCAACGCATTTCTGCAATGGGGCGGGTAAAAGTAAGGGGAAGAAAGTCTTCCCAATATTGTGCATCTGAAAATACTAATTGCATTTTTAAGAAGTTAGAGGTTAGAAGTTAGAAATCAAAGGCTTGAAAATGGAAGTAATACCGTACTTGTGGTGGTGTTATTTTCCGGATATGAGCTCCTTATTTCTACTCAGAACAAAAATACAAAAACATATGAGAAATCAGAAAAGGTATTTCGGGGATGCGTGATCCGAGGTATGAAGTGCGAGCATAAATGCTGATCTTATCTTTTAATAAATGACCGCTGCAATTTCGGTAGAAATCTGTTTTTTAATGATCAAAGTGAGCATTGTTAGTTACTTACTATATATTATATTTTAGACCTCTGATCTTCTCAGATTCATACAGATTTTTGCATTTGTTTCATGAATCCTTGTAGGCTTTTGTAAAAATATGATTGTTAATTTATAATATTGACAACTGTCTATCAATTATCATTTATTATTAATTAATCTAGCCCCGATAGAAACGGATACCCCGCAACAAGTATTGGATTAGCCCTGGCGTTAGGAGTATGAGTGGATAGCGGGAAAAAGCTCCTAAAAAGAATCTCAGCTCAAAAAAAAAGTCTTCCAAAATTTTGGAAGACCTTAATATCTTTAAATGTCAAAAAATTACTTAGCGAATTTTTTGTATTTGTTCATAAATTTATCTACTCTACCAGCAGTATCTACTAACTTTACTTTACCAGTGTAGAAAGGGTGAGAAGTAGAAGAGATTTCCATTTTGATCAAAGGGTACTCTTGTCCTTCATACTCGATAGTGTCTTTTGTTTCTGCAGTAGACTTGCAAAGAAACACCTCGTCGTTACTCATATCTTTGAAAACAACAAGTCTATAATTTTCTGGGTGAATTCCGTTTTTCATAATACAATTTTTAAAAAAATTAAAGTTTGCTTTCGAAATAGTAATGGATATTTCTCTGCTAATTTTAGGCTGCAAAAATACAATATTTTTTCTAATATCCAAATAGCTAGTCCAATATTTTTTTCTTGATAAGAAATTTAAAGTATTTTCGTTAAATTTGGAATCTATATTAAACTTTAATTTCGATGAAATTCAAATTATTACTGGCTTTTTCTTTCTGGATGCTTCTGATGGCGGTATCATGTAATAAAGATGATATCAGCTTTGATGCTCCTTCACAGCAATTAAGATTTTCCAGGGACACTGTGTTTTGTGATACGGTTTATCACCAGGTCCGCTCTGAAACTTATGTTGTAAAAGTATATAATAATGAAGACAAAGATATTTCTATTCCCAGAATTAATCTTGAAAAAGGAGCAGCTTCTTTATATAAAATCAATGTAGACGGAAAGGCAGGATACGATTTTAAAGATGTTCCCCTGAGAAAAAAAGACAGTCTTTATATTTTTGTTGAAATTGCCCCACAAGCTACCGGTCCGGAGGCTATTGCTGAAGACCGTGTGATATTTACAAGTCCAGCGGGACAACAGCATGTCACTTTATTTTCTGTGGTTCAGGATGCTGAATTCTTTATCCAGACTCCAACCAACCCTAATGTGATCAGTAATCATACAACCTGGAGTAACACAAAAGCGAAGATTATTTATGGTGACCTTACGATAAATCCGAATGTTACCCTGGATATTCAACCCGGAACTAAAGTATATTTCCATAAAAACAGCGGAATGAAAGTAGGCACAGGTGCTACATTAAATATAAACGGAACCTTGAACAATGAGGTTGTTCTTCGGGGTGACAGGAATGATCCGTACTATGATACTATTCCTAAAAACTGGAATTCAATCCGTATGGAAGCAGGATCTACCCTCAATATGAATTACGGAAGACTTTTCGGAGGAACAAGAGGACTGGAGATGAAGCAGACGAATGCCACAATCAGCAATTCATTTATTCATACATTTCAGGAATATGGTATATATGCTGTAAATTCAACAGTGAATGGAAAAAATCTTGTTATGAATAACTGCGGGGAATCTGCAATAGGTATTTTTAAAGGAGGAAACCATAACTATACACACGCTACCATAGCCAATTATTCGAAAACGCTTTCTTCTTCCAACCGTAACGGAATTTTTGCTACCAATGAGTGGAAAAATGATGCTGGGCAAACAGAACAAGGCGCATTACAGCTTAATGTGAGAAACAGTATTGTATATTCCGACAGGGATAATTCAATTAATTTTGAACAAACTCCAGGACAGTTATTTAATTTTCAGTTCCAAAACTGCCTGCTAAAGTATTCAAACACTTCGGAAGCCGGCTTTAACTTTGACAGCAATACTAATGTCATTCAGAGTTTAAAAAATGAAGACCCGCAATTTGTCAATTATTTTATTGCTCATCAGAATTTAAGAGTTAAGACTACCTCCCCGGCTAAAAATAAAGGAAATGTTGCAGTAGCAGCAACGGTTCCAACAGATATAGCCAATGTATCAAGAACTACCCAACCAACTCTTGGAGCTTATCAGTAATGGAAATAACGAATTTACAACAGCAGGTTGATGAATGGATAAAAACAATTGGTGTCCGTTATTTTAATGAACTTACCAATATGGCAATGTTGACAGAGGAGGTAGGTGAAGTGGCTAGAATTATCGCGAGGCGATATGGTGAGCAAAGTGAAAAAGAAAGTGACAAAAGCAAAGATTTGGGTGAAGAATTGGCGGATGTTCTTTTTGTAACCTTATGCCTTGCCAATCAAACAGGGGTAAATCTACAGGAAGCTTTCGACAAAAAAATGAAGATAAAAACGGATCGCGATAAAGACCGCCATCAGAATAATGAAAAACTGAAGTAAAGATTCAGATGCAATGGGTAAGGCTTATTTAGCTTATCATCTGGTCTTAAAAGACTGAGTCTTATCAGAATAATAAAATTGAAACAGAGAGTACGTTGATGATAACAGATAATAAACGTCTGGGATCTGATGTCTGAAATCTGAAACCTATAGAAACAATGAAGTTAGAGAAATCAAAATTAGAAGGAGATCAAACCATACAAATCAGCGGTTCGAAAAGTATTTCGAATCGTTTGTTGATTTTGGAAAGCCTGTTTAATAACATACAAATCGGAAATCTTTCCAATTCCCAGGACACAGAAATGCTTACGAAAGCCTTATCAGAAAATTCTGAAGTGGTGGACATTCATCATGCCGGAACCGCCATGCGCTTTCTTACTTCATATTTTTCTATCCTCGAGGGCAGGGATACTATCCTTACCGGATCCGGAAGAATGAAAGAAAGGCCTATCAAAAACTTGGTCAATGCTTTGCGTGATCTGGGAGCAGATATTGAATATATGGAGAACGAAGGTTTTCCTCCTTTAAGAATTAAGGGTAAGAGGATCACACAATCTGTGGTGAATGTTCCTGCCAATATTTCCAGCCAGTTTATTACTTCTTTACTTCTTATTGCAGGGAAGCTGGAAAATGGTTTGGAGATCAATCTTGTCGGCGATATCACATCGAGGTCTTATATTGAAATGACGCTTGATATTATTACCAGATTTGGCATTAAAGCTACTTTTACAGGCAATGTGATTAAAGTAGAACCTTTTGCAAACCCATCTTCTGTTATCCATTATGAAGTAGAAAGTGACTGGAGCTCTGCTTCATACTTCTACTCTATCTGTGCATTGGGAAGAAAGACTATTCATCTGAAAAGCTTCTATAAACAATCCACTCAGGGAGATTCTGCAATAGCAAACATCTATGAGAAGTTCTTTGGAATTACAACGACTTTTTCGAAAGAAGAACATAAAATTACTTTAAAGGCTGATCCTAACTTTTCTTTTCCGGAAAAAATTGAACTGGATATGAACGACTGCCCCGACATTGCGCAAACTCTTTGTGTAACGGCAGCTGCATTAAAAATTCCTTTCGCCATTTCAGGTCTTGGAACCTTAAGGGTTAAGGAAACAGACAGATTACAGGCTTTATATAACGAACTAAAAAAAAATAGGAACTGAAACTGAAATTACAGATTTCACAATCGAATCAGTGAGTTTTGGAGAACCGGAAGAAAATATTTCGATCAAAACTTATCAGGATCATAGGATGGCCATGAGTTTTGCTCCATTCTGCCTGATCAAAGAGCTTACTATAGAGGAAGAAAATGTGGTTGAAAAATCGTATCCTATGTTCTGGAAAGATCTTTCCACAATTCTTATATCGTAATGTAAAGAATATTTCAAACGACAACACAAAACGACGGTCCTTTCATCAGATCGTCGTTTTGTGTTTATATGGACAATACGCTACTCAAGTTAATTTAGAAAACAGACGATTTTTGCAATTTCAGCAATTCTGGAATTTTTGCCTTTTAGGAGAATTTCTACATTTAAACATCATAACTTAATTATCTATTAAAATTCATTTAACTCCCTTATAATAGATATATGCTTATTTTAGGTTTAAATAAAAATACTTAAACTATGTCCAAATTTAATGTGAGACATCTTGCGATTCTCCTTCTCGGTATTACAGCTACCTCCACGATGCTTTCTTCATGTTCAGAAAATCTAACCGCTATGAACTCTGATGATAAGAACTTCAGTATTCAGGCAAAGAATACCGGTAAAGTTACTCTGGCCACTATTGGTATCAGCAACTGGATGTCCGGATTAGAGGATAATACTTCCCTTTCTAAAATTTCTATCCCCGGCACTCACGATTCAGGAGCAATGAGAGAGGTTCCTTCGAACAGTGGTACGGCAAAGACCCAAAACCTTACCATCAGCGAGCAACTCAATGCAGGAGTCCGTTTTCTGGATATCCGTTGCAGACATATTGATAATTCTTTTGCTATCCATCATGGTGCTATTTATCAGAATTTAAATTTTGATGATGTTCTTAATGCATGCTACTCATTTTTAGACAGTCATCCTACAGAGACCATCATCATGTCTGTAAAAGAAGAATATAATGCTTCGAATACAACAAGAACCTTTGAGAAAACATTTGATTCTTACATCGAGAAAAACCCTTCAAGATGGGATCTTGGAACTCATATTCCTACTTTAGGATCTGTGAGAGGAAAAATAAAATTACTAAGAAGGTTTTCAGCAGAAACAGCTAAAGGAATTGATGCTACATCATGGGCAGATAATACAACCTTTGAAATCAATAATCCCAATGCTTCATTAAAAGTTCAGGATTATTATCAGGTAAGTAATAATGATGATAAATGGAATAAGATTTCTGCTCTTTACAATGAGGCTAAAAATGATACCAGCAGTAAATTTTTTATTAATTTTACAAGTGGTTATAAACCCTTAATATTTGGAATTCCCAGTATTCCTACAGTTTCCAATACTATTAATCCTAAACTTAAAACTTTATTTCAGAACAGTCCACAGGGAACTTACGGAATAATGCCAATAGATTTTGTCAGTGCGGAACTCTCAGAATTGATTATTAAAACTAACTTCAACTAGATTTCTTAAAAAAACTGAAAAATAAAATCGCAGCCTTTATTGATTAAAGGCTGCTACTTTTTTAATGATTATTACATTATTTCCAATAAAAGCTTTATTTCTTTATTCCGTACGCGCTGAGTATTTTACTAAAGATCTCAGTATTTTCAAACAATCCTGTAAATTCTTTAGAATTGGGGCCATAAGCAAATACAGTAGATGGAATGGAAGTATGGTCATTGGTGCTGAAATTTCCGAAAATCCATCCTTCTTTAAGACTTCCGTCAAGCAGTGTCAGTCCTCCGGTTTCATGATCCCCTACAACAATCACCAATGTTTCTTTATTTTCATCCGCAAACTTCATGGCTTTTCCTACCACATGATCGAAGTCTAATAATTCTGTAACAAGCTGCTCAATATTATTACTATGTCCACCGCCATCTGTTTGGGATGCCTCAACCATCATGAAAAATCCATTTTTATTTTCTTTTAGATCATTGAGGGTAAGGTCAAAGGCATCAGCTAACCAATTTCCTCTTCCTTCGGTTATTCTTTTTGAAGCAAGAGGATCAATGATCAATGTTCGGTTATTAATTTTCTTCACAGATTTTAGATCCTGGTAAGTATCTATTTTTGCTTCTTTAATTTTCAAAACATTATCCGGCGTCAATCCACTGGTAGGACCGCCAATCAGAATCTTGGTTTTGGAATTCACAAAGCCTTTCAGGATTGGCTCCGAGCTATTTCTGTTATCTGAATGTGCATAAAAATCTGCGGGTGTAGCATCTGTGACGTCTCCGGTAGAAATTAATCCTGAAACCTTTCCCTGGCCGGCAATGATATCCGGAATTTGTGCAATAGAATTTCCTCTTTCATCAACTCCAACGAAGGTATTCTTCGTCTTCACTCCCGTAGCAAATGCTGTTGACCCCGGAGCAGAATCCGTAATATAAGCATTGGACGAATTGGTCTTAGACAATCCAGTAGCCTTGATATTAAATACATTTAACTTTCCTTTATTCGCTGTAAAGGCAGCATAATACTGGGACAAAGAGGTACCATCCGGAATTAAAAGAATCACATTTTTAACATTCTTAACCACTCCATCCGTTTTGTAGGTAGGTGCATATGTAGCGTATTCTTTGGTATTTTTATAAAAATTCCTAGGAATGGTATTGAGAAATTTTTTCAGATCGGGAATGTGATCGGTATTGATGTAATCCACTCCCAAATCTATAAAATTCACCCATGCATTAGGGAAATCCGGAGCTCCGTAAAAACGTACTGGCTTTTGCCGGGCATGAGCAGCCTCCACTGCCTTTTTTATATTTTCGGTTTCTTCATCTCTGGGGATTCCCTTTCCATTCCACTTTACCAGCCCCTGCAAATCTGCACTGAACAGTCCTACTCTTCCAAGCTCGTCAGAAGTATATTTTTTATCAAGATCCCCATCAAAAAAAAGATAATCCGGATAATTTTTGAAATCAGAAGGCTGAGGTCTGTTACCGGTTATTACAATTTTGACTCCGGAATTACCCGTAATCTCAGGATATTTTTTCAACGTTGCTAACAAAGCATTGAGACTGGTTTTATAATCTTGCTTAATATCAATAAGCAATTGTAGTTTTTTAGAAGAATCCGGATAAATCTTTCCTTTATTGAGTTTGATTTGTTTTGAAATATTGTCCAGGTAGAGGCTTTCCAATGTCCTGTCAGGAGATAATTCTTTTTCTGTATGGGCTACCCACAGCTTGCCATTAACAAGAAAAACATCTGCTTCAACAGAACCGAAGTTTGCATAATATGCCTCCCAGAATGGTACTTTCTGTTCATAATCATTATGTGAGTGCGCATTGCTTACAGTATAGTTCAGATAATTCTGTGCCTGATTTTGTGAAAAAATGGCGGTGGCTAACAAAGCCCATATTTTTATTTGTTTCATAATATTTTAAAAAGACCTGTTTAAAGGGTTTAGAGACTGAAAGCAAAAGGCAATCTGTTAAATTGTGATTTCTATTTTTGCATTGTTCATCTTTATCAAGATAAAAAATTCAATATCCCTTCGTTTCAATCTGAAACCAATGATGACCATAAAAAATAAAAGTTTAAACTATACCACTGCATAGTTTCAGCAATGGTATAGTTTATCATTATTAGCTAAAGTTTTACCAGCCTTGGTTTTGTTTGATGATCCCGTGACTGTTCACGATTTCAACCTGTGGCACTGCCCACACATTATGAACCGAAGGATTGAAATTTCTGGCAGCCCATACTACCTGTCCATTAATTCCATGTAAAGGCTGTGCATAAGTACTTTGAGCATCCCCCCAACGCACAAGATCCCGGTGCCTGTCAGCCCATTCACCCGCCAATTCGCAACGTCTTTCGTGCTTCAGGTCAGCCAATGTACATCCGTTTTTCGAGGCCAATCCTGCACGGTTACGGATCATATTAATTTCCTGGTCCGCATTCTGTCCCATCATAATTTTTGCTTCTGCTTTGATCAAAATAACTTCAGCATAACGCATAATCGGAACAGCAAGGTCGGTACACGGATAATCTCCATTAGCGCTTACATGCCCACTGTTTAATGCGTACTTAAATGCATCCATATATTTATTAAACTGATATCCTGTAAGGGAATTGATAGAAGCATATGTTCTTACACTTCCGTTAAACGTGAACTGATCTCCCAATTTCAGAATTGTTGCACTTCTTCTTAGATCTCCGGCTTCATATTCATCATATAATTCTTTGGTAGGTTGAAAATATCCCCAACCATTATACAATCCCCATCCTTTATTTTCAAGCATAACGCCAGGAAGAATACTTCCTACCGAATTAAATTTAGGGGTACTCGGTATAGACCATATATATTCCGAGCTATAATTATTTTCAGCTTTGAAAACATCAGCGTAATTATTCAGTAGATTTCTGTTTCCTTTTGTCATTACTTCATTCGCCCAAAATGCAGCATTTTGCCAGTCTTTCATAAATAAATACACTTTCGCCAGAAGTGCCCATGCAGCCACCTTGTGAGGTCTTCCGAAGTCTTTTGCCAGCAGTTCTTCCTGTGCAGGCAATAATTCTGCGGCCCTCTTAAGATCGGTTACAATATAATTGTAGTTCTCCATTACATTGGCCGCTCTCGGGATCGGATTAGGATCGGCTTCTTTATTTCTATCGATAATAGGAACTCCAGCTTTGTCATTTCCATAGTTATATGCCAATTCAAAATACATCCGGCTGCTCATAAATAAAGCCTCTCCCAGATATTTATTTTTTACAGCAGCTGTAGTCTGAATATTATCGATGTTCCGAATGACACGGTTTGCAACACCGATTACATTGTATCTTTTATTCCACTGAGTTTCTAGATCACCTGCAGCAATATAATTACTGCTGAAATTCTTTGCATTATCGGCTTCACTTTTTGATCTTCCTGTAACCATATCATCGCTGGCATTAATGAACCAGAATAAACCTCTCCCATAAAATTCACTATCGGACAAAGGCTTATACATTGCATTAGCTCCGGTGATCAGGTCATTCTCTGTTTTCCAAAAACTCGCCTCGGTAGGTGTTCCTTCCGGCTGAACATCTAACTCGTTTGTACAGGATGAAAGCACAACTGCAATCCCTGATATCCAAAATATATTTTTTAAAAATTTCATCTTTTCTTTTTTTAGTGTTAAAAAATTACAATCCTATTTCCACCCCGAAAATAAATGAGCGAGCCTGAGGATATCTTCCGGTATCCACTCCATAAGTATCCATTCCCACTTCCGGATCAAAACCTGTATATTTGGTGATGGTAAACAAATTATTTGTTGTTATATAAATTCTCAGCTTTGTGACATCAAGCTTTCCATACAATTCTTTAGGCAAGGAATAACCGATGGTAAGGTTTTTCAGTCTTAAGTAGGACCCATTTTCTACGTAGAAATCCGATACTTTAGAGTAATTCCCGCTTGGATCTCCCTGAACGAGTCTAGGTATATCCGTATTGGTATTTTGTGGTGTCCATGCGTTAAGAATTTCCCTGTCCATATTGTAGTTCTGTCCTGTTCCTCCCGGATTTAATGAAATAAACTTCAGTCCGTTGAAAATTTTATTCCCGTACACTCCCTGAAAAAATACATTGAGGTCAAAATTTTTCCAGGTCATATTATAGGAAAGTCCGTACGAAAACTTGGGATAGGGATTTCCGAGATTTACAAAATCATCATTATTCAGCACTCCTGTATTTCCTTCTTTTTTCAGGAACTTGATGTCTCCCGGCTTAGCATTGGGCTGGATGAGATTTCCGTTCGCATCCTTATAATTATTGATCTCTTCCTGTGTTTGGAAAATGCCTCCGGTTTTGTATCCGTAGTAGGAATACAAAGACTCTCCTACCCTTATACGGGTGGGTTTCAGTACTCCACGCACTCCATTGCTGTTAATAAAAATCTCATTAACATCGGCCAGCTGCTTCACCGTATTTTTTAGTTGACTAAATGTTGCTCCTATTGAATAGGAAAAGTCTCCTGTACTTCTGCTGTTATAGTTAATTCCCAACTCATAGCCTTTATCCTGAAATAAACCAGCATTTATATATTGGTTATTATAGGTAGCGGTACTTGGTAAACTTACATTGAATATCTGGTCTTTGGAATTTTTGGTAAAATAATCAAACTGTAAAGAAAGGCTGTTTTTAAGAAAAGAAGCATCCAATCCAAAATTCGTCTGTTCCGATTTTCCCCACTTCAAATTCGGATTTGGTCTGGTAGTAGCATAATATGCAATGTTTTGAGAAGGGTCCTGCCCGAAAATCACATTATTATCCCTGATCATTAAAGGATTAACAGCCTGAGGTGAAATCCCTCCTAGATTTCCCAGTATCCCGTAGCTGCCTCTTAATTTTAAGCTTGAGAGCCAGGAAATGTCTTGTAGAAAATTTTCCCTGGACATTACCCAGGCTCCTGAAAGAGCATAATAATTGGCAAATCGGTTTTGCTTCGCAACTAAGGATGATCCATCCCTTCTTCCCAATACACTGATCACATATTTACCGGCATAGTCATAATTGATCCTGGCAAGATAGGATATCAGGGATTGCTGGTATTTATAACTGGAAACATCTTTATTGGTATCCGCAGCATTCTGAAGGTGTTGAAAAACTTCTACTTCGCTTCGGAAATCATAGGCTTTCGCCAGGAAACCTTCATCAATTGTTTTCTGAAATGTAAAACCACCCAGAAAATCAAAATTATGCTTGTCAAGAGCTATTTTATACGTAAGAAGCTGTTCTGCAAGGGCTGTCGAAGAGTTGTTGGACTGATACTCAAGATTGTTGGTATCGAAAATCTTTCCTACTTCCAAAACTCTGTACGTAAAATTCTTAATGGTCCATATTTTAAATGTCTGAGAAAAATTCGACCGGAACTTAAGATCTTTAGCTAAAGTAACCTCAGCATAAGGATTGATGAGAATTTCATGGGTAGGATTTCTTATGCTGATTCTTTGCAGATAGGCTACCGGATTGATCATATCTCCGTAACCTCCAGCCACATCAATGGGTAATCCTGAAAAGGCTCCCGTCGGAGTATATACAGGAACATTTGGCGGATAATACATCGCGGCTACCAATGCCCCTGTATATCCACTTTTTGTATCCGCGGTATTTCCGTCTGAGTAATTATAATACATATTTTCTCCGATGGTTAACCAATCCTTGATCTTATGCTCAGAATTAACTCTGAAATTATATCGTTTTGCCTGGGTATTCAATAATATTCCTTCCAGATTCCTATGGTTCATCCCAACAAAAAAACGGGATTTTTCACTTCCCCCACTTACGTTAAGATTATATTCCTGGATCGTTCCCGTATGAAAAATTTCTTTCATCCAGTCGGTCCTTGTTACTCTTCCATCCGGATATTTATCCGCATTAAATGCCAAAGGTAAGCTGCTTAGTTTACCTGCATTCTCAAAGGCCTGACGCATCACATCCTGAAATTCAGCAGCATTTAATGATTCTTTCAACCTCCAGGCTTTATTAACACCATACTTCACATCAAAATCTACGGTCAGCAATCCTTTCTTCCCCCTTTTTGTGGTTATAAGAATTACTCCTCCGGAAGATCTTGCTCCGTAAATAGCTGCAGAAGCATCTTTAAGTACGGATATATCCTGAATGTCATTAGGGTTAATAGCCGGAGTTCCGTTAAACACCACACCATCCACCACATAAAGTGGGGTTTCACCGTTGATTCCTCCTAAACCACGGATATTTACCTTCGGGGAGCCGTTTGGATCTCCACCCTCGTTAACAACGGTTACTCCCGGAGCTTTTCCCTGAAGGACCTCACCGATGCCGGATAGTGATCTTGAAGTGAGCTTATCTAATGAAGCTTCGGAAACAGCACCGGATACTTTACTCTTTTTCTGTGTTCCGTATCCTACGACGACGACCTCATCGATTGATTTTTCTTTTAAGCTGTCTTTTTTCTGAGATAGCAACACCGGAGACATACACAGTGCGCCGATTAGTAGTCCGCGGCCTGTTAAATAGGCCACCGAGACAGGAGTTTTCAGTACAGTCATTTCATGCTTTTGATTTCGGATGCAAAATTAGAACAGCATACTCCTTAGGGTTATTAACATTTTTTTATATTTCTATTAAGAAATAGTTTTTCAATCGGTTAAAACCCGCACATAAAACACTACATATCAAATAAATATTGATAAAATAAACATTAATTACGTATTCCCTACATCATTAAGGTTAAGTTTATTTTAAGTTTTATCCCTATAACAAAAGTGTGTATCAATCTATCCACCTATTGGTACTTATCTTTAGTCTGTATTTTCAGGAAGAATAAGTTACAGAGTTCATTATTCTTTTTTTTACATTTGCTGAAAATACGAGTCCGGTGCTGTCTGATGAGGAATATAAAAAACTTGTCAATAATCAGTAGCCGGAAAATATGAATAACAACAATTCTAA
Source organism: Chryseobacterium proteolyticum (assembly GCF_046591535.1). Taxonomy (NCBI): domain Bacteria; kingdom Pseudomonadati; phylum Bacteroidota; class Flavobacteriia; order Flavobacteriales; family Weeksellaceae; genus Chryseobacterium; species Chryseobacterium proteolyticum. Next base: position 26,134 of record NZ_JBJLWK010000009.1, on the reverse strand, counting down.
AAGCAATAAAAAGAAATGACCATTATCATCACCGGAACTTCATCAGGAATTGGTTTCGTTTTAGCAGAATATCTGGGAAAGAAAGGACATCATGTATATGGATTGAGCAGAAAACATACTGAAAGTCAATATTTCAAGTCTATTCCTACCGATATTACAGATAACACAGCAGTGGGCAATGCCATAACTGAAATCTTAAAAACAGAAACAAGAATTGATGTGCTGATCAATAATGCCGGGATGGGAATGGTAGGAGCTGTAGAAGATTCTTCGAAAGAAGATATCCTGAAGCTGTTCAACCTTAACCTGGTAGGCTCTGTTCAGATGATGAGTGCAGTAATGCCTGTAATGCGTAAACACAAATTCGGAAAAATCATTAATATATCGAGTATCGGAAGTGAAATGGGACTGCCATTCAGAGGATTTTACTCGGCTTCGAAATCGGCTTTGGATAAGGTTACTGAGGCAATGCGTTATGAGGTATATCCCTGGAATATCGATGTATGCTCTCTCCATTTAGGAGACATCAAAACCAATATTGCAGAAAACAGGGTAAGAACTAAAGTTTCCGAACCTTATAAAAGTGTCTTCGATAAAGTGTATGCATTGATGAATTCTCATGTCGGTGACGGAACAGAACCATCAGAAGTCGCAGAATATATTGAAAACCTTCTGACAAAAAATAAGTGGAAAGCCCATTATTATTTTGGAAAATTCGGCCAGAAAATAGGAGTTCCTTTGAAATGGATTCTTCCACAGGGAACTTATGAAAATTTAATGAAAAAATACAATAAACTGGATTAATTCCGGTTAGTATTGAGTGAGGAAAGGGAAAATAATAAAATCGTTAAATCTATAATTTGCAAAATTGTGATTGAGCGGCAATTTTCACTTCACCGGATTTCTGAATGGTTTAAATAAATGGAGTATTGAAGTTATTTCTGAAAATATTTTTTGTATTGTTTTGCGTTTTTGTTCAAGCGCAAAAAAAAGTCTATTGGCTTACAGATAGCCAAACCAAACAAACAAAAAAAGTAAAAGATTCCGCTTCGGCAGTAAAATTCCTTGACTCTCTGGCTCAGAACAACTATTTTTTCACCCAGCTTAAGGAGGTGAAAGTAAAAGGGGATAGTACGGAGATCATTTATGATAAAGGAAAAAACTTCAATGAAACATATGTCAGTATCTCAGATTCAATTGTAGGTAAACTGAAGATCAAAAAAGATTTTTTTACTAAAAATTTAGATTCAACCAAAAAGAGCATTAATAAAAGGTACGTTGATGACGGGTATTCATTCAGCCGGATCAAGTCCAAATACAAAGGCCAGAAGAACGGCTATCCAATGGTTGAACTTGAAATCAACAAGAATGATAAAAGAACGATCGATGGTTTTGTTGTAAAAGGATATGAAAGAGTTCCTAAGCGATTTATCAAAAACCTTGAAAAAGATTTTAAAGGAAAAACCTATGATGATAAAAATCTGATTGCCATTAATAAAAATTTTCAGAGTCATCCGTTTGTTTCACTGGAACGTCCTCCTCAAACGCTCTTTACAAAAGATTCCACCCAGATCTACTTGTTCATGGAAAAGAAAAAAACCAATACGTTTGATGGGGTTATTGGTTTCGGGAATGATAAAACGGACAAATTCACATTGAACGGAACATTGAATGTGAACTTCAGGAATATGTTCAATGGTTTTGAAACGATCAATTTATATTGGCAGCGAAATCCTGACAAAGGACAAACTTTTGACTTACAAACAGATATTCCATATCTCTTTAAATCGAATGTCGGCCTCAATATGAAGGTCAATATCTTCCGGCAGGATTCAACATTTGCGAATGTAAAATTACTGCCTGCATTATACTATCACATCAACAACAGGTATAAAGTAGGTCTCAGAGGAACTTTTGAAACATCAAGTATTATCGACACTTTATATGTTCAGGGAAAAGATTACAACAAAAAAGGGATCGGAGTATGGCTTGATATGACAGAGCCTACTGACATCGATCTTTTTCTCTACAAAACAAAAATAAACGCCGGTTACGATTTCCTTACGACAACATATACTAAAGATAATATTAAAGCCAACCAAAATCAGTTCTATTTTTTCGGGGAACATAATTATCACATTTCAGGCAATCACTTCCTCAACATAAAGGCAGAGGGCGCCATGATGGATTCAAAAATAGAATTTTCAGCCAACGAATTGTATCGTTTTGGAGGATGGAATTCCATGCGTGGGTTTAATGAAAAATCCCTTGCCGCTGATTTTTACTATTATGCCGGGTTAGAATACCGCTATCTGATCGGAAGCCAGGCATTTTTTGATTTCTTTGGACAATATGGGCAGCTTAACAACAAATCCTTAAATGTAAAACCCAAGCTATACAGTATTGGGTTAGGATTTAATTTCTTTATTCCGATAGGGCTCATGAGCTTCCAGATTTCAAACGGTAATGAGTTCGGAAATCCATTCAAGTTTAACGACATTAAAATTCACTGGGGGATCTTAAGCAGATTTTAATGAAAAATGCTTTTATTACTTAAAAAAACAACCATTTATAGTAAAGTAAAAAAGTGATATATATGGGCTTTCTGTTTTATAATTATATTAACTTTTCTTGATACAGATCACCAAATGATATTTTTATCTTAATATATCATTAAGATATAGGTAACAATGCAGCGCTAAATTTGTCCTCAAAAAAATGAAGAAGACTTTAGCTACTTTTGCAATTTTTTTTGCTCCCCCTATACCTAACTGCTCAAGAAGTCAACATTTCCGGAAATGTAAAATCCGAAAACGGCAATACAGTCTCCGGTGTTAACATCACCGATAAAAACACTGGGAAAACAACTATTACAGATGGAAATGGAAATTTCACCATTTCAGCAAATCCAAAAGATATTCTGGAGTTTTTCTCACCTGATTATTCATCCTACACTATAGAAGTTTCTTCGAGAAGACAATATTCCATTGTTCTAAAAAAAAGTAAATGAAAAACAAATCGAAGGCGTTGTGATCACTGCCTTAGGGATTGCCAAAAAGAAAGAAAAAATTGGCTATTCCACACAGGAAGTGGGGACAAAACAATTTGAGTCCATCACCACTCCGAGTATCGGAAATTTATTCTCCGGCCAGGTTGCAGGATTGAATGTTTCCAATCCTACGGGAATGCAGCAGGCACCTCAATTTACATTAAGAGGAAATTCCAATCTGGTATTTGTTATAGATGGGGTTATTGTAGAAAAGGAAGTCTTTCAGAATCTGGATCCTAACAACATTGATAATATTAATGTATTAAAAGGCGCAACAGCTTCTGCATTATATGGTTCCAGAGGTAGATACGGAGCCGTTCTTATCACTACCAAAAGTGCTAAAAAGAAAGGATTTACAGTAGAATTTTCTCAAAACACAATGATTACTTCCGGGTTTACCAATCTTCCGAAGACCCAGACTCAATATGGAAACGGCTCTCACGGAAAGTATGAATTCTGGGATGGAGCAGACGGAGGAGTGAATGACGGAGACATGATCTGGGGCCCGAAATTTGTTCCCGGACTAAAAATAGCGCAATGGAACAGTCCGATCAGGGACAAAGTTACAGGGCAGGTCATTCCGTGGTATGGAACCGTTGCAGGAAGTCAGTACAATGATAAATCAAGATATGAAAGGGTTCCTATTGATTGGGAATATCATGATAATTTAAAAACATTTCTAAAGCCAGCTGTCATAAACAACAACAGCTTTTCCGTAAGCTATAAAAATAATAAAGATATTTACAGGCTTTCCGGAAACTTCATGAACTATGACGACAGAATTCCCGAAGCTTATTTACAGCGTTATGGGATCAACTTCTCTTCAGAAAACCACCTGACGGACAAATTAATCTTTGATACAAAATTTAATTTCACCCAGACTTTTACCCCAAACATTCCCAATTACGATTATAACCCAAGTGGCCATATGTACACTATTCTTATCTGGATGGGAGGTGACGTAGACGGAAGGGATTTGAAAAACCACATGTGGGTGCCCGGAAAGGAAGGGACTTTACAAGCCAACTGGAATTACGCATGGTATAATAACCCGTGGTTTGGAGCCAACTATTACAAGAACAGAAACAGGACCAATGTTATTAACGCACAGACAGGTTTAGAGTATAAGGCAACGGAAGATTTCTCAATTAAAGGTAAGATATCTATTGTTGAAAACCACAATAAACAGGAAATATTAAGTCCTTATTCATATTTCAATTACAGTGCTCCACGAAGTGGCGGATACATTCTGAACGACACCAAAACCTGGAACCTCAACTCTGATGTTTTAGCAACTTATAAGAAAAAGATCTCTGAAAATTTCGATTTTGCCATCAATGCCGGGGCATCCACATTCTATTATAAAAATAATGTAGATAATGCCTCAACAGACGGTTTGAAGATTCCTGAACTGTACGAATTATCAAATTCCATCGGAGCTATAAAGTATTATGATTACCTCAAAGAAAAATTGATTTACAGTACATATGCAACTGTAGATATTGGATTGTATAATGCCTTTTTCATCAATGTTTCCGGACGTAATGACTGGTCTTCTACATTACCAAAAGCGAACAGGTCTTATTTTTATCCTTCTGCATCATTAAGCGCTGTGATTTCGAATCTTGTAAAAATGCCTGAAGCCATTAACCTTCTGAAATTATCTGCTTCCTGGGCGAAAGTGGCTTACGATTTCCAGCCCTACTCGATCAGAAACTATTATATGAATAACAATGGAATTACTTTTAATGGTAATCCAACCAATTATTATCCTACAACTTTAAATTATGAAAACTCACTAAAGCCTGAACAGACTAAATCTTATGAACTAGGCCTTAGTGCCGGATTATTTAAAAATAGAATAACACTGGATGCAACATATTTCAGAACTTTGGATTACAATAATATCCTACAATTTCCGAGTGCTGAATCTTCAGGTTTCAAATCTCAATATGTAAATGGTAATGAATATACTACAAAAGGAGTTGAAATCTCTTTAGGGCTGATACCTGTAAAGACAAAAGATTTTATGTGGAAATCTTTGATCAACTGGAGTAAGTATGAACAAAAACTAACATCTATTTATGACAACATGCCTAACTATAACAACATTAAGCTAGGTGAAAGAATGGATTCTTACTATGACTATACATGGCAAAAGTCTCCGGATGGAAAAGTAATCCTGAATGCAGAAACAGGAATGCCAACTAAAGCAACCACTCCTACGAATTTAGGACATTTCAATCCGGATTGGACGTTCGGCTTTAATAACACATTCAAATACAAAAAACTGAGTTTAAATATCGGTATTGACGGAAGTATAGGCGGAGTAATGAGATCTCAGGTGGTTGAGAAAATGTGGTGGGGAGGAAAACATCCGAATTCTGTAGCTTACAGAGACCAGGAATATGCAAATCCGGGAACTTATTATTTTATTCCTGACGGTGTCAATTATAATGCAGCTACCGGCACTTATACTCCGCACACAAAACCTATCAGTTTTCAGGACTGGGCACAAAACTATCCTTATCAGGCAAGGGTGACACAGGATGAAAGTGAAGAATTCGCCAATGTCTTTGACAGGACCTTTATAAAGCTTAGATCTGTGGTTCTGGAATACGACTTCTCTTATTTGCTTAATCCAAAAGGATTTGTAAAAAACTTCACGGTAAATATATCCGGATATAATCTTGCAATGTGGAAAAAATCCAAAAATCTATACTCTGACCCTGATTTCCAGATAAAAACAGGAAATGATATCCAGGATCCATCGAGCAGATGGTTTGGAGTTGGATTTAACCTTAAATTTTAATTAAATAACATTTCAGTCAAAATGAAAAATATTATAAAATCATTAATTGTTATAGGAGCATTCGCCCTTACATCATGCGAAAGCAACCTTGATAAAATCAATGAAAATCCAAATGATCAGGCTACTATTGATCCTAAATCTCTTTTAACTTACGTTTCACAGTCTGCTTTCCAGGTAAATGGTGATAATATGTATGCTTCAAGGATGATGATCGGAATAGACGGAGAAAATGTTTATCAATACATGAAATGGAACGACTCATCTTTTGAGATCTATTCCAATGGTCTTCTTAATACGGTTAAAATGATGCAGGAGGCTGAGAGAATCAATAATAAAAATTATATCGCGATCGGTAAATTTTTCAGAGCTTATTATTTTTTCAACTTAAGTTTAAAGTCCGGAAGCATCCCTTATTCTGAAGCAGTAAAAGGAGAGTCTGGAATTACCCAGCCTAAATATGATAGTCAGGAAGCCGTAATGTCCGGAATATTAACAGAATTAAAAGAGGCCAATGACCTTATTAACAGCAACGATAAGATAGAAGGTGATATTATTTATCAGGGAGATGCAACGAAGTGGAAAAAACTGATTAACTCTTTTCGTCTTAAGATTTTAATTACCCTTTCTAAAAAAACTACTGTAGGGAATTATAATATTGCCACAGAATTTGCCTCTATTGCAGGAAGCCAGCCTTTGATGTCTTCTATTACGGATAATGGAGAGCTTAAATTTGCAGATGCCGCTGACAGCAGATACACAATGTTTAATAACAGTGGTTACGGTTCAAGTTTGTATATGGCCGATTATTTTATTAATTTCTTTAAAAACAGACAGGATCCAAGACTATTCACATTTGCTGCCCAAACTACTGCAGCAAAAGAGGCAGGAAAACCTATTACTGATTTTACGGGATATAATGGAGGAAATCCTGTTTCCCCATATTCTGATAACGCTGCATTAGTGGCTGCAAAAAATATCTCCAAAATCAATGATCGGTTTTATAAAGATCCGACGAATGAACCTTCTTCGGTATTGAGTTATTCCGAGCTGGAATTTATTCTGGCAGAGGCCACTGCAAGAGGGTGGATTTCAGGATCTGCAAAAACACATTATGCCAATGGGATTAAAGCAAGTTTCAGTTTTTATCAGACATATGTAAAAAATCCAAATCTTTATTTTTCAGGATTTAATGTGAATAATTATTTAGCTACTCCTTTAGTGGCATATGATAATTCCGCATCGTTATCCAGCCAACTGGAAAGAATTATGACCCAGAAGTACATGACGATGTTCCACCAGTCACAATGGACATCTTATTATGATTATCTGAGAACCGGCTATCCCAATTATCCTTTACAAACTGGGGTTGCTGCACCTTTACGATTCCGATATCCTCAAAGTGAGTATAACTACAACAGTGTAAACCTGAAAGCCGCATTAGCAGCTCAATATGGAGGAACAGATAATATCAATTCCAAACCTTGGTGGTTACAATAAAACTCTAACATTTTTAATTTACTTGAAAGAAATCGCGAGAAATACTTTTATCTTGCGGTTTCTTTCTTATTTTATTTCAGCATGAACAGAAAAGAATTTTTACAGAAATCAGGTTTGTTACTGGCAGGTCTAGGAACTTCAAGTGTTTTGCACCCTTCTATTTTAAAAGCGCTCACAATAGAACCCGCTGCCTTGTCTACATTTTATGACGCCGAACATGTGGTTATTCTGATGCAGGAAAACCGCTCATTTGATCACGCCTTTGGATCATTGAAAGGGGTAAGAGGATTCCTTGATAAAAAAGCATTTGTAAAACAAGACGGACATTCTGTTTTTTTCCAGAAAGGAAATGACGGAAAGTACGCTGCTCCGGCACGTTTAGACTTAAGAAATACGAAATCCACATGGATGAGCTCATTACCTCACTCCTGGTCCGACCAGCAGAAAGCTTTTAACAAAGGAAAATATGATCAATGGTTACAGTTTAAGGCTTCTGGAAATAAAGATTACAAGAATATACCCCTGACATTGGGGTATTATAATCGTGAGGATCTTCCCTTCTATTACCAGCTTGCAGATGCATTTACCGTATTCGATCAATATTTCTGCTCATCGCTTACCGGCACAACACCGAACAGGCTTTTTCATTGGTCAGGTACTTTAAGAGAGCAACAAAACGGCAAAGTAAAAGCAAATGTTTATAATGAAAATATTGATTATGACAGCAACCGACAGGCAAGATGGAAAAGCTTTCCGGAAATACTGGAAGAACAAAATGTTTCATGGAAAATATATCAGAATGAAATCAGTCTTCCAAAAGGAATGTCCGGCGAACAGGAAGCCTGGCTGAGCAATTTTACAGACAATCCCATCGAATGGTTTTCGGCATTCAACGTAAAATTCTCTAAAGGATATTATAAGCATATTCCCCATATGATCAGCTACCTGCAGAAGGAAATCGAGAAGAATCCTAATCAGAAAGAAAGATTGGAGAGACTTATAGCTGAACTGAAGGAAGATCAGGTAAAGTACCATCCTGATAACTATGCAAAACTATCCCAAAGGGAAAAAAACCTTCATGAAAAAGCATTTACCAATAATTCAGGAGACCCTGATTTCTGGAATCTGGAAACAGGAAATGATGAACATGGAGAAAAACTAGTAGTTCCTAAAGGAGATGTATTATTTCAGTTCCGTAAGGACGTTGAAGAGAAAAAGCTTCCTTTGGTTTCATGGCTGGTTGCTCCGGAACACTTTTCGGACCATCCGGGATCACCTTGGTATGGGGCATGGTATATTTCTGAAGTTCTAAATATCTTGACGAAGGATCCTGAAACCTGGAAAAAAACCATTTTTATAATCAATTATGATGAAAATGACGGATATTTTGATCATGTTTTACCCTTTTCTCCGCCACTAAATCCAAGTCAGCCGGTAGACATGAATGGAAAAGAAGGAGTAGAATATGTTAATAAAGATCAGGAATATATGTTATCATCTCAATTGAGAGATTATGAACGTATTGAAGGAACAGTTGGACTTGGTTACAGGGTTCCGATGATCATTGCTTCCCCATGGACAAAAGGAGGTTTTGTAAATTCTGAGGTTTCCGATCATACTTCTGTATTACAGTTTCTTGAGAAATTCATCAGGAAAAAATTCAGTAAAGATGTCACCATAGACAATATCAGTGACTGGAGACGAGCCATTTGTGGAGATTTGACTTCTGCTTTTAATGATTCAAATGTGACGGTCCCAAAAATGGATTATCTGAATCAAAAAGAATATACCAAAACCATTAATGCAGCCAAGAATAAGCCTGTTCCTGATCTGAAATGGCATTCTGAACATGAGCTATCTCATGCATTACTGGAAATTCAGGAGAGAGGGATAAAGCCATCCAATGCACTCCCTTACAATTACCATGTTAATCTCACAGATAACAGTATTAAAATGGAGAACCTAAAGGAGACAGGAGTTCCATTATTAATCTACGACAGAACAAAGCTAGATGATCATGGTAATTATTATTTTTCCTATGCTTTATACTCAAAACAAACATTGTCACACACTGTTTATCTGGATAATTATGATTATGAAGTTTTTGGACCCAATGGTTTCTTCAGGAAATTTAAAGGGATGCAGAAACCGGAAGTAGAGATACAAATGCTTAATGATACGAAAAATAATGAAGCTCAATTGATATTTAAAAAGAAGAAAAATGGAAATATCATGATGGATATAGAAGATCTGTATGAAAAGACCCGTAAAAAAAATTGCGCTTAGTAAAGATGAAGAAAAAATAACCCTTAACCTGAAAAAGAACAAAGGCTGGTATGACGTAAAAATAAGTTCATCCGGTCACATCTGGCACTTTTCAGGAAGAGTAGAGACAGGAAAAGTTTCTATTTCTGATCCACATTGGGCATAATTTCAATTGAAAATTTCAAAAAAATATATAAAAGTCTTACAGCATTGTGAGACTTTTTTCTTTTTCATTTTCTCAAATATTGAATTATTTTTTAATCGGATATAAAAAAATTAGGCATTATTATTAATAACAACAATCAAATAGTTCTCTATTTTGTGATAAAAATTCATTATGTTTCGCATTAGAAATGAGGAGGTAAGGAGTCATAAAAAAGATAAAATCTTTTATACTTTCTCTTTATTTTATTAACTTCACTTGAAAATTAATAATAACTAACTACCATGAAAAAATTCACACTTCCATTATCATTATCTTTAGTTGCGTTGGCCATTTCAGCCCATGTAAACGCACAAGATACCAACACCGACAATCACACCATTACGATTTCCGTTCCGGAAGTTGCGCTTGTTGATATTGAACCTGCGGCTACCAAAAATATTACTTTAGGATTTACAGCTCCTACAGAAGCTGGACAACCTATTGTTGCAAGCCCTGCCAATACAACACTTTGGCTTAACTACTCTTCAATAAAATCAGTTGCAGATCCATCCCGTAATGTTACCGTTCGATTAAATGCTTTAGTTCCCGGGATAGACATTCAAGTTACCGCAGCAGCGGCAACAGGTGCTGGTGCGGGAACATTAGGAACGCCATCAGCTCTGATTACATTAAGTGCAGCAGACCAGACAATTATCTCTGGGATCGGAAGTGCTTATACCGGAAATGGAGCTAATAACGGCCATAATCTTACGTATGCCCTTGCAGCAGGCAGTGGACCTGGCGGAGTTGCAGCTTACGCTGATCTACAAGCTACAGCGACAACTGTTGCTACTGTAACTTATACTATTTCGGACAATTAATATCTGAAAATACATATTTGAATAAGAAGAAATCGCTTTGTCAGTTTCTTCTTGTTCATCTATTGCATGATCTTCAACTTAAAATTTTTAATAAGAATGACAAAGCGAATCTTTCTTCTTACTTTCCTGATCTTACCTTACCTATTTTTGCATGCCGGTATCGTTGTGCTTAATGGGCTTTCGCATAATTACAAGGTAGAAAACGGACAGATTTACAAAGGAAAAATAGCCTTGCAAAACACCGGTGACAAACCTCAAAATGTGAAAATATTTTTACAGGACTTCAGTTACCAGTCAAATGGTTCTATCTACTATACAACTCCGCATACGAATGAAAGGACCAATACGGATTGGATAAGGCTTAATACAACCTTTCTTACTTTAAAGGCTAAGGAAAAAACAGAGGTCTTTTATGAAATTACCGTTCCTAATCAATTAAATTCTCCCGGTAGTTACTGGAGTGTTGTCATCGTTGAACCTGTAGATGAAATAAAACCGAGTGATAGTAAGCAGGGAATTAATATTACTTCTGTTGTAAGGTATGCCATCCAGATCATAACTGATTTTGATTCCGAAAAGGTAAAACCAGATCTAAAGTTTGAAAATATTAAAGTTGAAAAAGAAGAGGGCAGACAAATATTAAAAATTGCCATCGCCAACCAGGGAGCAATCTATTGCAGATCAACGGCTTCCGTTGAGATATACAACCGAAAGAATGGTGAGAAAATAGGAACATTTTCATCACAGGCAATGGGACTATTACCGCAAACCTCCAAATCCTTTCCTATTGATATCAGTAAAATGCCTCCCGATAAATATACTGCAGTCATCATTGCAACAGATGAAGATGAAAACGCATTTGCTATCAATGTGGAACTAGAAGTAAAAAATGACTAGAAATTGGGCCTTATATCTTTTCATACTATTCCCAGTACTTATTTTTTCACAAAAACAATCCAGAGAAATTGTCAATAAAAAAGATAGTATACTACCGGGAACGGCTTCTTCTATTTCTTTTTCCCTGGAAAATACGACTTCTCAGAATAAGGTTTATGATATTGTCATTGAAACTTCAAATCAATACATTATTCCCATTTTAAAGAAGAATCAAGTTTCAATTGCAGGCGACGAAACTTACCTATATCTGGTTCCATTGCGTATAGCCACAGAAACACCGCAGGGAAAATATACCATAACATTACGAGGTTTGGGAAGTGATAAAACCGATCAATTTATTAAAACGGCAGAAATAAATGTTCTCCCGGTCAGAAAGCTTTCAGTAACGGCAATCAATTCTCCGGAATTCGTAAAAGCAGGTGAAACCATCACCTCCTCTTTTCTACTTAAAAACAGTGGAAATGTTACTGAAAAACTGATCCTGGAAAGTAAAAATGCCGTGGTAAATCACGATGCAACTCTCCTTTTACCTCCAGGCGAAGCAAAAGTAATCAACATCAGTAAGGTCACAAATCCGGATCTGGGTAAAAATGAATATCAAAATCTTAATCTGTCCGTGTATTCAGTGGATCATCCGGCAGAAACCCAAACGGCTTACAGCAGTACGAAAATTATTTCTGTTAAACCTGGTGAAGATGATATATACCATCGTTTACCGGTTTCCGCCTCAATGGCTTTTATTGGAATGAAAAACAGAGGAGAATACCACGATGGCTTCCAGGGTGAATTGTATGGTAAAGGAACGCTGGATAAAGAAAATAAAGGGACATTGGAATTTCACGCTGTAACTTCCAACCCGGTTGAATTCAATTCCTTCACCCAATATGAGGAATATTTTATTAACTACAGACGGGATGAATTTTTTGTTCATCTGGGAGACAAGACCTATTCTTCCTCTTATCTTACCGAGTATGCACGATATGGCCGGGGAGCTGAAATTCGTTATAATTTCAAAAAGATCAGTATTGGAGGATTTTATAATCACCCTAGATTTTTCCGGGATATCAAAGATGAATTCAATGTATATTCTACATTCAGGCTTCATAAAGAATCTGAAATTACAGCAGGTTATTTGTACAAGATTCCAAGACCCGGTGAAACAAGTTTAAGTTTCAGTGGTCTCAGATTAGATTCTAACGCTCACCTTCCCTATGCTACCGGAAAATTCAAACTGAATAAAAATCTTGATGTTTCCGGTGAAGTAGCCTATAGCAAAACAGATCGAATGGAAGGAAATGCCTACATGGTTCAGCTTCTTGCCAGCTACACGAAAATCAACGGAAATCTGATGTATATGAAATCAAGTCCTGATTTTGCAGGATATTTCAGCAATACAAGCACATTTAACGGTAACATCCAGTATAAGATCTCCTCCAGGCTCAATGCATTTGCCAATTATGTTCAGGATGCCCGAAATTTTCAAAGAGATACTTTGTTTCTGGCAGCTCCTTACAGAAATTATTTTCAATATGGAATAAGCTACAGGTATCTTAAAAATGGTTCTATCATGCTATACAACGGATATCAGAAATATAAAGATCGTCTTGAACCAAGACAGTTTGACTATTATGAAAGATTCGTAAGGGTAAGTATCGATCAGCAGATTGGTATTTTTCAGGTCAATCTTCAGGGGCAATTTGGAAAGACAGATAATTACCTGAGTGGATTTAATGGAAATTCCAGCTTTTACACCGTAAATCTGGCTTTTGAAAAGCTGAAAACCTCCTTCAATGTATTTGGAAGTTACGCAATAACTTCCCGGTATCAGTTACAAGACCAGGAACAGATATACTACGGTGCCCGTGTTATAAGTAGATTCTCACCGAAAACAAATCTTAGTATTTTCTATCAGAATAACTATATCCCTGAAGAGTATTTTAATGACCGCAACCTTTTTGAGGTCTTATTTCATCAGCAGATTTTTCCGGGCCATGAATTTGATGTATCAGGTAGATATGCTTTGCAGAGAGGACAATTAGGAAACAAAGATTTTATTTTTTCATTACGATACACCTGGCGTCTGAATATGCCGGTACAAAAAACTGCAGAGTACACAACGCTATCTGGAAATATCGGAAATCTGGGAGTTAAAAAAGTGGAGGGCATAAGACTTACTATGGGAAATCATTTATCCATTACAGATAAAAACGGAAATTTCATTTTTAAAAATATAAATCCGGGAGACTATATTTTAGAAATCGACCGTTCAACCACTGACATTAATGATATTCCGGATATCAGCCTTCCTGCTACCGTATTGTTAACAAATAAAGAGAATATATTTAATTTTGGTTTAACCACTGCTGCCGCTATTCAGGGAGTTATTCAATTTAAGGAAACTACGGATCCCAATCAGCTCAGTTTTGCTCAGTTCCAGCTTAAGAAAGAGAAAAAAAGAAAAGAAAGCATTATTATTGAAGCTTCCAATGGAGACCAGACCTATCGTAAAATAGCTTATATAGGAGAAAATTTCGATTTCAACTATTTACGCCCTGGAGATTGGGACATTAAGTTGTATAGAAATGGCCTTGACAAACGATACAAAATATCAATGGATGCCTTTCATTTTACCTTACATCCTTCTGAAACAAAATCCCTTGTTATTGATGTCGTAAAGCAGCAAACCGAAATTAAGTATCAAAAAGAAAGCATAAAAGTAGGATATAATACCATAAAAAAACAAAAATGAGATCACTATCAGCCTTATTTTATGTGATATTTATTTCAATAATTTCAATATCTGGCAAAGCTTTTTCCCAGATCTCAGTTGCTGCGACATTACCTATTGTAACATTATTGGATATCGAACCTGCAGGAAATATCACATTAAGTTTTGTAGCCCCTACTGAAGCAGGCCTGCCTTTGGTAAATCCAGCAGTAAATACAACAAAATGGATCAACTATACTTCGGCCATCGCTGCTGGTGGCCTCACAAGGAGAGTCACAGCATCTGTTAACCAGGTAATTCCCGGAATCAATATAAGATTACAAGCTGCTGCTGCATCCGGCTCGGGTGGAGGCACATTGGGTACTCCAGCTGCACAGGTAACCTTAACCACAACAGCAGTTAATATCATTACAGGCATAGGAGGTGCATTTACCGGAAACGGAGCTAACAATGGACACAGACTAAGCATTAGCTTAGTTCCCAGTACTTATGGAAACATAACGAGTACCAATACTCCGGTAGTCATTACCTATACCATCACCGAATAAAAAAAAAGAAATGGAATACAATATGAATTTTTTAAAGAAAGGAAAACACGCTATAAGTAGTCTGTGTGTTTTTTTATTAATCATATTGACGGGCTCTGCTCATGCACAATCTTTAACGGTAGGTGGCAGCAACTGGACCGTAAGCATCCCTCCTATCACTGAAGCAGGAACAAATTATGCCGGAACGTATGAAAGTGCAACCAATCAAATTCTTCTGGCTGCAAGTGTCCCTTTATTACTTGGTACGGCTAAGGTAACGGTACGCTATATACCGGATCCCACATGGAATAATTCTCTGGTTTTAAATATAAGGAGAACAGGTAACGGAACCACAGTTTGCGTATTATGCTCCATCACCGGAGGTACAACTTACCAGGCTATTACCCAAGCTGATCTTGAATTATTCAGAATTACTGCTGTATTAGCTCTTGCCTCATATAGCAATATTCCTCTTCAATTGGAATTAACAGGAGTATCTGTAACAATTCCGGCTGCAACTTATAACGCAAGGATAGTTTTTACAATAGGACCGATATAATTTAAATAAAAATCCCTGCTCAAGGTCTGAACAGGGATAAAAAGAATTATTTTTATTAGTGTTTTGCCCACCATAGCGGAGTCAGTATAGCATCTTCTGCCCCTAAAAGCTGTACAGCTTTCTGATAGCCATCGGGATCCGAATTACGGAAGCTGCTTGGATACCTTAGTCTCTGAGGAAAATTCTTAATTGAATTCGTCATATAATTACCTGTTGTAATAGCTGGTAAGTTAACTAAGGGAGTTTCCACAGCCGGATTTTCAAAAAACGGCAATCCCAGCCTTCGGTGGTCATTCCATGATTCAAGCGGAAGCCACGGCATGTTAGCCAAATACTTTTGCGTAATGATTTTAGTTAATTTATCATTTTTAAATGCTCCATTTTTGTATATCGTATTAACAGGATAGTTAACAGAGACTGAGACCAAATTATTGGTCGCCGGATCTTTGTACTTCATTGTGTGTGTTGCTCCAGGTTCCGAAATATGACTGTATGCAACAGAAGTTCCGTCACGGTTATAATCGGTAGAAGCAATATACTGACCGTAAAATTGAGAAACCCCATTATAAGTAAAGCTATCCTGGATCCCTTTGTTATAGGCGGCTTCATCGCTCATTGGAGTTGACCATCCTTTCAAAGCAGCTTCTGCAATCAGGAAATAAGATTCCCAGCTCGCAAAAAATATCCTGGAATTAGCGCTTTCCCTGTATTGCTTACCCAACGCCGGTGCACGGCCAATTAATCCTCGTAATCCATTCCTTTGTCCTTTTTCGGCCCAGTTTCCAATAGTAAATGCATTCCAGGTATTGACTGCATTTACAGTAATGGTCGTATTATCTGAAAATTTCAGTTCTCCATAATTGGTTTTCGCATCGTTGGTATAAGTAGGATAAAGAGAATAAATAGGATTGTTGAAATCACCGGGAATGTAAAATGTTTTGTATGCCCTAGGATCCATTTTGTTCGGAATTCCATCCAGCCAATATCCTGCGGATGGATCATTAGTAAGTTTTGTAAACTGCTCATCATATCTTATTCCAATATAATCTTCGTCCCGTATTGCACTATGCTTATCAGCACTAAGTTGATCTGCAGAATTTATACCTCCTAATCCAACATATAGATTGTTAAGAGTAGCAGATAATAACTGTGAATTCCATTCACGCGACATCACACCGGTAAGAGCATCCCATCCCGGTTTTTCTGCGACACTAAAATTTTCGCTACTTACGCTTATAAAATTATTAGTTGCCACAGCCGCCTCAAATTCTGATTTTGCCTTAGCCGGATCTACTTCAGAAATTCTCATTGCTATTCTCATGCGAAGCGAATTGGCATATTTAACCCATAAATTCCATTTTAATTTATAGGCAAGATCATATTTTGAGATATTGTCCGCAGGCACCGGCTGATTAAGATCGATTTTGCCCACAGCATCTTTTAATTCCTCCAGGATATAGTAATATACTTCTTTTTCAGAATTAAAATCAGGATTAACTGCCTGAAATGCCTGGATCGGCTGAGGTCCGAAATTATCCGAAAACTCACTCATTAGATAGGCTCTCCATATACGGGCAACCTGAATCAAATTGTCATAATGAGGCAGCCCCTGACCCTTAGCTTTCTTTTCATTGGCAATTTGAATCGTAGCATTGGCATTATTCAGCCATTGTGAGATATACTTCCAATATTCCACACTCCACGCATCATTATCCGTACCGCCGGCTATACCCGTACTGAGATGCTGCCTTGCTGCTGTTTTCCAGTATAACACAAAAACTCTTTCTGCAATATTGGGATCTTGCTGTGCTCCTAAGATTGAACTGTTTAAAAAATATTCAGGCTGCACCTGATCAATATTGGCAGATAACGGATCTGTATTAATTTCTTCAAAATCTTTACATCCTGAAAATGCTACAAAAATTAATACGAGAAGTGTAATTATATATTTTTTCATGGGTATTGTATTAAAATCCTAAGGTTATGGTAAATAAATATGATCTCATGGTCGGAAAGGCAAGGTTTTCAAAACCTACCGCATTTGAACTTATAGCGAACACTGATTCGGGGTCAATTCCCTTTGCCTTACTATAGATCATCCAAACATTATTTGCTGTGAATGCCACTTTAGCGCTTTTTATCACAAACTTTTCAAACATTGTCTTTGGAAAGTTATAAGAAACCTGAATATTTCTTAGTCGTATGTTCGTTGCATCATAAATATTCTGTTCTGTAATACCTAAATTTCCTGTGGTAACCGCTTCCCAGTAATTCTGCTGTGTAATCTCTTTAGTGTTGGCTGTAAAGCCTCCATTATTTCCGGCAACGACTCCGTCCACTACAAAATTATCGCGTTTTCCGCCAGGTGCAGTATCTTTCGCTAAACCTGATTTTTGCAATGCTAATTGTGTTCCTGAGAAAAATTCTCCACCGATACGCCCGTCAATCTGAAAGGAAAGACCAAAATTTTTGTAAACAAAACTATTGGTAAAACCAAATAATGCTTTAGGAGACTGATTTCCCAAATAGAAAAGACCGGTTTCCTTTTGAGGCGCACCATTTCCATCTACGATCAGTTTACCAAAATAAGGACTGCTTGTATCTTCAACCCTCTTAAATTTGGAGCCGTATATAGCACCATATCTTCTTCCAACCTCTGCGAATATGCTTACATCATCAAATCCGCCAAGCGAATATTTAGTAACCTCTCCATCGATCTTATCAATTCTGCTTGTCATTTGGGAAAAATTGACATTCGTATTCCACGTAAAATCCTGTTTTTTAACAATATCCGTATTGAATACTACTTCAATTCCCTGATTCTGCAGACCTCCTGCATTGATCTTTTTTTTTCTCATACCCTGAAAGAGGATTCATTGGCAGGTTGATCAGCTGATCAGTTGCTTTGGTATTGTAATAACTGACATCCAGTGAAATCCGGTTAAATAATCGCAGATCCAGACCAACTTCAAATGTTTTAAGTTTTTCATTCCTTAAGTTCGGATCATATAAAATCTTTTTCCGATCTGCTGTTACGTTTCCGTTAGGATCTTTTTTAACTTCAAAAGTATTGTAAAGTTCATAGGCTTCCAGCGAGTTCCCAGTTACAGCATAAGAAGCTCTTACTTTAGCAAAAGATAAAAATTTGAGCTTAGTCCCGTTTATTTTTGCAAGCATATCGGTAATAACCAATGAAGTACTTATAGAAGGATAAAAATAAGACCGGTTTTCTACCGTAAGCGTTGATGACCAATCATTCCTTGCTGTAGCATTAATAAACCAATATCCATCATAATTTATCTCTGCCGCTGCAAAAGCTGAGTTGATTTTTTTATTTAAAATAACTTCCCGTATGTCGGGATTACCTACAGAATTATTGATATTAAAAAAGTTGGGAGAAGTCAGATTGGGAGCTGAAAGATAGATCGCATTTGTCCTTGTTTCCATCATTTGTCCATATATCGATAAGGAACCACCCCATTTTCCAATAATATTGTCCTTTTTGGCATTCAAACTCGTTATATAATTATTCTCATAAAACTTTTCCTGGCTTGTATTATAAGAATTATTCAGCCTGGATCCCGTCCATGTTTTCGCATTGGCATCCAAAGAATAAAAGTCCGTTCCTAAGCGAACATCCGCACTCAGCCAGTCATTGAATTGATATTTAAGATAGCCACTTAGCAAGAAGCGGTCTTTTTTATCTTCATTCAACCTATTGTAAGAAGCCCAATAAGGATTAACTCCGTTATTTGTTATCCATCTCTGCGTAACGTTATTCTCGGTCATTCCTTCTTTGTAATCTCTTATATCAATATTTCTCGGCATTAACAAGACACTACCATAAGTATTATTATCCAAACCTCCATTAGGACGATTATTTGCCTTGGTACTTATATACTGGATTTTCACATCAGTTGTCCATCTCTTTTGTGCCCCGAAATTAGAATTCATTTTAGCCATAAAATTCCATCTTTCATACTTCGAGTTGGGAACCTGACTATTGTCGTATAAATAATTTCCGGAAGTATATAAGTTTGTTTCCTCGCCCAGGTTTTCCTGAAAACTTATTGTATGTTGGACACTCGTACCTGTCCTGAAAAAACCTTTAAGGTTATCATAGACTTTCATATCTGTTCCATCGATCTGAGGTCCCCAGCTGTTTGTATTATCAAGATTACTTGGTAGATTTGGAAGTCCGTTGCTTCCCTGAGCAAAGTTACTTTGCAAGTCGGGCTTCATAAATATCTTTTCAAAACCTAAACTTGTGGAGTACGTGATGCCTACTCCTCCTTTCTTTTTGCCGGATTTCGTTGTGATGAGAATAACCCCGTTTCCAGCTCTTGCACCATATAATGCCGACGCAGCTCCTCCTTTAAGAACAGAAATAGTTTCGATATCGTCAGGGTTAATATCACTTAAACCATTTCCCATATCAGTATCCGGGTTCCACAAATCATTATTCTTTGCCCCGTCCTGGCTCCTGCCTTTTACTCCGGCTGAATTATTAATGGGAATACCATCCACGACAATTAAAGGCTGGCTATCTCCTTCAAAGGAATTGAATCCCCTGATATTGATTCTGGAAGATGAAGCTGGTCCAAATCCGCCCTTTACAACCTGAAGTCCCGCCACCTTACCTGTTAGTGCATTGGTGACATTGTTTTCCTTAGCGTCTACTAAAGCCTGTCCTTTAACATCCTGGAAAGAATATCCCAGAGATTTCTTCTCTTTTTTCACACCATATGCAGTAACAACTACTTCATCAATTTTTGAAGTTTTAATTGAATCTGTAGATTGTGCATAAAGCCCATTGAAACAAAAGAATACAGATTGTAGTAGACCAATCCTAAATAGTGTTTTATTCATATTATATTAATGTGATGTGACACAAACATAATATTTTAATACTATTTAACAAAGTAGCAAAATCTAAAAAGAGGAATTAATGTATAAATTTGAATCTAACACATTTATATTCAAATCAAAAAAATGACGACAAAGTGAAATATTCCACTATATTTTAACCGGAATATCGTGTTTCTGTTGCATTATAACAATTAGGAAAATCAGAATATTTACCTAACAGGCTTTTACAAATCATTTTCTGAAAAAAAAGAATAGGCAAATTGTCGAATTCGTTTTGCCTGTTCAACCTCAAACCTTGCCTTGGCAGCAATTTCACCATAAGCAAAAGCACGCGCCATCTGAATTTTTTTAAACTTCTCTTTTGGAGTAGATTCCGATCTCATTTTCATCAGCTTGTACTCATTGGTTTGTATTTTATAGGTAGCTTCTTCAAGCTGGCGTGCTCTTTTTTCAAATTTTTCAATATGTTTATCTATCACAGAAAGTGCCTGTTCTAAAGTACACTTTTCCATGTAAGAAGACCAAAGTAAAAAAGGCTCCCGAATGGGGATATATTGAATATCATCCTGAATCCAATCATCAAGCTCTTTTCGACCGGTGTCGGTAAGGGTATACTGCTCCACATTCATTTTTTCTCCCCTGATACTATTTTCAGTTTCTACCAGGTTGTTCTCTTTCATACTTTTAAGAGCATTATAAATCTGGCTAGCTGTAGCACTCCAAAACGGAACTACTGAAGTACTCAAATTTTGAGCAATTTCGTAACCTGTCATAGGGGCTATTTCCAACATAGACATAATGATGTGTTTGGTCGACATACAGATGTTTTATACAAATATACTCATTACAATTCTATTTTTTCATCAACCTCAAAATATTACTTTAAATACTATTTAAAAATAATAATACAAAAAGAATGCATTATCAAAATATTTAAATTTATTCAAATTTAATTTGGAATATTCATTTATTTATATCTAAATTTAACATCATCATATTATTTACATCATAAAAGCAATAATCCATATTTTGCAAAAACAAAGTAAAATAATATCATAAATACTATATTATGAAAGAAAAAGCAGCGTTATACTCCAAACTAAAAGAACAAAATCTAGTTCCTCTTTGGCTTGTCGAGCAAGATGTATTACCGCTACGGCCTAATCCGGCTGCAATCCCCTGGCTTTGGAAATGGGATCAACTTTATGAACTGGCAGCAACTTCCGGAAAGCTCGTAAATCTTGAAGAAGGAGGGGACCGACGTGCTTTAGGATTAAGCAATCCAGGGCTTAATGGAAAACCTTATGCCACTGAAACTTTATGGATGGCATTACAATGGTTAAATGGTAAAGAGATCGCTCCTCCACACCGCCATATTTCACAGGCCTCAAGATTCATTATCCGAAGCGAGGGTTCTTATAGTACAGTTGAAGGAAATAGAATCTTTTTGGAAAGAGGAGATTATGTACTTAATCCCCCTATGCTGTGGCACGACCATGGCTCTACCAATGATAAACATGCGATCTGGTTAGACGCTTTAGACATTCCGCTTACCAACTATCTCAATGCCAATTTTTTTGAATCCTACCATTTGGATCAACAGGAAATAACCAAAAAAATGAATGCGTCTGTACTGAAGCATGGCAATGGTAATTACCGTCCTTTATGGGAACCTTCTAATAATGAATATCCTCCGGTATCAGTTTTTAAATGGAAAGACACCCTAAAAGCACTTAATGATCTTAAAGAAGCAGATGAAGCGAGTCCTTATGATGATGTTGCCCTGGAATACGTCAATTCATTCAATGGAAAGGCAGTCATGAAAACCTTTGGTGCATCAATACAAATGATCCGTCCTAAAGTACATACCAAAGCCCATCGTCATGTTTCCAGCAATGTATACTATGTTTTTGAAGGAAATGGCTATTCAGTGATAGATGGGGTACAATTTAACTGGTCGGAAGGGGATTTCTTTGTGATTCCTACCTGGGCCTATCATGAACATTGTAACATTTCAGAGGATTCTGATGCAATCCTATTCTCCGTAAATGATACCCCGCTGATGCAGACACTCGATAAATACAGAGAAGAACCTTATCTCGAAAATGATGGTTATCAAACCGTTCGCGAAGTCTTTAAAAGTCCTCTCTAATTCTTCTAATCAATTTAAAATTTTAAAATACATCCAATGAAATTATTAATGTTTACCGTGGGCTCTTCACAGCCCAAATTCGGGGCTTTTGTTCAGGAAAAAATCATTGATCTTAATGAAATTGCCCGCCTGGCAAAGCTTTCCCTGCCTCCCAGTATACAAGAATCTCTAAAAAGCAGTTCCGGATTATCAGATGCTGAAAAAGTTATCCCATATGCTGTGGCAAACTGGAATCAACTTCCGGAAAATGCGATTTGGAAAGAAGATCAGATTGAATGGCTTCCTATAGTAGGATCTCCCGAAAAAATTGTATGTGTGGGACTGAATTATAAGCACCATATTATGGAAATGAAAAGAGAAATGCCTTCCACACCTGTATTATTTGCTAAAATGGCAACGACATTAAACGGACATAGACAAGATGTTCCGTATATAGACCTCTCTAATTCTTTAGATTATGAAGCAGAAATGGCTGTTATTATCGGTAAAAAAGGGAAAAATATAAAAAAAAGAGAATGCCTTGGAGTATGTAGCTGGGTATTCATGCTTTAATGATGTAACAGTACGTGAATATCAATTTAGAACTATTCAGTGGATGCAGGGAAAAAACTTTGATGGACATGGACCTATAGGCCCTATGCTGGTAACCCCCGACGAAATAGAAGATCTTGCTACTTCCAGAATTACCCTTCGACTCAATGGAGAAGTAATGCAGGAGTCTTTTATTGGTGATCTCATTTTTGATGTTCCCACCCTTATTGAAGCTATATCAGAAATCATGACCCTGAATCCCGGAGACATCATCGCCACTGGCACTCCCTCTGGTGTCGGATTTGGGAGAACTCCAAAAGTATTCATGCAAAGAGGAGATGTAGTGGAAGTAGAAATTACCAATATCGGCTTGCTACAAAATACTATTAAATAAATACGATTCTTAAAACATAAATCATGAGCAATACAACATTAACTCTTGAGGAGATCAAGGAATCTCTTCAACATTCCCAAAAAAAAATTTCTGAATCTGTTAGACGAAGTTGTTCCCATACAAAAGCTATATATAAGGCCTTCGAGCGAAGAGTGGTCTTGTGGTATTGTATTCTGGCATATTGGTGAAGCCCGGATTTTCTTTGTAAACGAAATTCAAAAAGTATTGGATGATCCTTCTATTTCTATTGGTAGAAAAATGGATAATCCAATTCGTTTAGCCAATATAGAAGAAGCGGATAAGACTCAACCATCACCAACAGAAATCCGGGACAGGTTGGAAAAAAGCTATACCGAAATTACCCGTTTATTTGAAAAGCTGACCCCTTCCGACCTAGAAAAGGAAATTCAGCATATGAATCCTAAATTCGGATTAATGAAAGTTAGGGATTTTATTGATCATTTTATCGTTGAGCATGATGCTATCCACGTTGCCCAAATTAACAGGGTCGTGAGTCAGATCAACTAGGGATATAATATATTCACATAAAAAATAAAACTTATATGGACTCTCAAATTTCTGAGCATAAAAGGCTGGGGCAAACCCAGCCTAATTATGCACTACTATTACTGACTCTGGTATTTGCGCTAGGGTTATTGGACCGGGTAATTTTCAATGTACTTTTGGACCCTATCAGAGAGGAATTCCACCTATCAGACACTGTGATGGGTTTATTATCAGGCTTCGCTTTCGTTGCATTTTATTCTGCCATGACCTTTCCCGTTGCAAGACTTGCCGACCGATATAACAGAAGGAATATTGTGGTTACAGGACTTACTATATGGAGTGCCATGACTGCTTTTAGCGGACTTGTGGCTAATACTCTTCAGCTTACTATTGCCAGGATCATGGTTGGCTTTGGAGAGTCAATGGGGTCTGCTCCTGGTCATTCTCTTCTTTCCGATTTTTTCCCGAAAGAAAAGCGTCCTAAAGCTTTCAGCATTTATTCCGGAGGTCTTCACATTGGAATACTGTTAGGCTATATCATTGCTGGTCTTGTAGGCCAAATGTTGGGATGGCGTTATGCCTTCTTTTTTGCCGGAGCACCCGGACTTATACTTGCTCTCATTATCCGTTTAACAATGAAAGAACCATTACGAGGCAGCTCAGAAGAACATTACAAACTAAAAGAGCTTGGAATTCCTTTAAAAGAAGCCCTTAAAGACATTTTTAGCCGGCAAAGTTATCTTCTTGTACTCATCGCAACCACTATGGGAGCTTTCGTGATTTATGCATTAAGTACGTGGGAAGCAACTTTCCTCAGAAGAATTTATCACTTTAATGGAAAACAAATAGGATTGATTGTAGGAGTGGTGAAAGGGGGAACGGGTCTTGCAGGTGCCTTTCTTGGAGGATGGCTTTCTAATACCTTTGGAAAGAAAGATTATAAATATATCTTACAAATCCCAGCTATAGCAACATTTTTATGTGCCGCCTTTTCTCTTGTATTCCTATTTTCCACAAATGCTGCTATGGCCATTATAGGACTCGGTATGACAACATTTTTTCTCGCATTTCATATTGGAGTATCATGGGGTGTAGCTCAGACAGTCACACGTGTTGAAGTACGTACACTGGCTGCCGCAATATTAACCATTTCCTGCAACTTTATCGGTCATGGATTTGGCAGTTCTGTCCCAGGCTTTTTCAATGATCTTTTGTCTGAAACATATAGTGTTAATGCCATACGCTATTCATTGTTATCTGCAACAGGTGTAGCATTGCTAGCAAGTATCATTTATTGGAAAGCTTCAGGGCTTCTAAGAAAAGACATTAATACAATAGAACAAAGATAGATTTATTCTTACTGTTTTTGATACAACCTATTTTAATTGTTCATTTTAAAACTTATATCTCTATGCTGTATTCGTATAAAAAAAAATTTCAGCTATTGCCTTTTACTTTTATCATACTTATTTCACGCACAAATCACCAATGATAGTATCCCATCTCCACCGATAATTCAAACAGAGATTGATGCAGGTTATAGAAAAATACTGCTGTCCACAATTGTTACAAAAAAAAATTGATAGACAGAAGAAATTTAATTTTCTTAACATAACAGCTGTACACAGCTTCTATACTAAAGATGATCGCCGTTTTGATGAAGTATTTAGTAATATGGCTGTAACCTATAATTACGCAGGTCCTTTTGCGGCGGGTGCCGGAATGAAATTCGTTAATACTACCGGAATTACTCCTTTTCTAACAGCACAATATTCCAAACGTACTCCACGATTATCCGCTATAATACTTCTTTCTTACATGGTAATCAATATTCCTTTGCGGGAAGCTATTGTAATGATCAATTATCGGTATCCAATCAATCGAGATTATCAGCTCTTTACCCAGCTACTGGCCACTACCAGCTGGTTAGATTTTAAACTACACCGTAGAAGTCAGCAACAATTTCGGATAGGATTGGACAACAAAGCCTTTCAATATGGACTTGCTATAGATTTTGATCAGTATGGCTTAAACCCTGTAACCAAAACCAATGTTGGATTGTTTCTTCGAAAAGAGTTTAGATAGCTAGCATTAATAATAAATGATGATTGATAAATGATGATTGATCTTTTATCATTTATAATTCATCAATGATCATTTATCTTTTATTGCTATGGTATAGTAGGTATAGATATGTATAGGTATAGTTATAAAACAAAAAAGTCTCATACAAATTCATGTATGAGACTTTTAATAAAAACTGGCGGCGACCTACTCTCCCGCTTGTCGCAGTACCATCGGCGCTGGTGGGCTTAACTTCT
>NZ_JBJLWK010000008.1:0-66767 GCF_046591535.1 Chryseobacterium proteolyticum | reverse complement strand
AAAGATTAAAAGATTAAAAGATTAAAAGATTAAAAGATTAAAAGATTAAAAGATTAAAAGATTAAAAGATTAAAAGATTAAAAGATTAAAAGATTAAAAGATTAAAAGATTAAAAGATTAAAAGATTTTTGGATAAATCTCGGGAATTTTTTTACAAAAAGAAGGATCAATAGGAGCGGACTTTAGCCCAAAGTTAAGATTAATTTAAAATAAAAATATGCTCAATCCTCAAAATCTGGGGACACAAAAACTATGGAATCACAATCTTTTCCCCACCGAATTTCGGTTGTACCCCAAATAAAAGATCCCAGTATACTTTGGTTTTAGCAAGATACTCCCTTAGATTGGTCTTTAAACCCGCATATTTATTCACATCATTTGCATTATAACCATAGGCTTCGATTCCGTTTTTACGGGCTAAAAATACGGCTCTTTCATTGTGGAACTTTTGGGAAATGATGATGAATCTGGTTTGTCCAAAAATCTCTTTAGCTCTGATTACAGAATCTAGTGTTCTAAAACCTGCGTGATCCAGAATTATTTTATCCTGGGGAATTCCGTATTTCATTAAAGCAAGCTGCATATCCTCAGGCTCATTATAGTCCGCAGTACTGTTATCTCCACTTACAATAATGTATTGTATCTTACCACTTTTATAGAGATCTATAGCGGATTGTATTCTGTTGTAGAAGTATGCATTAGGCATACCGCTGTTTAGTGTTTTACTTGTTCCAAGGAGGATTGCTGTTTTGGTCGAAGGTAATACTGATAAGTTATCTGAAATGTATGGGGCACTTTGTTTTTTGATATTATAGTTGGCAAAGGCAATAAAAATAATTCCTGCTACGAGAAGAAGCAGGAAAATTTTAAGAGTATTTTTAATCAGTTTTTTCATCTGTATTATTTTCTAAAATTCCAGTCCGTTGGGAAAGGCCTTTTTTCTGAAAATCAATAATAATATGGCTCCTACAGTAATGGCAGAATCCGCGACATTAAAGATATATTTGAAAAATTCAATGTGCTTTCCACCAATAAGAGGGAAGCTTTCCGGTACATTCCAGTCTACCAGTGGGAAGTGAAGCATATCCACTACACAGCCTCTCATGAAAGACGAATATCCTTGTCCTGCAGAAGCTATTTTCGAAATACCTCCGTATCCGATCCAGCGGTCGATGCTTGGATCATAAACGGTGCCGCTATCGAAAATTAACCCGTAAAACATTCCGTCGATAAGATTACCGATGGCTCCTGCAAAAATTACAGCCATTGGAATGATAAGATAATTGGAGGCTCCCTGCTGAAGCCATTTTTTGAACATATAAATCATCCCTCCGATCAGGAATATTCTTAGAATAACTAAAAAATATTTACCTATAACACCTCCAAAGTGAAGTCCATAAGCCATTCCTGGATTCTCTACGAAAGTAAGTTTGAAACCCGGAAGAACGGAAACACTATCATCAAGGTTGAAATGAGTTTTTATATATATTTTTGAAGCCTGGTCGATTAACAATACCAAAAATGTAATAGCTAATATCTTTTTCATTACTGTCCTTTAGGTTTTGAGGATTTTGCAGCCGGTTTTACATTTTTATTATCGCTTGCTTTCTTAATCACTTTTTGTCCGTTAAATGAACTTTTAACATGAGCCTTTTCAAATTTAATGTTCATTTCCTTCAGAACACTTTTCAGTGCACTCAGCTCCATAGGATTTTTGGGATGTACTATTATAGATTCCATTGTTCTGGATTTAGATTTTTACTTCTTAGATAATTCGTCAAGTCTTTTTCTGTCTTTTGGAGAAAGATCATTGATGCCGTTTTTGCCCATCTTACCTAAAAGTTTGTCAATTTCTTTTTCCCTTTCGCGTTTATCGGAATTAAACTGATCATCGATTGTATAGTTTTTGTGCTGATCAGGAAAGAATTTGTTTTTAATCCTTTCCCTGTTGAAAAACCATAAAACCACAATAAGGATCAACCCTAAAATTAAATATTCGCTCATGGATATAAATTAAAAATTAGGTTTATAAAGTATTACTGCTAATACAATATAAACCCAAATTTATTTTACAAACCTTACGGTTATTTCTGCATATTTTTCGCTTCGATGCTTAAGGTAGCATGAGGAACTGCCAATAATCTTTCTTTTGGAATCAGTTTCCCTGTTACTCTGCAAACACCATACGTTTTATTTTCTATTCTGATTAAAGCGTTCTTAAGATCACGAACAAATTTTTCCTGTCTTCCTGCTAAGATCGAGTTTTGTTCCTTACTAAGAGTTTCAGCTCCTTCTTCAAACGCTTTGAATGTAGGCGATGTGTCATCAGTCCCATTATTCTGGTCATTGATAAAGCTTTCTCTTATCAGTTGTAAATCTTTTTCTGCTTTTTCTATTTTTTCTTTAATGATCGCTTTAAACTCTTGTAAATCAGAATCATTATATCTTACTCTTTCGTCTGACATGTTCTTTTCTCTTTTTTAATAAAATTATGAAATGGAATTTGAAATGCAATAACTATATGTTAATTTTTTTCAACATTTACCTTAAAATTAACCTCATCTATCTCAATTTCGTTAAAATTTGAAAGTGAAGATACAATTTCTATTTTATTTGACAAGACCTCTGCAGAAATATATTCTTCATTTTTCTTGATATTATCAAGGAATGGTGAATTTTCTTCTATGAAGATATTTATTCTGTCTGTCAACTCGAAGTCTTTGTCTTTTCTCAGGTTTTGAATTCTATTGATGAACTCTCTTGCCACACCTTCAGATTTCAACTCGTCTGTCAACGTCAAATCTAATGCCACAGTTGTTTTTCCATCAGAAGTCACTGTCCATCCCGGAATGTCTTTTGTTGAAATTTCAACATCATTCATTGTTATTTCGTAACCTTGGATAGCTATTTTGCCTTCTTTTTCTAAGTCAGCAATTTGTTCTGATGAGAAATTAGCAATTTCATTTCCAACTACTTTCATATCCTTCCCTAATTTAGGGCCTAATGCCTTAAAGTTCGGTTTAATTTGCTTTACAATTAAATGAGAAGCTTCTTCTGCATTGATTAATTGTAATTCTTTTACATTCACTTCCTGTTTGATCAGTTCCGCAACTGCAAGAATCTGTTCTTCAGCTTTGGAATCTAATACAGGAACCAATACCTTTTGTAAAGGCTGGCGTACTTTTACATTCTCTTTTTTTCTAAGAGAGAATACCATGCTTGTGATTTGCTGTGCTAAATGGGTTTTTTCAACCAGATCCTGATCGATTAAACTTTCATCAGCAACCGGGAAATCTGTAAGGTGTATTGAATCACAGTTTTCTTTTCCTGTTACCTTATTCAGATCCTGATACAACTGATCCATAAAGAACGGAGCAATTGGTGCGGATAATTTAGCAACTACCTCAAGACATGTATATAAAGTCTGGTAAGCGGAGATCTTGTCATCGGAGTAGTCTCCTTTCCAGAAACGTCTTCTGCATAATCTTACATACCAGTTACTTAAGTTGTCATTTACAAAATTACTTATTGCTCTTGCTACTCTTGTAGGTTCATAATCCTCGTAGAATGCTTTAACCTCTTTAATTAAAAGGTTCAGTTCGGAAAGGATCCATCTGTCTATTTCCGGACGGTTTTCCACATCCTTTTCTGAGTAATTGAATCCATCCACATTCGCATATAATGCAAAGAAGGAATAGGTATTATAAAGGGTTCCGAAGAATTTTCTTCTTACCTCATCGATTCCCTCAATATCAAATTTCAAATTCTCCCAAGGATTAGCGTTGGAGATCATGTACCAACGTGTAGCGTCCGGGCCATAAACGGAAAGAGTTTCGAACGGATCTACCGCATTACCTAAACGTTTAGACATTTTCTGACCGTTTTTATCCAGAACAAGTCCGTTACTCATAACATTTTTATAAGCAACTGAATCAAAAACGGCTGTTCCGATTGCGTGAAGGGTATAGAACCAACCACGGGTCTGATCCACACCTTCGGCAATGAAGTCCGCCGGAAAGGCCTTTTTATTATCTATTAATTCTTTATTTTCAAAAGGGTAATGCAATTGGGCATAAGGCATAGAGCCTGAGTCAAACCATACATCGATCAGGTCGCTTTCACGATTCATAGGTTTTCCTGATGCAGATACCAAAACAACTTTGTCAACTACATTTTTATGCAGATCTACCAAAGAGTAGTTTTCTTCCGTCATGTTTCCTATTTCAAACCCTTTGAAAGGATTTTCTTTCATGAATCCTTTTTCAACGGATTTTTCGATCTCGTTGTATAGTTCCTCTACAGAACCGATTACTATCTCTTCTTTCAGGTCATCCGTTCTCCAGATAGGTAATGGAATACCCCAGTAACGGGAACGTGAAAGGTTCCAGTCATTAACATTTTCTAACCAGTTGGCAAAACGTCCTTCTCCGGTAGCTTTTGGCTTCCAGTTGATCTCCTTGTTCAGATTCACCAGGCGGTCTTTTACGGCCGTCATTTTTACAAACCACGAATCCAATGGGTAATATAATACAGGTTTGTCAGTTCTCCAGCAATGAGGATAACTGTGGACGTATTTCTCTACTTTGAAAGCTTTATTCTCTTCTTTTAATACAATTGCCAAATGAACATCCCAAGATTTTTCAGGAGCGGTCCCGTCATCATAATATTCATTTTTGATATACTTTCCTGAGAATACTTCCGGAACATTTTCTCCTTTTATAAATCTACCCTGCAGATCTACTAACGGAACAAGATTGTCGTTTTCATCTTTTACCAACATTGGAGGAATACCTGCCTCTTTAGCAACTCTGGCGTCATCCGCACCAAAAGTTGGAGCGATATGAACGATACCGGTACCGTCTTCAGTTGTCACAAAATCACCGATGATCACTCTGAATGCCTTTTCAGGGGTTTCAGACGGCGTAAACCATGGGATGAGCTGCTCATACTGAGTTCCTGCTAACTTTTCTCCGTTAAACTCTTTCAGAATCTGGTAAGGGATTGTTTTGCTCTCCGATGTATAGTTGGCAAAATCTTCCGCTGTTCCTGCTACATATTTTTTACCAAAGTTCTTTTCCAAAAGAACTCTTGCCAACACAACCGTTACAGGCTCAAAAGTATATTGGTTGAAAGTTTTAACAACAACGTATTCAATGTCTCTTCCTACAGCAAGAGCAGTATTTGAAGGCAGCGTCCATGGAGTAGTGGTCCAGGCCAGGATGTCTACATTACCTTCTACATCGTTGAACAAATCACTGGTTTCTTTTTTTTACTCTGAATTGAGCTACTATGGTGGTATCCGAAACATCACGGTATGTTCCGGGCTGGTTCAACTCATGTGAAGAAAGTCCTGTACCTGCTTTTGGAGAATAAGGCTGGATCGTATAACCTTTATACAACAACTCTTTGTTGTATAATTGTTTTAGTAACCACCAAACGGTCTCCATATATTTTGATTTATAGGTAATATATGGATCATCAAGATCCACCCAATATCCTATTTTTTCTGTAAGGTTATTCCACACGTCTGTATAACGCATTACCGCTTCACGACATGCTTTATTATAATCTTCAATAGAAATCTTTTTGCCAATATCCTCTTTCGTAATTCCTAGTTCCTTTTCAACACCAAGCTCCACAGGAAGCCCGTGTGTATCCCAACCCGCTTTACGGAAAACCTGTTTACCGTTCTGAGTCTGGTAACGGCAGAAAATATCTTTCAACGCTCTTGCCATTACATGGTGAATCCCGGGCATACCGTTTGCTGAAGGCGGACCTTCATAAAATACAAACTCAGGGCTACCTTCGCGAATTTCAACACTTTTATTGAAGGTTTTATTTTGTTTCCAAAATTCCGAAACATTGTCGGCTATATCAATAAGGTTGAGGTTTTTGTATTCTTTAAATTGACTCATTGTATTATCTCAATATCGTTGATTAATTAAGTTGGCAAATTTAGTGATTTTTTGTCGGTTTATAATATATGTTTTATTTTGATATCATCTATTAAAAACTTCAATTTCAGAAATATAAATAAAGGGATTGATTATTTGTGAATTTTGAAATGCAAAATTGAGCTTTTTTAAGGTTTTTACTGGATACTTCTATGACCTTTATTCATTAAAATTATTCTCATATTAATAAAAATGGGCTAGAGCCCACTTTCAAATTATACATTTTATCATTTGGTTTTAACTTTTCTGATAATTAACCAAAATTTCGTAATTTTAAGATAACACATAAAAACCATTTGAATGAAAACCATTTCCAGATTATTGCTTATTATTTATTTTGTGAGCGGGAACCTGATGCTGGCTCAAAATAGCTATCCTCAAAACTACTTTAGAAATCCTTTAAATATCCCGATACAGCTGGCGGCTAATTTCGGTGCTGTACGGCCAAATCATTTTCACATGGGGCTGGATATACGGACGAACAGTCAGGAAAATCTTCCCGTAGTAGCTGCTGCGGAAGGTTATGTAAGCAGAATAAAGGTTGAACGCTATGGTTTTGGCAATGCTGTTTATATTACACATCCTAATGGTTATACTACTGTTTATGCCCATTTAAACAAATATTTTGATCAGCTTGACGCATTCGTAAAAGAAATGCAGTATAAAGATGAAAAGTGGGAGCAGGATATTACTTTTTCTCCACGCCAGTTTCCTGTAGCGAAAGGGCAGATGATCGCTTTAAGTGGAAATACCGGCGGATCCGCCGGACCCCATCTGCATTTTGAAATCAGAGATACAAAAACGGAAGAGTGTCTGAATCCGTTGTTGTTTGGTTTTAACATTCCGGACAATGTTGCCCCCATAGTGAGTGGTTTGTATTGGTATGACAGACGGTTCAGTAGTTATGAGCCCGGGGCGAATGATGTCTCTGTTAAAAAATCAGGAAATACTTATACGGCCAATATCATATACGTCAATTCTCCGGTTGTGAGCTTAGCCATTAAAGCTGTGGATAAAGCTAATAAGGGTTTTAATCTCGGGATCTATGAAGCACAGCTTTTGATGGATAATAAATTAATATACAGCTTTACAATAGATAAAGTGAGTTATGATGATACCCGTTATATCAATGGTTGTATCGATTACGCAAAGTTCATTCGTGATAAAATGAGTATTCAGCATTTGTCTGTATTACCGGGAATGAAGCTTTCTGATTACAGTTCCGGATCAAATGGGATTATAAACCTTCCTGATGATACGATTCATAATATTGAAATTGTATTAAAAGATACTAATGGAAATACCAGTCGGCTAACAACCCAAATCCAATGGATTAAAACCTCAGAAGGAATAGTTGAGGGTGCCCAGACAATACATCCTAATGAAGCAAGGACAATAAAAACAGAGAATGCGGAAATCAATTTGAGCAAAAATGCTCTTTATGACGCAATTAATTTTAAAATGTCTGAAAGATCTGATTCGGATGCAGTTTCAAATGCTGTCATATTACACAATCTCTATGTTCCCATTCATGATCATTATGCTCTGAAAATAAAACCCAACCGGAAATTAAATGATGAAGAAAAGAACCGCTTGGTAATTGAGCTTAACTATGGAAGTGATAAAGAGTTTATTAAAGGAAAGTGGAATGGTAGCTATCTCGAAGGACAATTTAAGAGATTGGGGGTAGCGAGAATTCTTTTGGATAATAGTGTGCCATCGGTTTCTCCAAACTGGAAAGAAGGTGCGCTTATAGCAGGCAGTTCTTTGATCCTCAGAGGGAAAACGGATATTGGAGATGTAGAATCATTTCGTGCGGAACTGGATGGGAAATGGCTTCGTTTTGCCAGAATAAAAGATAATTTCGTTTATCTTTTTGATGAAAAATGTCCTAAAGGTTCGGGTGTACATACACTAAAAGTGACAACAACCAATACTGCAGGAAACATGAATACACAAACTTTTACATTTCAGAGATAACATGTCGGGGATACACGACAATTAAAAATCATGAATACATTATACCCGAATACATTCTACAATATTTTATTTAATAAATTTGTTACATAAAAATAAAATCATTGGAATTCTATCCATCAATCGAAAAATCAAACCTTCCTGAAATTAAACAGTTTCAGGAAAAAAAAACTTCAGGAACTTCTAATTTATCTTGAAAAGAATTCGCCGTTTTACCAGAGATTATTTAAAGAAAATAATATCAGCAGTGGTGATGTTCAATCTTTGGAAGATTTACGGAAGATTCCTACCACCTCAAAGGATGATCTGCAGCAGCATAACCATGATTTCTTCTGTATTCCTCCAGGGGAGATTGTAGATTACAGTACGACTTCGGGAACTTTAGGAGATCCGGTAACCTTTGGGCTATCTGATAAAGATCTCGAAAGGTTAGCTTATAATGAAGCTATTTCTTTTGCTTGTGCGGGAGTACAGAAAGGAGATGTAGTGCAGATGATTACTACGATCGACAAAAGATTTATGGCAGGTTTAGCTTATTTTCTGGGACTGCGGAAAATGGGTGCCAGTGTTGTAAGGATGGGACCTGGAATTCCGGAATTACAATGGGATTCTATTTTCAGGTATAAGCCTAAATACCTGATCACAGTTCCTTCTTTTCTCCTAAAAATGATAGATTATGCAGAAAAGAATGGGATTGATTATAAAAATTCCAGCGTTTATGGAGCTGTTTGTATTGGGGAAAGTATCAAAAACCAGGATTTTACAGATAATATTCTTTCGCAGAAAATCAAGGAGAAATGGAATATTAAACTTTTTTCTACATATGCCTCCACAGAAATGAGTACGGCATTTACCGAATGTGAGTTTCAGGTGGGTGGACATCAGCATCCGGAGCTGATCATTACAGAAATACTTGATGATAATGAAAATCCTGTACAGGAAGGTGAAAGTGGTGAATTGACTATTACTACTCTGGATGTGGAAGCTATACCATTGCTTCGATTTAAAACAGGAGATATTGTAAAAGCACATTATGAGCCTTGTCAATGCGGGCGTAACACCATGCGTCTTGGACCTGTGATCGGAAGGAAGCAGCAGATGATCAAATATAAAGGGACAACACTTTATCCACCTGCAATGAATGATATTTTGAATGATTTTAATAATTTACAATGTTATCAGATTGTTATTCAATCTAATGAAATCGGGCTGGATGAGATCATTATTAAAATCAGTACGGATAGTGAGTCTGAAGATTTCGTAAGCGAAGTACGGGATCACTTCCGGGCTAAGTTAAGGGTAAGTCCTAAGATTGAAATCGTGGAATTTGAGACTTTATCTAAAGTTGTACATAATCCCAACAGCAGGAAACCGATTACTTTTATTGATATGAGATAGATAAAAGAAATAAAGTACTTTAAACTAATAGAAAAGCGGCCTGAAACTAGGCCGCTTTTTATTGTAATTCTTGTTGTTGTTTCTCTATTTTAATCAGGTTAGCAAGATTTTTTATGACGGTATCGTGCTTCTTTACAAAAGGATTGTCTTTATTCCACACATAACCCGCCAGGACCGCACATATTTTTCTTTTCACATCTTCGTTTTCCGGCCTGTGGAAGAACAGCTCCTGTAAGTTTCCTGTATACCATTCTTTTACATAAGTGGTAAAAACATCCACACCATATAATATGTAATCCGAATATTCTTTTTGCCAGTCAATAGTTTCCCCGTTCAATTCTCTGATGGCAAGTTTGGCTGCCAGCATTCCGGATTCTGTAGCAAAAGCCATCCCCGATGAAAAAACAGGATCTAAAAATTCTGATGCATTTCCGGTAAGGGCGAACCCGTCACCGTATAGTTTTTTTACAGAGCAAGAGTAATCAACTAGTTTTTTAGGTTCAAAGATAAAGTCTACGTTTCCAAAACGTTTCACATAATAATCCGAGAGTGAAATTGCTTTTCTGAGAGCTTCCGTTGTGTCACCATTTTCTGCAAGCTTTTCAATATAACCTGTAGGACCTACAATTCCTACGCTTGTATTTCCATTAGAAAAAGGAATGACCCAAAGCCATACTTCAGTTTCAATGATATCGAAAGAGATTAAGGTTCCTTCCGTTCCCGTTTCTCTATTGATATCTTCAACATGCGAAAAAATAGCGGAGTGAGGAGATAGTTTTGAAGGTTTTTCCAGATCAAGTAAACGAGGCAACACCCTTCCATAACCACTTGAGTCAATAACGAATTTTGCATGGATTTCTTTCGTCTCGCCATTCTTATTTTTTACGGTGGTCACAGAATCTGTTCCTTCAAACCTGATGTCGACTACTTCTGTTTCAAATTCAAGGTCAATTCCTTTATTGATGACTTCGTTGGCAAGTGTATTATCAAAATCAGCTCTGGGAACCTGCCAGGTCCAGTCCCAACCTTCTCCGAATTTGTCACTGAAATCAAACAGGCAGACTTCATCACCTCTCAGGAAGCGGGCTCCCAGTTTTTTTTCAAAGTTCATTTTGTCCAGGGCAGGGAAAAGTCCGGCTTCATCAAAGTGATCCATTACTCTGGGAATTAGGCTTTCGCCAACGACCAATCTTGGGAATCTGGCTTTCTCAACAACCTTTACATTGATGTTGTTCTTCTTTAAGTATGAGGAAGATACACATCCTGAAGGTCCGGCACCGATTACAAGAACGTCTACAAACTCTTTACCCATCTTTGATTTTTTATTTTAATAATAACTTCTATCTTTGCCGCAAAATTAGTGACAATTAATTAATATTTTATAAAATTATCTACTATTACTTCTGATTAATGAAAATAGACAACTTTTTAGAACTGAGGGATTTTCAAAAAATTATTATTGAAAATGAGAAAATAGAACTGGATGATACACTTTTGATAAGAGTGGAAGAAAGCTTTCAGTTTTTAAAAGAATTTTCAAAGAATAAAGTAATATATGGTGTAAACACAGGTTTTGGGCCAATGGCTCAATTTAAAATCAGTGATGAAGACACCCATCAGCTTCAGTATAACCTGATCAGAAGCCATTCTTCAGGAATTGGGAATCCTCTTCCTGCAGCCGAAGTTAAGGCTTGTATGTTAGCGAGACTTAATACTCTGTCTTTGGGAAATTCCGGTGTTCATAGTTCTGTTGTCTATTTACTTAAAGAATTGATAAACAGAGATATTATCCCTCTTGTTTTTGAACATGGAGGAGTGGGAGCAAGTGGGGATTTGGTCCAGCTTGCCCATTTGGCATTGGTTCTGATTGGTGAAGGGGAAGTATTTTATAAAGGTGATAGGCAATCAACAAAAAAAGTTTTTGAAACGGAAGGATTAGAGCCGATAAAAGTTGAGATCAGGGAAGGATTAGCTTTAATGAACGGAACTTCTGTAATGTCTGGTATCGGAGCTGTAAATGCTTATAAAGCGAACCAGCTTACTGAAATATCCATAAAGCTTTCCTGCGCGATTAATGAGATTGTTCAGGCTTATGATGATCATTTCTCAGAGGT
The DNA here is from genome assembly GCF_046591535.1 of Chryseobacterium proteolyticum. Classification (NCBI taxonomy): domain Bacteria; kingdom Pseudomonadati; phylum Bacteroidota; class Flavobacteriia; order Flavobacteriales; family Weeksellaceae; genus Chryseobacterium; species Chryseobacterium proteolyticum. The sequence goes on along the minus strand of NZ_JBJLWK010000008.1, from coordinate 55,324 downwards.
TTTAAACGGAACCAAAAGACATTATGGACAGCAGAAAATTGCTGAAAAAATGAGAGCCCATTTATCTGACAGTAAACTGATCAGAAAAAGAGAAGATCATTTGTATACCCACTTCGAAGAGCAGGAAAAAGTATTTAAAGAAAAGGTTCAGGAATATTATTCATTAAGATGTGTTCCTCAGATTTTGGGGCCTGTACTGGATACTTTGGAATACACAGAGAAAGTCCTTGAGAATGAGATCAATTCCGCAAATGATAATCCAATCATCAACGTTGATGATAAACATGTATATCATGGTGGAAACTTCCATGGTGATTACATTTCGCTGGAGATGGATAAACTAAAGTTGGTCGTAACTAAATTAACAATGCTTGCAGAAAGACAATTGAACTATCTTTTAAACTCCAAGATCAATGAAATTTTACCTCCTTTTGTTAATTTAGGAAAATTAGGATTTAACTTCGGAATGCAGGGTGTTCAATTTACAGCTACCTCTACTACTGCTGAAAGCCAGATGCTGTCGAATTCTATGTATGTCCACAGTATTCCTAACAATAATGATAACCAGGATATTGTAAGTATGGGAACGAATGCAGCGGTTATTTGTAGAAAAGTAATAGAAAATGCTTTTGAGGTGTTAAGTATAGAAGCGATCACAGTTGTTCAGGCAATCGAATATCTTGGTTTCCAGGATAAAGTGTCCTCTTCAACAAAAAGCTTATATGATGATATCAGAAAAATCATCCCGGCATTCTCTGACGATATGGTGATGTACCCTTATCTGGAAGAGGTGAAACAATATTTTAAAAACAACAAAGGATGAAAAAAGTGTTGATTTTTTCTCTTATCGTATTGGGGCAAAGTATATTTGCTCAGCAGCTTGCATTGGTAAAAGAAAAGGCGAAAATAGGATATATTGATAAATCGGGAAATTACGTAATTGAACCTGCATATGAAACAGCAAGAAGTTTCTCTGACGGATTAGCAGCTGTGAAAATCAAAGATATGTGGGGGTTTGTAGGGAAAGATGGTAAAATGGCTATCGAACCTTCCTTCACGAAGGCGAGGGATTTCAATGATGGACTTTGTGCTGTGGAACGTGATGGAATTTGGTTCTATATCAATAAGAATGGAGAAAAGCTAAACATGCCGTATTCGGATAAATTATACGATTTTAACAATGGACTTGCCTTAATAAAAGTTTCAAATAAAATCGGAGCATTTGATACGGGCGGAAAGGTTGTAATACCCGCAGAATATGATGTTATCAAACCCTTTCAAAATGGTTATGCGAGGATTTCTCAGAACGGATTATGGGGAATTATTGATACAGCCGGAAAAGTGATTGTTCCTGTGGAATATAACGATATCGGAGAATATAAGAACGGAGCAACCTGGGCGCAGAAAGGAAAAGCTTATGGTATTATTGATGGAAGTACTTTTTCCATCGCTGAAGGTGCGGATAAGGTCTGGGATTTTGGAAACCAGCCCATTACTTACGCCCGCAGAAACGGAAAAATAGGATTTGTGGACAAAGCAGGAAAATGGGTGATAGAGCCTAAGTTTGATAAGGCGAGGGCATTTAATCAAAATTTAGCTCCTGCATATTCAGGAGGAAAATGGGGATATATTGATATGAAAGGAAACTTTGTAGTAGAACCTGCATATAATGATGCTGAAGTTTTTAGCAATGATAACCTGGCTCCAGTAAAGGGAAAGAATTGGGGATTCATTGATACTTCCGGTAAGCTTGTTATTCCGATGGATTATGATATTTCAGTAAGCTTTGGGTTCAATGAAAAAAATAAAGGTTTTAATGACGGCGTTTCCAGAGTGAAGAAATCCGGAAAATGGGGTTTTATTGATAAAACAGGATCCCTGGTGGGAAATAAATGGTTTTATAATGCAGAACTTTTTCAAAATTAAAACTAATTCTAAGAGATGAAATGTGCAATTGTAACAGGTGGTTCCAGAGGTATAGGAAGGGCAATCTGTATAAAACTGGCTGAGGAAAAAAACTATCATATAATGATCAACTATACTTCTAATGAAGAGGCAGCAAAGGAAACATTGGCAAAAGTTGAAGAACTTGGAGCCACTGGAGAAATTCTTAAGTTTGATGTGGGAAATGCCGAAGAAACCCTTAAGGTTTTAGGAGATTGGCAGGAAAGTAATGCCGATGCATTGGTTGAAGTGATCGTAAATAATGCAGGGATTACCAGAGACGGTCTGTTTATGTGGATGAAGAATGAAGACTGGAATAGTGTAATTAATACCAGTTTAAATGGTTTTTTCAATGTTACGAATTTTTTCATTCAGAAATTGTTGCGTAACAAATATGGCAGGATTATAAATATGGTTTCAGTTTCCGGTGTTAAAGGAACTGCCGGACAAACCAATTATTCCGCTGCAAAAGGAGCCTTGGTGGGTGCAACAAAAGCGCTTGCGCAGGAGGTTGCTAAAAGAAATATCACGGTAAATGCAGTAGCTCCGGGATTTATAAGAACAGATATGACACAGGAGTTTAATGAAGATGAATTAAAGGCAATGATTCCTGCAAACAGATTTGGGGAGGCTGAAGAAGTGGCTGACCTGGTTGCATTTCTGGCTTCACGAAAATCCTCCTATATTACAGGAGAAGTGATTAATATTAATGGTGGTATTTATTCATAATCAATAGCATAAGAAAGATGGAAAATAGGGTTGTGATTACCGGAATGGGAATTTATTCTTGCATCGGAACTTCTTTAGAAGAGGTGAAAGAGTCCCTATATCAAGGCAAATCAGGGATCGTTCTGGAAAAGGAAAGAAAGGAATTCGGATACAGATCAGGGTTAACAGGACAAGTTCCTAAACCGGACCTTAAAGGTCTTCTGAACAGAAGACAGCGTGTAAGCATGGGAGAAGAAAGTGAATATGCTTATCTTGCTACAGTAGACGCCTTAAGACAGGCTCAGGTCAGCGACAGTTTTCTTGAAGATCATGAAGTAGGTATTTTGTATGGGAACGATAGCGTATCTCAGGCTGTAGTGGAAGCGATTGATATTGCCAGGGAAAAGAAGGATACTACATTGATGGGATCAGGTGCCATTTTCAAGTCTATGAACTCTACGGTGACCATGAACCTATCCACGATTTTTAAACTCAAAGGAATTAACCTTACCATCAGCGCAGCTTGTGCAAGCGGATCACATTCTTTGGGGCTTGCTTATCTGATGATCAAAAGCGGTCTGCAAGACATGATTGTTTGCGGCGGAGCTCAGGAGACCAATAAATACTCAATGGCCAGTTTTGATGGGCTGGGTGTTTTCTCTGTAAAGGAAGACGAACCTGAAAAGGCATCAAGACCTTTCGATTCTGCACGTGACGGATTGATCCCGAGTGGGGGAGCGGCGACCTTAATCGTCGAAAGCCTTGAATCTGCCCAAAGGAGGGGAGTTCCTGTTTTAGGAGAGATTATAGGATATGGTTTTTCTTCAAACGGGGGACATATTTCTACTCCTAATGTAGATGGTCCTGCTTTAGCAATGGACAGAGCTCTAAAACAATCCGGATTAAGTGCTAAAGATATAGACTACATCAATGCACACGCTACATCTACTCCGATAGGAGATGCTAATGAAGCACGTGCGATCTACGAGATTTTTGGCAGCGAAGTTCCGGTAAGCTCTACAAAATCAATGACAGGACATGAATGTTGGATGGCGGGAGCCAGCGAAGTGATTTATTCGATGCTGATGATGGAGAATGGTTTTGTAGCTCCGAACATCAATCTTGAAAATCCCGATGAAGAGGCAAAAAGGATAAATTTGGTATCTAAAACAAAAAATCAAAAAATTGACGTATTTTTGTCGAATTCTTTTGGGTTTGGGGGAACCAATTCGGCATTAATTGTAAAAAAATTTGATTAAAAAAGATGGAAAGAGAAAAAATTGTTGCTATCGTTAATGATTTTTTAGTAAATGAATTTGAGGTAGATGGCGATGAGATAAACAAAGACGCTAACCTTAAAACAACTTTAGGTTTAGACAGTTTAGATTATATTGACATGGTTGTCATTATTGAGGCTAACTTCGGAGTGAAGTTAGGCGAAGCCGATTTTAAAAAGATGGTCACATTTGATGACTTCTACAACACTATTGAAAACAAAATAGCTAACAAAAACGCATAACTATCGACTGAACTTTATTTTTTATTATAAAAATCAGGCAGATCAAAAATGAACAAGTGGAAAGGTAAGTCTAAAGGAACAATATCAGGATATAAGATATTTGTTTACTGTATTAGAAATATCGGCATCAGAAGTTCATATTTTGTGCTTTATTTTGTAGCAACCTATTACTTTCTGTTTCTAAGAAAGAGTAATCAGTATATCTTTTATTACTTCAACAAAAGATTAAAGTATAATTTCTGGAAGTCAAAAATCGCTGTATTTAAAAGTTACTTTACTTTTGGAAAGGTTCTTATCGATAAGACAGCCATATCGATTGGCTTAAGGGATCGGTTTACCTATGAATTTGATGGGATCCAGAATCTTAAGGATCTTCTTAATGAAAAAAAAAGGCGGCGTACTTATCAGTGCTCATATCGGAAATTTCGAAATCGCGGAACATTTTTTTGCAGATATTGATTTCGATTGTCAGATTAATTTAGTGACTACGGATCAGGAGGTTACAGCCATTAAAGAATATATGGACAGTATTGCTGTTAAAAAAAGCAATATCAAATTTATTTACGTTAAAGATGATATGTCCCATATTTTCGATATTAATACCGCCTTATCTAAAAATGAGTTGATTTGCTTTACAGGAGATCGCTACTTTGAAGGCTCTAAATCCCTGGAAACCGAATTGCTGGGGAAAAGTGCCAAGTTTCCGGCAGGTCCGTTTCTTATTGCCTCCAGGTTAGGAGTGCCTGTGGTGTACGTTTATGTTATGAAAGAAAAGAATCTCCACTACCATTTATACGCTAGGGTTGCACACGTAAAAAAACGGGACGCTCAGGGGTTATTAAACTCTTATGTCGAGAATCTGGAGAATATGATTAAAAAATATCCGCTGCAATGGTTCAATTATTTTGATTTCTGGGATGATATTAATTAATTTTCTATACTTTTAAGGCATAAAAACTAACAATAACTCCAACTGCTAAGATTTCTTTAGAAGTTTAGATCAATGAAGCTTACTGTATTTGTTTTTGTCCTTGCATAATCTTAATGTAAGGAAGAAGCAAAAATAAATACTCGTCTGCTTAATAATTTAACCTCTGAATTTCTTAGCTTTAAAGAAATGAGACGCTACTTTTGAAAAAAGAATATGACATACTTGTAATCGGCAGCGGTTTAGGAGGTCTTGTTTCGGCTTTGATTTTAGCGAAAGAAGGTCTTAAGGTATGTGTATTGGAGAAAAACAATCAGTACGGAGGTAATCTACAGACCTTTTCCCGTAATAAACTTATTTTCGATACCGGTGTTCATTATCTTGGAGGGCTTTCAAAAGGCCAGAACCTGAACCGTTTTTTTTCCTATCTGGAAATTATGGATGATCTGGAAATCCATCAAATGGATCTAAACGGATTTGATAAAATAACTTTTAACGGAGATGATACAGAATATCCTCATGCGCAGGGTTATGAGAACTTTGTTTTTCAATTATCCCGTTTCTTTCCTCATGAAAAAGAAAACCTTGAAAGATACTGTGAGGGAGTACAATACGTCTGTAATCATTTCCCCAGATATAATGTGGTTGGAAAAGATCATTACAATGAGGAGATCCTTCACCTCAATACCCGGAGATTCATAGAATCAATTACTTCTGATAAGAAGCTGCAGGCCATATTATTAGGGTCTAATTTTCTGTATGGCGGAGATTCTGAAAATACCCCGTTTTATGTGCATGCACTTACCGTTAATTCCTGTATTCAGAGTGCTTATAAATGTGTGAAAGGAGGAAGCCAGATCTCCAAGTTGCTCATCCGCAAATTACGGGAATATGGTGCAGATGTTCACAAGCATTCTGAAGTCTCTGAAATGATCTTTAATGAGGATGTTTTGGTAGCCGTAAGGACTAAAACGGGTAAGGAATATGCTGCTAAAAAGTTTATTTCCAACATGGAAATCCGTTCTACTCTAAAGCTGATCAACGAGAAAAGACTAAGAAAATCTTTTCTTAACAGGGTTTTAAGCTGGGAGCCTATTTCTTCCTGCTTCAGTGTCTATATTGTTCTGAAGCCGGGAAATATACCCTATTTTAATCACAACATCTACCATTATTCTTGCAGTGAACAGGTTTGGAATGCTTATCAGTATAAGAATGAAACCTGGCCTGAGACGTATATGCTAAGCTCCACGCCATCGAAGCATCATCCTGAATTTGCAGAAAGTATGACAGCAATTACTTATATGGATTTTGATGAGGTGAAAAAATGGGAGAAAACAGTCAATACAGTAACGGATGAGCATGAAAGAGGGAAAGAATATGAAAAGTTCAAGCAGGAAAAAGCCAACAGGATGATTGATGCGCTGGAAAAGAAAATTCCGGATCTCAGACAATCGATTAAACATATATACACCTCTTCACCACTTTCTTATCGTGATTATATAGGAAGTTTTGAAGGAAATATGTATGGATATATAAAAAGTTCTGAAACCCCATTGAAAACAATGGTTTCACCAAGGACTAAAATTGATAATCTTTTTTTAACCGGACAGACTGTTAATATGCATGGTATTTTAGGCGTGACCATAGGTGCTTTTAATACCTGTGCCGAGATTTTAGGGAAAGGACTTATTGATGATCGTTTGAAAAAAATGGATACAAAGAGTGACAAAGAGAGTTAATTTCAGGTTTTCAATTCGGGATGATAGAAAGTGGAATGAGGGTTTTCAATCTTCCTTTTCTATCTTACGTATTGTTGATATCTGTAAGATAGTATGCTCGCTCTTATGCACTATTACGCTCGTCTCATGTGGTATTCAAAAATCCATACATCATCTTCCTGAAGTAAAACAATATGCTTTGGAAGTTCCCAAAGTTGAAAGGATTAACGATTCTACCTTTAGTTTTAATCAGAATTATTTAACAAAGAACCGGCAGCAGCTTTGGGAATTATATATCAAGGGAAATCCTTTACAGTTGGGATACAATAATGGTGCATTGACGAAAGACCTGATGCAGAGGCAGGAAGCCATTTTTTTCTCTAAGGTAGAAGGATTTGTACCATCCAATTTTAAGCAAAAATTACTACGAGGATTTCTAAAATGGTATAACAGGAAGATGTACCTGAATGTGAGGGAAGATTATCAGGCTGAACTATACGGATTGTCCCGTTACTCCTCTGATCAGTACAACTTTATTGCTCCAAGGTATTTAAGAAGCCTATATCTTCATGGAGCTCATGATATTGGCCACGCCATGCAGGATCTTGCTTTGGTGGGATGCAGCTCTCTGGCAGTTTGGAATGATAATACGGAAGATGGAGACCTGCTGATTGGTAGGAATTTTGATTTTTATGTTGGAGACGATTTTGCAAAAAATAAGCTTGTAGAATTTATAGAACCTGAAGAAGGTATTCCCTATATGTCTGTCAGCTGGCCCGGAATGATCGGGGTGGTTTCCGGAATGAATAAAGAAGGAATCACGGTGACGATCAACGCAGGGAAATCCAAAATCCCATTAACCGCAAAAACCCCAATATCTCTTGTAACCAGGGAGATTTTGCAGTATGCTAAAAATATTGACGAAGCCATTGCTATTGCTAAAAAAAGAAAGGTTTTCGTTTCAGAATCTATATTGGTAGGAAGCGCCAATGATAAAGATGCAGTGATAATTGAAGTTTCTCCCAACAACTTTGGAGTTTACCGGGTTCAGAATTCAAGTCGTATTGTTTGTACCAATCATTTTCAATCTGAGTCTTATAAAGATGATAAGAAAAACAGGAAACATATTCTGGAAAGCCATTCGGGATATCGATATGAAAAACTTCAGGAGCTTCTTCAGGAGAACAAAAAATTAAATCCTGAAAAGATGGCTTCGATTCTCAGGGACAGGTCAGGTTTAAAAGGTGAAAAGATAGGATATGGAAATGAAAAAGCCCTTAACCAGCTGCTGGCTCATCATGCCGTCATATTTTCACCTCAGAAGAAATTAGTCTGGGTTTCTTCTAATCCTTATCAGTTGGGCGAATTTGTTTGTTATGATTTAAACAGGATATTTTCCGCAGATCGTTTGAAATCCGGAGAATTTGCTGTTTCCAGCCTCAATATATCTAAAGATCCTTTCTTAGACTCCCGGGAATTTAAAAATTATGAAGAATACAAAAAGCTTCATAACCAGATAGATGATGCTTCAGAACGTACGGGAGAAATGCTGTCAGAAGATTGGATCCGGCATTATCAATCCTTAAACCCAGATTTCTGGCTTGTTTATTACCAGGCGGGGAAGTACTATCTCAGTAAGAAAGACTTTTATAAGGCAAAGGCAGCTTTCGAAAAAGCTCTGACGAAAGAAATCACTACTGTCCCGGACAAAAGGAAAGTTGAAAAATATCTGAGAAAATCCGATAGAAAATTGAATTAAGACTGTTCTATCTAAAACCTTCCCATTCCCTTTAATACTATTGAATATTTAGTGATCATATTTTATCTGATTTTTATTGGGTATAAAAATATATGTGTTTGTGGGATTGCTTGTATTTTCAGTTATTTTATTGAGTAATTTGTTTTATTTATGGCAATTTGTTTTATTATTTTAATTAAAAATTAATTTTAAGTGAAAAATATTTTAAAACATTTGAATTTATTAATTATATTCGTTTGTTTAAAATTAATAAATGAATGAAGAAAATCTATTTTTTATTTCTTTTGTCCTTTCTTATTATGTACTCCTGTAAAGATGAGAGAATCGAAGGAATAGGCGTTGAAAATCCCCGTGTTAATTTCGATATTAATGCTGTTCCCTATGCAAAATTATCTACTTATTCTTTTTTCACCGGCGAATTGAAGAACCTGGTTCCGGCACCCAAAGTAATACCTTATGAACCTGCCAGTTCGCTTTTTACAGATTATGCTTTAAAGAAAAGATTTATCTGGATGCCGGAAGGTACAAAAGCTACTTTTGATGGTGATAGCAAAACATTGGACTTTCCTGTTGGCACTGTATTGATAAAAAGTTTTTATTACAATACCATACAGCCCGGTAATACAACGAAAATTCTGGAAACGAGATTAATGATAAGAAAATCCAGTGGATGGATATTTGCCGAATATTTATGGAATGATGGCCAGACAGAAGCCAACCTCGTATCCGGAAACGATTTTACCAGCGGAAGCTCCAAAAATATTACATTTAAAAAAGAAAATAATGAAATTCTGAATATTGACTACAGAATTCCATCGGAAGCAGAATGCTATGCATGTCACAAATTAGACAATAAGCCTGTCCCTATCGGGGTAAAGCCCCAGAATTTAAATACAACATACAATTACCCTGGAGGAGTTAAAAATCAATTGCAAAAACTGGTTGACGAAGGTTATCTGGTCAGCTATCCTGCAAACATCGTTTCTACAGTGAATTATAAAGATACGAGTAAGCCTGTGGATATCCGGTTACGATCCTATCTGGATATTAATTGTGCTCACTGCCATCAGCAGAATGCACGTTGTGATTATCGGGCTATCCGATTGAGCTTTAACCAGACTACAAACCTTACCAATATGGGAGTTTGTGTACTGGCAGATGAACCGATAGATGCCTCATTGGAGAGAATTATAACACCTGGAAATCATAACAAATCAGTGATGAGCTTCAGGCTTTCTTCTGTAGATGAAAGTAAGAGAATGCCTTTGCTGGGGAGAACTATCGTGCATGATGAAGGGGTCGCCCTCTTAAATCAATGGATCAATTCTTTGAACCAAAACTGTCCCTAAAAACTAAACAACCTGAAGAAAACATGAGAAAAAATTTATCCCTTTTTATTTTGTTATTCAATATAACCTGGGGAATTGCACAATTAACGTGTGCTTCTGCATTGAATGTGGTGCTGGGAACAAATACAGCACCTGTAATTACCGGAACTGCAGCTACTACGGCATGTAATATCGGACTGCCTGGTACAGCCGGATTATGGTATAAATATACCGCGACCCAGGATAGGAGTGTTACCGTCTCAACAGTCATTACAGGACAAAATGTTGATACCCGGGAGATTATATTTAAAGGCACCTGCGGAGCATTGACCTGTGTAACGGCGAATGATGATTTTTTAGGAAACGCTTCTCAGGTAACATTTACAGCACAGGCCGGCACAACATATTATATTGTTTTTGATAATAAGTGGTCCAGTTCAGGATTCAATTTCACGGTATCTGAAACGGCTCCGCTTGTCAACAGGGTGTCTTTTACCCCGCAGTCCGGTAATGTTTATGGTACTTATAATAATTGTGTAGTAGATATGAACGGGGATTATCTGGATGATATTGTATCCGTTTTGAGTAACACGCAGATTGCAATCTCCTACCAGCAGCCTGGAGGAACTTTTAATCCGGTTACCTATAACGTTCCCAACACCACAGTTACCCCTAGCTGGAGCATAGCAGCTGGAGACTATGACAATAACGGATTTAATGATCTGATATATGGTTCGGGAAATGGCATTTGTTTTTTAAAGGCCAATGCAGATGGAACGGGGTACACTTCTGACAGAAAACCCCAAACATTCCTGACACAGCGTACCAATTTTATAGATATTAATAAAGATGGAAAGCTTGATGCTTTTGTATGTGATGATAATGCGCCGAACCGGTTCTATTTGAATGATGGTACTAATATGAACCATAACCAGGGAGGATTGGGAGATTTTCCTTCAGGAGGTAATTATGGTTCTATCTGGATTGATTATGATAATGACGGAGATATGGATCTTTATATTGCAAAATGCAGTGGTGGTGGTTCAGGGCCAGGAGGAAACGTAGATGAGCTGCACCGGAATAATGGTGATGGAACGTTTACGAATGTGGCAGTGGCGGCTAATATGGCGAATCCTACACAGACATGGTCCTCTGCATGGGGGGGATTTTAATAACGATGGCTGGATGGATGCTATCATAGGGATAAACTCTACCTCAAACGGGTTGAGCAGAGTCATGAAAAATAATGGTAACGGTACCTTTACTGATGTATCTGTAGGCTCCGGATATGATATTATAAGCAATCTAAGCAGGGAATATGTGGCCTATGATTTTGATAATGACGGATTCCTCGATGTATTGGGAGCTGGAAATACAATTATGTTTGGCAATGGAAATTTCCAATTCACTCCTAACCTTAATCCTTATAGTCTTGACTTTAACAAGCGTCCAATAGGTGATCTGAATAACGATGGCTTCCTGGACATTCAAAGTGGACAAACGATCATGATTAATGACGGAAATTCTAATCACTGGTTAAAAGTGACATTGAGGGGAACCCAGAGTAACAGAAATGGAATCGGGGCAAGAGTTGAGATTTACGGAGAATGGGGTAAGCAGATTCGGGATGTGCAAAGTGGGGTAGGTTTCATGAATATGAATACTCTTAATGTTCATTTTGGAATCGGGCAAGCAACAACGATCGGAAAAGTGGTCGTAAAATGGCCTTCCGGATTGGTAGATGTCATTAGTAATGTTACCCCGGATACAACATTGCATGTTGTGGAAGGAACACATCTTGATGTGAAGGAAGTGCAAAATACACAAGAACTGCTGACGGTTTATCCTAATCCGAGTGCGGACCTTTTAAATTTCAAATCCAACGCCGATTTCGTTCCGGTGGAGGCCAGATTATTTGATGCAAGCGGTAGAATAGCTTTGCAGACAAAAGTTGAAAGAAATACAATATCGATTAAACAGCTGAACACAGGTACTTATATTCTTGTGTTATTAGATAAGAATGGCAAATTATATTCGCAGAAAGTAACTAAAAAATAGTACTACAATCAATTAATAACTTCAAACTGCAAAGTCGAAAGGCTATGCAGTTTTTTATTTAAAATACTATATTGCAGGCTCAAAATAATATTACATTATTCTGAGAATAAGTAAAAACGATTCAATGATTTCGAAGAAGATTAAAATCTTATTTAGTATTCCTTTTATTATTATTGTGTGCTACACTTGTTATTTAATAAGTGTATATGATTCCATTCCCGAGATTATCCCTATCCACGGATATGGGAAAAATACAGATGGATTTGGCAGCAAAATGTTTTTATTTTTTCCCATCATTCTTAACCTGATCCTGTTGTTGTTTATCTGGTGGATTATCAAAAGTCCTCATAAAATTAATTTTTCCTTTGAAATAAAAGAGGACGAGAAAGCCAGGACCTATGCAACAGCTCAAATGGTGTTGGTTATCGTTTCGATATTTATTACTGTTATATTAACCCTTTTGTTATTTTCAGGGGTTGTATTTAAATAAATTAATTATTCAGGATTTACTTTATTAAGAAAAAGATAGACTGCAGCACCTGAAATAGCAGATGCTGTGCTTGCAAGGATCATACTGCCGATAACATATTGAAGGAGGTTATTCTTTACCAGATCGAAATTTAATTCCTGGTTAAAAACATTGCTTTCACCATGTACGAAAGGAGCTCCGATAAATAAAGAGATTGCTATGATAAAAGGAATAAAGGGAGGTAAGCTTATATTAGATGCGACAAAAGCCAACACCTTATTTAATTTAAATAATACTGATAAGGAAATAACAAGCAGTGTCTGAAATCCCCAAAAAGGTGACAGCCCGATAAATACACCTAATGCAACGGAAAAAGCTTTCGTTCTGTTACTGCCATCACTTTCAAGCACATCCTCTTTAATGAACTTTTTGAGACTTTTCTTACGGAAATTATTAATAAAATTTCTTGGAATAATGTAGAAAAGGGTAATCGTAACAAGAATGGTATTCAGGATACTTATCCGGGTAAAATCTTTAAATGGCCTGAAATGAGAAACCCTTTCTGCAGGATCATATAGAACCTTAACAGGAACATTCTTTACAGGAATATGCCGCCATGCAGATCTTACAATAACTTCAATCTCAAACTCAAATTTTGGGGTAAAATATTTCTTGGGGATCTTTAGTAATGGATACAGACGGTAGCCAGATTGGGTATCTTCTAATTTAATACCTGTTTCAAACCAAAACCAGAAATTAGAAAACCTGTTTCCAAAGCTGCTTTTCTTAGGAATTCCGTCTTGAGACATATTTCGGTTACCGATGAGCAAAACATCTTCTTTTTCTTTGATAAGGGCTTCTGTAAAAACCGGAATGTCATCCGGGTAATGCTGGCCATCAGAATCTATTGTTATAGCATAATGAAATCCTGATTCTTTTGCTTTTCTGAAACCTGTTCTTAAGCCGTTTCCTTTACCTTTATTTTCCTGAAGTGTAATGACTGTAATTTGCGGATAGCCGTTCAGTATCTGAGCTGTGGAATCCGTGGATCCGTCATTGACCACAATAATGTTTGAAGTATATTCTAAAACACCATCAATAACTCTTGCCAGTGTTCTTTCATTGTTGTAGGTGGGAATTAAAATACAGATTTTCTTTTCGGAAATTGTATTTTGTACTTCAGGAAGGGTCATTGTTTTATTTTAATGAAGCTTTGTCTGCTGGAGTAAAAGTTTTAGACTGCGCTGCAAATCTCTGAATATAGGCTTTTAAAGCCTGATTCTGCTTGCTGTAATTGTTCAGAATGAATAATTTATCATCTTTTAAACTGGAATGGTATCCTACAATTTTAGGAATATTTTCCTGAACGCTCAGGCGGATCACTCTCAATTCAATATTGTTAGGATTATTTTTAATAATACTTTCAAGACTTGTTGCACCTGTTTTTACAAAAGATTTTCTCTTTCCTTTTTCAGTGGTTACCTTGGCTTCCATAATTTGTGCAGCTGCTTTATAACCGGAAATAACGGGATCAGTTGAAGACTGTTTTTCCGCGATATTGATAAAGGACTGAGTATTGGCGTTCGATTGATTGGCTTTCGCATAGCTGTTTCTCAATGACTCCAGATCAGAGGACTGAAAGAAAAATGTAAATACAGCTACCAGCGATAAGATGAATTTCATAATTTCTATCTTTTATAATGTACAGACATCTTTAATGCAATAGTCTCGCCAAATAAAGTCGTGTTCTTTACTTTAATCTCATCTTCTCCTTCATTAATATCGAGCTGTACAGTAAGGTCGGGTGTTTCAAAAGGATTAATGATGGCCATAAACTTCACATTGGAAGCTGTTTTTAAGAACAACTTTGAACCGGTGATCTCTTCTGTAAGTTCTTTTACAATTTGCATCATGCACACTCCGGGCGTAACCGGATTTCCCGGGAAGTGTCCCTTAAAAATTTCGTGATCACTGTTTAATCTGATATGGGCAACGAAGCTTCCGTTTTCCGCTTTGTCGTACGATTTTAGAGTATAAAAGTCTGTAAGAATGGTTTGCATCTGTTACTCGGTTTCTGTTATTTGAACTAACTTTATATTGATCTTGAAATCTTTATGTTGAAGATTGATACTATCCGCGAATATATGTTTTTTTGCTTCAAAACTAAAATCGATTTTTGCTTTATTATTCCTTGTGTACATGATCTGATGAAGCAAGCTGTCCTTTTTATCAAAAAACAGATAATACTTGTTGTGGTCTTCCTGAGAGACAAAAATCTTTGACTGATCATTTTCAAAACTTTCCTGTACCGGATAGGTCTGCTTCAGAAGATGTTGAAAATCATTCTTCAGGAAGTTTTTTACGATTTTCTTATCGAGATCAGGAATGATATAATTGATTTTGAAATCTTGATCTGAAATTTCAAAATCAATAAGCTTATTCCCAAAATCTGATGTCAATGCCACGCGATGTGTCGTTTCGTTGATCCTTTTTATGATAAGAATTCCACTCACTTGATTTTTATAAATATCGATCTGGCATTTATATACATAATCTTCTTTTGAAGAAAAATATAAGTTCTCAACAGATTTCTCAGTGCCTGGTGCAGGTTTTACATCAATAAGCTGATAGGTCTTACAGGATATGAAAAACAGTAGAAGAGTACTATAAAGAAAACTCTGATGCAGAAATCGGGGCATTGATCTTTGTGTTTTTGAAAACTATATTCGTCGTATCTCCCGATGCTTCCAGCATATTGACCTGGGCAACGGTGGATTCATTTTTAGGAAAATATAACTCGATCTGTTTGATGTACTTCAGGAGCTGAGCAGATTTAGGAGTAAATTTTGCAATATTGTAAGCAGAGCTTTTGAAGTAGGTGACGATGAATTCGGGATCACTAAACATTTTTCCATTGGAGCTTCCTACAATAAGTTTGTTGATTTTTTCAAATGTTTTACTTTTTGCATCAACAGAGGATTTCTTCCCCTGATCATTGATGAAGATCTTATTTTCCTTAAAAACAATGCTGTATTGATAAGGCTTGGTGTATTTCCAGCTTAGCATATTGGGCGATTTAAGAGACATCTTACCATAGGTGACAATGTTCTTATCCAGGAAATCCATTTTTTTGGTTTGGGTAAAGTCGCTCTGCAACGTTTTGATTTGTTGTGTTTCAGATGATACCTTCGTTACAAACGCCTTTGCCTCAGTTCCTGTCATTGCTGTGTTTTGAGCAAAAAAGAAACCTGAAACCAATAAAAATGCTCCGAAAGCAATATTTTTAATCATTTTTTATTTGATTTTATAATTGAATCAATAGTAAAAGTAGTATACTTTTTATCCTTCAAAAATAGCAATAAATCTACCAAAACACGATAGGTCTTTTCTGAAGTGTCGTGAAGAAGCACAATGCTGCCGGGTTTTATTTTAGATGTAATCCTTTTGTAGATTTTCCTTTCATCTTCTATAACGGTGTCTAGCGATCGTACATTCCAGCCGATACTTATTTTTTCGTTTCTTTTAATTGCTTTAGCTATGGAAGGATTGGTCACTCCAAATGGAGGCCTGTATAATACGGTTGCGGTGTTTCCCACAGAGGCAATTATTTCATCACATTTTGCTATTTCATCAGTCATTTTTGCTGTCGGTAGAAAACCCGTTGAGTTAGAATGAGTATACGTATGGTTTCCAATGTTATGACCTTCGGCAATAATCCTTTTGAACGTATCAGGATATTTCTCAATTTGTTTTCCAATACAAAAAAATGTTGCTTTGATGTGATGTTCCTGAAGCAGATCTAAAAATTGAGGTGTAAACTCAGTCGGTCCGTCATCAAAAGTAAGGGCAACCTCTTTAACTTTTGTTTTTTTATGGGTAATGCTATTCACAAAATAGCCCAGCTTAATATCAAAGGAACCCCAAACCACAAATGCCGAAAAAAGCAAAAAGCAGAATACATATACCCAAAAGCTCCCGTGAAATGCATAAATAAATACATTACAGAATATATAAAACAGGATCATTGAATAATGCTTCATTGTATTGTTTTTTTGAATTTCCAATCTAAAATTTTTCATCTGGGGTTTGGCACAGCAGAACGAAAAATCTAAAAAATTGAGAACATACAAGGTGTTACCCGCTTACAATTTAACGATTTTGAAATGTAAAGATTAAAAATTCCGTCCTTTTATCCTATCATACCTTTTCTAACAATACCAAACTATGATCATTTCCTAAAAGATGATTGTACAAAAGCACATTTTTAATCGCATTCTTTTTTATAGAATTGATCATCATGATCTCCGGGATTTGTTGATTTTTCAGAATATGACATGCCATAAATGTTGAAAAACCACTTGCCGTATTGTATTCTCCGCTTAAATGTTTATAATATAGCAATGCTGATTCAGGAAACAGGTTCATTGCTGTTTTATAATACGTATCCGATTCCTGATCGCCACTGAATCCTAAAATTACGGCATCAATATCGGTAAAAGAAAGATTATTCTTCACGAGAAAAGCTTCAATAAATCTTTCGGTTTCCTGCTGTTCAAGTTTATTGGTTATTTGAACGTCCCTGATCTGGGCATAAGAATTTTCCGTCTTATTTTTTCCAATGACAAAAAAGCTTGAACCTTCACCCCATAGTACACCTTTTGTTGTTGATGTTAAAAAATCAACAGGAAAATGTTCGGTTTTTTTAATGATGTGGCGGAGCTGGTAAAGTTCCATTGTTCTTTCAGTCTGTTCATCCGTAGAGCCAACAAGTATATTTTCAGCCTCATCATCGGTAAGCTGAAGTTTGGCATCCAATAAGGAAAACTCTAGAGCTGAAGAAGTATTGACATAAGTAAAATTATAAGCGTGGCATTGTAGAGCCAAAGCAATCTGGCCGGCTACGGTATTGTGCGTCGACTGAATAAAATAAGTTGGAGTTAAAAATTCCTCCTGATTGTCGATTACATTTTTTAAGAATTTTTCAGAATCCTGAGAACAGCCCATTCCGGTTCCTACAATAATGGCATCCGGTTTTTCTATTCCAGCCTCTTTCAAGGCATAATGAGATGCGACAGAACTCATTTTTACCGTTTTAGACATCCTCCTGATCATTGCTGCGGGAATAAATTCTTTATATGCCGGTTCTATTGCTTTTACAATTGGTACAGAGTTTTCAGGTTTGAACTGACCAAAAAAATCTTCAGCTAATGTATCCTGTACCGAAATACATGAAGCCCCATTGATATACACTGAACTCATGGCTTGGAGAAAATTAGGGTTGAACAGTTTCCTCCGAATCCAAATGAGTTGGATAAGACATGGTTGATATTTTTTTTTCCTAAGTTCAGTAACCGGAACTAGGTTGAATTCTTCCATAGGAGTTTTAAAATTCAAATTCGGAAATATAATGCCGTGCTGAATGGCTAAAATGGAATAAACTGCTTCTATTCCTGCTGCAGCGGCTAATGTATGTCCTGTAAAAGCTTTGGTGGAACTGAATTCGGGAACATTTCCTTCTCCGAAAATACGGATCATTGCAATTCCTTCCGACAGATCATTATTGGGAGTGGCTGTCCCATGAACATTGATGTAGTTAATTTCCTCTTTGTCGATTCCGGAAACCTTTAATGCCTGCTGCATCGCAAGATAAGCGCCTTGTCCGTTTTCAGACGACGCGGTTTGATGATGGGCATCATTAGCATTTCCATAACCTGAAAGGTAGGCAAGAACCTTTTTATCCTCTTTTTTTACAACTTCATCAGACTCCAGCACCAGAAAAGCTGCGGCTTCACCTAGATTCAAACCTTTTCTGTTCTGGTCGAAAGGAGTATTATAAGAATCAGTAAGAATCATTAGGGTATTAAACCCATTGAGTGTAAATTTGGATAAAGAATCTGTTCCGCCTACGATCACACGATCCAGCACCCCATTTTTAATAAGCTTAGCTCCCATCATGATCGCATTCGCTGCCGATGAGCATGCGGTACTTATTGTTGATACCATTCCTTTTAAGCCCAGATAATCTGCAATGGCTAAAGAGGAGTTTCCTGCATCATGAGCATCAATATATTTTTGCTTTTCAGGAAAGCCTTCATAGTTGTAGAAATACTTTTCAGTAATATCCATTCCTCCGACACTTGTCGAGGAAATCAGGCCTGTTCTGAAGGCATTGATATCGGAAATTCCTGCATTTTCTACAGCTTCTTTTGCGGCAATCATTCCTAATAAAGAGGTTCTTGTAACATTGTTGTCTTCATTCAGCCGAAGGTGTTGTACAAGTTCTTCATTAGACTGTTTTATTTCACCTGTTTTAATGTGTCCTGTATGGCGGCTTTCAAACATTTGTATGTCCGAAATGCCATGCCGGCCGGTTGTCAGCGAAATAAAATTTTCTTCCACGTTGTTGCCAACGGAAGAAATGATGCCCATTCCTGTTATGGCAATTTTATGACCCATTAATTATTTTGTTCTGTTTTCTTCGATGAATTTTGCCATCGTATCGATAGATTGAAAAATTTCTTTTCCTTTCTTTGGATCAGCTAATTTTATTCCATAATCCTTATCCAGAAGAACAATCAGTTCTAACGCATCAATAGAGTCTAATCCTAAACCACCACCAAATAACGGGTCTGTGTCTTTGATTTCCTCAACAGCTACATCTTCAAGGTTAAGAACTTCTATAATTTTGTGTTTTAATTCTAATTTTAAATCTTCCATAATTATTATTTTAAGGTAACCCTATAACAATGTGCCAGATTACCAATGATATTTTATAATGCGAGCAAATATACAAAAGCTTTATAACTTTCCTGATATAGTTCCACCCAGCCACACAATACATTTTCTGCTTTTCCGGACTTCAGTAATTGCTGGGCATAATTGTTTAAAAAAATTTTCATCAAATTCGTCTAAAACGAAAAAAGCATTTTCAGTCTGCATTTTATGTCGGACGCTTATTTCTCCTACACAAATGTTAGGCAATGTATACACAAAGACCGCAGGGCTGGGAAAATAATTCTCGTTGGAATTGATGCTTTCCTGATATTTAAAGTCCGTATCCAGACTTGATGATTTATTGGCAAAAACCAAAGCAGTTTTGCTGTTATCCTGATCTTTCAGAAGCATTTCTGCGGCTAAAAAAGCAAGTTTGCTTAGCGGATCCATTTTATGGAACTTAGGATAATTAAGATCAAGGTTCTTGTAGGCTTCTTTAGCAAACTCCTGAAATGTTGTTTCCTGATTTGAGAAGACTATATTCCCGTTCATAGTAATTGTAGAATTTTCTATAGTGCAAACAGCTGTTTTCTTCATCTTATCCGGTTTAACATTTTTCTAAAACAATTGCAGCATTACATCCTCCAAAACCAGAAGCGGTTTTTAAAATATATTTAATTTCTGAGTGTTGCTGTTCTTTTATAATATGCAGAGGTTGGGAGACACCCATCTCTTTAAAGTTTTTGGAGGGAAGAAGGGTATTGTGCAAAGCGCTTTCCATTGAAATGATACTTTCTAATAATCCCGATGCGCCAAGACAATGTCCGTAAAACCCCTTCATACTATTCAACGGGACATGTTGAAGCTCCATTCTGTTAAAAGCAATAGCTTCCATTTCATCATTATACAGGGTTGCTGTTCCGTGTGCAGAGATAAAATCAATATCAGTGGCAGCTACTTTAGCCTCTGTCATGGCATTCCTGATACTTTTATACAGTCCGTCTCCTGTTCTTGAAGGACCTGAAATATGGTTAGCATCATTAATAGCAGAATCTCCGAGAACTTTAAACCTAAACTGATCGGTTGAAATTGTCCCGGCAGTTATATATAACGCTGCCGTAGCCTCTCCGATATTAATTCCGTTTCGGTTTTTATCGTAAGGCTGGCAAGGTTCTGTTGCCAAAGCCTGAAAAGAGTTAAAACCGGAGATAACAAACTCCGTGATTTCATCACCTGCAATAACAAAAGCATCTTTATAATTTCCCGATTGAATCAGGTTTTTAGCTACGCCAATAGCCATCACTCCTGAAACACAGGCGTTAGAAACAACAATGGGCTTTGATTTAAATCCAAAAAAATCAGCGATCTTTTGTGCCAGGACAGAAAGAAATGCCTCCTCTGGTAAAGAAGATTGATTCTTTAGTAAGCTCACATTTCCCTTTGTGGTAGATAATATAAAAGCTGTTTCTGTAGTAATGTCGTGCCTTTCTATTAAAGGTTTTAAGCACAACAGGAACATTTTTTCCAATCGGGTGAAATTCTGGTCGGGAAAATGGCTGTTGAATTCCGTATTTAATTTTTCAGTATCCACCATTGAAGCATATACTGCTTCCTGGTTCTCTAAAATTGGATGCTGAGCAACTCCGGACTGGTTTTGCAACAGAGCATGCCAATTGTCGTTGAGGTTCATACCCAGCGGAGTGACACAGTTATAATCAGTTATGTAAATCTCCTTCATCATGACAATTTCATTTTATCTTTCCATTTCTGAAAGAAGTCGGGATTATAGAGGCATAAATTTCCGTCATTATCTAAAAATACCTGAATGGTCTCGCCTTTGCAAACCAGTTTATTATCCTGATTGAATATTTCATAAGTAAAGATCAGTTTTGCCGCAACCGAATTCACAAAAGTAGTTTCTATCCTGAAGGTTTCTCCGTATTTTAAGGGAAGAAAATGCTCGCAGGTGCTTTTTACAATAGGAGTAAGGTAACCGGCATTCTGGATGTCGAGATACGAAAGTCCGTGCTCTCTTCCAAAAGCTTCCCTTCCGTCTTCAAAATAGACAATATAATGACCATGCCAGACAATTCCCAAAGGATCTGTTTCATTGAATCTTACTCTGACTTGTTCAGAAAAGGTAATATTTTTTTTCTTTAGACTGCATTTTTTTTCCTTTCGTAAAAAATAGAAATTGTGACCATAGCGATATAAAATAAAAATAATAAAATAAGCTCTTTCGCTATATCGGTGATTCCACTGTTTCTTAAAATAATATCGTAATACGCATTAAGTCCCCAGTTCATAGGTGAGAACTTGGCCATATGCTGCATAAATTCAGGCATCAGGAACACGGGAACCCAGATTCCACCAATAGCAGCCAATACAACAACAGATGTTGCGCCAAAAGGCGCAGACTGTTCCTGAGTATCTGCAATGGTTCCCAATAAAACCCCAAACCCAATAGCGGCAAGCCCGGCAAATAAAGTAACCACAATAAGGTGGAACATTTTTCCCGACACATCGAAAGCCGGAAGATTCATGTATGGAAAAAGGTATATACCTACAGCAACCATCAGTAAAAACTGAATCATACAAATGATCAGATAAGTACATGTTTTACCGAGAATATGAATATAATAAGGTGTTGGACTCACTCTGGCTCTAACACTGGTGCCCTGGCTTTTTTCTTTAACCAGATTGATGGAAAGAGGGACTACAATGAAAAAGATAGCAAATAATGTCCATGCAGGAACGTTATGCTGAACAGAATTCGGGATTATCTCCACATTGCCTTTCGATGGAGTGATCTCTTTAAAGCTGATGAGATTCTTGTTTTCCTCCAGGTTTTCTGTTGTTCCGAGCTGATCCTGGAAAGCTTTGTAAATTTTTTTATTTTCAATCTCAAAGATCATTTTATTCACAGAATTCATCACTGAGTTTTTGAAGCCTGCATTGGTTGCAGGATCAAAATATAAATGAATATCTTTTGTCTTTGGAGCTGTTTTTTTTTACAGCTGCGGAGTCAGTTTCCAGTCCGAAAGAACTTACGATCGTCTGAACTTTGGATTCTATATTGGAATTCAGGTTTTTGGTTAAGTCTTCAGGAATGACAA
This sequence comes from Chryseobacterium proteolyticum, assembly GCF_046591535.1. Classification (NCBI taxonomy): domain Bacteria; kingdom Pseudomonadati; phylum Bacteroidota; class Flavobacteriia; order Flavobacteriales; family Weeksellaceae; genus Chryseobacterium; species Chryseobacterium proteolyticum. The sequence goes on along the minus strand of NZ_JBJLWK010000008.1, from coordinate 33,063 downwards.
TGGCCATCTGATATTCGCCCGAAAAAACGGCGTCCCGGGCGGACTTTTCGTTGTAATGGGTCAGAAGCTGAAATGTCTTGCTGTTTTCCAGTTCCTTTTTTATATTTTGAGAAACGTCAGACTTGTCTTTATCGATAAAAATGATTGGTATTTTGGATCCTTCCAGATTTTTAAAAGTCGAATCCTGAATCAATGTGATCGTAACGATAAGCAGCAAAGGCATCACAAAAATAATAACGATCCCTCCGATATCCCTTTTTAATAAAAGAATTTCTTTAATAAAACTTCTCCACAATTTATACAACAACATCTCTTAGTTCTTTTCCGGTTAATGAAATGAAAACGTCTTCCAGATTTTCGGCGGAAGCTATCTGTGCAACAAGCTCCTCCGGGGTCCCTGTAGCATGGATCTTACCTCTGTCGATAATGGCAATTTTTGTACAAAATTCCTCGGCTTCTGAAAGATGGTGGGAGGTATAAATAATACAGGTTCCGTTTTTATTGAGTTCCTGAAGGAAATCAATGATCACTTTTTTGGATTGTACATCTACTCCTACGGTAGGCTCATCCAGGAAAAGGACTTTAGGATTGTGAAGTGTTCCTGCAATAAGATTACAACGACGTTTCATACCTCCTGAAAATTGTTCTACCTTTTTATTGGCAAATTTTGATAATCCCATAATTTCAAGGGATTCATCAATGCTTTTATGAAGTGCTTTATGCTTGAGCCCATATAAGCTTCCAAAGAATAACAAATTCTCTTTTGCAGTAAGGGTAGGATAAAGAGCATATTCCTGAGGAACTATTCCAATGATCTGCTTTATTTTAAAACTGTTTTTCTGTGGTGAAAGACCATTAATGGTAAACTGGCCGGAAGTGGGCTTGATCAGTCCCGAAAGCATGGAAATGAGGGTCGTTTTTCCCGCACCGTTTGGCCCAAGAATTCCATAGATTTCGTTTTTGTCGATATTTAAAGAAATATCATTGACAGAAAACTCATCAGAGTTCTTGTATTTTTTATAAAGATTTTTAATTTCAATAATATGCTCTGCCATATCAGATTGCTTTTCTTAGTTTTTTATAGAAAGCTTCTTCCAGATCTGCTATATGAAGCATTGATTTCGAAAGTTCCTGATAAATATTGCTTTTTGAATTCCTGTTTTTATAAACGCGGGCAATATCCACAGCAAAGTCTCTCCATAGATCACCTATGGCTGTAATTTCTTTTGACAACTCCCTTAATTGATCATTCTTAAGAATTTCTGCTGCTTCTTGTAAAAAAGCTCCGTAAATAAATCTAAATCCGCCACCACCAGTTCCTATTTCTTCCTGCATTCTTATTAATTGCCCCAAATAATGGTTGGTCACTTTCGTTCCTTTTTTCTCAGCCCATTTGGGAATACTTTTCGCGACCCATCTCATGGCTTTTACTCCTATGAGAGGCACGGGAGCAAGCATATTTTTACAGGTATCTTTAATCCCTTTTTTTATGGCTTCTTCCAAATGGATGTTTTCAGGGATATAAACGGGATAATACATGTGGCCTTTTGGCGGTAATGCTCCCTTTGCATATCTTACTTTTTCGAGTTCAGCTTCAGATAATGTGGTTACGTAATCCATTACAGGATCACTGATCAGAAACCTTCCGTCTTCCTTTCCGTAAACGACAAGATTATGCGCATTAAAATGAAATTTATATTCTTCCGGGAAATACGTAAGGTTAAAAACCCCGACCTGAAGTCCTGTAGGGATATTGTTCTCTAAGTTTTTTTCTAATGCTACCTGGGCATCTTTAGGATTTGAGAATTTTTGTCTTTTAATTTTAATACCCAATCTTTTTGCTGCTTTGCTGAAAATAGCACCTGGCATCGGACGATAGCTAAAGCCCGGTGCAAAGTTTACTTTTAGGAAAGGCAGATACACAAAAAATAACCCCGAACCTATTCCGAAAATCATAGGTTCGCTTAATTTTATACCTTTATAGAGTAATAAATTAGAGGCAACACCGTTTTCGCAATGAGCGGTTTGGTGGTGTTCAAAATTCAATTTCATCCTTATATTTTTTTTATTTCAGGGAAGATAGAATCAGTATCAATTATGTACTTTATCTTATTATCTTCCATTGAAATTTTTTAATTCTTCTACTGTGATTCCAAATGCATCAGCATATTTTTTCAGCACAGTATCGCTTAGTGTTCTAAATACTTTTGGTTTGGTATGTCTTTTTATCCGCCACTGCCACATTCCGACATATGCAGAAAGGACAGCCATATCCATTTTATTTAATTCCATGAAATAAATGATGGGACTTACGGTCTGAGCAGCAACGTTTTGCCGGGCTTCTTCTATCCTCTCATTAATAAGAGCCATGGATTCGTCAAGGGCAAGCTTTTTGGCTTCCCAGCCAATACTGTTTGCTGTTGTATAATTGTCATTTTCATCGGTAACATATACCACTTCGGTCATGTTCGCTGATTTCAGATTACTTTCGTCCTGTGGAAGATCCTGCTTTTTCATAGTCTGTTTTTTATTATGATAGTTTTTGAATAAACAGATTGATTTCAGCTCTTATCAATAATTCATCATTATTAAAAGTTTCGCAGAAGATATTGCATATATTCTCATATTTGGAAATAAGCGATGCCTTCGAAATGATCGTATCACCCACTTTCGGTAATGAAAAGATGTCGATTTTTTTAATATTGGTAATGAATCCGATCACTTTTGTTTCTATTTCGGGCCCTTCAAAAAAACTCTGGCCTACAATAGAGGAGCATGTTTGTGCGGAATTTTCGATTAACCCTGCTTCTACAAGTTCATTGTTATGAACAAAAATATTATCTGCTGTTATCAGAAAGGAAGTGATCACATTTTCTTCTGTTAATTCCAGAATATAATCCACCATCAGCATAGGTTCCCGATGAGGTAAAAAGTTATGGATATTGATGATATTGTCTTCCTTAATTTTCATTACTATTATTTTACAACAGTTTTCATTTGAGAGCTTGCGATAGTTAGTCCGTTCAGTTTCGTAATACAGTTAACTAATGTAACTCCCATTACTTCGTTGAGGATTGCCACTTCTGTTTTTAGCTCATCTCCAAGTTTGGGTAAAGATTCCGCGTCAAAAGATTTGATGGCTCCTATATAACCCGTTGGAGCTTCTTTACCTAAAAGGTAATACTTATAGCCTGTATGCAAAGCTACACTTTGAGCCTGATGTTCGATCAATCCCGATGCCTGGAAGATTCCATCCTGCAGGAAGATATTGTCTTCTTTTATCGTAAAACCCGAGACCAAATGATTCTCAGAGTATTCAGTTAATTCATTCACCATGACAAAAGGAAACCTCTGTGGAATTAAACTTTCCACAAAACTTTTATCAGATGTTGGCAGATTGATTTCCATTAGCAAACCGTTAATAATGCACAGGAGTAAGCAAACCTTCCACTTTCAGGAACACAAAGAAGTACTTTTTCTCCCTTTTTCAGTTTTCCTGAATTCATCAGTTCTTCTAAAGCAATGAAAATAGAGCCAGCTCCAATATTTCCTACTTCGGAAAGGTTATAATACCATTTTTCCCATGGGAAATCCATTCCTTTTTTGGCAAATTCTTCCTTAAGCCCATTTTTAAAGTAACCGGATGAAATATGTGCCAGGACATGATCTATTTTTTCAGGGTCTAGCTTGTGCTTGTCGAAAGAAGCTCTTAAACTTTCTGCCCCTTTTACTAATATATATTGATCCAGAAGCTTTGTATCCTGCTTTAATGCAAAAAGAGACTGCTTCAGCCATTCATCAGATGGATAATCTGCCCATGATTTTAAGCTTCCGTCCTCTTGCTTTTCACAGCCGGAATACATACAAGCTTCAATTTCATGTGCATAAGAATAGAAATCGATGAATTCTACTTTTAAAGAAATGCTGTTTTCCCTTGGTTTGTTTTCTAATAATAAAGCACCTGCACCATCGGAAAGCATCCATCTTAAAAATTCTCTTTTAAAAGCAATAATAGGTCTTTCCTCCAGTAGTTTCAGGTTTTCTGCTTCGTGATTGAATTTATCTGCTGTCATCCAGGCCGAAAATCTCTCAGAACCTACACAAACCGCATTATCACGTACACCGGCTTTTACAGAAAGAAAACCATAATTAAAGGCATTCATTCCTGAATTACAAAGTCCTGTTGAGGTATTGATTTCTATAGATTTTCCCACATTCAGCTCTCCATGAACCATCGAAGCATGAGAAGGCTGAATCTGATCTGCAGAAGTAGTTCCACAAGATAATAACTGAATATCATCTTTCGTGAAATTTTCATCAAACAACCCTTCTACAGCTCTTGCTGTGATCTGGGCATTGGTATGGGTAGGTTGGCTGTTTTTATCTAAAGCGTAATATCTTGTTTTAATCTGATTATTTCTTAAGATCAAAGCTCTTGCTTTAGAGGGGGTGTCATTGACCAAGCCAAGATAGCTTTCCATCTCATCATTAGAAACCGGATCATTGGGTAAGTATGTTGAAGCTTTGGTTATAAATACGTCGTTCATCTCTTATTTTAAATTTATTCCTTGTAAATATTTTTTTTTCTTTCATTCTTTTAGATCTCAAAAGAGGTGCCAACAATATGTGAAAAACTAAAACAATAGGGGAAATAATCCATATCGCTGCCATCAAATATACCTTAAAGAATTTGATAAGCATAGGTCGCTTTTCTTTTTTCCTGATAATAAGGTTAGACCATACAGTAAAGATTTTGTTCCCTACTTTTTCCACCCTTACTAAAAAAGGTCTGATTTCTACAGCTCCGTTCTTTACCAGTTCAGGTTGCAGATTATCATAGTGGTTATTATCGAAATGCCTTTTGATGATGTTACCGTATTTTCCGGCTCCGGCAATCTCTTCATCGGAAATTCCTGCTGCCGGAAGCATTCCCGATTTTTCTTTTTTTCCAGTTGTCAACCAGCGCAAAATAGTCAATACACTGGTATAATTATCATGTCTGTCTACCAATGCAATGTTTCCGACCAGTTTTGCATTTAAGTTTTTTAAATATACCTTAAGTTTTTCCTGCGAAAGCATCCACATATTTCGGGTTCCTGAAACAGTAACGACAGGAGTGTCTTTTAAAATGTTTTCCGCATAACCGCTTTTTAAGAAAGAGATAATTGGAATTGAGGGAGTTAAATACCAAACCTGGTACCCGAAAATAATAAGATCGAATTTCTTATTCAATACTTCTTCGGGCGGAGGAAGGATTTCTCTTGGGATCTGTAAATAAGACTCCGGGAATGTATTGAAAAAAACATCACCTGGCCATGGAAAAGGGAAGTCTTCCTTAAGCTTAATGCTATAATAGGTGACATTATATTCGTCCTTTTTATCCTCAAAAGGCTGGGCAATATTCTTTACAATATCCTCTAATTGGCCCGTTTGTGTATAGTATAAGACAAGTATGTTCTTCTGCATGGAAATTTTTATTGTTTACAAAAATATAATTTTATAATTTATCTGTTATCTCTTATAGATTTTAATTGATTCTGAACTAAAATATAAATTATATTCGTCGTTTTGAAACAATAAATTTTTAATATTGAAGAAAATAATAATATCAGGAAGCTGATCAATACTGTTTAAAGCATAGTTTTCACTGGAAACTAAAAGTATACCAACCTTTTTATTAATCTCTGAAATTGTGGATATATAGTTTATTTTTCTTTTTTTTAACGAGATAATTATGATCAGCGATTTCTCTTTTTTCAATATCCGGAATCAAACTGAATATCTTGCGGTTTGCCTGTTGAAGAGAAAGTAGGATATCAATCTGGCCGTAGTCATCTGCAATATGAAGAAGCGTTGCGTCTTTAGGAATATGCTTGTTCAATTCAAAGTAAGCAGACTTATTGATCCTGAAATCTTCTTTAACCTGTTTTACAATCTCATTTTCCTTATACAAAAAGCTCAGAAACAGCTTCTTTTTAAAGTAATCCTCATCCTCCAGCTCTTCTCTTAGCTTTGAAAACTCTTCTCTGAAATAAGCGTTTATTTTTTTTTGTTCGTTCAGAATACGTGGACCCAAAACTCTCATCATTTTGATGGATACGATCTCCTACTTTTACCGTAATGCTCCCATCATAAATGATAAAGTCTCCTTTTGGCAATACTTCCGAGTTGCCATGAATATATACAGGCAAAATATCCAGATTCAATTGTTCAGAAAGGTAGAAAGCTCCTTTATGAAATCTTTTGATATCATTCGTATAAGAACGTTCTGCTTCCGGAAAGACCACCAGCGAATATCCTTGTTGTACCTTTTCTTTTAGTTTGTCAATTCCGTTTTCAATACCTTGGGAAACCGGATAAAAACCTAATGCCTTTACAAGTTTTCCAAAAATGGGTGAGTTATACACCCAATCATTTACAAGATATACAATCTTGTAATTGGTCATTGCCAGTGCTAGTGTATCCAGGAATGAAGTATGATTGGCAATAATAATAGCAGGTTTACTGAAATCTTCTTCAGGATTTTTTATCACCGTCTTTTTTACAAATGGATTACTATATAAAACAGAAGTTAAAAACCGGGCAATGAATATTTTGATATACCTGAGTGTATTTCCCTTGGCATTTTTAACAAAAAAAGCGCCAAATAAGGAAAAAAGAAATCCTCCCAGCCCATAGTAGGCAAACGATACCACGGAGTGAAGGAATAATCTAAAAGTAATAGGAGAAAGTCCCTTTTTTGCTCTGTTAATAATTAAAAGTCTGAACCAGAACGGATACAAAGTAGAAGTAATGATAATAACCGAAAACATTCCTATTAAAGCCACCAGTGCCAAAGAGTGTAATGCCGGATGCTTGGCAAAAATCAATGAGCCGATCGATAAAATAGTGGTGAAAACAGCTAATATGATTGAGATCCTGTAAGTAGGAAGTTCATTTTTACCTGTAGTATGTTCCTTTTGCATAGCCTTTGTCAGAAAGATGCTGAAATCGTCTCCGACTCCAAAGATGAGGGTACAGACTACAGTACTGAAAATATTGAGTTCCAGCCCTAAGAAATAAAGAATGCCGGCTGTAACCACTCCTGTTAATACAATAGGGAACATGGTAAGGACAGTGAGTTCAAAATTTCTGAAAAAGACAATAATAGTAAGGATGATGGCGAGTAGTGAATAATTGATCAGGGTGTTGAAATCTCTTTTCAATAATCCCAGAAAATTCTCATTCATTTGCTGGCGGTCAATAGCAAGAACATCCTGCTTTTTTTCTACATCTCTGATAAAGGCATCTCTTTTAGTTTCATCCACTTTTATAATATTGGAAATAGTATAAAATCCTTTTTCATTGCTTAAAAATTCAGATACCTGTAGTGCTTTTATTTTTTCATAATCCTCAATGCTGCGGGTGGAGTAGTTTTTGTTTAAAAGTTCTGTAAATTGCTTAAAAGCTGAACTATTAAATCCAAATTTGTTTCCATTGCTTACCAATTCTGAAACCGTTTGATTTTTCTTTGGGTCGTTCCAGAATTTTTTCCAGTTTTCAATCTTTTTTTTGCTGATCCTTTTCAGACAGGACTACATTGCCCAGAGAATTATAGCTCAGGATTTTTCCTTCCTTTTTTTCTTTTTCCAGAAAATGGTTCAGTTGGGTGTTTCGGGTTAATGCTTCTTCTTCAGAATTACCATAGGAAATGGTGTAGATTGATTTTGAAGTAATATCTGAAAGCTTCTGTAATTTTGCTTCACTTATTTTCAGATCCTTTGGAATGTAATTTAGATCTCCAATGTCTTCATTAAAACCCACGTGCCTGAATCCAAATAAGCAGGCAATAATGACCAGGGAGCATCCTATAATTAGGGGTTTGTTCTTTTCATAGGGATAAAAGCCGATCCTGTCAATGAAATTTGTGCTTGCTTTTTCCCCTTTTTCTTTAGGATTGTATAGTTGGGGAACAATAATCAAGGCTGAAATAGAAGAAAGCATTACGGTTATGGAAGCAAATAGTCCCAGATCCTTTAAGGCTTCCGATCTTACAAAGACGAGACATAAAAAAGAAACCGCAGTGGTAGCACTGCTTAAAATAATAGGTTGGGTAATTTCTTTATAGAGTTCTTCAATATTATTATTGTGTTTATAGTGTGTAAGAATGTGCAAGGCATAATCTATTGTAATTCCGATAAGGATTGCTCCGACACTTAATGAAATTGCTGAGATCTTATCCTTAATAAAATATAAGATAAGCAGTGCCAGCAGAACAGAAAATACCGTAGGAAGAAAAACAATAATCGGAGTGAAGAAATTCCTGAAATAATAAATAAGCAGGATCAGCAGTACAGTCATGGAAATCATTACTGTATTCTGAATGTCCTTTTTTATCTGTTCAGCATTTGCAACCGCAATTACGGGTGAACCAAAGTAGCTGATTTCTGTCTTTCCTTTAAATTCTTTATTAAGATCATCCTTTATTTTGTTGAGCTGGTCTACAAAAAATTCATTGTTTTTAGTATCGTTACTTTTGTTTTTAGGATCAATAAAAAGTAATAGATTTTTTCCGTCTTTCGTTACAATAAAATTATCCTCCAGCTTAAAATCTTTGCTGACGTTAAGTGCATTCAATTTTTTAATGCCTAAAAAAGTAATTCCGAGGGGATCTTTTTTTTATAAATTCTTTTGTAACCAGGCTTGTTGGGGAAGCAAGAGAAATGTAATTGTTTTCTACCTGTTTTGCAATGCTGTCTTTCTGAATCTTCCTGTTGATTTCTTTATAGTCATTTTCATCTAAAAACAAAGGGAGGTTTTGATTTACAAAATCAAAAGTCTCGGAAATTTCACTGTCATTTACCTTTCCCTGAATCGCTCCGATATACTTTTGTAAAGGAGAAATTTTTTCCAGAAAAGTATTGGCGGTTTCAGAAAGCTGAAAATTATCCTCCGAAGATTTATTCTCAATGATGACGATGATCTTATCTGAAAAATTAAGTTGTTTAAGAATTTTTGCAGTAAGATCAGATTTTTCACTTTTAGGAATGATCTGATTGATGTCTTCCTCGAAATTTATTTTTGATGCAAAAAACAGGCAAACCAAAGCAATTCCCACTGCAAATAATGCAGATAGAACTCTGTTTTTGGAGATTAAATAGTATAAAAATATAAAAAAACGATGCATCGCATTAAAAAATCAAGTTTGCAAATTTAATTTTTTAAGTATTAGTTCAAAACTTTTACCCCGTAAGTTTATTTTAAAATCAATAAAATGTTTAGGTAAAATAAAAAAAAACTTTTACTTTTGCAAATGTCCCTCCTAATAATATATTTTAAAACAAAATTATTCTGAATAAAAAGCTGTTTTGATATGTTGAAAATATTTGATGAAAAAATAAACGGATTTTTATTTACGATAATACTTCCGCTTTTGCTGTTCTCAATGTCCTATTATGGATTTGAGTCTTCATACACAAGATTGAAAACAGCAGAAAGGCCGCCCGATTATTTGTTTTCATCGGTCTATGCTTATCGGGTGCTTCCCAACTATCTCAGTTTGTATCTTACGGACATTGTGGGATATATTATTGAAAATTATCTGGGCTTTTTTCGGAAATTTCTACATAAAAACGGAACTGCATTTTATCATGGTCTTTTTCTGATGAACAGTTTCTTCTTTATTCTTTCTTCCGTTGTTTTTAATAAACTACTTTCCCTGAAGCCGGTTTCACTTCTTTTAAACATCAATCTAAAAAGAGTTATTCATCTGCTGGCCGTGTTTTTTATTGTAATCACGCAATATGCACCTACAAATTGTGATATGATGGCACTTTTTTGTTATCTGACAGGAGTGTTTTTAACATTAAAATATTTTCATACAAATAAGACGGCATATTTTTATATTCTAATTGCTTTAATATTTCTTTCGACGTTCGTTAGGGAGACGGCTTGTCTGAATATTGCTTTTTTTGCTGCGCTCTTCCTGGATATGGATGATCTCAGAAAAGGAAATTATACAATGGTCGCAAAAACAATTCCTCTGGTGATCTCTTTTTTAACAGCCTATTTAGGATTGAGAATGATTGTTGTTCAGGAAACCACTTTTGTAGAAGGCTTTTATATCAACAGGAACTTCGAAAGCCCGTTCAATCTGGCGGGGCTGTTATTTGGATCCATAGTCTTGTATTTTGTATACCTGTTGGGCGTATCTGCTGACAATAAAACGATATTTAAAAAGTATTTATTTTTCTCATTGCCTTATCTTGCTATGATTACCATGGTGGGACTTTACTGGGAGGTGAGGCTTTTCCTTCCACTTATTCTGACAGGAATTATAGTGGCTTATCATCAATTTAAAAATTCCCTGATCCTTTCATGAGTTTATTGCATCCATATTACATCATTGCGATGATCTACATGCTTATTTTTAGTGTGCAGGAGATCTTTGGAAATAAAGTTGATAAAAAGTGGTTTTGGTTTTTAGGGGTTTACCTGATTATTATTGCCGGGCTCAGAGATAGTGTTGGGCCGGATTATGGGAGTTATAAAGGGATTTATATCTATTCAGATACAAAAGAATATTGGAGTATCTTTTTAAAGGCCCTTCACATAGAAGGTTCAGAGAATGTTGATATAGAATGGTTGTATGCATTGATCAATAAGATCATGCTTAATGTGTTCAATGCTCCGTTTTACATGCTGACACTCGTTATTGCTATTTTTGCTATATTTTTTAAGATAAAATATACAGAAGACAATACTTTTTATCCATTTACTTTTACGCTGTTTATGTTTATTCCCAATTTCTTCATTGGAGAAAGTGGACAGATCAGGCAGAATCTTGGAACTTTTATTATATACTTCGCAATCAGGTATATTAAAGAAAGAAAATTATGGCACTATTTATTCTTTGTATTCATAGCTTCAGGGATTCATAATGTATGTTATATATTTCTACCCATGTATTGGGTTGCACGCATACCTTTAAATAAAACAATGATGCTGGTATCTATTATTGTTTCGATCTTTTTGTCTCCATTCGAAGTGTATAAGGTTTTTGGTAACTTTTTGAGTAATATTGCCTCCGATAGTATGCTTGTGGAAGGTTTTAACGGATATGTGGATGAGACGGCGCAGCGATTAAATGGGGGATTTGGTATTCCCGAAGCGTTAATGGCAATTCTCACATTCTTTTTATTTGCATTTGATACTCCCATGAAGGAAAAATATCCATATTATGAATATCATAGGAACTATGCCGTCATTGGAATCTGTTTTTATTTCATATTCAGAAACAATCCGGTGTTCTCATCCAGGCTTGCGGGAGCGTTTATTGGTTTCTCATTTGTATTGATTCCTAATGCAATGTATGTTGTTTCGGCTAATAAAAAGAGATTAATATATTCCTTTATCATTGCATTGACCATATTCAACTTCGTGGTATTTTCCAGTTTCAGAAATATTATTGCAGGTAGGTTCACCATTGACCTCTATAAAAATCATATTTTACCTTAACAGTAAAGTAAATGTATTGACAAAAGGCGCACTTTAAAGATGCGTCTTTTTTCTGTTATCCCTTATCAATGCTCGTTTCTTTACGCTCCAGGCTGTATTTTTCCTTATTATTTGTGAACTTAATATACCACAAATTTAAAATTCAATACAATAATATTGTAGTTTTGTGCTGTTTTAATCAAAATAGAATATCTATAAATAATTGTTTTATTTAATAGTATTTATATAATAATTAACTTATTAAATATATATTTATAATATAAATCACTATTTATTGATGCGGGCTTAAAATTTGTATTGGTGTTTCTACACCAAACCTAAGGATATGAGAAACAGTATACTAAAAAAAATGACGGCAATTTTTTGCCTTGTGTCAGTGAGTGCCTATTGTAGCAATGGGTATAGATATGATAAAGATGATGAGTGGCCAGGTGATCACTATACAAAAGTTAACGATTCTTTGGTCAGGATACCACAAAACTATGATCAAAGAGTGATCAATTCTGCTGATACCCAAAGTTTTTCATCCCAGCTTAATGTAAAAAGTAAAGTAAACCCACTTGCCTTAGATTGGACTAAGGCGCCCAATAGTTATATTTTTGATCCTAACCAGGAATATGGTGGCCTGCTAATACCTGTCAGAAAAGCCTATGCCATGTGGGAAGATGATAAATATATAGGAAGTGAAGGTATTCCCGAAGGAAAATTAACAGCTGATGTATTATGGGAAGATGTGCCTGGGCTCATTATAAGTGGAGGAAATTACGCTCTTGAAATACTTGATACAGGGCAGAATGCCAAAATTAAAGTTCCTGTAAATAAATCAAAAGAGGGAAATGCTGTAATAGCATTTAGAATAAATGGCGAAATTTTTTGGTCATGGCATGTATGGGTTACTGATGATCCCACTAACGGATCTGCCTATAAAAGTTTTGAAACAATTAAAAGACAGAGAAACGATGGAGTGATTGAGCAGATCCCCGATTCGGACTGGAGGTGGATGGATAGGGATTTAGGCTCTGTAAGCGGAACGATCACAGGAACAGAATGGAACAGGAATTTAGGCTTACTCTATCAATGGGGTAGAAAAGACCCGATACCCTCTCTGGTATACAGGGGTAATAATTTCTATGAAGTATCAGGATCTATCGGAAGAATAAGGCACCGGGGAGCAAAAAATTTCACTAATGCCATTAAAATTGATGATCTCAGAAAGTTTGTTTTATTATCCAATGCTGAAGTAACCAATAATATCAAGCTTTCTGTAAAAAATCCTTTGAGTCTTATCTATGTGAATAAGGATGATAACTCTGGTCCCGCATATTATAATAACAATGCTAATCTGATGGTTAACTGGTTTGGAAAATCCTCTAATTTTAAAGACTACCAGTTATCTGAGCTTAATTTATGGTCAGACAATTCACAGGGGAAAATAAACGCAACTTATACCACTGATGATTCGGCTCAACCGTACCGTGATAAGTCATCTTATGATCCTTGTCCCAACGGATGGCGGATTCCATCGGTTTTGGTTGCTAATCTTGCCTCAGCAAATTATGTGGATGATATCAGGACCGATTTTTCTCCCTTTGGAGTAAGAACCAATATGGGGAAAAATGCTTTTGAATCCAATGGCTACCATATTATAAAACCCACTGATACGAATATGCCTTTATTTATGAAGGGAATTAAATTGTATCCCAATATCGGATTTGACCTTTCTCAGGTCGGAGGTTACGATATGGGATTGTTTCCCGGAACGGGGCAGGTAGCTATTGAAACACAGGCCGGACAATATGCGGACCAGCACCATACCAACATATGGACTGCGACGATGGCCAGACAGTTTGATGCTACTCCTGCTACTGTTGCAAGAGGCTTATATATGATTCCGGATAAAGCCCAGCCTGACATTCCGGATTCAAATTTCCCTACGATAAAAGGTAGATTTCAATATGTGCCGTTAGCAACAATGAATACTTCAGAAGCTAATGGATGCCGTTGCGTAAAAGATCCTTTGTATGTGGTGGATAATTATGATTTTCCTACTGAATTTTTAAACATTTCCAATGAATATCTTGAAGGGTTAAATAATCCGAATACTTATCAGATCGTTAAGGCGACGACTGTATCTACCATAGAGATTCCAGTGAGTAAAGCATTTTCAGTTCAAAGTCAGCTTCTTAATAATCAGGAGATTCTTGATCCTTCCAATTATAACAACCTTAAGGTAAATGTACTTTGGACAACTAATACAAGTTTAATTAGTAATGTATCAATAGCTAATCCCTCTCCTGCGTCGCTGGGCGGTTTAAGCGGGTCTAAAATTGTAGTTGCAATTAATCCCAATCAAAGTGGAAATGCGGTGGTTACTCTTCATAATGGCAATATCACTAATCCTGTTTACTGGAGCTGGCATATTTGGGTTACTGACACGCCTGTGAACAGTCTTCAATATACAACAGAATTGCCGGCCGGAAATGCCACCAATTATGTCAATTATGTAGATAAAGCAGATATTCCCTTCCGGACCGAATTTATGGACAGAAATCTGGGGGCAACGGATGCATTTCCGATGGTTGTAAATAATCTTACCCCTACCTCTGCGGAATTATCCAGAATCAGGGCATCCACTGGGCTTCATTATCAGTGGGGAAGAAAAGATCCTATTCCAACATTCCAGTATGCTGATAACAGAGGGTCATACAATGTGTTTCTTGGGAATGTTTTAGCAACCGGAACGATTAGTTATACTACCCTTGCTGCGTCTACTTATAATAATATGTCCGGAAGTTATATTGTTCCTTATAATACTTATGCTGCGAATGCAAATCTCCTGGATACAGATAAGGTGTCTGACAAAATTTCGAAAATCTTGTCTTATTCTGTTAGAAATCCTTTAGTATATATGATTCCAAGTACTTTTGCTCCCTATAATAGCAGTACACCTAATTATACAAATGGAACGGATTGGCTATCTACTGAACCGAATCTGGCGCCGGACAGATGGGGAAGAGGAGGTGTGAAATCACCGTTTGATCCTTGTCCGGAAGGCTGGAGAATTCCTGATGTGTCTGGTGTTGCAATTGTTTCCGGTAAAGATTTTGGAATGACTCCATGGTATAAAAAGGATAAAAATGTTGCAACCATGTATAGTATCGTTAACGATTATCAGGGAGTGAGAGTCAGAAATCCAAGTACGACAACTACGATTGGCTATATGTTCAATCAGTCAGCATATCCTGTCGGCAATTATCCTAATTCCGGATCCAGAGGTTTCAGAAGTGTTACAGGGAATCAATCTGCCCAGGGAACTTATAACGTCCTTAATTATCAATATCCCGGATTCTGGACCGGTGCATTGGCGTCGAATTATACAGGGCGTTCTGTAAATATGTTATTCGATGCAGCTTCCTCTTCAAACCGTATTATGGCTTTTCATGATAATAACGACCCTTATTTTGGAATGAGCTGTCGTTGTGTAAAGGTTAAATATGATGAAGACGGAAATGAAGAAGGGGTAATTACAAAACTTCAGATTACATCTTTGTCAGCGACAAAAGCTGCAACACCTTTAAATAAAGATGAGTTTTTGGATATTATGGGAAAAGAGCAGGTCTCTGTTTTTCCTAATCCGGTAAAAAGTGAACTTCATATCAAGGCACCGGATACTACCGGAGGATATTATTATCAGATATATAATATGTCGGGACAACTGATCATGTCCGGAAAATTTGAAAATGATAAGACTAATCTATCTGCATTGACATCAGGAATATATTTGATCCGGATAAATAATTCGGATAAGATTATTAAGCTTATAAAAGAATAAAAATTTAAATATAAATAGGCTGTTTCAATCACGAGACAGCTTATTTTTTACTACTTTATTTACCGATCTTATAATAATAGGTGAAAAATTCTATTAAGATGTGTTTTACTAAATTAATTTTAAGTCAATCACTTGATTGAAAAGAATAAAACCAGTATATAAATGCCCTGTAAAGTCATTTCATTTTTAAATTAAACAAGTATTGCAAAACCTATGTAATAAAAAAGCTTTACTTTTGCAAAAATTTTAGAATGTCGAAAAATTTAGTAATTGTAGAGTCCCCGGCAAAAGCAAAAACTATTCAGAAATATTTAGGAAAGGATTTTGAGGTGAAATCCAGTTTCGGACATATCCGGGATTTACCTAAAAAAGGGATGGGTATAGACCTTGAGACATTCAGTCCTGATTACGAAGTTTCTGCTGACAAAAAGAAATTGGTAACAGAATTAAAATCTGCTGTTAAAAAAGCTGAAATTGTTTGGCTTGCTTCCGATGAGGATCGTGAAGGAGAAGCCATTGCATGGCATTTGGCAGATGAATTAAAGCTTAAGCCGGAAAACAGAAAACGTATTGTTTTTCATGAAATTACTAAAAATGCTATTCTAAAAGCAATTGATAACCCGAGAGATATCGATCAGAATCTGGTTAATGCACAACAGGCAAGAAGAGTCCTTGACAGAATCGTAGGTTTTGAAATGTCTCCTGTTCTTTGGAAAAAAGTAAAACCGGGATTATCAGCGGGTAGAGTTCAGTCTGTAGCCGTAAGATTAATTGTTGAAAGAGAAAAAGAAATACGCGCTTTCAATCCTAAAGCAAGCTTTAAGCTTGACGGGATTTTCGTGAATAAAGAAGATCAGGAAATCGCTGCGAAACTTAAAAAAGATTTCGAAAAAGAAGAAGAAGCTGAAAAATTTCTGGAAAAGGCAAAAACAACAGAGTTTAAAGTTCTGAATGTTGAAACAAAGCCTGGAACGCGTTCCGCATCTGCTCCTTTTACTACTTCTACATTACAGCAGGAAGCTTCTTCCAGATTAGGTTATAATGTAACAAACACTATGCGTCTTGCACAAAGACTGTATGAAGAAGGATACATTACCTATATGAGAACAGATTCCGTGAATCTTTCTCAGGAAGCAATCGAAGGATCAAAAAGACAGATTATATCTGAATACGGTGCAGAATATTCCGCTCCGAGAAATTATACGACAAAGTCGGCTTCAGCACAGGAGGCTCACGAAGCGATACGACCGACTGATTTCGCAGTAAAAAGTATTGGGGATGCTCAATTAAACAGATTATATCAATTAATATACAGAAGAACGCTGGCCTCTCAGATGGCTAATGCTAAAATTGAAAAAACGGTCATTGAAATAGGTAATGCGAGCTTGCCTCAGCATTTTGAAGCTCAGGGTGAGGTTATTATTTTTGATGGTTTCCTTAAAGCTTACGGTATTGTAAAAACGGAAGATGACGACGAAGAAAATAATGAGAAATTACTTCCGAAAGTAAAAGTAGGAGAAGTTTTAAGTTATAAATCAATTACGGCAACTGAAAAGTTCACCAGACCCAGTGCAAGATATACAGAAGCAGGATTGGTAAGAAAGCTTGAAGAATTGGGAATAGGCCGTCCTTCCACGTATGCGCCTACCATTCAGACCATCCAGAACCGTGAGTATGTTGATAAGCGTGAGATTGAGCCACAGATTCGTGAAGTGGTGAAAATGTCTTTGGTAAAAGATAAAATTAAAAAGGTAATACTCGACGAGAAATTCGGAGGTGATAAAAATAAATTTGTTCCTACAGATATTGGTGAGGTAGTCAATGACTTTCTTATTGATCATTTTAAGGAAATTCTTGATTACGGATTCACGGCAAGAGTTGAAGAAAGTTTCGATGAAATTGCAAACGGAGATCAGAAATGGAAGGAGATGATGACTGATTTTTATTCCAAATTCCATCCAAGAATTGAAGACGTAGAAGAAAATGCGGACCGTGCAAATGGGGATAGGCTGTTGGGTGTTGATCCAAAAACAGGTAAAAATGTTCATGCCAGAATTGGAAGATTTGGAGCTATGATCCAGATAGGGGAGACTGAAGATGAAGAAAAGCCTACTTTTGCATCGCTAATGAATGGGCAGAATATTGCAACCATTACGCTTGAAGAAGCATTGGAACTATTCAAGCTGCCTTTTGATCTGAAAGATTATGAAGGCCAATCCGTTTCAGTAGGTGTGGGGAGATTCGGTCCTTATGTAAAGTGGGGTGAAACGTATATCAGTATTCCAAAAGGAGAGGATCCGCTTTCTGTAGATCAGAACAGGGCTGAAGAAATTATAGGAGAAAAGAAAAAAGCTGATGCTCCTATTGCAACCTACAAGGGAGAGCCGGTAACCAAAGGAACAGGAAGGTTTGGTCCTTTTATCAAATATCAGAGTATTTTTGTAAACGTTCCTAAAAAGTATGATTTCGATAATCTTTCTCAAAGCGACATTAATGAATTAATTGATGCTAAACTGGAGAAAGAAGCGAACAGATATATTCAGCAGTGGGAGAAAGAAAAAATATCTATTGAAAATGGAAGATGGGGACCATTTATTAAGTTTGGAAAGAGCATGTTCAAAATTCCAAAGAAAAAAGATGACACAAAATATGATGCTGAAGAACTGAAAGAAGTTTCATTGGATGAGGTGAAAAAGTGGATTACTGCCCAGGATAAAAATGCTTTTGCCGAGAAAAAAAAGCCGGCAGCCAAGAAAAAAGCGACTGCCACAAAAAGAAATAAAAAGTAATGATATTACAAAGCCATTAACAAACAGTGTTAATGGCTTTTTTTATGACCATTAAATGATTTTATTTTAATATTTTTGGTTTTTAAGACTTAATTAGAGAGAATGAATTTTGAAGATTTTATAATTGCCCCTAGGAATTTCAAAACTGAGAATTGGCAGATTGGAAACCAGATTACCAAAGAAATAAAAGAAGACAGTATTGTTTTACTTTTCGTATCAGATTACAGAGGATCAGGTGGCGATGCTGAAGTACAGGATTTTACCTCTGTAAGAAAGGAATTTTATAAATTATCACAGTTGGATTTTGAAATTCCCATCGTTGATCTTGGAGACCTTGTTTCTGGTAAATCTGTTCAGGATTCCCATTATATCTTACAGGAGGTTCTTTCTGCCTGTCACTATAAAAGAGCAATTCCTGTCATTATCGGAGGTTCTAATGATTTCGCCTTTTCTTTATTTTCAGGATTGAATTTTCATCAAAAAAATATCAATTATACACAGATCAGTAACGTCATCTCTCTTAAACAGGGTGAGCATATCAATGAGCATACTTTTCTAAGCAAAATTTTGGGTGCTAAGAATTTTTCGATTAAGAATTACCACCACCTGGGATATCAGAAGCACCTGAATGAAGTAGATTCTGTAAAGCTGATTAAAGAAGTTGAGTTTGATATTGTCCGTCTGGCAGAAATGATGAATTCTACGGAAAAAACAGAACCCTTCTTCAGAAAAGCTGATTTGGTGACTCTCAATTGTGATGCAATTGAAAGTTTTGGAGAACCTTTTTCAATAAATCCACAGGTGAATGGACTAAATAGACGGGAAATTTGCGCTTACATGAAGGAAATTGGGTTGAGTGAAAATTTGAAGTCTGTCGGAATTTTTAATTATAACATATATTCGGAAAGCCAGTTGAATCATCAATTGTTGGCACAGATGATCTGGTATCTGATAGAAGGAATCAATATCCAAAGATCACACCCAAAAGAAAGGCACTACGAAATTTTTTATGTGTTGATCGATGATAGCCAACATACATTTAAGCGTGATACGTTTAGTAATCTGTGGTATTTTGGAGATGATGAGAATATTGAGAATTGTATTCCTTGTTCAAGAAAAGATTTTGACGAAGCAAAGAAAGGCTGGTTGAATGCAAGGCTGACGAAAATTTAATTTATGATGAATACTGTTCCCTCAAAAGTTTCTATCATAGTTCCTGTTTATAATGTTGAAAATTATTTGGCTAAATGTCTCGACTCTTTGATTAATCAAAGTCTGCAGGAAATTGAAATTATCGTTGTGGACGATGGTAGCAGTGATAATTCTGGATTGATTGCACAGGAATATGGCCAGCGTTTTCCGGAAAGACTAAAAGTTTGGAAGAAAGAAAATGGAGGGTTAAGCGATGCCCGGAATTTTGCCATCGATCGGGCGACGGGAGATTATATTGGTTTTGTGGATAGTGATGATTATGTCGGAAAAACCATGTTTGAAGAAATGTTTAACCTTGCGGAAAAACATAATGCCGAAATGGTCATCTGTAATATTCAAAAAGTGGACGAGTCGGGAATTGTTACCCAAAAGCTTACTCAAATTCCTAATATGCCGGAGAAAATTGATTTGGAGAAAAACTTTTCTGTTTTTTCTGATCTCAGCTATTTTGCATGCAACAAGTTGTTCCGAAAGGAACTTTTTAATGATAAAAGGTTCAAAAAAGGAGTGCATTTTGAAGATATTCAGCTCATTCCACAACTTTTACTCAAGTGTAAGATTGTAGCACAGACGCAAAACTTTCATTATCACTATTTGGAAAGAAATGATTCTATCACTAAAACACATACTGAAAAAGGATTGGATATCCTCAAAGCAGTAAAAGATGTAGAATCTGAATTTAAAACATCATCCTACTCAACAAAAAAAGAGGAACTGAAAAACTTCCAGATTTTAGAGGGAGTATATAGTTTTTTGGCCTATCTGGCGTTTGTAAAAGATGATAAAGTTTTTTATGATATGGCTGATCAGCTGAAAAATTTTATAGAGGAAAGGAATATTAAAATTAAAGATATATTGTTCTATAGTCGTTTTGGTAAGAATTATATTTTATATTTGCCACTGAAAAAAAAGATATTTTATCTATTGTTTTTTGCAGGGCAAAAAAAATTGATAAGAAAGTTGATTTAAACACAAATGTAAGTACTGTCATTTCGATATATTACAAATTTCGTAGATACTATTTAGCAGATCTTAAGTAATGAGTGCTAAAGCATAATGAAAGTACTTAAATAGGAAAAAATGAAGAATTTTGAATTGTTCTTAAGCGAGATGGATATTTCTATTTTTTATGTAAAAATAGGATTTGGATTCTTGTTTTCTTTTTTAATCACGTTTTTCTCTATCCCAACCATTATTAAAATTTCCAGAAGAAAAAATCTGATGGATGAGCCGGGGGTAAGAAGTTCACACTTGAGAAAAATTCCCAATCTTGGAGGAATTGCTATTTTCTATTCTATAGGTATTTGTACTTCTATTTTTGCCTATGAACTTTTTGATCTGTATAAGTTTTTATTTGCTTCATTGCTCATTCTCCTTTATGTAGGAGTAATGGACGATATTGTAGTGATGAGAGCTTACAAAAAGCTTGTTGCCCAGATTGTGGTATCCACGCTTATCGTTATAGGATCTGATATAAGAATCAGAAATCTCTTTGGGATCTTTGGCATTTATGAACTTGAGTATGTTGTAAGTGTTATATTTAGTGTCATTACTTTTATTGTTCTTATTAATGCATTTAATCTCATTGATGGGATTGACGGACTCGCTGGAGGGTATTCAGTGATATGCAGTGCATTGTTTGGGATAAGTTATTATAGATTAGGGGAATATAATTATCCTCTGGTCGTATTGTCCGTTGTAATCATTGGAGCTGTTTTGGCATTTTTATACTATAACCTCTCGAATTACAGGACCAATAAGATATTCATGGGAGATACCGGATCTATGTTGTTAGGATTTTTATTGGCATTTACAAGCATCTGTTTTATCGATATATTTATAGACAAAAAGCTTCCGGATATTCCAAGGTATCACTTACAGTCAGCTCCGGCGATAGCTGTAGCCATATTGATTTTACCGATTGTAGATACTTTGAATGTTATCTTTGTAAGACTTTGGAATAAGAAATCTCCCTTTGATGCGGATAAGAATCATATACACCATAAGCTTCTGAAGCTTGACTTTACCCATAGAAGATCGGGTTTTTATATTGTCGTCTACTATCTTTTTATAGTAATGGTGGCTTATTTTTTAAGACATATAAATGTAAATTTATTGTTATTGGTGATACTTGTGCTGGGCTTTACTGGTGCTTATTTGCCGGATTTTATTTATCGGATAAGAAATAATAGGAAGTAACAATTAAATTTTTATTTTTGTAAACAACATTTGATTATGATAAGAAATTTTAAATATTTATCCCTTTTAATCCTGCCTTTTTTCATTACATCTTGTATCACAAAAAAAGATGTAAGATACATGCAGCCTAATGAAAATCTTGTGATCAATGAGGAAGGTCTTGTTCCTTACAACATTCCCGTATACAGGATCACGAAGAACGATATACTGAATCTCAATATTGTTACTACTCCAAAGGGCGATGCAGCGCAGTTTTATTCTACTTTAAATACTTCCGGTAGTACAGTTGCTCCCGGGGTTAATCCCACAACTATAGGAACTTTAGGGCGTGTTGGAAGCGGAAGTGGAGGAAGTGGTGGCGGAGGAAATACCAATTTCTATTTTAATGGTTTAAAAGTGGATTCCAATGGAGATATTAATGTTTTTGGAATCGGCTACATCAAAGCAGAAGGACGTACTATCGAAGATATCACCAAAGAGATCCAGGAGAAAGTAAATGAAAATTTCCAGGATGGAAAGTCTCAGGTGAGATTAAATACGGACGGGATAACTTATTATATTCTTGGAGACACGGAAGCTGTTGCTATTACAGGAGAAAAAGTGGCTCACAAAAATACGCTTACCATTACTGAAGCACTGGCAATTAATGGAGGTTTAAATAAAAGCGTAGATAGAAAAACCATTGTTATCCACAGAAAATTACCGGAAGGAATTAAAATTGCGAAAATAGATTTAACCCGGGAAGATGTAATGAATTCACCGTATTATTATGTGCAAAATGGTGATGAAATCTATCTTAATACCAGAGGAAAAAGCTTGAATGGATTGGGAAAAGACCCTGTACAGACTATCACAACAGGAATTTCATTAATTACTACAGCGTTGTCAGTTTATTTAATCCTAACAAGACTTTAATATCATGATTCCAGGAAAAGAAACTAACGTTGAGAAGAATAATTCTCAAAAAGATAAAACCGGTTCTTTTGAATTGTTTGATGTTGAGCACTTTTTAAGAAGGATATTAAAGAACTGGTATTGGTTTGTTTTAATGCTGTTTATTGGCTACTGTATCTCATGGATGTATGGTAAATATTATGCACAGAGTATTTATGCTTCAAACCTTTCTTTAAGTGTGTCTAATAATACTTCCAGCTACTTTACTCCTAACCAGTCAATTAACTTTATTTGGGGACAGGGAGGAAATCAAGACGGGATTTATTTGAAAAAAATGCTTTTGTCAAGATCACACAATGAATTTCTTGTAAAGGAGCTTGATCTTTTTGTTAACTATTCTACAAAAGGATCTATAAAATCTACTTATCTGGATAAAGACGATTCACCGGTCTTTGTGCAGATTGATAAGAAACACCTACAACAGATTAATTATCCTATTACACTGATGCCAAAAGGAGGAAATACGTATGAAGTTGTATTACCCGATAAAGGAGAATCAACTCATTTGTATAATTATGAAGTGGAGGGGTTTCAGGATATTCATAGCTTTAAAAGACCATCGAATAAAATAATTAAAGTAGGAGAATGGTTCACAGCACCTAATATTAAATTTAGACTGCTTCAGAATCCAATAACCCCAAATATTAAACTGGATAATATTATTGTTAATCTTAGTTCTGTCAATCAGTCCGTTAATGAGATTGTATCAACCATCGGAGTAGAGTTTGATAAGGAGATCAATTCTATTATGATCATTACAAAAACAGGTTTCAATCTTAATGGAACTGTAAATTTCCTTAACAAGTCTGTAAGTGAGCTACAGAAGAAAAGGATGCTTGATAAAATGACCGTTGATAAAAATACGGAAACCTATCTTCAGGATAATCTTACAGGAGTAAGAAAGAAACTGGATTCAAGTGCTACTGTTCTCAACTATTTAAAAACTT
Organism: Chryseobacterium proteolyticum; assembly: GCF_046591535.1. Classification (NCBI taxonomy): domain Bacteria; kingdom Pseudomonadati; phylum Bacteroidota; class Flavobacteriia; order Flavobacteriales; family Weeksellaceae; genus Chryseobacterium; species Chryseobacterium proteolyticum. The sequence goes on along the minus strand of NZ_JBJLWK010000008.1, from coordinate 9,634 downwards.
CGGAAAAGCTCTACGACATTAAAGATAGAGATGAAAAATCTCTGACGAAGATTAAGGAATTGGAAGCAAAAAAGGCGGACCTGACCAGTAAAATTAACTCCCTTAATCTTATTAAGAACACACTGGAGAACCAGAATTTTGATAAAATGATCAGTACAAATGCTGCAGGATTCGAAGACGGAATGTTTACGGCTTCAGTTTCGGAACTTAAAGCATTGTATCTTAAAAGGAGAGAAATGGCTACGATTTATACGCCAAATTCAGAACCTATGAAAGAAATCAACAGGTTGATCAGTGATGCAAAATTGAGCTCTTCCAACTCTTTGAGCAATTACTATAATGGATTTAATGTTGAAATCAATAAGATTAATCAACAGGTAGCTGAAGCTAATGCGGATCTTGATGCTTACCCTGAAAAGGAAAGAAAGTATTTGGATGCAGAAAGAGGGTACAATATGATTGAAGCCACTTATAATAGTTTACTGGGAAGGCAGAATGAAACTAAGATGAGGATGGCGACGAATCAATCTGATATATCTGTTATTGACCCTGCCAAAAATGTAGGACAGTCTCCTATCGGGCCCAATGTAAAAGGAACGAAGCTGGTCATTATGGGAGGTTTATTACTTCTGCCGTTTTTGTTTATTTTAATCGGAGAATTGCTGGATAATAAAATAAGAAATATTAAAGAGTTATTGAGTGCTACCAAAATTCCATTGCTTGGAGTGGTAGGTAATAATAATAATGAGAATATGCTTACCGTGCTTGATCAGCCTAAGTCTTCAGTTTCTGAAGCATTTAGAGGAATAAGGGCGAATATGCGATTTTTGTCTGATGAAAATGAAAAAAGTAAAGTTGTTTTAATTACTTCATCGATTGGAGGGGAAGGTAAAACATATGTTTCAATTAACCTTGCTTCAGTTCTTGGTTTAAGTGATAAAAAGACTATTCTTTTGGGAATGGACCTAAGAAAACCAAAAATATTCGGTGATTTCAAAATTGATAATAAATATGGAATTTCGAATTATCTTACAGGCGAAGTTTCCATTGACCAGATTATCAATAAAACAACAATTCCAAATCTTGATGTTGCCACATCAGGGCCAATTCCTCCGAACCCGTCAGAACTGTTAATGAGTAAAAAGAATATTAAATTCATTGAAGAGTTAAGGGAGATTTATGATTTTATCATTATCGATTCCCCTCCGGTAGGACTTGTTGCAGACTCATATGAATTGATGAAATATTCTGATACTAACATCTATGTGGTGCGTCATGAATATACTGAAAAGTATATGCTTAAAATGATTACGGAAAAATATCATAATAATGAGATTGAAAACCTTGGTCTTGTATATAATGATTATATTATAAAGCAGGGATATGGTTATGGCTATGGATACGGATACGGTTATGGCTATTTTGATGAGGACAAAAATTACAAAGAGCCGCTATTGATTAAAATAAGAAATAAAATACAGGCAATTTTTAATAAAAAATAAAACATTAAACCCTCATTTAATGAGGGTTTATTATATAAGGCTTTTATTGATTCTATTAAAAAAAGAATATTTTCGGTACTTTGTCGTTTACTTTATAACAAATTATGTTTTTTTGTTTGTTTTTAACTAAACATTAAGAATATCATTAATATAAAAATGTTTTATATTTGCAAAAATTAAATTTTAAAATAACCATAAATCCATATTCTTTTATGAATAAAAAATTATTATTTAGCTTCCTGGCCGTCCTTGGAACAATGACTGGTGTGAAAGCACAAAGAAACGAATTGGGAGTTCGTCTAGGTATGAGTAACCTAGTGGGTGATATAGGAAGTACGAGTTATATTTTACAAAAGCCGTTGGATTTAAGCAGAGCATCAGATTGGGGAGTTCCATTTTATGGTGGTATATTATATAGATTTAATTTTAATCCCTACCAAACTGTTAGACTAGATTTAGGTTATAATCAGGTACAGTTTAGTGATAAAGCAGCGAAAGAAGATTATAGAAGAAATAGAAACTCATTTGGAAAGAATAATGTATATGAAGCAAGTTTGGTATTTGAATATAATTTTTTCCCGGTAAATAATGAGCAGATAAGTATGGTTAGCCCTTATATATTTGGGGGTATTGGAGGTTTAATGTTTGATGCTCCTAAAGCGACTTTAGTGAATGACTTTAGAAGAGATGCAGATGGAGTAGCACAAGCTCCTATTAATGAAAGGGATTTTACTACAAGAGCAGAATATTCTCTGGGTAAGAAAGTAACAATGCATATTCCTTTTGGAGTCGGATTAAAATATAAATTTAACCATAGCTGGGCAATATTTGCGGAAGCTACGTTTAGATATACATTAACAGATCAGTTGGATCATAGTAAAATATTAACTAAAGATGTTGTATCTACCTATAATGGAGATATAGTAAATCCTACAACAGGAGGGTCTTTATTGCAAACAGGAAATTATTATGCTGTTTCAAAAGAAAGAGAAGCTGCATTTGTTAATGGAAGAAATGTTGGAGATACAAAATCTAAGGATTGGATGAATACCTTTAGCTTAGGTCTTACATTCTCCTTTGGAAGACCTCCGTGTTATTGTGAGTAATTAGTATGTCGTTGATTAAAGATAAAATAAATTCAGAGAATTTACCAAAACATGTTGCTATCATTATGGATGGCAATGGAAGATGGGCAAAATCTCGTGGTGAAGAAAGAACTTTTGGTCATAAAAATGCCATTAATGCTGTAAGAAATGCCATTAATGCGTGTAATGAGATCAATATCCCATATTTAACATTGTATACATTCTCTTCGGAGAATTGGAACCGGCCGAGTGATGAAGTAAATACTTTAATGAATTTGCTTACTGAAACATTATTGCTGGAAGCGGAAGAAATCTTCAGCAAAGGTCTAAGAATGCATGTTATTGGGAATCTGGATAAGCTGCCACCTCTTGTAAAAGAGCAGCTGCTAAGAGTGGTTGAATTAACAAAAGAAAACACAAAAGGTAATTTAGTATTAGCGATCAGTTATGGCTCGCAAAACGAGATCCTGAATGCCGTGAGAAATATAAGTTCTGATGTAAAAGAAGGCAAGGTGGATGTAGAGAATATTGATGAGAAATTATTCGAAAATTATCTCTATACAAAAGATTTTCCACCTGTCGATTTATTAATAAGAACCAGTGGTGAAATAAGAATTAGTAATTTTCTTCTTTGGCAGATCGCCTATGCAGAACTCCAGTTTTTAAATGTTCTGTGGCCAGATTTCACAAAAGATATTTTCTTCCAATGTATTGTAGACTATCAAAACAAAGAAAGGAGATATGGCCTAACCGGCGAACAAATAAAAATCCAGTAAAATTTAAAGAAAAGAAAGACTACGATAAAATGAAGTTTAGACTATTACCCATCATCATGTTTGTTGCTTCTGCACATTTTTATGGACAGGTGACTCCACAGGATAGCACAAAAGTGAATAACCCTGTGCATGCAGAAAACCAAACAGGAACCTACGTTCTTAAAGACATTGTTGTAGATGGGGTTAAGAAATATACACCTGCGCAAATCTTAAGATTTACAGGATTATCTAAAGGAGAAAGTGTGGATATCCCCGGACAAAAAGTTAGCAATGCTATCAAAAAGCTTTGGGATACCCAATCATTTTCAGAAGTAGAGGTTTATGTTCAAAGTATTGAAGGAGAAACAGTAGTTTTGAAATTTTACTTGCAGGACTTAAAAGAACTTGGAGAAGTTAAATTTTCAGGTAAAGGAATTGGAAAGTCAAAAAGCGAGAAACTAGCTAAGGATAATAACCTTAAGCCGGGAACTAAAATTACACAGAATTTAGTTTCAAGCCTAAAAACAAATGTTCCTAAAGACTATATTAAGAAAGGTTTTGCAGATGCAAAGATTTCCATTCAGGATAAAGTAAATGCAAATGACCCTGCTTTAGTGGACTGGACCATCAATGTAGATAAAGGCAAAAGAGTAAAGATTGATCATATTGAGTTCGAAGGGAACGAAAATGTGAGCGATTCTAAACTTAGAAACAAAGCATTTAAAGAAACCAAACAAAAAAGATTTGGGATCGGTGGTATCTTGAAATCCTCAAAATTTATCGAAGATAAATATCAGGAAGATAAACAAAGCCTGATCAGCTATTATAACTCATTAGGTTATAGAGATGCTGCTATCGTATCCGATTCTGTTTGGAGAAATAAAAGAAATAATTACGAAATCAACGTAAAATTAAAAGAAGGTAAAAAATACTATATCGGAGATATCACTTTTACCGGAAATACAGTATATGCCACAGAATACTTGCAAAGACTTCTCGGTTATAAAAAAGGAGATATTTATGATGCAGTAGGTTTCAACAAAAAAGTTGGAGAAGATGGAGGTAAGGAGGATGATTCCGATATCAAATCGGTATACATGAATAATGGTTATCTTTTCTCTAATGTAACCCCTGTTGAAAAATCAGTATCTGGTGATTCTATCAATTTGGAAATCAGAGTAAACGAAGGAGAACAGGCAACTTGGAACAGAGTTACTTGGCAAGGAAATACAACAACTCATGACCACGTGATTCTTAGGGCATTAAGAACAAAACCAGGGGAGCTATTTAAGAAAACCGAAATCAAAAGAACTTATTTTGATTTAGCAGGTATGTCTTTCTTTGATCCGCAACAGATCGGTCAGGATATCCAGCCAAATCAGCAGGACAATACAGTAGATATCAACTGGAAGCTTGTTGAAAAAGGATCTTCGCAAGTACAGCTACAAGCGGGGTATGGAGGAAATAGCTTTATCGGAACATTAGGTTTAACCTTTAATAACTTCTCTTTAAAGAACTTCCTGAAGTTTAAGGATTTCAGACCTGTACCTCAGGGAGATGGACAGACCCTATCTATTCAGGCTCAGGCCGGACAATATTTTCAGAATTATGGGGTGTCGTTTACTGAACCATGGTTATTCGGAACAAAGCCAACGGCACTTTCTGTAAGTATTAATAACTCAATTGTTAGATATAGTACGTCAGTTACAACGACAAGTACTGACGCATCAAGATTGAACATTTTTTCGGCATCTGTTGGGTTAAACAGGCTATTGAAATGGCCGGATGATTATTTCTCATTGTATACTGGGATTCAGTACCAGAAATATGATTTCAAAAACTACCCATTTGACTTTGGAGGAACTACAGAGAATTACGGTACTGCCAATAACTTAAGTTTAAACTTAGGACTAAGCAGAAATTCTGCAGGTATCGACCCGATATTCCCTACAATGGGTTCCAATATCGAACTTTCAGCTAAGTTAACTCCACCATATTCATTGTTTAGTAATAAAGACTATTCTACAATGTCGCCTACAGATAAATATAAGTGGATGGAATTTTATAAAATTAAATTCAAAGCTGATGTTTATAACGAAATTGCAGGTAAGTTAGTCCTAAGGTCTTCTGCCGAAATGGGCTTCATGGATGGTTATAACAAGCAGTTGGGAGCACCACCTTTCGAGAGATTCTATATGGGAGGAACCGGGCTTTTCGGAGGAAGATATGACGGTAGGGAATTAATTCCTTTAAGAGGTTATGAAAATGCTTCTACTTACGGAGGAGATGGTACTCAGGGAGATATCACTCCACAAGGAGGAGGGACCATTTATAATAGATTTACATTGGAGCTAAGATATCCGATATCATTAAATCAGACAGCAAAAATTTATGCATTAACCTTTGCTGAAGGAGGTAACGTTTGGAACTCATGGGGAAGCTACAATCCTTTCCAGTTAAAAAGATCAGTGGGTGTAGGGGTAAGAGTATATATGGGAGCATTTGGATTGATCGGATTTGATTTTGCTTATGGATTTGATAAACCAATAAACTCATCAGAACCTTCAGGATGGAAGACACACTTCTTAATGAACCAATCATTATAATGATCACATGAAAAAAATTAAAATCATTTTCACATTTGTATTATTTTTGCTCTTCAGTTTTAGCAATGCGCAGAAAATTGGAGTAGTTGATACAGAATATATTTTGAACAAGCTTCCACAATATAAAGAGGCAGAAGCAAGATTAAATTCGCAGATTGATACTTGGGAATCGGAACTTCAGAGTTTGAATGCTGAGTATGAAAAGAAAAGATCTGCATTTGAAAATGAGAGAGTGTTATTAGTTGGAGACCAGCTCAAACTGAGAGAAAAGGAAGTAATGGATCTCGACAAGAACATTAAAACAACAACAAGTTTACGCTTTGGAACAAACGGGGAGATTACAAAATTGAGATCTAATCTCGTTGAACCTTTTCAGGATCAAATTTGGAACGCTGTAAAAACCATGTCCGAGAAAAATGGCTTGGGCATAGTTCTTGATAAAAGCAATAACATTAATGTTATTTTTCTTCAAAAAAGATATGACTATACAGACAAAGTACTAGACATTCTTTTAAAAGGAACAGAAAAGAAAGAAAAAACTAATACAAGAGGTAAAAAGTAATCGATAGAATTAACTTTTACTGAAATTAAAAATCTAAAACAAATTAAATTATTTATTTACCAATTATGAAAAAATTAAGTGTATTATTTGCAGCAGTAATGATGGTTGTATCTGTAGGTATGGCAAAAGCTCAAAAAATTGCTACTTTAGATGTTATAGGTGTTCTTAACGCAATGCCTGAAAAGAAAAAGGCTGATGCTGACTTAAAGACTTTCTTAGATACTAAGCAAGCTGAGATCAAAAAGAAAGCAGATGCTGGACAAGCTAAATTAAAGCAATATTCTGAGGAAGCTCCTAAGAAAACTGCCGATGAAAACAAAGCAAGAGAAGCTGAATTAGCTAAAATGCAAGAAGAAATTCAACAAATGAACGATAAAGCTCAGAAAGATTTTGTGGCTAAACAAGATGCTGCTTACGAGCCTATTGAGAAGAAACTAAACGAGGCTGTATCTAAAGTAGCTAAAGCTGCAGGATATGATTTCATTATGGATGCAAACTCTTCTGCATTTGTATACAAAGGAGGTCCGGATGCGACTCCAGCTGTAAAAAAAGAATTAGGTGTTCAATAATCTAACAAATTAACAAACATTTATAAAACTTACCACCTCTTTTAGGGGTGGTTTTTTTATTTTTGCCAAATGGAAAAAGAAGTATCAACAACGGTAAAAGTCAGATTCAGTGATTGCGATCCTATCGGGCATCTCAATAATGTAAAGTATTTGGATTATATGTTTAATGCTAGAGAAGATCACGTTGAAACATTTTATGGCTTTACTTATGAAGAGTACACCAAAAAAAACTGGCTGTACCTGGATTGCTATACAGAATGAAATAGCATACCTGAAAGAAGTAAGATACAATACCCAGGTTGTAATCAGCAGCAAAACAATCGACATACAGGACAGAACTGCAAAAGTTGAAATTCTTATGAAGAGTCTTGATGAAAGTACAATTCATGCTGTTTTATGGGTTACCGTAATTTATTTTAATGTTAAAACAAGAAAATCAGATATACATCCTGAAGATATTAAAGAAATTTTCCATAAGTTCTACGTAGATTTAGAAGAAAAAGATTTTCAATCAAGAGTTAAGTTTTTAAGATCCCAAAACGCAAAAAATCCATAATGAAGAAAATAGTTGTTATAGGCAGTAATGGTCAGTTAGGCAATTGTATAAGGAAAATAGGCCCTGATTTTGAAAGTGATTATGAATTTATTTTTACGGACTCCCAGACCCTTGATATTACAGATGAAGACCAGGTAGACACCTTCTTTTACGATAATAAGCCGGACTTCTGTATCAATGCATCGGCGTATACAGCGGTAGATCTGGCTGAAAAAGAGAAAGAAAAAGCATTTGCAGTAAATGCTGATGGGGTAGCACATCTTGCCCAGGCATGTTCTGAACATAAAGCAGTTTTAATACATGTTTCTACGGACTATGTTTTTGATGGAGAAACAAATTTATGCTATTCAGAAGATGACTTTACAAATCCGATTGGGGTATATGGAGCATCTAAATTAAGAGGAGAAGAACTTGCATTGGAAATTAATCCTCAAACAATTATCCTGAGAACCTCCTGGCTGTATTCTGAATTCAATAAGAATTTTGTAAAAACCATGCTGAACTTGTTTTCGCAAAAGGATGAGTTGGGAATTGTAGCAGACCAATTCGGACAACCGACTAACGCAAATGATCTTGCAGAGGCCATTATGGATATTATTAAAACCTCACGTAAGAACTTTGGTGTTTTCCATTTTTCAAATTACCCTGAAACCACCTGGTATGAGTTTGCAAAAAAAAATTGCTGAATTATCAGAATCTTCAGTTAAATTAAATGCACTGACTACTGAACAATATCCTACTCCGGCCAAAAGACCTAAGAGAAGTACAATGTGCTTAGACAAAATTGAAGAAGTTTATAAAATTGAACCCAAACATTGGGAGAATAGTCTTGAAGAATGTGTTAGCATTCTTTCACAACAATAAATATCTATGAAGAACCTTGCAATTGTAATTTTTGTTTTTGCCATTCATTTTTTTTAATGCACAAAATGTGTATTTAACAAAAGTTGAGAAAACAAATGATAACTCAGATAAATTTTTATTTAAAATTAAAGAGGAAATAAAAGATGCGCAATATCTGGGAGAAGTGGAAGTGCGTGGTTTTTCGAAAGACGATGCTGCTGTTTTTTCTATGATATTTAAAAAAGCAAAAGAAATCGGAGCAAATGCAATTTCTTTACAGCCTTTTAACAATGTAGATGGATCTCATCAGACTTTTAATCCTTCAAATTATAAATTGAATTTATATTATTTGCCAAAAGAAAAATTTGTTTCACAAACAGATCATATATTTTTGTTTGCATCCTCGGATAAAGATCAAAAAATTAGTGTTAACAAGAAAGACTATTTATTATCTCCAAGATCTTTTTTTGTAATAGACGTTGTTCCGGATGAAGTGTATACCATATCTACGAGGAAATTATTAGGCTCTACGATCAAAATTCAGCCTAAGGCAAATGAAACCAATCAGTATTTCCAGGTGTCAGCTCTTAAAGTAAAATCTGATAATACCGGAGTTGGTGGATTAAACCTTAAATCAGGTGATATTATTGGACTGGAAAAATCTTTTGCTGAATTTTTAAGTTTAATATATACCAAATTAGATTCTAAATAAGAAGAATCTTCTTGTTTGTATAAAATAACGACCTCAAATTCATAGAGGTCGTTTTTCTTTTATATACACTGTATGTAAACTTTATCTAGTATTTACCCGTCTCTTCATCTTTTATACTTTTCTTTTTGATAAAAACCCTTCATTTTATAGCTTTTATTTTTTCCCTTTTCCCTTGTTATGGCTGTTTTCTCTTATGTTTTCGCCTTTATCATTCTAAACCCAGAAAAAAGCATCGAAATTTTTGAAGTTGCTTATCAGTGAGTTAAGATCAAATATGAACTAAATATGAATTTAAGTATAAAATGATTTGGATTGTGTGATGAATAAGGTGTACTTTTGCCCCACTGAAAACGAGAGATAGTAGGTAGCGCAGAAGAGGGTAATTATAAACGAAGATTTAAAAAAATAAATAATAATTTATTTTGAAAATTGAGAAAAGTTTGT
>NZ_JBJLWK010000007.1:0-206238 GCF_046591535.1 Chryseobacterium proteolyticum | reverse complement strand
GAGGAGATGAACAGTGGCAGAAATCCTACAACTTCAAAAACAGGGATGTTTTGATGGGTATGACTGCCCTAAATCAGCTATCAACTGACAACTCTCAACCCTCAACTAAAGGAATATTGTTGGGTGGCTATACTCAGGCAGAAGGAAGAATAGAAACAGATGATGAAACATTCTGGATGCTGTATCTGGACCCTAATGGAAATGAACAGTGGAGAAAGCATGTGAAGGGAGAATCCAGAAAGAGGGAGGAGAGATTATCGGATATTAAACTGAACAGAGATGGTTCCATCATTTTAGCAGGAACCAGTGCAGAGGAATTAGGGAAGGAGAACTGGAAGATCGTGAAGCTGGGAGACAAGCAACTGGATCAGTTGATCGAAAAACAGGATATCAAGATCTATCCGAATCCGGTATCAGATTATGCTTATGTAGAAATAGGCTTTGATTTCAGGGAAGCTGATATTACTTTGTATGATATGGGTGGAAGACAGCTTCAGAATCTAAAAACAAAGAATAAAGTGACGAAGATTAATACACAGCCGTTGATACAAGGTGCTTACCTGGTGGTGATCAAGATGGATACGAATAAAACGGCCAATGCTAAATTAATTAAGAAATAACAGAACAATTGTAATGAAAAAAAACTTTAACATTAGCTGGAATTCTTCTTTCAGCTTTATTATATAGCCAAAGTAATAATCAAGACTATACTACTAATACAAATGATGCAGGTAAACATATTCCTAAAATATCACCGACGAGTCCTGAATCATTTAAGTTCAGTCAATATGGAAATATTCCTATCGGTATGTTTACAGGAGCACCAAATATTAATATTCCCATTACAGAAATCTCAATCGATGGAACGAGTATTCCTATTTCCGTAAACTATTCTTCAAATGGTATTAATATAGATGAAATGAATGGTTCCGTAGGTTTAGGTTGGACTTTTATTTCAGGAGGGGTTATCACAAGAACGATAAGAGATAAGCCAGATGAAGATAGTAGTTTTAATAGTGGAGATGCTCCACTATCAGAAAACTTCCCCTCACAATTGACAAACTATCTGAAGTTTTGTGAAAATGATGAATTTGATTCTGAGCCTGATTTGTATTCAGCTAACTTTGGCGGCTATAATGTAAAATTTGTGATCAATAAAGCAGGTAATATTATCATGATTGATCAAAAAAATTATCAGATTAAAAGGAATGACAGCGGAAATTTATTCTCGATTATTCTTGATAATGGCGTAAGGTATAATTTTAATGCGGTAGAGTATATACAAAATAGGACATTTAACACGGGAGGGCATCAACCTCCATTACAATATCAGCAATCCTGGTATCTTACTTCCATAGTGACTACTAACGGACAGACCTTGACTCTTGAATATCAAGATGCAAATTACTCAAATATACTTTCACAATCACAAACAATGACCTATACAAACGGAATTCAAAATAAATATGGAGATATATTGTATGGTGGTAGTTTGCAACTGCCTTACTGTCCTTTGAAGACTTATACGATATCACCAGACATAGGATTAATTGCTGAATCACAACAATCTGTAGCGGGCAAACAGATTAAAAAAGTATATGATTCTAACAATAATTCCATTGTTTTTTCTTATGCACCCCAAAACGATGATTATTCAAAATTAACAAACATCAAAAAATACCATAATGACATTGTTATTGAAGATTTTAGTTTTAATTATTTAACTCCTGCTGGGAATTCAAGATTATTTTTAACTGAAATCCGTAATAATAAAAGTAATTCTTCTCATAAATTTACTTACTATAACCCAGAATCACTGCCTTTAAGATTAAGCTTTTCCAGAGATATGTGGGGGTATTATAATGGAGTGGCCAATAGTAGTTTAGTTCCGCAGTTATTTGTAAGTACAGATATAACGGCCCCTCAGTATAATGGGGCTGATCAGACTGTTAATCCTTCCTATGGTCAGTATGGACTATTAAAAACGATTACTTATCCAACAGGAGGAAAGACTTTGTTTAATTATGAGAACCACGTAAGAAAAGAAAATGTTTTAATTCCTGCTCCAGAAGTTTTTTTTAGGAACTTCTACCGTAAATAATTCCAACTCTTATGATTCAACGCAAGAACTGACCATTACACCGGCAAAGTCAGGATATGTACGTGTTGGGCTATCCAATTATCTCTATCCGTATGGCAATTGTAAAGACAGTCCGGACTTAGAAACGGATAAGCAAAAGGGTGAAGTATGGGTTAAAGATCAGGCTGGAAATTATATGCCTTTATATGAAAACATACCCAATTTTGGGTTTTCTCCTTTAGGAAACTCAGCTGAATCTTCTCTGAATAACAGTCAAATAGCATATGTCTATGTGGAGAAAAATCAGACCATTAAAATCACTGTAAAAGCATGGTTTGTCTGTTGTCAGGCATATATTCAAGCCTACTATTTTGATCAGGAGGATAAATATGTTTTACAAGATGTATTAAAAGGAGGCTACAGGGTTAGTTCAACAGTTGATACTCCTGTTGATGGTTTACCTATTACAAGAAAATATAAGTATATAAGAGATAACGGAGAGTACTCCATCAATATTACAAGAGATCCTGTATTTAGAGAAAATAGGACTGTCGGCTCCTTATGTATTGGTTCTAATGATATAATGCCTCCGTTACTTTCGAATTATAATGCTATTACTTCATCCAATATAGGAAGACTATTTTCATTCAACCCTAATATTTTTTATGATACAGTTGAAGAAGTAATAGAAGGAAAGGGAAAAATTGTTCATTATTTTAATTCCAATCAAGATTATTGGGGAAATACACTCAGAGGAAGCTCTATTATATCTGCTCCTTGGACGAATTCAGGATGGGATAACGGAAAAGAAACGAAAACTGTTTATAAGGACAATGCTGATATTACCTTAAAGATAATTGAAAGTAATTATGTTGAAGATCCAGCAAGGACATTTTATTTAGGAGCTATTAGCCGACGTAAAATTTATGATCCTATTGCAACAAATGGCACAGGACCATATGATGATACTTGGAATGATTTTGCGAATATGGATGTCGTGTATTATAAAAACATCAGTCGGTTTACCTATTTACAATCACAGAAAACGACAGATTATTTTAATGGTAATCCTATTGAAACAAAGACAGAATATTTTTACACTAATCCATCACATTATCAACTGAATAAACAAAAAATCACATTTCCTGATGCATCAATTAGTGAGACGAATTATAGTTATGCTCATGAAAAAGGAAATCAGCTTATGATTAATAAAAACATGGTAGGTATTCCAATCGAGACAAACAATACCAAAACTATGGGAAATAATACTAAAATGCTAGCAAAAACAGAAATTATTTATCCAACAGTTCTACCTACAACTCAAACAGGAAATTTAGTATTACCATTATCAGTGAATACATATGATGTATTAAATAATAATATATCTACTACAGAAGTTACTTATAATAAATACGATTCTAAAGGAAATATCCAACAGTACACCACCAAAGACGGAATTCCGACATCTGTCGTTTGGGGATATAATAATACACAACCTATTGCCAAAGTACAAGGTGCCACTTATTCTCAATTGGTAAGTTTAGGTTTGATTACAGCGATAGTAGATGCTTCAGATCAGGATGCAGCTAATCCAGCTAATGAACCGGCACTAATTACAGCCTTGGATAATTTCAGAAAGAATTCTGGTTTGTCTGCATATCAGATTTCCACGTATACTTATGATCCTTTAATCGGAGTAACCAGTATTACTCCTCCATCAGGGATCCGGGAAGTATATATCTATGATACGGCCAATAGATTAAAGGAAATAAGACAGGATTCTAAAACAGGTAATTTGGTAAAAGAATTCAAATACAATTACAAAAACTAACACAGAATGAAGAAAATAAAACAAACTATATATATTAGCTCTTTGATTATAAGCAGCCTTCTGCATGCACAACTTTCTCCAACGGAAAACTATGTATACTCAAAGACCATTCTTGATTATAATACCAGCAATGTAGCGACCAAAACCTCAGAAACCGTTCAGTATTTTGATGGGCTTGGAAGACCCAAGCAGGTTGTGAATATAAAAGCATCTCCAACAGGAAAAGATGTAGTCACCCCTATTGAATATGATGGCTTCGGAAGACAGGTAAAAGATTATTTACCTATTCCCCAGGGACAGACCTTAAACGGAGGTATTGTTTCAAACCCTTTAGCCAATGTCATAAATACTCCTTACGGACAGGAGAAGATCTATGCTGAGAAGACATTGGAAAACTCTCCTTTGGATAGGCTATTAGAACAAAAACAAGTAGGGACAGCATGGAATGATAAACCTGTAAGGTTTCAATATGATGCCAATATACATGAGGATTATGTTAGAAAATATAAACCCACAACGATATGGGATCCTGCAGGAAAAATGACTGTAACAACTCTTGAGTTGCTTGAGTATTTTTTACCGAATACACTCTATAAAAATACCGTTACCGATGAGGATGGAAATAAGACCATAGAATTTAAAAATGGAAGAGGGCAAGTTGTGCTGGTTAGAAAAGTCATTAGCCCTACTGAAAATGCAGATACTTATTATGTGTATAATGAATTTGATCAATTAGCATTTGTTATTCCACCGGGCTCTCCAGCTACACCAGATGATACAGCATTAAATAATTTCTGTTACCAATATCGATATGATGGAAAAAGTAGGCTGGTTGAGAAAAAACTACCAGGCAAAGGTTGGGAATATATGGTATATGATAAGCAGGATAGACTGATTATGACCCAGGATGCCGTAATAGGAGCTAATAAACAGTGGCTTTTTACCAAATATGATCAGTTTGGAAGAGTTGTTTATACAGGAATATATACATCAGCTCAAGCTTATGGATTTGCAGGAAGACAGGCAGAGCAGGTATTAACCGATGCTGCAGGAAGTAACAATGTAACGAGAACTGCTTCCGTAGGATTTATTGTGGGAGGCCGGGGAGCTTATTACACGAATAATGCTTCAAGTTACCCTAATACCATTACCACCCTTTTAAGTATCAATTATTACGATACCTATCCTGTATACAGTTTTAATCCAACCTTTCCAACCAACATTTTAGGAACTCCTGTTATAACGGATAATTCCACATCAAATGCAGTGAGTACCAAAAGTCTTCCTGTGATGAGCCTGGTTAAAAATATAGAAGATGATAACTGGACCAGTAATTATACGTATTATGACAGCAAAGGAAGAGTGGTAGGAACTCATTCCGTTAATCACCTGGGAGGATACACCAAAACGGAAACTTTACTAGACTTTGCAGGCACAGCTAAACAACTTGTAACAAGGCATAAAAGATTAGCCGCAGATACTGAAAAAGTTATCGTCGAGAATTTCACTTATGACCCCAAAAATAGGTTATTAACCCACACTCATCAGGTTAATGGTGGTTCTGTTGAATATCTGGCTCAAAACAAATACAATGAAATTTCCCAGTTAGAATCTAAAAAGGTAGGTGGAGTAAGTACTACAACTCCATTACAGCAGGTAGATTATAAATACAACATTAGAGGCTGGATGACCCAGATCAATGACCCCGCTAATCTAGGAAGTGATTTGTTTGGGTATGCTATTAGGTACAATGATCCCATTGATTTAACAGGCCAAGCTAGTTTTAATGGAAATATAACAGAAATAGACTGGAATACAAAAAGTGATAATACTTTAAGAAGATATGATTATTATTATGACACTTTAAATAGATTCAATTTTGCTCAATATGCTAAACCTAATTTAAGTGTCCCACAAACAGGATCATATAGTGAATGGACCACTTATGACTTGAATGGAAATATAAAAACTATGGGAAGATATGGTAACCAAGACACTAATACTCCTATTCTTATTGATCAATTACAGTATACTTATTCTGGAAATAGGCTCCTTTCAATTAAAGACATTTCACAAAATCTTTCAGGGTATCCTTATTTTGCAACTCCAAATGAAATTACTTATGATAATAATGGAAATATGACAAGTCATAAGGATAAGGACATCACAAAGATTGGATATAATTATCTGAACTTACCCAATAGTATAACAAACGGAATCGGTAAATTCAGTACAACAAATAGTTATCTTTATCGAGCAGATGGAGTGAAACTTAAAAAGAGTTTGTCAGGGAGTTTGGTAATAGGAATAAATCAAACAGAATATTTAGATGGCTTTCAATATAACTTAGTAAACGGCGAAATATGTGCGGGCTGTACTCCTCCTAGTCCTATACTACAGTTTATTCCCACTTCAGAAGGTTATTATGATTTTGTAAAAAATAAGTACATTTACAATTATACAGATCACTTAGGAAATATAAGGTTGAGTTATCAGAAGGGTACAACAGGAATAGAGGTTATTGAAGAAAACAATTATTATCCGTTTGGATTGAAACATGAAGGATATAATGGTTTAGCTGGAAATCCAGCGTATCAATATAAGTACAATGGTAAAGAATTACAGACTGAAACTGGAATGTATGACTATGGTTGGAGATTCTATATGCCGGATATCGGACGTTGGGGTGTGGTGGACCCTTTAAGTGAAAAGGGACATAATTTTTCTCCTTACAATTATGCTGTAAATAACCCAATAAGATTCATTGATCCTGATGGTTTGTGGATCAGTATTACTGATGGGAATAATCAATACCGCTATTCCAATGGACAAACGCAGCATCAGGTAGATGGTAAGTGGGTTGCTATTGATAAGAATGTAAAGTTATCAGATAATGTTATAGGAATTGTTGCGGGTTTATCAGCATTAGAAAATGGTGGAGATGCTGGAAAAGATTTGGTGTCATATTTTGATAATGATAAACATGATGTGAGTATTATGTATGATAAAGGAAATGCTGGAGATGCAGGGATTAATTCATCAGATCCCATCAAAATAGATCCAAAAAAATCAACACAAACTCCAACAACCAATGGTCTTCTAGAGTCCCCATTCTTTGTGAGCCTTGGACACGAGTTGGGTCATAAAAGAGATGAAAGTAATTATTTATTTAATGGAAGTTGGTTTGGGGTAAGTAGAGGCGAAATTTTTGCTTCGCATTGGGAGAATATGATTCGTGCTGAAAATGGTTTACCCTTAAGATCTTCATACTCAATAAATCCAAAAATTTTTGGAGGTTTAGATTTACAAACTGTTTTAATTGATTGTACCGGAAATAGTCTTTACTATAATCAATCTGGAAAACCGTTAGATAACACATCTCCAGATGATAGATTAAACGCGGCAAGATCGGTATATGGAACGGCAGCTTCATCAGTTTTAAAAGGAAGATATAATTATTATGACAATGTTAAACGCACAAAAAAGAAATAGCAGTTTTATAGCTTTTCTTGCTATGTTTTGTTTGCAATCTTGTTATTCTCAAAATCAACAGATTAAAGTTTTTTTTGAGGATAAAAAGAAAAACTTCTATCAAGGTTGCATTAAAGAATCAGAAATTGATAAAATCAAAAAAACGAATGAAAATAAAGAGATTATAGAATTAATGATTAGTGGATGTGAAGATCGAGGAATTATTTTTGATAATTTCATAGATGGAACTAATACTTTGTTGGCTTCATTATCCAACAGAGAAGATGATTATATAATTTTCAACTGGAAAAAATATGGTTCTTACATTCCAGCCCCTACTGTTACATTGCTAAAAACAGATAAAACTAATGTAGTAGAATTCACTTATTATGATGAAAGAAAGAACTACGATGCATCTCTAAAAAGGAAAGTTTATGAAGAAAAAGAAGGAAAATTTAAAAATGAGCTTCAGTTTATTCAAGCTACATTAAATGGGGAGAAAATGAATGATAGTATATCTCGATACCAACAAAATGATTATTACATTATCAAAAGGATTAAGGGAAAATATTTTTATTATACCATACTTAATGGAAAGTTAGAAACCAGATAGTTTGATTTGCAACCCCTCTACGCAGAGTCTATGACTTTGAGATAATATGAAAACTAAAATAATTTGTATACAAATTTTATTCATTATTTTTTCTTGTAAAAAAGATGAAACTAAAAGTTTTAAAGAAGAATTAACTCAATCTATTCAGAAAAAAATTACACAGGAGCTTAAACAAGATGGTTCTACTTTAGAGTCCATTCAGCTTGCAAGCTTTGATACTTTAATGGAATGGCAGGAAGCTGACCTCTTATTGCAATATTCTAATCAGAAATTGATACATTTAAATAAACAACAGCAACAGTTAACAAAAGAGCTTGAAAATGTTAAAACGATAAAGGATTTTGAGTCAAATGAATTAAAATATAAAAAAGTAAAGGACAGTATAAAACACGAAATAAAAATTGGAGAAAGTGTAAGATATCTGGAGCCAAAAAAAGATAAAACAGGTAATTATCAGGCAATTTTTCTTTTGAAGGTTCATGATAAGAAATCCAATACAGTTAAAAACGATTCGTTATTTATGTATGTAAATGATAAAAAAGTAATTTTTACACAGGTACAATTTATTGAACAGTGTATTAAGAAGTTCAAAAAAAGGTTAATCTGAATCCCATAAAAACCAAATAATAGATAGCACAGCTCTGAGAAAGTACTTTCTTAGAGCTGTATTTTAAAATATCTTTATTAGATTTCATCCCACTAAAATCAAAAAACACCAAATTTCTCTATATTTGCACAAAGCACATATAAGAAAAAACAATTGGAAAAGTTTAAATCTCAAAAATAATTATAGATTATTTTTAAATAAAAATATAAGAATGTTGTTTCTACAGAAGCAGCATTTTTTTATGATTCTGCATTAATATTATTCTCCATCTCAAACTGCGACACCCAATTTTCAAGCCCCATTGCATTAAGAAATTTAGCGGTAGATTCAGAAGAATCATCAACATTATTTATACTTATTATCTTTCCTTTACTCTTCTCAGCAATACCCCTTAAAATATCCGTTCCAATTCTATTTCTCCTATGCTCTTTACTTACTGCTATCTGATATACTTTTCCGGTTACGGGATTAAAAATAGAGTACCCTATTAACTCATCTTTTTTATATGTACCGAGAATTATCAAGTCTTCACGCATTTTTTCAAGTACCATGACGGAACTTTGCCAGGAAGGTTGAATATCCCAGAAAGACTTAAATACTTCCCATTGAAAACTGTTCAACTGCTGTATAGTAATATCAGGTCCTATCTCTGCAGGCTTTATATTTCCTTTATAACAATCTAATCTTCGGGTAATCTTGAATCCCAGATGGGTATAGGCACGGATAGCAGGCTCATTTCCATTAATGACTTCAAGCATTATCAGATCTGTTTTTCTTTCCTGAAGTACAGGAAAAATATAATCATACATTTGTCTCACCAATCCTTTTCCGCGAAAATCAGGTACAACTCCGGTTCCGGCATTGTATATCATCCGCTTTCCATCTTCTGTTTTTTCGGCATGCAGAATAAAAGCCACGATCTGACCTTCCTTAAAGGTACCTACTGAAAGATCCATCTCTATTTTCTCTGTATGAATCTTTGAAGAGAGCTGTTCTTGTGTTAAATGGAAAGGGACAAGGTAATCAGAAAAAGAAAGATTAAACACATCTAAAAGGTCCGTAAACGTAAGGTCTGCTAAATTTCTGAATTCCATTGATTTTATTTTGTGGGTACTAAAATTATTGAAATAATCTGAATTCGAAGCAGGCTTTCTATATAATAAAAATACCTCTATTTCTAGAGGTATTTTTAAGCTTTAATTTTTTCTTATTCCTTGATCAGTTTTTCAAAAGATAAAGTCCCATCTTTCAATGTAATTTCAAAATAATAGTTTCCGGATTTTAAATCAGAAACACTGACATTCTCACCGTTTAATTTTACAGATCTTACTTTTCTTCCCGTTGCTTCATAAATATCGATCGATTTTATTTTATCAGCATTTTTGAAGTTTACAGTTTCTTTTGCAGGATTAGGATAAAGAACAATTTTATTGTCTGGTGCATGAACATCATTCACGCCTAATACAGTAGAAAAAGAAGCTGTTGCATATCCTACATTAGCTGTTCCACCATGAGGACCAACAGTATTCGTTGCCGTGGCAGGTCTTGGTCCCGCAAAGCTGATAGAATTTGTAGTAGCATAAGGCATTTGATAGTCATTAGGATCAGAGTTTGTCAAAGCTCTTGTTAAAGTTAGTGTTCTTACAGATCCTGAAACAACATCACTTACTGTTGTCCAGTCTTGTGAAGCGTCTTGTGGAGGTTGGAATGTTCCTTGAAAATTTCTATCCGTAAGATTTGGTGTCGTAGCCGTAGAATATACTACAGCATCACCTGCTGACATACTAAATCCTGCGCTAACTCCAATTCCCAATCCAAACCATCTATCAGAAGGCCCTTTCAAAATCAAAGTTACTTTAGAAGTTGTATTATCCAGAGTAAAATTTGCAGTTATCCCATTATTAGGGGATAACGGTACATCACCTGTGGTTTTTTGTTGCGAAACGCCCAAAAAGCCTGTTAATAGAAGAGAAAATAGTACAATGTTTTTCATATTTTAATTTTTAAGTTGGTTAATAAGTTCTGGATTTTTTGAAATGACAGCGTATTCAAATGCTGTATTTCCTTGTTTGTCTCTTAAGTTTTTATCCGCTTTATTTTTTATAAGAAGTTTTACCATTTCTACATTTCCTAATTTTGTAGCAAAAATAAGAGGTGTTGTTCCAATGGCATCTGCTGTATTGATATCTGATTTATGATCTAATAATTTTTGGGTTAATTTAAGATCGCCTTTATATATAACTGCCATTAGCGCTGTACCCATTGAGGAATTATAATTAATATTTTTCACTTTACCCATCAAAAAATCAGCTACTTCAAGATTCCCTCTGTAACAAGCTAAAATAAGAGGAGAAAAACCGCTTTCATTTGTCTTATTAATAACATCCGGGTCTTGCTTCATCAGCTCTTTAACCTCAGCAACAGTTCCGCTTCTGGCAATATCAAAAATTGATTTTGCTTTTTCCTGGGCAGATGTCAATGAAAAGCTCAGGAACATACTTACGATCAGAATTAAGTTTTTCATTGTTTTACCAGGATATAATTGTATTCAACATTAATATTCTCAGCAATCTTTTTGGTCACCATCTTTGGAATGGTCACATTAAAATCAGCGGGTCTTGCTACAAATGTCCCCTTCATATATATTTTCCCATCCTTGGAAGAAATACTTGCTGTGGAAGTAACAGGTTTATTAACTCCATGAAAGTTTAATGTTCCCTGTACTGTATATTTCTGTGGGGTTGCAGAAAGTTTGCTTTTATCAAAATTTGCAATTTTTCCGGTAAAGGTTGTCTTTGGATATTTGGCTATTTCGGCATAGCTTTCATTAAAGTGTTCTTCCATAAGCTTTACTTTGAAATGAAAGTTCTTTACAACCGAAATGGATGCTATATCCCCGGTGTCTGCATTGATTACTGCTACATTATTATCATCCTGAGCATACACATCTTCAAATAACGGTACCGATGCTTCAAAGGTTACCTTACCCGTTTTA
This sequence comes from Chryseobacterium proteolyticum, assembly GCF_046591535.1. Taxonomy (NCBI): domain Bacteria; kingdom Pseudomonadati; phylum Bacteroidota; class Flavobacteriia; order Flavobacteriales; family Weeksellaceae; genus Chryseobacterium; species Chryseobacterium proteolyticum. Next base: position 194,638 of record NZ_JBJLWK010000007.1, on the reverse strand, counting down.
GAGCTGTATTTCTGAGCCAGAACAAGGTTGCCGGATAGCAAGGCAATTATTAATACTACTAATTTTTTCATTTTTTTCAATTTTAATTTTCGACAAGCCCATCAGCTTTCCATTTGATAAATAAATTAATCTGAGTCGCGGAAAGTGATCCGCCCTGTGGCATCTTCCCGGGATCTCCGTTAGGTCTCTGTATTCGATCTATTATTTTATCAATATTATTCTTCACCTGATTATAATTGGTTAGAGGCTGAAAAGAGCCCGGCCCGTTTGCAGAATGACAACTAATACAGTTGGCATCGATAATCGGTTTTATATCGGCTGTAAACTTTACCTGTTGTGTAATAGGCGTATGGACTGAAATCTCATCATAGGTTCTGCTTTCACACGAGATCAGTAAAACGGCCGAGGATACGATGTATAATAATTTCTTCATCTTAAAAAACTCTGTAAAGATTAAACCCAAAATAAATATGCCCTTTGCCCCAATTTCCAACAGCATTGGAAAGGTAGCCTATATCAGAATTAAGTTGCGAATTACTGAATACAAGCTGAAATACATGACCTCCGGTCTCTATATCCATCCCTACCGATAAAGGATTTTTATAAAAACTATGGTTATCAAAATTCACGAAATATTCAGCATTCACAGAGATTCTTTTAGAGATCTTATAACGCCCCCCAAGCCCCGTTAAGAATTGATTTTTATCTTCAATATTCTGGTCATAAAGATTTTTATGGATATAAGAAGGAGTAAGCTGAAGAGACAAACGGTCATCAAATCTTCTCGAAATCAACGCCTGAGTAAGATAAGAAAGCCTGTCGCTAAAACGAAGATTTGGATAATTATCCTTATCCAAATCCGTATTCAAAGCCAAAACATTATATCCTACGACATCGACCGGAAAGTTTTCATTTTGCTTGAGAAGCTTATATTTCGCCCCAACCTCAAATGTTTTTTGGTTCGTCTCTCTTGAAAGGTTTAAAGATAACCAATCAGTTACACCATAGATTGCTCCCAATTTTGTAGAAGCATCATCTAGGCCAAAGAAGTTTTTAAACCCGGTACTGATGTCACCGAAACGGTGCGCGACTACAATATACCATTCATTTTTAGCAGCAAGTTTTGTGGACTGTCCTGTGACAATCTGGAGCGCCTTAAAGGCGGGTTGAGAATTTTCAGTATTTGTTTTAATGGTGTCAATGTCCTTCAACAAATCTTCCTGTGAATAGGCAAGAGTTGAAGCTAACACTGACAAAAATAGGAGAGTTTTTGTCATACAATTCTTAATAAAATATTAGTATGGCAAACTTATAGAGTTACGATTTTAAAAGTAGGTGATAAAAGTCACCTAACAAATTGTATTTATCAATTACTTTATTAAAAATAACTATTAAAAACAATTATTATTAGAATTGGCTAACATTTTCATTAACGGCAACACGTATCCCATCTTTTCCCTGCAGTATTTCTCCTTCGTTTTCAATTTTCTTAAGAACCCTGCTCACCACTTCTCTGGATGTTCCAAGATTGTTGGCAATTTCCTTATGCGTTAATTTGATAGGATGACTTCCCGTTATTACAATTTGTTGTTTGATATAATTTAACACCCTCTTATCCAACCGATGGAAAACAGCCTCATTCACCATATTCATTACGTCAATAAACCGTTTGTCATACTCCTGATAAAAAACCCTGTTAATTGCCGGAAAACGGATTAGCCATTCGTGCATTATGGCAACAGGAATCAGCAATACCTCAGAATCTTCTTCCGTAATAGCATAAATCTTACTGATATAGTTACTGAAAATAGATGAAAAAGTCATTACACAGCTTTCATTACGTCTTACGTAGTAGTAGATCAGTTCACGGCCATCGTTAAGGCAATATACTTTTACAGAACCTGAAATCATGAAAGGAATAAATTTGATTTTCTCCCCCTCACTGATCAGTTCAGTTTTTGCTTTGATCTTATCTGTGATGCCATGTTGATGAACTTCATTTATAAAATCATTGCCTAAAAACCCGAATTTATTATTAATAAATTGATGATCTATCATATTTTATATCAAATTATATAAGAAAGCAAATATATAAAATGAATTCCTTAATAAATGTTAATTTTTTATCATTTGTATTTAAATTGTGAATAATTTACTTTATTTAAAGTCATGATAAATAAAAATTCCTTTATTGATTTAATTTAAATGAATTGGCTATTTATTTCTGAGAATCATAATCATGCGAATATTTTCACTTAAAATAAGGCATAAAAAAATGCCTCAATACATTGAGGCATCTTGTTGTTTTATGTAAGAAAAATCTTATGCTTGTACATTGTTACCACCTAATACGAAAGGCTCAACTTCTTTGATTTCTCCGAATTGCTGCTCATAGTTAGCAATGTTCTGTTGAAGAGCAGATAATACTCTTTTAGCGTGAAGTGGAGCAAGAATGATTCTTGATCTTACTTTAGCTTGCTGAACACCTGGCATTAACTGGATGAAATCCACTACAAATTCAGATGGAGAGTGGTTTACTAATGCTAAGTTAGCATAGATTCCAGCCGCTACCATTTCATTTAGTTCGATGTTGATGTTTCCGTCCTGTGGATTTTGATTTTGATTGTCCATGTTTTCTTTAAATATTTTTGTTTAAAAAGTTTCAGGCCTCTAATTTAGAATTTAAACTTGAATCCTGAAACTTTTATATACATTTTAGTTAATATCTTCGAATTCTTTTTTAGAACCTACGATAACATTCTGATACTCTTTAAGACCTGTACCTGCAGGAATTCTGTGTCCTACAATTACATTCTCTTTAAGACCGCTTAGGAAATCAATTTTCCCAGCAACTGCTGCTTCGTTAAGAACCTTAGTGGTTTCCTGGAACGATGCTGCAGACATGAATGACTTAGTTTGTAGAGCCGCTCTTGTGATCCCTTGCAATACTGGCGTAGCCGTAGCAGGAAGTGCTTCTCTTACTTCAACAAGATTTTGATCTTCACGCTTCAATTTAGAGTTTTCATCTCTCAATTCTCTCGCTGTAATCATCTGACCTGGTCTGAATTCTTTAGAATCACCAGCATCAACAACTACTTTAAGACCAAATACTCTGTTGTTTTCTTCTAAGAAATCGTATTTATGTTCTAAAGCTCCTTCAAGGAATTGAGTATCACCTCCATCAACAATAGATACTTTTGTCATCATCTGTCTAACGATAATTTCAAAGTGTTTATCATCGATTTTCACCCCTTGCAGACGGTAAACTTCCTGAATTTCATTTACAAGATATTCCTGAACCGCTGTTGGACCTTTAATTCTTAAGATATCATCTGGAGTGATTGATCCGTCAGAAAGTGGTGAACCAGCTCTCACGAAGTCATTCTCCTGAACAAGGATCTGGTTGGAAAGTTTTACTAAATAAATCTTTCTTTCTCCAGTCTTAGCCTCTACAATAAGTTCACGGTTACCTCTCTTGATTTTTCCGTAAGAAACTACTCCATCGATTTCTGTAACAACCGCTGGGTTTGAAGGGTTTCTTGCTTCGAATAATTCGGTTACCCTTGGAAGACCTCCGGTGATATCCCCTGCTTTTGCAGATTTTCTTGGGATCTTGATCAAGACTTTACCAGCCTTAATTTTCTCACCATCATTAACCATTAAGTGGGCTCCTACCGGTAAGTTATAAGCTCTTTGCTCAACACCTTTAGAATCTACCACCTTCAAGGTAGGTACGGCTTTCTTATTTCTGGATTCAGAGATTACTTTCTCTTCGAATCCTGTTTGTTCGTCAATTTCAAGTTGGAATGAAATACCCTGGATAATATCTTCATATTCTACTTTACCGGATGTTTCCGCAATGATAACCGCGTTATACGGATCCCATTTACAGATCACATCACCTTTCTTCACTTTATCACCAGGTTTTACAGCCAATACTGAACCGTAAGGTACGTTAGCAACCATTAAAGGAGTTCTGGATTCGTTGTCAGCAACCAATCTGAATTCCGTAGAACGAGATACTACAACTTCAGCTGTATTTCCGTTTTCATCTTCAGAAGTAATTGTTCTTACTTCATCCATTTCAACGATACCATCTCTTCTTGCTACGATTGATGGGTTTTCTGATACGTTACCCGCAGTACCCCCTTGGTGGAAGGTTCTCAATGTTAACTGAGTTCCCGGTTCCCCAATAGATTGTGCAGCAATTACACCTACCGCTTCACCCATGTGGATTATTTTACCTGTAGCAAGGTTTCTACCATAACATTTAGCACAGATACCTTTCTTCGCTTCACAAGTTAATGGTGAACGAACTTCAACAGCTTCCAGTCCTGCATCTTCAATTCTTCTCGCTAACTGCTCGTTGATTACCTGATCTGCTTCAGCAATTAATTCATCTGTTTCAGGATCATAGATGTTATGAAGAGAAACTCTACCTAAAATTCTTTCAGAGATTTTCTCAACGATCTCATCATTTTTCTTAAGAGCAGTAACTTCAGTACCTCTTAAAGTACCACAATCTACTTCAGTAACGATAACATCCTGAGCTACGTCTACCAATCTTCTTGTTAAGTAACCGGCATCGGCCGTTTTAAGAGCGGTATCCGCAAGACCTTTACGTGCACCGTGGGTAGAGATAAAGTACTCAAGGATCGAAAGACCTTCTTTAAAGTTTGCAAGGATCGGGTTTTCGATGATTTCCGCACCGGTAGAACCTGCTTTTTGCGGTTTTGCCATCAAACCTCTCATCCCTGATAACTGACGGATCTGTTCTTTAGAACCCCTCGCACCAGAATCAAGCATCATGTATACAGAGTTGAAACCACCTTGGTCGGTTTTCATTCTGCTCATGATCATTTCAGTTAATCCTGCGTTGGTGTTCGTCCAAACGTCAATTACTTGATTATAACGTTCTGTATCTGTGATAAGACCCATGTTATAGTTGGCTCTAATCTCATCTACAGTTCCGATTGCCTGCGCAACCATCTGCTTCTTCTCAGCAGGAACCACAATATCCCCAAGTGAGAACGAAAGACCTCCTTTAAATGCGTTAGAATAACCTAAGTCTTTCATTGCATCAAGGAATTTAACCGTTGTAGGGAAGTCTGTATCGGCAAGAATTTTACCAATAACATTTCTCAATGACTTCTTAGTTAAAAGTTCATTGATATAACCAACCTGTTTAGGTACGATCTGGTTGAATAAAATTCTACCAACAGATGTTTCAATTAATCTTGTAACCAATTCTCCATTTTCTTTAACTGGTAATCTACATCTTACCTTAGCATTTAAAGAAACTTTTCCTTCTGCATAAGCAATTTCTGCTTCCTCCGGAGAATAGAATGCTAAACCTTCACCTTTCACTTTCATATCTTCAGTAGAGCTCAATTCTTTAGTCATGAAATAAAGACCAAGAACCATGTCCTGAGAAGGTACCGTGATTGGAGAACCGTTAGCCGGGTTCAAAATATTCTGAGAACCTAACATTAATAACTGAGCTTCAAGGATTGCTTCAGGGCCTAACGGTAAATGTACCGCCATCTGGTCACCATCGAAATCGGCATTGAAGGCCGTTGTTACTAACGGGTGTAGCTGGATTGCCTTACCTTCGATCATCTTAGGTTGGAAAGCCTGGATACCCAGTCTGTGAAGCGTAGGTGCTCTGTTCAGTAGAACAGGGTGACCTTTCATCACATTTTCAAGGATATCATAAACTACAGGTTCTTTTCTATCAATAATTCTTTTTGCAGATTTTACTGTTTTTACAATCCCTCTTTCAATTAGTTTTCTAATGATAAACGGTTTGTAAAGTTCCGCAGCCATATCTTTAGGAATACCACACTCGTGAAGTTGTAAGTTTGGACCTACAACAATTACGGAACGTGCAGAGTAATCTACCCTTTTTCCTAATAAGTTCTGACGGAAACGACCTTGCTTACCTTTCAATGAATCAGAAAGTGATTTTAATGGTCTGTTTGATTCAGATTTTACTGCAGAAGATTTTCTTGTATTATCGAATAATGAATCTACTGATTCCTGAAGCATACGCTTCTCGTTTCTTAAGATTACTTCCGGGGCTTTGATCTCTAAAAGTCTCTTTAAACGGTTATTTCTGATAATAACTCTTCTATAAAGGTCATTCAAATCGGAAGTAGCGAAACGTCCACCATCCAATGGAACCAAAGGTCTTAACTCTGGTGGGATTACCGGAAGTACACGCATGATCATCCACTCAGGTCTGTTGATCATTCTTGTATTAGCACCTCTCAATGCTTCTACAACATTTAATCTTTTCAGAGCCTCAGTTCTTCTTTGCTTAGAACCTTCATTGTGAGCTTTGTGTCTCAGATCGAAAGATAATGCATCAAGATCGATTCTTTTTAATAATTCCTCAACAGCTTCAGCACCCATTTTGGCGATGAATTTGTTAGGATCGGAATCATCAAGATATTGGTTCTCAACAGGAAGGGTATCCATGATATCAAGGTATTCCTCTTCTGTTAAGAATTCCATTTTATCAAAGTCAGAACCGTCCAATTTTTTAGCAATACCCTGCTGGATTACAACATATCTTTCATAATAGATAATCATATCCAATTTCTTGGAAGGAATACCTAAAAGGTAACCGATTTTGTTTGGTAAAGAACGGAAATACCAGATGTGAGCGATAGGAACTACAAGATTAATGTGTCCAATTCTCTCTCTTCTTACTTTCTTCTCCGTAACTTCAACTCCACAACGGTCACAAACGATCCCCTTGTAACGAATTCTCTTGTACTTACCACAAGCACATTCGTAATCTTTAATAGGACCGAAGATTTTTTCACAGAACAAACCATCTCTTTCAGGCTTATGCGTTCTGTAGTTAATAGTTTCCGGTTTTAAAACCTCCCCTCTTGAATCCTGAAGAATGGATTCGGGAGAAGCTAAACCGATGGTTATTTTATTAAATCTACTTGATTTATTTTTATTTGACATAATTTTTATTTTGATTAAAAGATTAAAAGATTGAAAGATTTAAAATTACTTTCTCTCTTATCATCTCGGAGTTTATTAATTCTTTAATTTTTAGTAATTAAATCTTTAATTTACTCCTCCAATCTTACGTCTAATCCAAGACCTTGTAACTCGTGAAGCAATACATTGAATGATTCCGGAATACCTGGTTCAGGCATAGACTCACCTTTTGCAATAGCTTCATAAGTTTTTGCTCTACCAATCACGTCATCTGACTTCACAGTAAGGATCTCTCTAAGGATATTGGATGCTCCGAATGCTTCAAGAGCCCAAACCTCCATCTCTCCGAATCTCTGACCTCCGAACTGAGCTTTACCTCCTAACGGCTGCTGAGTAATCAATGAGTAAGGACCAATAGAACGTGCGTGCATTTTATCATCTACCATGTGTCCTAGTTTCAACATATAGATAACCCCAACAGTAGCAGGCTGAGTAAATCTTTCTCCGGTACCTCCGTCATAAAGGTGAGTGTTACCGAATTTAGGAAGACCTGCTTTTTCTGTGTACTCAGTAATCTGCTCAAGACTTGCTCCATCGAAGATTGGTGTAGCGAACGTCATTCCTAATTTCTGACCAGCCCATCCAAGAACTGTTTCATAAATCTGTCCGATGTTCATACGGGAAGGTACCCCAAGTGGATTCAATACGATATCTACCGGTGTTCCGTCTTCAAGGAATGGCATATCTTCTTCACGAACAATTCTGGATACAATCCCTTTATTACCGTGACGTCCTGCCATTTTATCTCCTACATTCAGTTTACGTTTTTTAGCAATATAAACTTTAGCTAACTTCATGATACCTGCAGGAAGCTCATCCCCGATAGAAATTGCAAATTTCTCACGGTTTTTAACCCCTTGGATATCATTGAACTTGATTTTATAATTATGAATCAATTGCTTGATCAATTCATTTTTATCGTTATCAACAGTCCAATCTGCTCCGCTAACATTAACATAGTCTTCAACTGAAGTCAATAATTTATGAGTAAACTTCACTCCTTTTCCGATAATTTCTTCGTCAAGGTCATTATGAACCCCTTGAGAAGTTTTACCGCTTACAAGAGTATTTAATTTTTCAATTAAAGTATTTCTCAATTCATCAAACTTAGCCTTGTAAGTGTTTTCAATTTCTTCAAGTTTAAGTTTTTCTTCAGTTCTCTTCTTTTTATCTTTAATATTTCTTGAGAACAATTTTTTGTTGATCACAACACCTCTTAATGAAGAATCTGCTTTTAATGAAGCATCTTTTACATCACCGGCTTTGTCACCAAAAATCGCTCTAAGAAGTTTTTCTTCAGGAGTTGGGTCGGATTCACCTTTAGGTGTGATTTTACCAATCATAATATCACCAGGCTTCACTTCAGCACCAATTCTGATCATACCGTTTTCATCAAGATCCTTAGTCGCTTCTTCTGAAACGTTTGGAATATCTGCTGTTAATTCTTCCATACCTAATTTGGTATCACGAACTTCAAGAGAGTATTCGTCTACGTGGATTGATGTAAACCAGTCTTCACGAACAACTTTTTCATTGATTACGATCGCATCCTCGAAGTTATATCCTTTCCAAGGCATGAACGCAACCACCAAGTTTCTACCAAGAGCTAATTCTCCGTTTTCAGTAGCATAACCATCACAAAGTACCTGTCCTTTTTCTACTGTTTCACCTACTCTTACGTTTGGTCTCAGAGTAATCGTTGTACTTTGGTTGGTTTTTCTAAACTTAGTTAGGTTATATGTTTTAGTAGCTGATTCGAATGATACTAAATCTTCGTCATCGCTTCTTTCATATTTAATAGTGATCTTATCTGCATCTACATACTCTACAGTACCTGTACCTTCAGCGTTGATCAAAATTCTTGAGTCTCTTGCAACTTGTTGCTCAAGCCCTGTACCCACGATCGGAGCCTGTGGCTTCAATAGAGGAACGGCCTGACGCATCATGTTAGATCCCATCAATGCACGGTTCGCATCATCATGCTCAAGGAATGGAATTAATGAAGCCGAAATACCAGAGATCTGGTTTGGTGCTACGTCGATAAGATTAACCTGAGAAGGTTCAACTACCGGGTAATCTCCATCCAGTCTTGCAATAATCCTGTCTGTAACGAATTCACCGTTGTCATTCAATTCAACGTTTGCCTGAGCAATTACTTTATCTTCTTCATCTTCTGCATTAAGATAGATAGGAGCTGCATTAAGATCAATCTTACTGTCTTCTACTTTTCTATATGGAGTTTCGATGAAACCTAAATTGTTAATCTTTGCATAGATTCCCAAAGAAGAGATCAAACCAATGTTTGGCCCTTCCGGAGTTTCAATCGGACAAATTCTTCCATAGTGAGTATGGTGAACGTCACGAACCTCGAAACCTGCTCTTTCTCTTGATAAACCACCAGGCCCTAGTGCAGATAATCTTCTCTTGTGAGTAATCTCTGACAATGGGTTAGTCTGGTCCATGAACTGAGAAAGCTGGTTGGTACCAAAGAATGAATTAATTACAGAGGTTAAAGTCTTAGCATTAACAAGATCAAGCGGTGTAAAGATTTCGTTATCTCTAACGTTCATTCTTTCCTTGATTGTTCTTGCAATTCTTGAAAGACCAACACCGAACTGACCTGCTAATTGCTCACCAACAGTTTTAATTCTTCTGTTTGATAAGTGGTCGATATCATCAACTTCTGCTTTAGAATTTACCAATTCGATCAAATGTCTTACAATCGCAATGATATCTTCTTTAGTAAGAACTTCAGTTGTAGTAGGAATATTAAGACCTAACTTTTTGTTCAATCTGTAACGTCCTACTTCTCCTAATGAGTATCTCTGCTCAGAGAAGAATAATTTTTCAATAATTCCTCTAGCGGTCTCCTCATCTGGCGGATCTGCATTTCTTAACTGACGATAGATGTATTCTACCGCTTCTTTTTCAGAGTTGGTAGGGTCTTTTTGTAATGTATTCTGGATGATAGAGAATTCATTGCTGTTTTCTTTGTGAATCAAAATAGATTTCACACCAGCATCAAGAATAAGATCTAAATGTTCTTTTTCAAGAATAGTCTCTCTGTCCAGGATGATTTCGTTTCTCTCAATAGAAACAACTTCACCCGTATCCTCATCTACGAAATCTTCGAACCATGTGTTCAATACTCTCGCAGCTAATGTTCTTCCTTCTACTTTTTTAAGAGCAGCTTTAGATACTTTCACTTCTTCCGCAAGGTCGAAAATCTGAAGAATATCCTTATCAGATTCAAATCCGATAGCTCTAAGTAGGGTAGTTAATGGTAATTTTTTCTTACGGTCGATATACGCATACATTACGCTATTGATATCCGTAGTAAATTCCATCCAAGATCCTTTAAAAGGAATAATTCTTGAATAATACAGTTTGGTTCCGTTTGCGTGGTAAGTCTGCCCGAAGAATACACCAGGAGAACGGTGTAACTGGGTAACAATAACTCTCTCAGCACCATTGATGATGAAAGAACCACTAGGCGTCATATAAGGAACCGGCCCTAAATATACATCCTGAACTACTGTTTGGAAATCCTCATGCTCAGGATCTGTACAATACAACTTAAGTCTTGCTTTAAGAGGAACTGAATACGTTAAACCTCTTTCCACACACTCGTCGATTGAATAACGTGGAGAATCTACCAGATAATCTAAGAATTCCAATACGAATTGGTTTCTTGAATCTGTAATTGGGAAATTTTCCTGGAAAGTCTTGTGAAGACCTTCTTTTTTCCTGTCTTCAGGAAGGGTATCAAGCTGGAAAAACTCCTTAAAAGACTCTAATTGGATATCCAAGAAGTCTGGAGTGATAATTTTTCCTTTTGCTGATGAGAAATTAATTCTCTGATTCCCCCTAATTGATGCTGCTGTTTTACTCATAAAACTTTTAAGAAGGGTTAAAAAATATTTTGATTTATAAAAAAATATCAGAAGAAGACAAAAAGAGAGAAGAGGTAAGAGCAAGAATAAGTGTGAAAATTTTGGCGCAATTATCGGTCTTTATTCTTTGTTCTTTATTCTAAAAGTCTTTAATCCAACTTCTAACTGCAACACTGGTATATCTTTTCACAGCGTAATGCAAAATATTTTTAATACTTTTGAGGCAGAAACGCCGCAATATCTATAAACATAAAATCCCTTTCATTACCATGAAAGAGTTGATTTACAATATTTTATAGATTTACAAACAATTATTAGCGCCAAAAGAGGAGCAAAGATACAAAAAGTTATCCACATTCACAACATTTATTCTATAATATATTAACACAAACTATATTACAGATGTCCTCAATGTAAATAAGCAGTAACAATTAGTACTCAAATCTACTCAATACTGCTTACAATAACCAGTAGATCAATCTATCTACTTGATGATTCTATTCCATAAAAAAACCCGGACCGAGGTCCAGGTTTATATTTGTAAGGTAAATTGAATTATTTCAATTCTACTTCAGCACCAGCTTCTTCTAATTGCTTCTTAAGAGCTTCAGCCTCGTCTTTAGAGATACCAGTTTTGATTGGAGCAGGAGCACCATCTACGATATCTTTAGCTTCTTTAAGACCAGCACCAGTTAAATCTTTTACTAATTTAACGATAGCTAATTTAGAAGCACCTGCAGACTTAAGAATTACGTCGAATTCAGTTTTTTCTTCAGCAGCTTCACCTGCACCTCCACCTGCAACTACTACTGCAGCAGCAGCTGGCTCAATTCCGTACTCATCCTTAAGGATAGCAGCTAATTCATTTACGTCTTTTACTGTTAAGTTTACTAGCGTTTCAGCTAAATTTTTTAAATCTGACATTGTTGTAATGTTTTTTGTTGATTATTTTATTTAATTTTTTGAGTCTAATTATTCAGCACTTGGAGTTTCTTCAGTGCTTTCTGCAGCAGGAGCTTCAGGAGCTGCCTCAACAGGAGTTTCTTCTACAGCAGGTGCAGCAGCTTCTTCAGCTTTAGCTTCTACTGTTTCAGGTTTGTTTTGAAGAGCAGAAACAACTCTTTGAATTGGAGATTGAAGTAATCCGATGATTTCTCCGATCATTTCTTCTCTAGACTTGATATTAGCAAGTGCACCTAGATTTTCGTCTCCAACATAGAAAGTTTCCTGAAGATAAGCAGATTTTAAAGCCGGCTTTTCTTCTTTCTTTCTGAATCCTTGGATTAATTTTGCAGGAGCATTTGCTGTTTCAGCAATCATAATCGCAGAATTCCCTTTGAAAGTAGGGAACATTTCAGAGTAATCTACTCCGTCAATCTGCTCCATTGCTTTTTGTAAAAGTGTATTTTTTACCACTTTTACTTTGATATTTTGTTTGAAAGCCTGTCTTCTGAAATCTGAAGACTTAGCAGCGTTCAACCCTTCTAAATCTGCTACGTATACTACTTTTGCATCCTGAAGCAAATCTTTGATCTCTTGTATTGCTACAACTTTTTGGTCTTTTGTCATTGTCTTAAGGATTTATATTAGTTTACAGATTTTGTATCAATTGCAATACCCGGGCTCATTGTAGAAGACAAATAAATGCTTTTTACATATGTACCTTTAGCAGCAGTTGGCTTCATTTTGATCAATGTCTGGATTAATTCCTGAGCATTTTCTTTGATCTTAGCAGCATCGAAAGATACTTTACCAATACCTGCATGGATAATACCATATTTATCTACTTTGAAATCAATCTTACCTGATTTTACTTCAGTTACTGCTTTACCAATTTCCATTGTTACAGTTCCTGACTTAGGGTTTGGCATAAGACCTCTTGGTCCTAATACTCTACCTAAAGGTCCTAATTTACCCATAACAGCTGGCATAGTAACGATCACGTCAACATCAGTCCAACCATCTTTGATTTTTTGTAAATATTCGTCAAGACCTACATAATCAGCTCCAGCTTCCTTAGCTTCAGCTTCTTTATCTGGTGTTACAAGAGCTAATACTTTAACATCTTTACCAGTTCCGTGAGGAAGAGATACTACACCTCTAACCATTTGGTTTGCTTTTCTTGGATCTACACCCAATCTTACAGCGATATCTATAGAAGCATCAAACTTTGCAGTGTTTACTTCTTTCACAAGAGCAGAACCTTCTTCAAGATTGTAAGCTCTTCCTTTTTCTACTTTGCTTAAAGCTTCCTTTTGCTTTTTTGTTAATTTTGCCATTTCTCTAAGTTTTAAGCGTTAGTTGGTTTAGCTCCTGTTACTCTCAATCCCATAGATCTAGCAGTACCTGCAACCATAGAAAGAGCAGAGTCCAATGTAAAACAGTTAAGGTCTACCATTTTGTCTTCTGCGATTTTCTTTACCTGATCCCAAGATACAGAACCTACTTTGTTTCTGTTTGGTTCTCCGGAACCTCCTTTAATTTTTGCAGCATCCATTAACTGAATTGCAGCTGGAGGAGTTTTAATTACGAATTCAAAAGATTTGTCTTCGTATACAGTAATTACTACTGGCAAAACTTGCCCAGGCTTATCCTGAGTTCTTCCGTTAAATTGTTTACAAAACTCCATGATGTTTACACCGGCAGAACCTAATGCAGGACCTACTGGTGGAGACGGGTTTGCAGCCCCTCCCTTCACCTGAAGCTTTACCATTTTAAAGACTTTTTTAGCCATTTTTTGTTTTTTAAATTTGAATAATTAATGAGTTTGGAAGCATTTATTATTCAGCAGGTTACCGCACTCACATATAGTAAACCTACTTTTCGGACTGCAAAATTATAAAATATTTTTGAAATAGCAAATGGAATCGATTGATTTTTAGAAAGTTTTTACAGAATTTTCAAGAATAAAAAATTCTATTTCTGACTGTAACCCATATCAATAGAAGAAAAAAACCATATCCTTTACTAGAATATGGTTTCTTATTTTAAAATTATTTTTTTCTAAAACCCTGATGGTTTATTAATTGTTTGTGCAGATCCATTTGTTCCGCCAAGATCAGTATTAATATCGCCGATATTCTGCTTAGTGATCAATCGCTTATAAACCATTAAATAAAACTCTACAGTAAAGTTATTATAAGTTCTGGAAGGATTAGCTGATGTAAAAGCAATTAACTTGCTGTCTGTAAATCCGGCCTTCAAATGCCAGGTACCATTGCTTTTAAATGCAACCACATTAGGAGACCCCTGTGCATTATCATTAATACCATTATCTTTATAATCCAAAGCAACACTGGTTGTTCCGTCATTAAGCTTAAATGAATAGTTGTGAGGAACCAAAAGGAAGTTATCGGCATCGATCTTTGTATCATAATCCGTAATTCCTGCACCTGGTACCCCTGTAAGGGTAAGTTTAATATAATTAAACAACCCGCTGCTCTCCAGATTAGGATCATATATCTGCAATGAATTTTGAGAAGTAGCCAGAAAGTGACCTCCCGTAGTGGTTGGTTCCCCCGGATTTCTCATATATAAGGAATTTGTAAAGGAATCCCCGTTTACGTCCAGTGTTTCCGTTGGAGTTGTTGTTTTGATTCCTACATTTCCGGTTTGTGCATGCATGATTATTCCCATGCAAGCCATACTGATGATATACAATTTCTTTTTCATAAGTTTTTTATTGAAGTCCTGCTGGGGTGTTAGTTGATACTCCTGAATATCCTGGTGAAGCCGAAGCTGAAACCGATCCGGTAAATGTGCCCCAGTCTTTAATCAATGATCTTTCGTATACATTCAAAGTTAGTGTCCATGTTCCATTTTTAGAAGACACAGTTCCCGCACCTTTAAAAGAAAGGTTAATGCCATGATAAGTGTTGGCTCCGCTCACAACCTTAGTTATCTCCGTAGAATAAGCTCCATATGATTTTGGAGTGGTGGAAGTATTTGCTGCTGAAACAGCGTCACTAAATACGGCACCAGTAATAGCGACTACATATTTATTAGCATCCAATCCAGTATTCAGGTTAACAACTTCATCTTGTTTCACATTTTTCAGGATAACATTGTATGTGTTTACGGGAGCTACATCTCTCAGTGAAATATCAAGCATCTTAACTTTACCAACAGGCGTGGTATCCTTTGACCTTGTAAGAAGAAAATAATTTCCTGTCGCAGGAGAATTTGTGGTATCTATAATGTAAGATTCAACCAATGTTCCTCCTACAACATCTAAAGTTCCCTGAGGATTGCTTGTATTGATTCCCACCTGAGCTTTGGTAGCCATGAAGGCATAAGCCATAAAAAATAGTATGGTGATTTTTTTCATTATGTAAATGTTTTTATTGGATTAAAGGAGATGATGCAGATCCTGTAGTGGAAGCACCCATCGCTTGTGTTTTATTGATTTCTTTAGCGTAAGCTCTGTCGAATACCAGTAAGTTAAGAGTCCACTCTCCTGCCGGCAAATTGGAAGCGGGAGCAAAACCTTGGTAGTCTGCCTTTAATTTCCACGTTCCATTATTATAGTAAGCATATATCTGTGGAACCGGAGTTATCCAGTCCGGACTATTGGTTCGTACCGGTTGCGTAAAACCAAAAGAAGAGATAACCACCAGAAACTTATCTGAATTGATCTTCGTATCATACTGGTTAACCCAATCCTTATCTCTCGGATCACAGGCTATCTTATACTGGATAAGATTAATTGGTGCCGGTGAATTGGGTACAAAAGAATCATTGTATGCGGTAATCTTGTTTTCAGGAGCGGGAGACTTAATGATAAAAGTATAGTTTTCAGTGGCTCCTAATTTCTCTATCGGATCTTTAAAAAACATTCCGGATGTTTTCATTGTTCCGTTTACAGATAGTTCTTTTTCGGGCGTTTTAGTATTAATACCCACTTTTCCTGTAGCCTGTGCATTCATCAGTACAATGGTACTTGTACAAAGTACCATCGAAATAATTTTCGTCATTGAATTAGTGTTTAAATTAGTGTTAAAAAAACAATCCAGGAATTCAGAACAATGATCCCAACCTAGTATAAGGTTAAAAATCACCACATTAGAAAGCCATTTATGTTTTTCGGAGATATACTTCACAATAAGTATGCCACACAATTTATTTTTTAATCTAAACATTTAGTTTTAATTAAATAACTATGTGAAACACGCTTGGATAAAGCATAAAATAAACAACAAACTTATTTTAACTTAAAACAACATTATTTCTGAGAATCTATAAATATCTGAAATAAATAAAAAAAGCCACTCTAGATCTAGAGTGGCTTATATATTATAAGTATTTATTATACTTTTTCTACTTGCATGTAGCTAAGTTCCATTGGAGTTTTTCTACCAAAGATTAAAACAGAAACTTCAATTTTCTTTTTATCTTCCAGAATTTTTTCAACTGTTCCATTGAATCCGTTGAAAGGTCCGTCAATTACTTTTACGTTCTCTCCAACTACATATGGAATTTCAAGGTCGGTAGCAAATTCTGATAACTCATCCATTCTTCCAAGCATTCTGTTAACTTCAGACTTTCTCATGGGAACAGGGTCTCCCCCTTTAGTTAAGCTTAAGAATGATATTACCCCTGGAATATTCTTAATAATGTGAGGTATTTCCCCCATTAAATCTGCTTCAACCATTAAGTAACCAGGATAGTAAGGTCTTTCTTTAGGAACCTTTTTTCCATTCCTAAGTTGAATAACCTTTTCCATAGGAATCACTACCTGAGTAACGTACTGCTCAAAGCCTAAGCGTTTGATTTCTGTCTCAATGTAGTTTTTCACTTTATTTTCCTGTCCGCTGATTGCTTTCAGCACATACCATTTCAATTCGCTCATTATGGGAAAATACTTTTTTAGTTGAACACGTTAATTAGCATTCCTATTATGTTGCTTATTGCTTTTGAAAACAATTCGTCAACTCCAAAGGTAAATAATGCCAGAATAACTGTTGCAATAGTAACTACAATTGTAGATGATTGCAGATCAGCCCATTTTGGCCATTCAACTTTATGTCTGAATTCGTTATAAGAACCTTTTAAAAAATCGATAAATGAACTCATAATTATTATTTGCACGGGCACAAGGATTCGAACCCTGATCAACGGTTTTGGAGACCGGTATCCTACCATTGGACGATGCCCGTAGATTAAAGCTCCGTAAAGAAATTCCTTACGGAAGCTTTATTTATTTAAGATATTAATCTAAGATTTCAGTAACCTGACCAGCACCAACTGTTCTACCTCCTTCTCTGATCGCAAATCTAAGACCTACGTTAAGAGCGATTGGTTGTAACAATTCTACAGTGATTGTTAAGTTATCACCAGGCATTACCATTTCTACACCTTCTGGTAAGAAGATCTCACCTGTAACGTCAGTAGTTCTTACGTAGAACTGAGGACGGTATTTGTTGTGGAATGGAGTGTGACGTCCACCTTCTTCTTTAGAAAGGATATAAACCTCAGCTTTGAATTTTTTGTGTGGCTTAACAGAGTCTTTCTTAGCGATAACCATACCTCTCTTGATGTCAGTTTTTTCAATACCTCTCAACAATAGACCTACGTTATCACCAGCTTCACCTCTATCTAGGATTTTTCTGAACATCTCAACCCCTGTAATTGTAGAAGTTAATTTTTCATCACCCATACCAACGATATCTACAGGATCACCTGTGTTGATAACACCAGCCTCGATTCTACCAGTTGCTACAGTACCTCTACCTGTAATAGAGAATACATCTTCAATTGGCATCAAGAATGGCTTATCCTGATCTCTTACAGGAAGCTCGATCCAAGTATCAACAGCATCCATTAATTCTTCTACAGTTTTGAACCACTGATCATCAGTTTGAGGAGTAGCAGCTGTAGCAGCAGTAAGAGCACCAAGAGCAGAACCTTGGATTACTGGAGAGTTATCTCCGTCATATTCGTAAGTAGATAATAGATCTCTAAGTTCAAGCTCAACAAGCTCTAATAACTCAGCATCATCCACCATATCAACTTTGTTCATGAACACAACAATTCTAGGTACGTTTACCTGACGGCAAAGTAGGATGTGTTCTCTTGTTTGAGGCATTGGTCCATCAGTTGCAGCACATACTAAGATCGCTCCATCCATCTGAGCAGCACCAGTTACCATGTTCTTTACGTAATCCGCGTGACCTGGACAGTCAACGTGAGCATAGTGTCTGTTTGCAGTTTCGTATTCGATGTGAGCAGTATTAATAGTGATACCTCTTTCTTTTTCTTCTGGAGCAGAGTCAATTGCAGAGAAGTCTTTTTTCTCAGCAAGACCTTTACTAGCCAATACAGCACTGATCGCTGCAGTAAGAGTAGTTTTACCATGGTCAACGTGACCAATAGTACCAATGTTCAAGTGTGGTTTGTTACGATTAAACGTTTCCTTTGCCATGATTTAAATTATTTATTTATTGTTTATTCAAATTTTCGGTGTGCAAATATAATGAATTTTTAAATACTAAAATCTTTTTTCTCAAAAATTTTAATATTCAAATCCAAAGAATTACAAACCTAACTATACTTCGATGTATTGAAGTGCAAATTTACACAAATTTCTCGATTGAAAAAATCCTCACAACCGTTTTCTTTAAAATCTCAACTATCTGATTAATTCTGAATATTATAGCAGATTAAAAATAATGAATAGGCGAGTAAATAAGAAAAAGATTTCATATAATTTTAGATTCTGGTTGGTGAAAAAATCACTGAAGAATATCGTAAAAAAGATTCTTATCGATTTATTGACAATAAGAAATCCCGGAAGGTTCATTCCGGGACTTTTTAAATTTTATGTAAAACCTGAAAAACATTATCATTTGTAACCTTTTTTATCAGATATACTTCTCAACGACCGGATAAAAAGATATCCCCCAAAAAGGAAAGATCCTCCCAAAATAATTAAAGATGAAGCATAAGCAGACCCAAACAGGCTAAAGAATTGATTAAAAATGTAATTGATCGCATTACAATCAAAAAAGATAATAAGTAAAAAGTATAGAATCACAAATGCAATTCCCAACAACTTATAGTTAGGCCGGAATACAGCCTGCAAAAAGTTTTTGATTTTCATTTTAAATGTTGAAGGTAATACCCTTGTGGGAATAAACAACGCATAGAATCCTACAGCATAGGTAAATGCTATATTAAACATCAAAAGAACATTTAAATGAAAAAACAAAGTTATTAATATCATCAATCTGAAAAACTTCGGCTTTAAAAAAGCAATAATAAAAACTGATTCAAAAATTACAGTACTATAGTCCAGAAATTCCCAGAAAAACCGGGAGTTGATCTTATCAAACGTATCAGACATCAAATCATGCCACCCTACTCCATATCGGTATTGATAGAAAAATATCTGTGTGCTCTGTATATCCGTATTAAGCCAGCCTCCTAAAATTTTAGCAAGGCCAGCCGTAAAAATTCCAAATCCTAAAAACATGCTAAGCAGAAACATTGGCCAGGATCTCGAAAGTATATCGGTTTCTTTTTCAGGCTCCGGAAAAAAACTATAAGTAGTATTCCATGGTGAAAAAGCCATCACAACAATAGGTAGGGCATAAACAAAAGTATGGTCAATTTTACCAAAAGAAAAAGCGTAATTACTGGTTATAAGGTAAATGACCATATAAGTTATGGCAAATCCCCTTGGCTTAAAGCCTATTAAAATAAGTAACAGGCACAGATACATGCCGTAATAACAAACCGTAAAAAACCATGACGCGGGAACAGTATCCGTAAAAGATAAAATGCTTATTGGTGGCTGCATCGCACTAGCAGGAATATAAGATACCCAATCTGCATTGGAAATCCCCATCCATAATAAGTACAAAGAGAAAAAAATTCTGTAAAAAGCTAAAAATTCGTAACTAGGCTTATAGCTTGTAAAGACCAGTTTTTTAATTTTTTCAATCATTATGTTTGTTAGAACTTGAAGTTGATCAATGTGTCTTTTGTTATCCGGTTAGTAAGCTGTTTCGTCGCAATGTCAAAATCCTTATTTTCATTGGTAACGAGGATCTCCGTGACCTCTTTATCCGGAAAATTTTCTTTCAATTTTTTGATAACAAAAGCCTTACTTTCTTCCAAATTAACTTTTTTAATATTTCTGTTAAGAATAGATTTTTTGAGTAAATACAATTCCTTTTTATAAGTTGGTAAAGAATTGATTCGTGCATCAAGTATCGGATATTCTTTGGGAAAAAGCAGATTTTTAATCAATGTAACCTGAATGGTTCTTGGAATTTTCTCTCCCAGATAACTATTTTTCACTAAAACAGTATTCGTTCCGTCTTTAAAAAAAAACCTGAGCAGTGGTTTTTGTAAATGTAATATATCTTTCTTCTTTAACCGGAAGAGAAGCAAACCCAGGAAAGTTAAATGACGGATAGGGTTCTTCCAGACTTATTTTAAAAAATAATTGAAGAGGTAGAAGTATACCAAAGAATCCAAACAACAGGAGTATATTATTCTGATAACGTTTCATCAAGGGGATTATAGTGTTTTAATGAGGGAATGTGTTTATTATGTTTGCAAATATAATTTTTTTTTTCAATTCGTCAAAGTAAATTGAAGCCTGTAAAACATATGTTTACAGGCTTCAAATATTTTACATCATATTCAGCAGTCAATTAAATTGACGTTGATTTTTTAGTTCTGTTGAAAATCCAGAAAATAATTGGAAAAATAAGTAAAGTAAGTACCGTAGCTGTAATTAATCCTCCAATAATAACAATCGCCAGAGGTTTCTGAGATTCAGAACCAATACCTGTAGATAAAGCTGCAGGTAAAAGCCCTATAGATGCCATCAAAGCGGTCATGATGACTGGTCTTGTCCTGGATTTCACTCCGGTCATTATTGCTTCATCCAATGCCAGACCATTTTTAATATTTTGGTGGAATTCACTAATAAGGATTACTCCATTCTGTATACAAATTCCCAAAAGTGCAATCATACCCACACCTGCAGAGATCCCAAAGTTCATTCTCGTTACATGAAGTGCTATGATTCCACCGATTAATGCAAACGGTACATTAGCAAGTACCAAAAGAGAATCTTTTATGTTTCCGAAGAGTATAAACAACAGGAAGAAAATCATGAGGATACTCACAGGAACTACCTGTGCCAGGCGATGAGAGGCTCTTTGCTGATTTTCAAACTGCCCGGTCCATCCTATAGAATATCCTTCTGGAAGCTCTATTTTAGCTACCTTTTTCTGAGCATCGGCAATTGTGCTTCCCAGGTCACGGTCACGGATAGAGAATTTTACACCAATGTATCGTTTGATATCATCTCTGTAAATGAATGCTGCCCCATTATTCTTAACAATATTACTTATTTCCTTTAGCGGTATTTTTGCCCCATCTTGTGTAGGAACCATCAATGAAGCAATATCATTTTCATCTTTTCTATACTCCTGGGAATATCTCAATCTTATTGGAAATTTACGCTCTCCATCAAACATTTCGGAAGCTGTTTTACCTCCAAAAGCCATCTCAAGAACAGCCTGTGCGTCAGCAGGCATTACACCGTAGGCTGCCATTTTATCTCTATCCAACACCACACTTACCTCCGGCTGGCCTATATTCTTTATGATTCCCGGATCTTTTACTCCATCTACATTTTTTATTTCTTTCAGAACCTCTTCAGCCAATCGATCCAAAGTCTGAAGATTATCCCCATAAATCTTGATCCCGTTTTCGGCTTTGAAGCCGGCTACCGCCTCAGCAACATTATCAGAAATAGGCTGTGAATAATTAAATGTGATTCCCTGATAATTTCTTAGTTTATTATCAATCTCTTTGATCAGTTCATCGTATGAAATTTTCCGCTTCCATTCTTCCCGGGGTTTCAAATTTACAGCGAATTGAACAAAACCAAATCCATTAGGATCTGTTCCGTCATTACTTCTCCCAGTTTGTGCAAGAACATCTGTAACTTCCGAAAAGCTCATAATATCTTTCTTCAAAAGATCTGCGGTCTTTAAGGATTCTTTCAGAGAAGAGCTCATTGGCATTTCGGCGGTGATCCATAAAGATCCTTCATTAAGCTGTGGCAAAAATTCAGTTCCCAGAAATTTCCCCGAAAACAAAGTAACGACCAAAAATGAAATGGCAACGATTAAGCTCATCTTCTTATGTTTAAAAGTATAACGAAATCCTTTTAAAACAATCCGGTCCCAGAAGTTCACAAAAGGATTATTTTTTTCTTTTACATTCTTATTTAAAAGGATATGGGTAAGAACGGGTACTAATGTTAAAGTAAATATTAATGCTCCTGTCAAAGCAAATCCCAATGTAAATGCCAGAGGTGAAAACATCTTACCTTCCACTTTCTGGAATGAGAAAATAGGGATCAAAGAGGTAATGATAATAAGTTTGGAAAAGAATATCGCTTTACCCAAGCCTGTTCCTGTTTGTTTTATCCATCCTCCTTTAGCCAGTTTATTGAACTTCTCCATTCCATATTTATGGGCTTTATGATCAAGCATTACAAAAATACCTTCTACCATGACGACGGCTCCATCAATAATAATCCCAAAATCCACAGCACCTAATGAAAGAAGGTTCGCACTCATTCCCGCAAGCTTCAGACATAAAAACGCAAATAATAATGACAATGGAATAATAATAGAAACAATCAACGTAGTTCTCCAATCTGCCATAAAAATCAGAACCATTACAGTAACAAGCACAATTCCTTCGATAAGGTTATGCATTACGGTACGGGTTGTGAAATCCATCAGGTTATCCCTGTCATAGAATGTAACCATCTTCACATCTTTCGGAAGAATTTTCTCATTAAGCTCTTTGATCTTGGCTTTTACACCTACCAAAACTTCACGCGGATTTTCCCCTTTTCTCATTACGACAATACCTTCCACCGTGTCTTCGTGGTTATTCAGTCCTGCCTGTCCTACTCTTGGCATTGAGCTTTCATGAACATCAGCAACATTTTTTACCAAAACAGGGTTACCGCTATCATTTTCAATCGTAATATTTCCAATATCAGCTACCGATTTAACCAAACCGATTCCCCGTACTACATAAGCCTGTCCGTTCTTTTCAATAACATCTCCTCCCACATTCAAATTGCTCTTTGTAACAGCATCGTAGACCTGAAGCGGGGTCAGGTTGTATTTATCCAATGCCCGCGGATCAATACTTAATTCAAAAACTTTATCCTGTCCACCAAAAACATTAATATCAGCCACACCTGGCACTCCCCTTAAAGCACGATCCACTACCCAGTTTTGCAGGGTTAATAATTCCCGGGAATTTTTGTTTTTACTCTCCAGTGTGTACCTGAAAATCTCACCGGTTGGTCCGTAGGGTGGTTGTACTTCGGGATCTACCGCATCAGGAAGGCTTATAGTTCGTAGTTGGTTATTAACCTGATTTCTGGCAAAAGTATCGTCCACCCCATCATCGAACAGAATCTTTACAATCGAAAGACCAAACATGGTGGTACTTCGTACACTTGTCTTTTTCTGAACCGGACTCATTGCCAATTCTATGGGTGTCGTTACAAAACGTTCTACTTCTTCTGCGCTTCGTCCGTTCCATTGGGTGATAATCACAATCTGGGTATTGGTTACATCCGGAAATGCTTCAATCGGCATGTTTTTGAAACTGATAAAACCCGAAATGGCCAAAATTGCGACCCATATGAAGGTGAACGCTTTATTTTTAAGCGAAAAAGCAATTATATTTTTAATGAATTTATTCATAATAGTTTAAATTGATGACTCGAAAAGCCGTTTAAAAAAATGACTTTGATTTAGTTATTAAGAGAACGATAAATCAGCAATTGATTCTCTGTAATTACCTGTTCCCCCTCAACTAATCCATCAGATATATATGTTGTATCGCCTACTTGCTTCAAAACCTTAACTTCTTTAACCTTGAGATTAGTTCTGGATTTAAAAACCACCACAAAACTTCTGTTATCATCAAAAATAACCGCCTTGGAAGGAACCGTTAATGCCATATCATTTTCGGAAGTTGAAACTTTGATTGTTGCTTTACTATCAGGAATCAGCAGCCCGCTTGCATTGTCCAAAACAACTCTCGCCTGCATGGCGTTGGTTTGAGGATCGATAATTTTAAATATTTTATCAATTTTCCCATAAAACACCTTGTCAGGATATGACAATGTAGAAACTTCAGCCTTCATTCCAAGACTTATTTTATCAATATCCGATTCATTAACGTTCATAATTGCCCATACATTGGTTGTATTGGCTACGTCAAAAATATTATCACTCCTATCTGTTCTAAGCTGCATATCCTTATTGATATTTTTTTGAACAATGTATCCACTGATAGGAGCTAAAACATTATAGATATTTCCTTTTTTCACATTATAAACCGTACTTATCGCACTCGCTCTCTGCAGTTGGTCCTGTGCCTTTTGCAGCTGGCTCTTGGCTTCCAGAACATCTCTTTCAGTATTAAGCTTACCTTCGTACATTTCCTTGGCAACACGAAGATTGTTCTGAGCAACGACCAGATCCGTTTTTGCATCACTTACATCTTTCTGTACCTCAGCAAGCTCAGTACTTCTGATTGTCGCCAAAACCTGACCCTTCGTTACATGATCACCCAATTCCACATTGACACTTAAAACATTTCCTCCTACCAAAGGGTATACATCGATGTAACTGTTTTGATCTGCGGATATTTTACCGTAAAAATTATAATTATCCTCAATGTACTTCTTCTCAACTTTTGCAAGGACGATCGATTTAAGCATAGTATTGCTTAGTTCAAAACCTTTCGGCATTGCCACTTTCTGTTCTTCTTTTTTTTGAGCAGGACAATAATGCAATGGCTACCAATAATACAATTATATATTTTTTCATTTTTTTAATAGAAGATTTTAGTTTGTACTAGCTGATTAAGTTGTTCAGCCGATTGGATGATATCATTTTTCATATCATAGATCTGAAGGGCTGTTTGTCTGTAACTTTCCATAAAGTCAGTAAACTCAATAAGGCTTACATTTCCCTTTCTGAAATTGTTTAACATCCCATTATAAACAAGATCCAGATTATTGAGATCTGTTGCTTTAATTTCTGCTAATTGATCATATTGATTTTTCCATGTCCTGTACAAGGATTGTACTTTTGTTTCCAAATTGAGTTTTTGATACTCTGCATTTTTTTGGTTCTGTTGGATAGCGTAATTTGCTTTTTCAACATTTCCCTGATTGCTTTTCCATAAGGGTAATGGAATTCCTACCATTAAATTGATCTCATTTCTGAATGTTCCTCCATTCTGATCCCATCCGGCTCCCACATTAATATCCGGAACATTTAATGATTTCTGCCATTGAGCATAGAGTTTGCTATTATCAATTAACTTCATGTTATATTGATAATCTGCATTATTCTCCAATGCTTTTCGCTTCAGATCTTCTTCATCTCCGATGGGTTGGGTAGCCAAAATTTCCCGTGCCTCAGCCTCAGAAAGTTCAGGTTCTATATCTTCCGTAATTCCGGTTAAAACTTTTAAATTTTGTTCAACATCCAGAATATTTTTATTGATTTCTACTTTGTCGTTATTTAGCTGAATTACAATACTCTGCAGCCTCACCTCATCTTTAAGCGATACATTTCCCTTTGCAGACTGGACCTTATAAGCGCTTAAAAGCTCTTTCATATAACCCAATTGCTTGTTGATATTTTCCAACTTCAATTTTTGGAAGTAGAGATTGTAATAAGTAGTATGCAATTGTGTTTTGAGGTCAACGAGAAGTTGGGAAAATTGAAGTTGAGCCAGTTCTTTATTAGATTTTGCAAATGCAATCTCATTTTTCTTTTTTCCACCCATATGAATGAGCTGGGTAACCTGTGCTCCCTTTGCGTGTCCAACATCAAACACTTTCTTACCTTCAGGATTATAAGCATTGATCTGCCCGCTCAATTGTGGAAGATCCCAGATCTTAGCCTGTAAAATATCAGCATCGGCCATGTTGATATTATACTGCTGGGCGAGCAGCTGAAGGTTGTTCGTCTGGAAAGCTTTTTCACAATCCAGAAGAGACATTTGCTGTTGTGCTGTCATGAATGAGGAAATGACAACAAACAATCCTGCAATTTTGTTCATTCTTTCAATTTTATGAAAACAAAAGTGCTAAGACATGATTAAAACGAACTTAAATGAGCCTTAAAAAAAAAATTAAATTTTAGAAAATATCACACTAAACTTGTTAATATTTTCCGATGGCGAAGAGTAAATAATATCTGCACCATGGTATTCTAAAATTCTTTTTACAATCCGAAGTCCCAATCCGGAACCCGAAATATTCTGTGCATTATTCCCCCTCATAAAAGCCTCAAATAATTTCGACTGTTCATTCTCAGAAATTGTACTCCCCTGAGAAATAACATCCACAATCAGTTTTGAAGCAGTTTCAGTAATGAGAACATCTACTTCAATATTATCCGAATAAACCGCCGCATTTTTGAACAGGTTAATAAATACGATGTCCAGCAATGATTGTATTCCTTTTATAGTTAATAATGCTTGTTCTGAAGTTTCTTCAGAAATTAAAAAATCCATTTTCAGATCCGGATAACTTTTTTCTACTGTTTCGAAGGAACTGAATATAACTTCATCAATCCTTACTTCTTCATATAAACTTTGAATGTTCTCTTTGTCAAATTTAGTCAGAAGCAGCAGGGAATTAGTCAGGTCAGATAATTGATAAACATCTTTCTGAATCTGCTTTAATGAAGATAAGGTCTCCGGAGAATGCTGTTCGAACTTGATCAGATTCTCCAACTGGAATGCCATTCTTGTAATAGGCGTTCGGATCTCATGCGAGGCACTCGCCGTGAAATCTTTTTGCGATTGAAAAACATCGTTCAACCGTACAATCATGGTGTTAAATGATTGTGCTAATATACTAATTTCATCTTGTGATTGTTGTACGGGCACTTGTGTAGTTAACTTATGTGCGGTAACCTCTGAAATCTCTTTATTAAGATCTTCCAGGGGACGTAGAAACTGCCCCATAAAATAATAACTGAAAAGCCCAATGAGAAGCGTACTCATTACATAAGCCGTAACAAGCAAATATTTTAAATAAGATAATTTGGATTTTCCATTGCTGTCGTAGGCACTGGTTAGAATATAGTAGTTTTCTCCTTTTATATTTTTAAGTGCAGCATATATTTCGGGAATGGTTTTCTCGGTGTATATCGTTTTTCTTTGATCCAGCTCTTTTAATAAGGCAGCATCCCAGGTAACATTCCGGTCTTTTATTGTACTATAGATTAATTCTTTGTCTGCATTAAAAATCAAGATTTTCTCATTGAGAAGGATATTATCTGCATTTTCATTGAAAAAAAGAGGAGCTTCAGCTTCGAAGTTTTTAGATTCGGAGATAAAATGAGAGGTAAACTCGAGTCTTTGGCGAAACCTTTCTTTAAATTCATCTCTTCTAAAATCATTAAAAGACATATATATAATCATCATCACTATACCAAAAAGTAGTGAGAAGGCAATACTTAAATTTAAAGCAATCTTCCTTTTTAATGACATTTATAGTGGACTTAAATAATATCCAAAGCCTGATCGGGTATGAATAAGTTTAACTTTAAAATCTTTATCGATTTTCTTTCTTAGAAAATTAATATATACCTCAACAGTATTTGTATTTGTATTAAAATTGTGTTCCCATACATTCTCCGTAATCTGTTGTTTGGATACCGTTCTTCCCTGGGCTTCTGCCAGGTAAGCTAACAATTGAAATTCTTTCAGAGTTAGGGTAATTTCGTTTCCTCCTCTATAGACTTTTTGTTCAGTCTTATTGATGATGAGATCATCAATTCTTATGATTTCCTGATCTGAAGTATCTACCGGCATTTTTCTCCTCAAAAGAGAATTTACCCTTAAAAGTAGTTCTTCAAACTGAAAAGGCTTGACAAGATAATCATCAGCAAGTCTTGTAAAGGCATCTTTCTTATCAGAAAGATCTCCATATGCCGAAATAATGATGATAGGTGTATTTTTATCGAATGAACGAATGGTTTGGCAAACATCCAATCCGTTTATTTTGGGAACATTAATATCCAGTAAATAGAGATCGTACGAATTATTTTTTATCTGACGAAGAAAAGTCTCACCATCATAAATCTTATCACATGAAAAATTGTTTGATTCCAAAAACTTACAAAGTTCCGCGGAAAGAATGAGGTCGTCTTCTAATAAAAGTATATTCATCAAAAAATATTTATACGAATTTAACGAAAATTTTTATGATTTTTAAGGAAAATCATCTGCAGATGATTGAAATGAAAAGCATCAGAAAAAAGAATATATTTTATTAACAGAAAATACATTAAACAAAAAAATCCCGAAACAATTCGGGATTAAAGCCAGAGCCAACTACGGGACTTGAACCCGTGACCTCTTCCTTACCAAGGAAGCACTCTACCGCTGAGCTAAGTCGGCATTAAGCAAAAAAATCACACTTTAATAGCATGATTTTTTTTGAGCGGAAGACGGGGGTCGAACCCGCGACATTCAGCTTGGAAGGCTGACGCTCTACCAACTGAGCTACTTCCGCAATTTTGTTTCCAAAACTATTGGTAAACGCTGTGCAAATCTATAAAAAACCTTTTAAATCTGCAAGTTTTTTTTCAAATATAAAATGTGGGAAGAGCAGGATTCGAACCTGCGAAGCCGAAGCAACTGAGTTACAGTCAGTCCCATTTAGCCACTCTGGAATCTTCCCTCATGTTTATATTAAATTGAGCCTCCAGAGGGATTCGAACCCACGACCCCGAGATTACAAATCACGTGCTCTGGCCAACTGAGCTATGGAGGCAATTTAAACTGTCTGAGGCTATCCGAAGGCAATCTATCTTAAGCTGTATCAGGTTTAAAAAAAAATCACGCCTTGTGGTGTGATTTTACTGAGCGGAAGACGGGGGTCGAACCCGCGACATTCAGCTTGGAAGGCTGACGCTCTACCAACTGAGCTACTTCCGCAATTTTGTTTCCAAAACTATTGGTAAACGCTGTGCAAATCTATAAAAAACCTTTTAAATCTGCAAGTTTTTTTTCAATATAAACAGTGG
Organism: Chryseobacterium proteolyticum; assembly: GCF_046591535.1. NCBI lineage: Bacteria > Pseudomonadati > Bacteroidota > Flavobacteriia > Flavobacteriales > Weeksellaceae > Chryseobacterium > Chryseobacterium proteolyticum. The sequence continues at coordinate 165,606 of NZ_JBJLWK010000007.1, read as the reverse complement.
GAAGAGCAGGATTCGAACCTGCGAAGCCGAAGCAACTGAGTTACAGTCAGTCCCATTTAGCCACTCTGGAATCTTCCCTAGTTTATATTAAATGAGCCTCCAGAGGGATTCGAACCCACGACCCCGAGATTACAAATCACGTGCTCTGGCCAACTGAGCTATGGAGGCATTAAAAAAAAAGAATTCAAAAGATCACTGTTCCCTTTTTGCGAGTGCAAATATAGAACGGATTTTTTGAATTCTCAAATTTTTACGCGATTATTTTAAACTTTTTTTTCTAAGCTGTTTCTTTTTTCTTGATTAATAGCTTCTTAGCAGTATCAACACAAAGATCCAAACTCTCTTCAAAACTTACAGCCGTCTTTTTTACTACGATATCGTCACCTGGAACCGCCAAAATAAGTTCAGCAGTTTTGTTTGATTTATCCGAATTATTTTCAACCTTCAGAAAGATTTTGCACTCGTGAATTTTGTCATAAAACGTTTCAAGTTTGCTTACTTTTTTTTCGATGTGTGATTCCAATGGTTCGTGTGGAGTTAAACCAATTGATTGTACTGTGATCTTCATAATTCTTCTTTTTTAGACGCTCTAGGATGAGCCTGATTAAACACTTTTTTCAATTGTTCTATATTAGCATTCGTATACACCTGCGTACTGGCCAGACTCGAATGTCCTAATATTTTTTTTTACTTTTGAGATCTCCGCCCCATTATCCAAAACGTGTGTAGCAAAGCTATGTCTTAGAATATGGGGACTTCTTTTTTGCTTCGAAGTTATAAGACTAAGGTACTTATTTACGACTACATAAACAAATTTTTCCGTGAGTTTTTTCCCCTTCTTATTAACGAAAAAACAGTTCTGAAACTCATCGAGAGGTTTTCTTAATGTTAAATAACTTCTTAATAAAACAGTCAAATCTTCAGATATGGGAACATATCTTTCTTTGTTCCCTTTACCTATAATTTTCAACTCATTTCCATCTAAGTTTACATTCTCAAATATCAAGCCACAAAGTTCGGACTTACGGATTCCGGTCTGGTACAGAACTTCTATGATACACTGATCAAGAATATCATGCGGCTCTTCAAAAATGGTATTATTAAGCACCTCCATTTCTTCTTGTGAAATAGGAATTTGTTTTTCGGTATAAAACTTAAGAGAGGAAATACTTTCAGTGGGCGAAACAGTAATTTCACCGATCTTTAAAAGAAAAAAAATAAAAACTTCGAAGAGAGGAAAGCTTTCGGTTAATACTCCTCTTGGATATATTATTTTCACTTAGTGCCACTATGAAATTCCTGACTACCCTTTTATCGGCTTTGGAAATATCATCGGAAGATTCTGTTTTGAGAAAAAAATAAGAAAAATCTTCCAGGTCTTTTTTATAGCTTGTAATAGTATGAGGTGAATACCTCTTTTCGAATTGTAAATATTCTAAAAATTTATTCAGCATCATGGATTACATATAATATAAAAAATTCACTCCTCAAATATAAGTATATTTAAGAAGTGAATTTAATATTTGTTTAAGAAAAATTTCTTAAGCTTGCTCCTCTTTGCTTAACGCTCTTTGTTTATAAGCCGCTTTTAATCTAGCTTGTCTCAAAGTTACAGAAGGCTTAACAAACTGTTGTCTCGATCTTAATTGACGAACTGTTCCAGTTTTATCAAATTTTCTTTTATATTTTTTTAGTGCTCTATCGATGGATTCACCATCTTTTACAGGAATTATTAACATACTTTACATCTCATTTTGGATTGCAAAAGTAGATATTTTTTTATTAATATGCAAAATTTATTTCTTTTAATTTAAAATAACTCATGTTTCAGAATTGCATACATTTTTCATACCTTTGGGATATACGATTTTAAAAACACAGTTTAAATAACAAAAAACATGAAAAATTATCTATCCTTAAAAGCTTTGCCTTTAGTTTTTGCTTTGACATTTCCTGTAATAACCCTTGCACAGGTTGGCATTAATACAACAAATCCCAATACTAATGCCGTATTGGATGTAAATTCGGCAAGCAAAGGACTTTTACCTCCCCGGGTTGCTTTAACAGCCACCTCCCAGCCCGCTCCTCTTACTGCACATGTAGCCGGAATGGTAGTTTATAATACAGCTTCTGTAAACGGACTATCTCCTGGCCTCTATTTAAATGACGGAACAAAATGGGGACAATTGAATGTAGTTTCAGAAACGGAAGGTACCGTATTGACTAAAGTAAAATACAGAGGTCGAAATCTTGACACCAATGGATATGATAAACCAACACTCAAGGTTCCTTCTATGAATATGGAGTTCAGATTTGCAACAACTTCCGGATCTACTTATCTTGAAGTAAGATTACTGTCAGCACCTGCAGCTACGATCACCTACTATGCAAATGAGCTATGGTTTGGAAACAGTACAAATGGAGGTAAACAATCAGTTACCTTTACTACAACAAACTGGGATACGTGGTCCAGAAGCCTTTCCAATGGAGTTTGGAATAATTCATGGGGCTATCAATATCAGATCTCCACAGGCAGCGGTATAGTACCGGGAAGTAATGACTTATTAGCAGGAAATTTTTATGGCTTTAATAATTATGGAAATGGTGCAGGCCCGGATAATGAGATGTATGTACTCGCATTTGAACAGTATTAATCTTATAACATTATTAAAATACATTACAGTGCCGGAAAAATTTCCGGCATTTCTCATACAATAGAGTTTATGAATATGAAATTTATTTAAACAAAAAGTAGTATCTTTGCACTCACTTTATTCATGGGGTTGACTGGTTTCGACAGCAAGATCAATGGGTAAGTAAGCATGCAGAGAACCGTAGCGCGATCTCTATAATCCCTTGCTACAAAATTTTAACTGGCAACGAAGAGTTCGCTCTTGCAGCTTAATATCGAAGTTTAGTAGATTCAAGCGCTTTCCCGAAGATTTTAGTAGGGAAGCAAGATATTCCACAAATGCTCTGTTCTGCGGCGTTTGATCCTGGGATATAGGAATGCAGAAATAAGGTTTTAGATGCTTCGGCTAAAACTCGAAAACCTCAGAAGATAAGCTGGAAGTTGGGTGTCTGCTCTCTGCCTCCAGTCGAAAACCAATAGTAGAATAAGCATGTAGAAAGCTTATGTATTGCTTGTTTGGACGAGGGTTCGAATCCCTCCAACTCCACTTAAAATAAACTCCTCATAGTTATTAATTATGGGGAGTTTCTATTTGCTCACATTGATAAACTACAAAAATGTCATTTTACATTCAGATTAATATTCTCACTATATCTCATATTTATTGAGAATTCTATCTCAAATTACTTAATATATAATTTTTACAATAATAAAAAACGCCTCATATTGTATTTTCCTTATAACTATTCCAAATATTTAATTAATTTTATAGTTATTTGTATTTTGAATTATTAAAATTAATTTAATAAAGATTTTCATTTTTTTTATTTCCACAAAAGCTAATAAAACCGAAACATCATAAAATTAAACATATAAATTATGAAAATTAAACAATTATTTTATCTGGGAATCTTTATTCTTTCCATTTCCCTTGGGAAGGCACAGGATTTTTTTACCACGATTAGTGAAAGATCCATTAAAGCAGATCCTAAAAGCAGAACGGTACAACCTGAAAAGTTCCTTACGTACAGCCTGGATGTCAATGGCATAAAGGGCTATTTCAGTACTGTTCCTGAACTAAAAGACAATGACCCTAAAGACAAAGCACCTATCATTGTCCTTCCAATGCCAGATGGTACAAAAGCAAAATTTAAAATTTGGAAATCTTCAGTGATGGCTCCCGAACTTGCTCAGAAGTTTCCACAATTGGTTACCTTTACAGGGCAAGGAGTTGACGATCAATACGCTACTATAAAGCTGGATTTTACAGAGCTTGGATTTCATGCTCAGATAAAATCGATTGTAAATGGAGATGCTTACATTGATCCTTACGCAAAAAACAATATCAACAATTATATCATTTATAAAAAAAAGTGATCTGATTGACAGAAAACCAAGAACTTGCGCAACCAAAGACGAAGATATTGTTCCTGAAAAAAAAAGCGTACAAAAAAGTGTTACCCCAAGCGTAGGTACCCAAATTAGAATTTTCAGATTTGCTGTAGCCTGTACCGGTGAGTATGCCCAAGCTGCAACAGGATTAACATCTCCTACGGTTGCTCAAACTCTTTCAGCTATTGTTACCTCAGTAAACAGGGTAAACGGAGTATACGAACAAGAGGTTGCGGTAAGGCTCATATTAATTCCCGATGAAACTAATATCATCTTTACAAATCCAACAACTGATCCTTTTACAGGTAATGATGACGCATATACTTTGATTGATGAAAGCCAGGCTCAGATTGATGCACTAATAGGCAATGCCAATTATGATATAGGACATACTTTCAGTACCGGAGGTGGTGGACTTGCCGGATTAGGAGTAATATGCAGTACAGGAAATAAAGGAAGCGGAATTACCGGATCTTCTAATCCCGTAGGAGATCCGTATGATATAGACTATGTTGCTCACGAAGTAGGACATCAGTTTGGAGGGCCACATACATTCAATGCAACAACAGGAAATTGCGCGGGTAATCGAAGCGCTTCCAATGCTGTTGAACCAGGAAGTGGTGTTACCATCATGGCTTATGCCGGTATTTGTGGGGCAACCAATAATCTGGCACCTAATAGTATTCCTACTTTTCATACCAAATCATTTCAATCAATCACTACAAAAGTTCAATCGACAAGCTGTCAGGTAACAACTCCGGTTACCAACACAGCACCTGTTGTGAATGCAGGGAACGATTACACAATTCCTAAAGGAACTCCGTTTAAATTAACAGGCTCTGCTACAGATGCGCAGAATAATGCGCTTACTTATTCATGGGAACAAAATGATGTAGGACCGGCAGGAAACTGGAATGCACCAACAGGTAATGCTGCTATATTCAGATCATTTTTACCGGTAACAGTTCCATACAGATACTTTCCAAAACTTACAGACGTAATCAACAACGTTACCACCAAAGGGGAAATCCTGCCTTCGTATGGAAGAACTATGGAATTCAGATTAACAGTAAGGGATAATAACGCAGGCTGTGCCGGAGTTGCTAATGATGACGCCATTATAACAGTAGATGGAAATTCTGGTCCGTTCACTGTTACAGCACCTATGACAGCCGTAAACTGGACAGGTAATTCCACTCAGACCATTACCTGGAACGTAGCAAATACGACCGCTGCTCCCGTTAGCTGCGCTAATGTGAGTATTTTACTTTCAACAGACGGAGGTCTTACTTACCCAACGACGATAGTTGCTTCTACCGCTAACGACGGTACAGAAACAATTACTATTCCTAATGTAAATACAACACAAGCCAGAATTATGGTTGCGGGACAAGGTAATGTATTTTATAATATCAATCCCGTAAACTTCACCATTACTCAGAATCTGGCTGTCAATGAAGTAAATGGAACCAAAGATGCATTTGTAGTGTATCCTAATCCAAGTAAAGGAATTCTAAATATCAGGTTTACCAACTCTAATGAAAATTATGACATCATGATATATGATACGAGTGGAAGACTGGCATTCAGTCAATTGAACAATACATTAAATGCTGGTAAAATCGGCACTTTCAATTTAACTCACCTGATGACAGGAGATTATCTTATTAAGATTAAAACCAGAAATATAGAGAAAACCGTGAAATGGGTTAAAGAATAAAAAAGAGCTTACTCTGAATTTAGTATAAAAGGTTGTTTTCATTGTAAAACAACCTTTTGCATTAAAAAAAATAACTGGTATTTAATTCCGGTGATTACTAACTAAAAAAAAGCCTGAGTCTAATTGACTCAGGCTTTCTATTTTAAAATCCGCCAATTTTACTCGGTGATAATCCATACTGTTTTTTAAATGCAAATGAGAAGTGAGAAAGATCTTCAAAACCGAGATCCATATAGATATCCGAAGCCATTCTTCCTTTTTCAGCAAGAAGATAATGTGCTTCCTGAAGTCTTTTTTGCAAGAGCCATTTTCCAGGAGTTTTTCCAAATATTTTTTCAAAATCCCGTTTAAAGGTAGCCAGGCTTCGTCCTGTGAGATAAGCAAAGCGGTCGAGATTTACATTAAAATGATAATTTTTACTCATGAACGCTTCAATATCTATTTTTCCAGGCTCATTAAAATCAAATAGAACATCTTTTAATTCTGGATTTGCCTGAAGTAACAGAAGAATTGCTTCTTTAATTTTGAGTTCGACCATGCGCGGATCTGAAAGCTGACCGGACTTCTGGTACATCATCAGAGCATCCATATATGTTTTCAGTTGAGGGCTGGAGTCAAATACAACTAAAGAGTTCGTAGAACATTTTTTTTCAGAAGCCACATCATAAGCAAGACTGAAATCCTGCAAGGTCTGCTGGTCCAGATGAATGGATAATGATTGGAATTCACCACCGGGAGGGGGTTGTTTCGTAAACTTTAAAAGTTGATTGCGCTTCAGAAAACGTATGGAACCTTTTTCGGACCGGTAGTCATTGACCCCATCACTTAAAATTAAATCTCCGGCAACCTGATAGCTGATTACATGATCGGATACAAAATGCTCTCCCTGCCTGCTCAACTGAACATAACAGGAGTACACAATATTTCCGTAATCTTGTCTTGTGGTTTTCATTTCATTACAAATATAATAAAGGATCTTCAGAATAAATTAATAAATAAGTGCAAGTATTTCTCTTGCACTTATTGAAGATTTGGACATTAATCCAAACGAATTCCTTTTTTAGCTAAAAACTGTTTCCCTTCTTCCGAATGCAACACATTTACCGCTTCATCATGATCGGTTGAAATACTTACATCGCGCCATTGTTCAAATTCTTTCTTCCTGTTTTGATCTGCACTTTGAAGGATAGCTGCAGCTTCACTTCCTAAAACCAAATGCATGGGTGGTGAAGGATGATCAACCAGGTCAACCATTACTTTTGCAGCCTTTGCCGGATCACCCATCGGAAGAAATTTTCCGGAAGTTAAATATTCTTTGATGCTGCCTACTGTTTCTTCATAACCCTCCACATCTTTAGCAAAACTCATAGAAGCTCCGGCCCAATCAGTTCTGAATCCTCCGGGCTCAATAGAAGTCACTTTAATTCCTAAAGGCAAAACTTCCTTGCTTAGAGACTCTGAAAAACCAGCGAGACCAAATTTTGCCGCCTGGTAAATAGACAAGCCAGCATTCCCTACTCTTCCTCCTACTGAGCTTATTTGCAAAATATGTCCGGATCGTTGCTTACGCATATAAGGCAATACTGCTCTTGTCACCTCAATAGGTGCAAATAAGTTAACTTCCAGCTGGCTTCTCACCTGCTCATCGGTAAACGCTTCTGCAGCTCCTGTAATTCCAAAACCGGCATTATTCACTAAAATATCAATTCTTCCAAAATGATCAACCGCTTCCTTAACCGCTGAATAAATCTGCTCCTTTACCTGAACATCAAGTTTTACTAATAATAATTGTGAAGAGTATTCCTCTAATAAACCTTTTAATATTTCGGGGTTTCTGGCTGTAGCCACCACGTAATCTCCATGTAATAATACTGCTTCCAAAAGACTTTTTCCAAGACCTTTTGAACTTCCTGTTATAAACCAAACTTTTTTCATTGTTTTTTATTTTAAATTTTATTGAGACAAAGTTCCGCCAAACCGGATAACATTCGTTTTGTTAAAAAGCTCAAATGCACTTTGTTAAAACAATCATTTATTCCCATTCCCATTGCATGTATTTTTGTGCTATTATTCAGCTGAAATGAACTAGTTATCTACACCTCCCCTCAATAAATTTGTATCATTAAATAATGTAAATACAAAATCATGAGTAAAACAATTTTTATTACAGGAGCATCCAAAGGGTTTGGAAAATTATGGGCAGAAGCACTTTTAGAACGCGGAGATAATGTGGCAGCCACTGCCAGGAATATTTCTGCCTTGGATGATCTTAAAAAAAAATATGGAGATCAGATTCTCCCATTAAAACTGGACGTAAACAACCGTCAGGATGTTTTTGATACTGTAAATACTATAGAAAAACACTTCGGAAGTATTGACGTTCTGATCAACAATGCCGGCTTTGGATTATTTGGGACAGTAGAAGAAACTACAGAACAACAAGCCAGAGAACAAATGGAGACTAATTTCTTCGGTTCACTATGGGTAACCCAGGCTGTATTACCAGTAATGAGAAAACAGAAAAGTGGTCACATCATTCAGATTTCCAGCTTCCTAGGCTTGACTACATTACCTTTACTGGGTCTCTATAATGCTTCTAAATTCGCAATTGAAGGATTAACGGAAACTATAGGAACGGAAACAGCCCATCTGGGAATCAAAACGACATTAATAGAGCCCAACGGATATGCTACAGACTGGGCAGGAGCTTCGGCGGTACAAACTCCATCTGATATTTTCGATTACAACCCTGTAAGAGAAGAATTCGCCAAATCCGGAGATAATCCTGACATCTGGGGAAAACCAGAAGCTACAATACAACCTATAGTAGATATTATTGATTCCGTAAACCCACCAAAACGTTTACTGCTTGGCAAAATAGCATACCACACAATGAATCAGGTATACAGAGACCGCCTTGAAGATATTGAAAACTGGAAAGAAGTGAGCGTTAGGGCACACGGCTACTAATAATATATTGTACCTCTTAATTGACAAATTCAATAATCTGCAGATAGATCCTGTCTGCAGATTATTGTAAATTAGTTTTTTGAAATCTGATGAAACATTATAATACTCTTACCGAACTTCATTCAGAAAGCAACTGGGAAGCTCCACAGCACCCTCTTTTGGGCATCGTGGGATGCTTATCCGGATGCACGATGGGAAACCGGGAGTTCACCACAGACTGTTACATGGTCGCCTTCAAGAAAATCAAATCCGGAATTTTTATGTACGGACGTACACCTTATGATCATGACAATGGCTGTCTTTTTTTTTACAAAACCAAGGCAGGTCATTGAGATGAGAGACCTGGAGTTCGAGGAACAAGGATTCATGTTGCTCATCCATGAAGACTATCTTAAAGGACATGAGCTGCATAAAGCTATTGAACAATACAGCTACTTTGATTACGAAGTTACTGAAGCCCTTCACCTTTCTCCAAAGGAAGAGCAAAATATCATTGAACTTCATGATAAGATTAATAATGAATATAGAAATAACCCTGATGAATACAGCAGAGAGATTATATTAAGCCACCTTTCAACAATTCTGAAATACGCACAACGGTATTATAAAAGACAGTTTATAGAACGGGAACAGATCACCGGAAAAATGGCATCAAGATTTAATGATGCTCTAAAAAATTATATCCATAATGGCCATTTAAAAAAGGATAGCGGACTACCCAATGTCACCCAATTGGCCAGCCAGCTTTCTGTTTCCCCCAGATACCTGAGTGATCTTCTAAAACAGGAAACAGGTAAAACAGCCATGGAACTAATCCACATCTTTTTGATTTCAGAAGCTAAAAACCTTTTAAGACTGGGTGAAAAAGGCGTTTCAGAAATTGCCTATGAATTAGGATTTGAAAATGCATCTTATTTTACCCGCCTTTTTAAAAAGCAAACCGGAATGAAGCCTTTAGAATTTAAAAAACTGCAGATTAATTAATCTCAACTATTCTATAAAACTTCAGTCTCTCAGAATAACAATAAAAGCTGAATATACAGCAGCAAAAGAACGGAATTCCATACCTGGATAAATGCATAAGTTTCAAAACCATGTTGTTCAATCTATGATTAATTTCATCTTCTGCTGAGCATACTAATTATAAACACCTGAAAACGAAAACACTATATCCCATCCTGATAAAATACGGATAGTCTATCCACAAAAAAGACTAAAAAAAATGTTTTATCGTAAAGAATTTTATATATTTGCACCATCTAACAATTAAAAAAATAATTTACTATGTCAGACATTGCATCAAGAGTAAAAGCTATCATCGCTGATAAGCTTGACGTTGAAGAAACAGAGGTAACTCCTGAAGCTAGCTTCACTAACGATTTAGGAGCTGATTCACTGGATACAGTTGAACTTATCATGGAATTTGAAAAAGAATTCAATATTCAAATCCCTGATGATCAAGCTGAAAAAATTACTACTGTAGGGCACGCTATCGCTTATATCGAAGAAGTAGTAAATAAATAATATTCTTCAACAAAGGAAAATTTAAAAAGTTTATGGAATTAAAAAGAGTAGTTGTAACCGGTTTTGGAGCAATAACACCGATTGGAAATAATGCGAAGGAATACTGGGGAAATCTTGTTAAAGGTGAGAGCGGTGCAGCTCCGATTACTCTTTTTGATGCCACAAACTTCAAGACAAAATTCGCTTGCGAAGTCAAGAATTTCGATCCGTTGCAACATTTCGATAAGAAAGAAGCAAAAAAAATGGACCGGAATACCCAGCTTGGGCTTGTAGCTGCAAGAGAAGCTGTAGAACATTCCAGAATTATCGAAGATTCTGTTGATAAAAACAGAGTTGGTGTAATCTGGGGCTCCGGGATCGGTGGTTTGGAAACTTTTGAAACAGAAGTTTTAGGATGGGCGAATACGGATATTCCAAGATTCAACCCCTTCTTTATTCCAAAGATGATCGCGGATATTACGCCTGGACATATCTCTATTGAGTATGGTTTTCACGGACCTAATTACACTACTGTATCTGCGTGTGCTTCTTCTGCAAATGCACTAATCGACGCTAAAATGCTAATCCAATTAGGAAAAGCAGATGTTATTGTATGTGGTGGCTCTGAAGCCGCTGTTACAGCGAGTGGTGTGGGCGGATTTAATGCTATGATGGCACTTTCAACAAGAAATGATGATCCGAAAACAGCTTCAAGACCTTTTGATAAAGACAGAGATGGCTTTGTATTGGGTGAAGGAGCAGGATGTATTATTCTTGAAGAATATGAACATGCAGTAAAAAGGGGCGCAACAATTTATGCAGAATTAAAAGGAGGCGGTCTGAGTGCAGATGCACATCACATGACAGCACCTCATCCTGAAGGTTTGGGAGCTTATCTGGTAATGAAAAGTTGCCTGGAAGATGCAGGGTTAACTGCTGATGAAGTAGACCATATCAATATGCATGGTACGTCTACTCCATTAGGAGACATTGCAGAATCCAACGCAATTTCAAAATTACTTGGAGAGCATGCTTACGACATTCAGATTAATTCTACAAAATCAATGACAGGGCACCTTTTAGGGGCGGCCGGTGTAATTGAGGCTATTGCTGCTTTAGGAACTATTATTCATGGTATTGTTCCTCCTACCATTAATCATTTTACTGATGATGAAAATATCGACAGCAGACTTAATTTTACATTTAATGAAGCTGTGAAAAAAGATGTAAAAGTAGCCATGAGCAATACTTTTGGATTTGGTGGGCACAATGCCTGCGTTCTGTTTATGAAAATCTAAATTTACTGAATGGAGTTACAGAAATACTTTTCTAAATTCCTTCTCAAACAAAGAAAAAGAAAATTATCGGAGAGAGACTATTTCCTTAGTACCGAGCTAAATAAACTGCTGGGTTCTGAGATACAAAATGTTGCGCTTTACCGGGAAGCTTTTTCTTTGAAAAATTCTTCTAAAAATCAAGACAGCAATTACGAAAGACTTGAATTCTTAGGAGATTCCGTTTTGGGTACAATTATTTCTTGTCATTTGTTCCAGACTTATCCTCAAGCGAATGAAGGATATCTTACACAAATGAAATCTAAGATTGTTAATAGGAAAAATCTTAATAAATTAGGGGAAGATTTAAAGCTTACAGACCTTTTAATTAAACAAAATTCTGTAGCTTTAGGTGAAAATATCTCCGGAAATTTATTTGAGGCATTAATCGGTGCTGTTTATTTAGACTTCCAATATGACACCTGTAAAAAGATCATTTTGGAACGTTTGCTGACGCCATCTGAAATTAATAAGCTCGAAAATAAAATTGTGAGCTATAAAGGCCTTCTTCTGGAATGGAGCCAGAAGAAAAAAGTAAATATAAAATATGAAACCTGTGAAGAAACTCAGGGGAATAAATCAATCGTTTTTCGTTGCCACGTCTGGCTCGGAGAAGAGAAGATAGCCAATGCCACTGAAACTTCAAAAAAGAAAGCCGAAGAAAAAGCAGCACAACGAGCATTTTATATTTTAAACAAAAAAGAGAACATACTTGGAAATTCAAAAACTTTATGATCACGACGATATAGAATTTGAAGATATTGCCATCGGATTGGTAAGATTAGCAAAAAATGTATTCGATCATGAATTTTTTTTCAAAATAAATCAAAATAACGATCTTAAATTTTCAAGGATAGACGACCTCGTCTTTCACGGATCATATTATGATTATTATTTCTCAAGATTCGAGGGTTATCACAAGTTTTCAAAGACTTACTTTACTTTCATTTCCAACAAATCCTGTGAAAGTAGACAAAAAAAAAATACAAACTGAGCTCTTCGCAGAAGAAGAAAATATTAAATTTTTATTAAATAATCAGGTAGATGTAGAATATATTCTGCATAGTTCGGAACAATTTCCTGATTTTTCCGTAATTTTGCTCCCTGAAAATCTTGTGTTTCCAATTCAAGATTATACATTGAGTTCTGAAGAGGAACTATATCAAATTATCCATTATTATGAATAAGTATTTAAAGAAGACAAAAATTATTGCAACGCTTGGCCCTGCATCATCATCTAAAGAAGTCATGTTAGGACTTATGAAAGCAGGAGTAGACGTTTTTAGAATAAATTTTTCACATGCAGATTACGACTTAGTTCGAACTAATATTGATATCATTAGAGAACTTAATAAGGAACATGGCTACTCTGTAAGTATTTTAGGAGACTTACAAGGTCCTAAATTGAGAGTGGGAGTCGTAAAGGAGGGATCATATCTTAATCCTGGAGATATTTTAACCTTTACGAATGAAAAAATTGAAGGGGATTCTACAAAAGTTTATATGACTTATCAACAGTTTCCTCAGGACGTAAAAGTGGGGGAAAGAATCCTTATCGATGATGGAAAGCTTGTTCTAGAGGTTATTGAAACCAACGAAAAGGACACTGTAAAGGCCAAAACCATACAAGGTGGACCTCTGAGTTCTAAAAAAGGAGTAAACCTTCCTAATACGAATGTTTCTCTTCCTGCCTTAACGGAGAAGGATATCCAGGATGCTAACTTTATGCTGGACATGGAGGTAGATTGGATTGCTTTATCTTTTGTACGTCATGCACAGGACATCATAGATCTTAAGGACCTTATTGCCAAGCATCCGAACGGCAAATTTAAAACGCCGATCATAGCTAAAATCGAAAAGCCTGAAGGGGTAAAAAATATTGATGAGATCTTATTGGAATGTGATGGATTAATGGTTGCACGTGGTGACCTGGGAGTAGAAGTTCCTATGGAAGAAGTTCCTGCGATCCAGAAAAACCTGGTTGAAAAAGCAAGATTCTATTCCAAACCGGTTATCATTGCCACTCAGATGATGGAAACCATGATCAATAGCTTAACACCAACAAGAGCTGAAGTAAATGACGTTGCCAACTCCGTATTGGATGGTGCTGATGCTGTAATGCTTTCAGGAGAAACTTCGGTGGGAAGATATCCTATCCAGGTAGTTGAGAACATGGCTAAAATCGTTCAGAATATAGAAAAGACAAATTTCTATCAGCACAAAAACGAGCCTATCGAAAAAGATTATAATTGTATTGATGAAAGGTTTATTACCAACAGGGTATGCCTTGCCGCAGTTAGAATTGCTAAAACAACAAATGTTACTGCAATTGTTACTTTAACACACTCCGGTTATACGGCATTCCAGCTTTCAGCCCACAGACCTAACTCACATATTATTGTGTACAGCGGTAATAAAAGGGTAATTACGATGCTTAACCTTCTTTGGGGTGTTCATGCTTATTATTATGATATGAACAAATCAACGGATGAAACAATTATCCAGGTTAATATGCTTACACATAATTACGGATATATTGAAAGCGGGGATTTTGTAATCAACATCAATGCTACTCCGTCATATGAAGGAGGAAAAACAAATACGCTGAGATTAACGACAGTATAATAAAGTAAAGGCGAAATCGCAAAAATGGCGAAACAGCTTTTCAAAATTGATATAAAAAAGAGCTCCTGAAATGTTCAGGAGCTCTTTTTATAATTATAATTTAGTATTAAAATCTTTAATACATCTACTGTTCAAAAATCAATTTCCCACAATTGTCTTCGGAGTAACAAACTCTTTTAATGCAATTAAAGAAAGCTCAGTACCGTATCCTGATGCTTTTGTTCCTCCAAAAGGAAAACGGGGATCAGAGCTGGTCATTCTATTGATGTTGACAGTCCCGGATTCCAAATTTTCAATAAAAAACATCTGACGGTCTGCATTTTGTGTCCAAACCGAATTGGAAAGTCCGAAAGGAATATCATTTGCCATTTTTAAAGCCTCATCATCATTCTTAGCAATCATCACCATACCTAATGGTCCAAACAACTCCTCTTGTAAAATAGGATTACCTTCCTGTACTCTTATTAGTCCAGGATTGAATTCATGATCGGAAATCCTTTCAAGAGGGATAATAATTTCTGCTCCGTTTTCTAAAGCTTTATTAAATTGTTTTTCAAGATCATCAGCCAGATCAGGTCTTGCCATACCGCTGATCTTTGTTTCCTTATTCATCGGATCAGCCGGAACAAATTTTTTGTACTCCTCTATGAATTTCGGTAAAAACTCATCCTCAACTTTCTCATTAATAATGAACCTTTTAGCAGCAACGCAGGTCTGTCCGCAATTTTGAAGTCTTGCCTGAGCTCCGACTTTTGCAGCTTTATCAAGATCAGCATCATCCAGAATGATAAAAGCATCGCTACCTCCCAATTCAAGCAAAGATTTCTTAATATTCAATCCTGCAATAGAGGCTACCTCCCCTCCTGCTCTTCCACTTCCGGTTAAGCTTACTCCTTTCACGGCATCGTGTTCCAGGATTTCTTTCACCTCCTTATGTCCCACTTCTAAATTCTGGAAAACTCCTTGTGGAAAACCAGCTTCCAAAAATACCTGCTCTATGGCATTACCACTTCCAAAGCAGATGGAAGCATGCTTCAATACAACAGTGTTTCCGGATAGAATAGCCGGGGTTGCAAATCTTAAAACCTGCCAGAAAGGAAAATTCCATGGCATCACACCAAGAATCACTCCCTTCGGAATATAATGGACTTCAGAAAATTTATATTCAGATTCTATTTTTTCCGCCTTTAAAATATTTTCAGCCTCCGCATAATAATTCATCATTAATGCAGATTTCTCTACCTCAGCAATTGATTGTGAAATGGGCTTATTCATTTCCCTTGTAATGATCTCTCCGAATTTTTCTGAATTCGCTTTTAGCACCTCCGCAGCTTTTGCAATTAATTTTTGCCTTTCTTCAAAGGGCACTTTTTTCCATTCTGAAAAAGCCTTATCTGCAATAATAAGTTTATTTTCAATTGATTGTTCCATAATGTAATTTTTGTTTCAAATTCAAAATAAATGAATTAGAATGCTTTACCGTAAAGCATGGATGAAAGCAACAAATTTTGTTCCTTTAAGCAAAATAAAATAATGATTTTCTCTATTAAAAGAATATATTTTTTGCTATACCATAAACCATTCGTTGATCAGGCTAGCCGCAAGTCTTGCTGTTCTCTCCTGAATATCGTAAGAAGGGTTAACTTCTGCCACATCGAGTGCGACCAGTTTTTCATTTTTCAAAATATGCCTGTAAAAATGCATAAATGTGCTATCTGCAAAAATACCATTATAGGCGGAAGCTGAAACTCCTGGTGCTACAGATGCATTAAAAACATCCATACAAATGGTAAGGTAAGCAACATCCACCTCATCCAACAAATCATTAATACGTTGGTATATGGACGGCAGATTCTCAAAGAATAGTTCGTCTGCCAAAATATATTTCATTCCGTATTGATGGGCCGTATCGAACAATTTCAGTGTATTGGAATTTCTTTGGATCCCGATATGCAGTGAGTGAATATCTCCTTCCTGGGCAATTTGCCAGAATCCGGTTCCGGAACTTGCTCCTACCCCTTCTTCCGGTTGGCGGTTGTCGAAATGAGCATCAATATTTATAATCCCGATCTTCTGTTCGGGAAATGCCGTTTTTACACCCAGATAATGGGCATATGTAAGTTCATGTCCACCACCGACAACGAGAGATTTACCTCCTTTTAATAAAACTTTTGATACATTTTTAGCAAGACTCTGCTGTGCTTTTTCAAGATGAGTATCCTCGCAGGTAATATTTCCAAAATCCCACAACGAAAAATCGGGAAGGATTACAGGAAAATTAGACATGTTCTTTCTTATAATATCCGGAGCATCTTTCGCTCCTAATCTTCCTTTATTCCTTTTTACTCCTTCTTCTACAGCAAAACCATGCAAAACGAAATCATTAGTAGAAATAACATCGTAATCATTTTCAATTTTTACTCTTTGAAAAATTCTGTGATAAAGTAATTCTTCACCATCCAATCTTCCTTGCCAAATCATGATTTTATTTAATTTTTTAATTTATATAGTGTAACGTTCAAAACTCTGCCAGTATTTGTCTTTATAAATTTCAAGAGAAATTTCGTATTCAGGATGCTCAACGATTATTTTCGGAATAACCCTGGAAGGATCGCGGAAATCTTTACTTGCAAAATAGCATTCTCTGAGATTATCTGCACTCTCGTGTCCTATATACAAATGTCCTTCTTCTACTTTTAATTTATTTATAATTTTTTCTTCAATCTCATTCAGCCTTTCATGATCATCATTTTCCGGAAGTCCGTTATTGCTTCTTCCTTCATATTGCATTCTTATCACTGAAATCCATGGATAGGAAGCTTTGGCATCATAGGTCAGCAGTGATGTATTCACTGTAGCAATAAGTGGCAACCCGTTTTGCAAACTTGCTTCCAACACCGAAAACTGTTCTTCGTCATCAATGTTCTTTACATTTTTATATTTTTCTGTAAACTCTCTCTCCCTCCATGCAAGGAAATCTTTTAATTTAATGACTGGAATCAGTTCTTTTTTCGCTTCTTCCTTACTTATAATATTAAATGTGTCAATCTGTGTCGCAAAATTCAATTCGCCTAAAAAATTATCCAGAAAAACACAGATCCCTTTTACAACAGATTCTTTATTCCCTGGGATTAAACCTTCATACACAAAGGTAATGTCTATTTCATCAGGATATCCCTCGCTTTCATTCGGATAAAATAAAATGTTTTCACCGGTAAACTCTAGGCCGTCCATTTGAATTCCGTGAGCAGCATCCATCTCAGGTTTTAAAGCGGTAAATTTCCAACGCTCCAAAACAGGAGAAGCATCAACAATTTCTTCTGCAAAAACAATATTTTTAATTTCGCCATCTACGGTAATAATGAGTTCTACAGTAGAATCATCGTACATCCCAACGAGAAAGTAATATCCTTGATTAATCTGTTTAAGTTTGGGAGAAATAATATCGAAAAAACCACTTTCAATATGATCATGATTTTTTATAATTTCATAAAAATCCTTTTCCTTAGTCAGAAACCAATCCCAAAAATCATTGTAATTCCTGGTCGCATTACCTATATTTCTTATTTCCTTACCGAAGAATCCCATACTGTTTTATTTTATTTTCATCAATAGAGTTTTGTCCGGTAAAACTATATAATATTGTGCATATACTCAAACTCCTTTTAATCAATTACACGATGTTCCTTTTTATACTTTATTCTGATTGGCATTGCTGCTGATAAACATTTCATTTTTTTCTTCCGAAACAATCTCCAAAAACCTCTCATAATGTTTCAGAACATCGGAGATCAGTTCGTTTTTAGTAAAATATTG
Source organism: Chryseobacterium proteolyticum (assembly GCF_046591535.1). Lineage (NCBI taxonomy): Bacteria > Pseudomonadati > Bacteroidota > Flavobacteriia > Flavobacteriales > Weeksellaceae > Chryseobacterium > Chryseobacterium proteolyticum. The sequence goes on along the minus strand of NZ_JBJLWK010000007.1, from coordinate 147,614 downwards.
TACATCATAACCTTCTCTTGCATCGCCAAAATATGATTTCGGATAATGGGTGGTATTATGTTCCAGGTCCGGAAGATTTTCCTCGTGGATAATATATTCTGATACCGTCTTTTCCTGGTTTTTAATTCCATAAATAAAGTTATTAACAACTCCATGATGAATTTCTATTTCTATTTTTGTAGGATTATCGCCGTAATTCATCTTCACTTCAATCCCATTATCTGCAAATTCTTTCTGCAGTTCCTGAAATCCTTCTTTCACTGTGGTATGGATAAAGCTATCCACGGATGAGTTGTCCTTAAATGAAACAATACGCTTCAAACGTTCTTTCCAGAATTCACCGGACCAGGGAACTGCAGAAGCCGAAAAGTTCCTGTCATAGTATTTCTGATCAATGATCAACGCCTTCATTAAACTTACAATGAATAAAAGTACAATAATTGAAAATGGCAGGGCTGTGATTAATGTCATACTTTGGAGTGCTTTCAGGCCTCCTACATTAAGCAATAATAGTGACAGTACAGCTAGCAAGAGCCCCCAGAATATCAATTGCCATTTTGGAGATTTCTGTGCATTTTTGGTTGCGATACTATTCATTACAAATATTCCTGAATCTGCTGAAGTCACAAAAAAGATTATAATGATAACGATGACGAAGAAGCTTGTAATCGTAGATAAAGGCATGTATTCGAGAAAACGAAACATTAAAGCATCAGGATCAGATGCAAATTGGCTCAACTTACCATGCGCGATATTGAAATCAAACCAAATGGCACTGTTCCCGAAAACGGACATCCATATAAAATTAAATAATGTAGGCAGTATTAAAACAGCCAGAATAAATTCTTTAATGGTCCTTCCTTTTGAGATTCTCGCAATAAACAATCCTACATAAGGGGACCATGAAATCCACCATGCCCAATATAAAATCGTCCAGTCATAAAACCATGGCAGTGTATCTTTTTCGTAAACATGGGTACTAAAAGTAAGATCGAAAAAATTATTGATATAATTTCCCAAACCTTCGGTAAAGCTTCCGATCAAGTAAACGGTTGGTCCTAATATCAGTACAAACAACAGAAGAACAATTACACTGATGACATTGATATTACTCAATATCTTAACACCTTTGTTTACCCCGCTGATCGCTGAAAAGACCGACAGAGAAATGAGAATGAAAACAATAATGATCTGGTATATGAATTTATTTTCCGGGATTGCTCCCAATATGTGTAAGCCGGAATTGATCTGGACGACCCCAAAGCCTAATGTGGTGGTAATTCCAAAGAAGGTACAGCAAAGGGCAAAAATATCAATAACGTTTCCCCATTTTCCATTGATTCTATCTTTAAGCAAAGGATAAAAACAACTTCTCAGAGATAGTGGCAACCTGTATCGATAAGCAAAATAAGAAAGTGATAATCCTACAATCCCATAAATAGCCCACGCGTGGATTCCCCAATGAAAAAAGGTATAAAGCTGTGCCTGTTTCGCCCTGTTTACATAATGGTTATTACCAAAAACTTCAGAGGAGTAATGCTGCATAGGTTCCGCTACACTAAAATATATTAAACCAATCCCCATCCCTGCAGCGAACAGCATCGAAATCCATGAAAACAGAGAATACTCCGGCTTGCTGTCATTGGCTCCCAGTTTTATATTAGCATATTTACTAAACATAAGGTACACGAGAAAAATCACAAAGATGGTGACTGCCCAAACGTAAACCCAATTCAGGTTAACAAAAATGAATTCCTTAATTCCATTTAAGATACTTTCTGTAGATTTCGGGTAAAGAGCTGACAGAAAACAAGTTCCTATGATAAAAATAAGACTTGGAATTGTTACTCCTTTATTAAATGTTGATCGCATACTTCGAAATTTCATCATATCTATTTTTCAAATTAAATTATTGATACATTATTCAGGCATAGCCGCAACAAAAGCATTCAAAAAGTAAGAAAAATAATATGATCTTTCTTTATCAGTACACTTAGGAACTACAGAATTACTTTTCACCCATGGAAAAATAACAGGAGCATATTAAGGAAACTTATAATAAGATAAACGGGAGAAAAGGTACTTTACATTACACTTTCCACTTTTTCCCATTGATATAAATATTTTCAGCGGTTAAACTTCCCTGATTATATAATACGTTTTGAAAATTATCGGTTTTAAAAGTTACAAAATCCGCTTTTAATCCCTTTTCTAATCTTCCCCTGTCTTCTAATCCCAGAGCATATGCCGAACGAAATGTAATACCTGCTAAAACTTCAGCGGTTGTTAACTTTTCGTATGTTGCTAAAATGGAAGCCTGGGTAATCAAGTTACCCATTGGTGCGGAACCCGGGTTCCAGTCACTGGCTATTGCAAGAATAGCTCCTGCATCCAACAACTTTCGTGCCGGAGTGAACTTCTCCCCCAGTCCTAAACTCGCTCCGGGCAGTGCTGTGGCCACTGTATTGGAATGAGCAAGAAACATGATGTCGTCATCAATTGTTGCCTCTAAATGGTCCGCAGACTGTGCTCCTACTTCTACTGCAATCCTTGAACTTCCGGGAGTAAATTGATCTGCATGAACAGTTATTTCAAAACCGAGCTCTTTAGTTTTTAATAAAAAATCCTTACTTTCTTCCGGTTGGAATGCTGACTTTTCAATAAAAATATCAACTCTTTTAGCAAGTCCTTCTTCTTTTACTTTAGGCAAAATTTCTGCGATAATAAAATCTAAATAAGATTTATTATCTCCCTCAAAATCTTTCGGTTTCAAATGTGCGGAAAGACAGGTAGGAATTAATGTGGCTTTGGTTAATGTTTGTGCTTTTTTTATTATTCTCAGCATCTTGAGCTCATTTTCCACATCCAGACCATAGCCGCTTTTCACTTCAATGGTTGTAATTCCCAATGAAATAAGAAAATTGATCCTTTCTGATAAAGTTTTAAGCAACTCTTCTTCTGACGCATTTCTTGTATGTTGTACAGAACTCCAGATGCCTCCTCCGCTTTCAGCAATTTCAAGATAAGTTTTTCCTTCATTTCTCATGGCAAAATCATTTGCTCTGTTTCCTCCAAAGCAAATGTGAGTATGGGAATCTATGAAAGCAGGAAGCACGATCTGTTCACCTTCAACCTCTTCAATTGTTACATTGGGATATTCAGATCTTAATTCTTCGAAATTTCCAACTTTCTGAATGGTTTCACCTTCAATCAAAATGCCTCCGTCAACTATAATTTCAAGTTGTTGATCAGATAATTTTCCTCTCAGTGAAAGATTTGCGAGTGTAATGATTTGCTTAAATGGTCCTATTAATTTCATAAGTAAATGGTCAGAAAATATTGTATTGGGATTTAAATTTCCATTCCAAAAATACTTAAAAAATATCTTTTAACCTTGATTTTTTAGCATAACCTTTTCCCCAACCTAAGTCTAAAATCCCTATCTTTGAGGTAAATGAAATGAATTAATGCCTGATTTTTTACATCCAGATAAGGAAAACTTTTCTCATGAAGAGCTCATGCAGGAAGAACAGATTCGTCCCCAGAGTTTTAAGGATTTTGCGGGACAGAGAAAGACGTTGGAAAATCTTGAAGTATTTGTAACTGCGGCTAAAAAGCGAGGCGGAGCCCTTGACCATGTTCTTCTTCACGGGCCTCCGGGACTTGGAAAAACAACTTTAGCGAACATCATTGCGAATGAATTGGGTGTGAATTGTAAAATAACATCAGGTCCAGTTCTTGATAAACCGGGAAGTCTGGCCGGCCTTTTAACCAATCTGGAAGAAAATGACGTTCTCTTTATTGATGAGATCCACCGTCTATCTCCTGTTGTGGAAGAATATCTTTATTCTGCGATGGAAGATTATAAGATTGATATTATGCTGGAAACAGGTCCTAATGCAAGGAGTGTACAGATCGGACTCAATCCTTTTACACTGGTTGGAGCAACTACAAGAAGCGGAATGCTTACCAAGCCCATGTTGGCGAGATTCGGTATCCAAAGCAGGCTTGAATATTATACCATAGAACTTTTATCCATGATCATCATAAGAAGTTCCAGAGTTCTTGGAGTAAAAATTTACGAGGATGCAGCCATTGAAATTGCAAGAAGAAGCCGCGGAACTCCCAGAATTGCTAATGCTTTATTACGAAGGGTACGAGATTTTGCAGAAATAAAAGGTAATGGAGAAATAGAGATCAATATCACAAAATATGCGCTCAACTCTCTGAATGTTGATGAATTTGGGTTGGATGAAATGGATAACAAGATCATGCGTGTCATGATTGAAAATTTTAAAGGAAAACCTGTAGGTATTTCAGCACTGGCAACCTCTATCGCTGAAAACCCGGAGACATTAGAAGAGGTTTATGAGCCTTTCTTAATTCAGGAAGGATTTATTATCCGTACCCCAAGGGGAAGAGAGGTGACAGAAAAAGCCTATAAACACTTGCAGATTCCGATACCTAAAAATCCAGGGGAGCTTTTTTAGGCTTGTTATTTAAAATATAATCGAGCTGATAAAGGTGTTGATCTTTTAGCCTTATGATAAGAAATATAAAGAGTTATTAATTAATGTTTATACCGAAGCTATACAGAAGTGAGGATTATAATGTAATGCGTGAAATCATTAGAGACAATGCTTTCGCTTTACTTATTTCTTCAGTCGACAAGATACGGGCCACTCATTCCATGATGATGCTTAATGAGGATGATCCGGATCACATTTATATTGAAACTCATATTTCCAAAGCCAATCCACAGGCAAAAACACTGAAAAAAGGAGATGAGGTATTATGTGACTTTTTAGGAGCACACACTTATATTTCCAGTAGCTGGTATGATCATATCAATGTTTCAACATGGAATTATGAAGCTGTACAAATTCATGGTAAAGTAGAATTTATGACTAATGGAGAACTTTACGCGCATCTGGAAAAGTTAACCAATAAGTATGAAAAGTTTCAAAAATGCCCTGTACTGGTAAAGGATATGGGTAAAGAGTTTGTAGAAAAAGAAATGAAAGGAGCATTTGGAATAAAAATAATACCAACGGAGATCTTTATTAAACAAAAACTTTCCCAAAACAGGAAAGAAAAAGATTATCAAAATATTATTTCCCATCTTGAAAATTCGGATGAGCAGGGAAAAAAGATTGCTGAAAAAATGAAACTTAATAAAAATTAAATACATAAAACATAATATTATATGAAGCTATATCCAATACAATGTGGAAAATTTAAGCTGGACGGCGGCGCTATGTTCGGAGTCGTCCCAAAGAGTCTGTGGGAAAAAACCAATCCTGCAGACGAAAGAAACCTGATAGAACTGGGAACTCGATCTTTGCTTATTGAAGATGGTAAGAAACTGATTTTAGTGGATTGCGGTCTGGGAAATAAACAGGATGAGAAATTTTTCGGACATTATTCTCTTTGGGGAGATGATAATTTAGATAAAAACCTTAAAAAATATGGCTTTGTAAAGGAAGACATTACTGATGTTTTTCTTACCCATCTTCATTTTGACCACTGTGGAGGAGCCATCGAATGGAATGACGATAAAACGGGGTACAGACCGGCTTTTAAAAATGCTTATTTCTGGACCAATGAAAACCATTGGCAATGGGCTACTGAGCCTAATCCGCGAGAGAAAGCAAGTTTTTTAAAAGAAAATATCATTCCTATGCAGGAAAGTGGTCAACTGAATTTTTTACCACTACCGACGACAGGAAACTATGGTTTCGCCCCGGACTTGAAAATGGATGTTATTTTTGTTGACGGACATACCGAAAAGCAAATGCTTCCTGTAATCCAATATCAGGAAAAAACAATCGTTTTTGCTGCAGACCTTATCCCTACAGCCGGACATATCAACCAGGTTTATGTGATGGGATACGATACAAGACCCCTCTTGACAATGGAGGAAAAAGGAAAATTTTTAAAGCAATGTGTTGATAACGAATATTTATTGTTTTTCGAGCATGACGCACATAATGAGCTGGCCAGTCTGAAAATGACAGATAAAGGAGTAAGGCTTGATGAAGTTCACAGTTTTAATGACGTTTTCGGATATTAATTGAAGTATGGAAGAATTGAATTCAGAAACACAAAAAGCAGAACCGGAACCAGCACCCAAGATCATTGGCCTTACTGGTGGAATAGGTTCAGGAAAAACAACGGTAGCCCATTTTATTGAAGAATGCGGATTTCCGGTTTATTACTCCGATGACAGAGCAAAAACCATTGTCAATGACAATGATATCCTAAAAGAAAAGATTAAAGAGCTCTTAGGAGCACAGTCTTATGATAATACCGGCCTTTATGATCGGAAATATGTTGCAGACAAAGTTTTTAATAATTCGGATCTACTGCAAAAATTAAATGAAATCATACACCCCGCTGTACGAATCGATTTTGAACAATGGGTAAAAGAACAGTCAAAATATTTAGTCTTTAAGGAAACTGCCTTATTATTTGAATTAAAGCTTAATCTGCAGTGCTACAAATCACTTTTAGTAACTGCACAAGACAACATAAGAATAAAAAGGGTAATGGACAGGGACAACAAAACTTACCGCGAAGTACAGGCTATTATGGAGCGGCAAATGCCTGAAAAAGAGAAAATAAGGCTTGCTGATTATATCATCTATAATGACACTAATTTAGAAGATTTAAAAGAGCGGACAGAACGCACCATCTTTGAAATAGAATAAAAAAAGAGCTCGTTAGAAAATAATTCTAACGAGTTTTTTATGTAAAAAAAAAATAAGCTCTCATTTCTGAGAGCTCATTTTTTTAATAGTAAATAATTTAATTATTCTTTGATAAACTTCTTTTGAGCTGTGCCCTGAACATCATCGATATCGATAACATATACTCCATTTATCAATCCGCTTACATCAATCTTATTATTGAGGATAATTCCTCCGGAAACAAGCTGACCTGCTGCGTTGTATAGCTTATAATTAGCTTTCTTGCTAATATTTTTCACATACAATATGCTGCTTACCGGATTAGGATAGATCAGAATTTCAGTCTGGTTAACAGGATTAGGTACTGCCTGCTTAGAAATTCTTACGGTATAATCTTCAACTTCTCCGTTTGCAAAACTTACACAATTCACAGGAATCGCATCTTTCTGCATGGCAACTCTCATCACAACATATTTAAAATCCGTCATGCTGATGAATGCATCCGCCGGTACACTGAACGTTCCTTTAACAGGGGTTGTTGAGTTAGGCGAAGACACAAGGATTCTTTCATTAGGATCAAATGTTCCACTTCTGTCGAAATCTATCCATACAGCAATACCTTCATTATTCGTTGTTCCTGTCCATGATTTAGCAATTGAAATCTCATTACCAGTAGATCCCTGAATCAATTCGATAAACTTGGTAGGATCTCCGGTAAAGTCTGAATAATTCTGTGCATTTGAATCATTTGACATTTGCGGTTTACCAGTAGGTTTTACCGTAACGTTTGAAATGTATTCACTCACTGAACTTCCAGACGACATCTGACAATAAATAACGGTAGGTGTTGTAAAGAAGTATGGTTGTGTATACGTACCAGGAGTACCGCTACAAATATTAGCAACCTGTAATTCGTATTTCGTCAGCTCTGTTAATCCCGTAAGGGTAAGTGTATTGGTAGCCACCGGAACCGTTGTCCAGCTCGGAATACCTACTTTTCTGTATCTTAAGATATAAGTAGCTCCCGGGAATGGATCCCAAACGACAACAGCTGTTGTAGGAGTCAGGTTAGTGATGGTTAAGCCCGGAGGTGGTAATTCACATGTCCTTTCTGTAGTAAATACTTTAGGATTTGAATATGGATTGATTGTAGTCTCACCCACACACTTGTTAGCCACCTGAACCTCATAAGTAGTGTAAGGGCTTAATCCTGTCAACTGATAAGAGTTCCCAGGTGTTACCGGCACAGTTACATCCACCCACGTGGTTGTTCCCACGACTCTGTATCTTAATACATACGTTGAACTTGGCGCAATTGGTGCCCATGTTACTAATGCAGAGTTTGTTGTTACGTTACTGATTGTTACAGTAGGAGGCGTAGGATCACATCTGGTAGAGAATGTTTTAATCGCGGTAAATGTACCTGGTGTTGTACCACAGCTTGCAGCAACCTGCACCTCATAAGTAGTAGCAGGAGTTAAACCTGTTAACTGAATTGGAGGGTTACCAAGAAGAGTAGAAACGTTAATACTCGTCCACGCAGTAGATCCCAAAGGTCTGTACTGTAAAATATAGGTAAGCCCATTGGTTACACCAGTCCAGTTTACTATTGCTGAAGTATGGGTAATCGTATTAAACGCAAGGTTTGTTGGTGTACCTGTTGCACATGGTCTTATTCTCACTGCATAATCTTCCACTTCACCATTCACAGCTACCTGACACATTACAGGAGAACTGGAACGTTTTAGCACCACTCTCATTGTTGTTGTAAGAGGTCCGCTGTATGCAGTAGACGGAACATTGAACAATGCATTAACAGTACTTGTTGAATTGGAAGCTACTGCCATGATTTGTTCATTTGTCTCGAATACCCCATTTCGGTTAAAGTCGATCCAGGCACTTACAGCATCACTGTTGGTTGCTCCTGCCCATCCTTTAGTTACGGCGATTTTATTTCCCGTTGAGCCAAGCTCAAGGTTAATCAACGTAGCTGGTGTAGTATAACTGATATAGTTTGTCTGTAATGAGGTATTACTCATTGGAGCAATTCCCGGATTTACGGAAGTCACTGTTACATTAGCTATATAATCGTTGGTTCCTGTTCCTGTCATGTTACAATAACTGATAGCAGTCGTTGTAAATGGAATTGAAGCAGAGAAGGCACCTAATGTACCACTACATCTTGTGGCAACCTGTACCTGATATCCGGTTAATTCGGTAAGCCCAGTAATCGTGTAGCTATTTCCAGGTGCAAGTACAGGATCAATTGTTGTCCATGCTCCTGTAGCCCCTAATCTCCATCTTAATACATAAGTAGCCCCCGTAGATGCTAACCAGGAAACATTAGCAGTAGTCGCAGTAATGTTGGACACTGTAATATTGCTTGGAGGAGCTGTCGTACATGGTTGAATGTCTACAAATTTAACTGCATAATCTTCTACTTCACCATTACTTGTTAAGTTCTGACATGCATTATCAATTGTATTATAGTATACGATAACACGCATTTTGACAATGTTCGTTCCTGTATATGCATTAGCAGGAACCGCGAAAGTAGCAGTCACAGGAGTAGTACTGGAATATCCAAGATTCATTACTCTCTCCGTACCATTATCAAACACGCCGTCTCCGTTATAATCAATCCATACTGATGTAGCATACGTACTTGATAAGATCACTCTACCAATAGAAATATTATTTCCGGTAGAACCGCGAACAAATGTAATAAGTTTAGTAGGGTCAGTAGAATAATCTGTATACGTCGTTGCTCCAGAATTATTGATCATCATAATCGAATTCGTTGGAGTAACGGTTACATTATTAATATATCCGTCACCTACAGTCGCAGTACCGGAGTTACAGTAACTAACGGCCAGTGTTGTGAAATTCACAGATGTAGACCAAGGTCCCTGAGTTCCTCCACAAATGGTTGCCACCTGCACTTCATAAGCAGTGGTTGCATTTAAGTTAAGGATCGTATAGGTATTTCCAGGCGCCGGAACAGGATTAACTGTTGTCCAGGCTGCTGCTGCTGTAGCCTTATATCTTAATACATAAGTAGCACCTGTAGAGTTTAACCAGGAAACCGTCGCAGTAGATGCACTAACACCTGTTACAGAAATTGGCGAAGGCGCAGCGGTAGAACATGGTTGTAGGTCTACAATTTTAACAGCATAATCCTCTACTTCACCATTAGTAACATTGACACATGGATCATTGATATTTGATGAAGAAATGATGACTCTCATTCTAAGGGTAAGCGGACCATTATACGATGTGTTTGGAACCGTATATGTTGCCGTAATCGGAGTTGTAGTACTCGTTGTACTGTTGATTACCCTTTCATTGTTTTCAAAAATTCCGTTTCTGTTAAAATCGATCCATGCTCCGACAGCCAGAGATGGAGGGAATGTACTTGGTGTGATCCATGATTTGCTCACAGAAATTGCATTATTTGCAGATCCACGTACTAACGTAATCAATTTAGTTGGATCGACGGAATAATCCGTATAAGAGTTTGCTCCGGAATCATTATTCATAATATATGAATTGGTCGGAGTCATCTTAACATTTGAAATATATCCGTTGGTACTGTTACCTGTTACTGTACAGTAGTTAACCGCCGGAGTACTGAACTGAACAGGAGCTGTAAATGTTCCAGTAGTCCCGGAACAAATATATGCCACACGAACTTCATACTGTGAAGATTCTGTTAAACCTGTAATCGTATAAGCACTGGTTGTTAATGGAACAGGTATCCATGCGGTTGCGCCAACAGCTCTGTATTCAAGTATATAGGTTGCTCCTACAGCTGGATCCCACATTACGTAAGCTGATGTAGCCGTAATATTTGTTACGCTTAAATTCAATGGAGCATTACTTGTACAAGGTATAGGCTGAATTAATTTCACAGCATAATCTTCTACTTCTCCATAAGTAAAGTTCTGACACATCACAGAAGGAGAGCTAAAGCTTAGAGCCACTCTCATTCTTGTTGTAGAAGGTCCATTATATGCATTGGCAGGAACTGGGAATGTAGCTGTAACCGGTGTAGTTGTACTTGCCGGAGAAGTCATTACCTGTTCATTTGTTTCAAAAATTCCGTTTCGGTTAAAGTCAATCCATACATTCACAGCTTCACTATATGTACTACCCGTCCACCCTTTCGAAACAGAAATTGTATTGTTAGCAGACCCGATTACAAGATTTACCAAAGCACTTGGTGTCGTCGTGTAATCAGTATAGGTAGTTCCTAAAGAAGTATTACTCATTACGGCAGCTCCCGTAGGTGTTACTGTAACATTAGCAATATACTCATCATTAGAATTGCTTGACTGCATCTGACAGTAGTTTAGTCCCGGTGTTGTAAAGTTAACAGAGGCAGAGAAAGTACCCTGCGTTCCTGAACATACATTAGCAACCTGAACTTCGTATTGAATTCCATCCGTAAGCCCTGTTAATACTGTAGTATTGGTCGTAGCATTTACTGTAATCCATGTTGTGCTTCCAACAGGACGATACTGAACAACGTAAGTTGCTCCGGCAGAAGCTGCCCAGGAAACAGTAGCCTGAGTCTGAGTAACTGCAGAAACTGTAATACCAGTCGGCGCAGCTCCAGTACATGCAGCTAAACTCGCTACTGTAGCACTGCCAATGGCATAAAATACATTTCCGATCGCACTTACTCTGATTTTCACGGTAGACCCTAATGTTAAAGCTCCAAAAGTTAAGCTTTCACTTCCATCATTAGGAGTAGATGGCGCCAAAACATTCCAGGTAACTCCATTGTCCGTAGTGTAATCTATTTTAACATTAGCAACACTATAAGGAGCAGCTGTGGTATTTACCACATCCCAGGTTACAGTGCTTGGTCCGTTATTATAAGCTGTTGCTGTTGTAACCTTAAAAGGTCCTGCACTACCTACGATAATTGTTTGTTCAGCAAACTGTGTCTGCTGTTGATTCGCAATGGGACTATTATCTCTTACTGTTACAGAGAATTTGGTTGTTCTCGCAACATTAGAAACAGATTCCCATCCATTATTCGAATTGTTAAGAACTCCGGCAAGCACAGAAGATAATTTAGGAAAATATCTAGTTGGACTTGTCGTTGGCAATACCGATCTAAAGGTTGCACCTGAAGTTGTTGTTCCTAAATTATTCTTGTTAATAGTAACGCTTGCATTATCCACTTCTTCCCAGGTATAGGTCATTGGATCATTTTCCGCATCGGTGGCAGAAGCTGTTAATACGAATGCTGTTCCTTTAGGAATATTATAAGTTGGTAATGCAGAAATCACAGGTGGATTGTTGGCAACTGTAGTTTCAACATCACAGGTTTTAGAAATTAGGTTAGCCTGTACCTGCTTGATACTGGCGATATGAAAATAATCATCTGAGTGAGGCTGAACATCGGTATTAGCTCCGGTAATTCCTGCATACCCCATAATTGTGGATCCAGAACCGGGTTCCATATTCACCCCTGTTCCTTCAAGACCGTGAGAAAATGTATGGTTTGCTCCTAACTGATGACCCATTTCATGGGCAACATAATCAATATCAAAATTATCTCCTTGTGGAATCCCATCTGCTGGCGATGTATATCCGGATCCTTTTCCTTTCGGAACTCCTGTAGTTGGATCTACGCAAACGCATCCGATACATCCTGCATTACCTCCACCTCCGGAAGCACCAAATAAATGCCCTATATCGTAATTGGCATTACCTACATTAGCCGTTAAAGTATTTTGCAATTCTAGATTCCATGCACCTCCAGCTCCTGCAGCAGCCGGAGAATAGGGGTCGGTTGCCGGGTTGGTATAAATTACACCCGGAAAGTTCTGTAAATTTAAGTGTAAAGCAAAATCTTTTTCAAATACACCATTTACCCGGGTAAGCGTTGCATTAATAGCCGCCATCGCCCCAGGAACTGTTCCTCCATGGAACTGGGTATACTCTCCTGTTACAGACATTACCAATCTCATTGTTCTGTACTTCTTATCTGAAGACTTCGCAAAATTAGTGGTCTGATTGCTAAATGCAGATCCCTTCTGATAAAGTTTGTTGATCTCTTCCTTATCCAAAAGGCTTTCATTCATGGAGCATAGAAAACCTTCTTTGCTCTTATCAGTTTTCGGATGCACACCGTAAACTGTCTTTTCTCTATTTAAAGGTTCTACAAATTCAGCGATCCCGTTTTTGATGATCATAGACTGAAAATCATTCGGCGCCAAACTGAACCTCAGATACTTACCCGGATCATCGATTCCGACTCCGACATAAGATCCAAGTTGATACTCGTCTGCCAGTTCTTTTACAACAACCGGAAAGCTGTAAACGGCAAACCTTTCAATTTTCCCATCCATGGTTGGCAATGAAATTGTTACGGGTCGGGCATTCTTGCCCGTCTCCTGTGCATTGGCCAGTTGGGATTTTAATAAGGGAATGTCTAGAGAGTAATAGTTCTTAATTTCAGAACTTCCTCTGATTTTATCTCCTCTGAAAGATGTCGGGCTCCATTGTGCACTGGTGACCACAAACAGACAGAGAAGAAAGAAAGAAGTAAAAATTTTCTTCATAAGCTTCTCAATATATTATATTAATTACACAAATCTAATCATTTTTCATTATTAATTTGTGGCTACAATCATTTTTTTTATACAAATTTCACAATAATATATTTTATAAGTTCAAAATAAAAAAATCCCCAGGATTACCTGAGGATTTTTTATTGATAAAAATAATATCTTACTTTTTAATGAATTTGGAAGTAAATACATCTTTTCCTTTGTCATCAATTGTAATTACATAGCCACCTTTGATCAAAGCAGAAACATTAATTTTTCCACCATTGATATTCCCGCTGTCTACCAACTGACCCGCAGCACTATAAATTTTATATGCAGCTTTATCAGAAACTTTAGTAATGTTTAACACATCACTTGCCGGATTAGGATATATCTGGATACCATCATTTTTAATAGCAGTATCAGAAGTTCCTAAATTAGAAGCAATGATCACATTATAATCCTCAACTTCTCCGTTCGGGAAACCTCCACATGCAAAAGAATCTGGAATAGTAGCGCCTATACCTGCAGGATTTATCAGAACAGTAACAACTCTCATTCTTAAAGGAGTATTAGTCATAGCACTTGCAGGCACCGTAAAGTTTCCTGTCTTAACTGTAGCTCCAACCGGTAATGCTACCACAGGCATATTTAAAACTCTTTCATTAGCTTCAAAAACCCCATTCTTATTATAATCAATCCATGCAGCCATACCATTAACTGAAGCACCACTGATTGTTGTAGTAACGGAAACACTTATTGAATTCGTACTATTAGGCAACAAAGTAGGTTGTAATGCAGCATTAGTGGTAAAGTTTGAGTATGAACTTCCTACAGTAGTATTATTTACTGTTCCCAACGTTACATTGGAAATATAATTAACTTGTCCACTTGTACTTGATGAAGTACAGTAAGTTACAGCTGAAGTGGTAAAGTTTGTCGAAGCTGAATATGCACCTGGAGTTCCAGAACAAACTGCAGATATCTGCACTTCGTAAGCTGTTCCATCTGTTAATCCTGTTAATGTTACTATTGGAGAAGTAGAAGTTGTTTGTTGCCAAACAGCCTGCCCTACTTTTCTATAACGGATATTATATGTTGCATTAGCTACCGGAGTCCAGCTGATCGTTGCTCCGTTAATTGTAATATTACTTGTAGTAATTCCGGTAGGAGCCGTACCATCACAAGGAGCAAAAGCTTCAACAGTAATAGGCTTCACAGCATAGAAAATATTTCCGATAGCAGAAATTCTCAATTTAATCACCTGCCCGTTCAATGAAGTCGGGAACGTATAAGATTCTGATCCGTCATTAGGTGTTGAGGCAGAAAGCACAGTCCATGTTGTCCCGTTATTTGTTGTATAATCAATTTTAACGTTTGCTACACTGTAAGGAGCTGCTGTAGTACCTGCAACATCCCACTCTATTGGTGTAGGAGTATTGACGTTGGCATATTGTGTATTAACCTTAAATGGACCATTGTTCCCAACAACAACTGTTTGAATATTATAATCTGATTGTTGTTGAGCAGGATTAGTATTATTATCTCTTACGGTTACGGCAAAATTAGTAGTTCTTGCAACTTGTGAAACTGATTCCCATGTATTATTGCTATTATCTAAATATCCATTTAATACAGATTCTAATTTAGGAAAATAACGGGTTGGGCTTGTGGTTGGATTCACAGATCTGAAAGTGGCACCACTACTTGTTGTCCCAAGGTTATCTTTATCTATCTCAACGGAGGCATTATCAATTTCTTCCCATGCATACGTCATAGGATCGTTTTCTGCATCCGTAGCAGAAGCCGTTAATACAAATGCAGTTCCTTTAGGGATGTTATAATCCGGCATATCTGCAATCACAGGAGGATTATTGGTAATTGTAGTTTCTACATCACAAGTTTTATCAATCAGGTTTTCATTAATCTGGTCAATACTTACAATATGGAAATATGGATCAGAATGCGGCTGAACATCAGTAGTAGCTCCGGTGATACCAGCATATCCCATAATGGTAGACCCTGACCCTGGCTCCATATTTGTTCCTGCACTCTCTAAAGAATGAGCAAAGGTATGAGTTGCCCCTAATTGATGTCCCATTTCGTGAGCAACAAAATCTATATCAAACGTATCCCCTGATGGCGGAGCTGCTGCACTAGGATTTACACTCCCTGTTAAAGGAGAAGTAATACCAGACCCCTTCCCATAACCCGCTACAGGATCATAAGTAGTCCCTACAGGGTTAAGGCAAACGCAACCAATACAACCAGCATTTCCTCCTCCTCCGGAAGCGCCAAATAAATGTCCTATATCATAATTAGCCTGTCCAACATTAGTTGCCAGTATATCTCTAAGAGACGTATTCCATGAAGATGGAGGTTGATTGGCATTTGTTACTGTAGCATATGGATCCGACGTAGGATCGGCATAAATAAGCGCCGGATAATTTAATACATTTAAATGCAAAGCAAAATCTTTTTCAAAAACAAAGTTTACTCTTGTTATCGTAGCATTAATTTGCGCAAGAGCCTGAGGTACTCCTCCAAAATACTGGGTATACTCTCCTGTAACAGACATTGCTAATCTTAGTGTTCTATACTTCTTATCATAACTTTTATTAGTAAAGCCTAACTGACTTGATGCAGATTTGCCTTTTTTTAAGCAATTCATCGATTTGCTTTACGGAAGATGGAGCTTCTGCTGTACTACATACAAATGCTTTATCTCCTGTTTTTGCTGTTTTAGGATGCACATAGTATAATCCTGTTGATTTGTCTACAGGTTCTACAAATTCATAACTTCCATTATTGAATAACATCGATTGGAAATCATTTGGAGCAACAGAAAATCGGATACTTTGTGAAGGATCATCAACTGCTGTTCCTACATATGAGCCTAATTCATATTGATCAGCAAGCTCTTTCACCACAACAGGAAAACTATAAACATTAAAGTTTTTAATCTTACCATCCAGTGTCGGAATAGAAACAACAACCGGTTTAGCATTACGCCCAGCTTCCTGCGCGTTTTTCAATTGAGATCTTAATTGGTTCAAATCCAATTTGAAATAAGATGCAACAGCCACAGCCTTTACATCACCACCTCTTTTTTTGTTATCTAGTTTAGCAGCAGCTGGCGTCCATTGTGCAACGGCAGAACCACCGACTAAACTGCAAAACAAAATAGTAAGTAATTTCTTCATAAATTAATATATTTTTAAATTCACATTTAACAAAAATATAAAATATAGAAGAGATATTTTACATAAAACACAATAAATATACAGATAAACTCAATACAACTAAAAGACTAACTAATTAGTTAAAAAATAACATATTTTTTAAAGATAAAAAATCATATTTAAAAAAATACAAAACACATCATTTTAACAACAATTAACACAAAAGACTTTTATATCACCAGGTAATCATAAAAAACCAACATCCATACAAAAACCCCTATACTGTAAAATATAGGGGTTAAATATTTTAATATAAAATTAATTAAACAAATTCAGTGATTATTATTAATAATATTCAAAAATAAAAATCACCTTTCATTATTTATTTTTTTATAAACTTGAGACTTTCTGAAATAGTATTATCTTTTATTGAAATGATATAAGCTCCTTTCAATAATTCAGCTACCCTTACCTGGTTATTGGTAATTACACCGCTTTTCACAAGCTGTCCAACCGCATTGTGAATCTCAAAATTTGCCTTGTTGGAAACCTTAGTAATATTCAACACATCATTCGCCGGATTAGGATAGATCTGGATCCCTTCATTTTTGACGTAAGATTCTGAAGTTCCGAGATTAGATGTTACCATCACATTGTAATCTTCAACTTCTCCATAAGAAAAAGTTCCGCAGGTATTAGCCGCCCCCAATGAAGCCCCGGCACTTGTTGAATAACGAAGGATAACCCTCATTCTTAAAGCCTGGCCTGTTACCGCAGACTGTGGAACTGTAAATGATCCGGTAACAGGAGCAGATATAGCAGCTACTGGGAAATTAAGAACCTTTTCAGAGTCTTCAAACGCTCCATTTCTGTTATAATCTATCCATGCTGCAACTGCATCAGTATCAGGATCACCTATAGTTACAGAAATCGGATAAGTACTGCCTTTAACCAAATTGATCTGTAAAGCAGGGTTAGTTGTATAGTTGGTATAAGAACTTGCCAGAGACGAATTGTTTATATTAGCAACCGTTACATTAGAAATATACTCATATGTAGAATCATTTGCAGAAGAAGTACAATATGCTAAATTTTGTGTTGTGAAGTTTATGGATGCTGAATAAGTTCCTGTTGTACCACTACAAACAGTAGCCACCTGTACTTCATAAGCTGTACCATCTATCAAACCATTCAATGTAGTATAAGGAGTAGTTACATCCACCGATGTCCATACTGTTTCAGACACCTTCTTGTAACGAAGCTTATATGTAGCTCCAACAACTGGCTGCCACGCAACATCCGCAGAATTTGCTGTAATATTAGAAACAACAATATTAATTGGTGCCGCACTCGTACAAGGAGCAAGAGTAGTAACCATGATTGATTTAACGGCATAAAAAACGTTTCCTATTGCTGAAATTCTTAATTTAATAGTTTGTCCGTTCAGAGCAGAAGGTAAAGTAACGTTTTCTGAACCGTCATTTGGTGTAGTGGCAGCAAGCACTGTCCATGTAGCCCCGTTATCAGTTGTATAATCAATCTTCACATTGGCAACACTATAAGGAGCCGCAGTCGTATTGGCAGCATCCCATTCTAAAGATGAAGCTCCGCCACCGTTAAGATACAAAGTATTAACCTTAAACGGACCGGTATTACCCACGATAATCGTTTGATCGGCGTATTGCGTCTGCTGCTGATTAGCCGCAGGGTTATTATCTCTTACCGTTACTGTAAATTTCGTTGTTCTTGGCACCATGGAAACAGATTCCCATTGGTTATTTGAGTTATTAAGAACCCCTGATAACACCGAGGATAATTTAGGGAAATATCTTGTAGGACTTGTCGTAGGAACTACAGATCTGAATGAAGCTCCGGTAGTAGTAGTCCCTAGATTATTCTTATTAATGGTAACACTTGCATTATCCATTTCTTCCCAGGTATATGTTAAAGGATCATTTTCAGCATCTGTAGCAGAAGCTGTTAAAACAAATGCTGTCCCTTTAGGAATATTATATGTAGGTAAAGCTGTAATTACTGGAGGGTTGTTAGCAACCGTAGTTTCCACATCACAGGTTTTAGCTATTAAATTAGCCTGCACCTGTTTGATTGTGGCAATATGAAAATATGCATCAGAATGAGGCTGAACATCAGTATTCGGACCTGTAATCCCCGCATACCCCATAATAGTGGTCCCTGAACCTGGTTCTACATTGACACCCGTTCCTTCAAGACCGTGAGAGAATGTATGATTTCCACCTAACTGATGCCCCATTTCGTGAGCAACATAATCAATATCAAAAGAATCTCCCTGCGGAACATTATTAGCAGGTGAAGTAATTCCGGAACCTTTACCTTCCGGTTCTGCCGTTGTAGGATCTATACAAACACATCCTATACATCCTGCATTTCCTCCTCCTCCGGAAGCACCAAATAAGTGTCCGATATCATAATTAGCATTGCCTACCACCGAAGTCAGTGTATTTTGAAGCTGTAAATTCCAGTTCCCCATCTGAGCTGCAGGAGAATATGGGTCTGTTGCAGGATCTGCATAGATAAGAACAGGATAACTTAATACATTTAAATGCAAAGCAAAATCTTTTTCAAAAACACCATTTACCCTTGTCATTGTTGCATTAATCTGGGCAAGCGCCTGAGGAACCCCTCCGAAATACTGAGTATATTCTCCGGTCACAGACATAGCCAATCTCATCGTTCTGTATTTCTTATCAGAAGATTTAGAGAATGAAGTAGGCTGATGGGCAAAGGATTTCCCTTCCTTCAACAATTCTTTAATCTGTTGCTGAGAAACAGCACTTTCTTTTGTTGAACAAACAAAAGCTCCCTCTTTTTTTGTTTTCGGATGTACACCATATACTGTTTTATCAGCATTTACAGCATCAATGAATTCGTATTGCCCATCCTGTATAATCATCGCCTGAAAATCATTAGGAGCCACAGAAAATCTTAAATATTTACCCGGATCATCCATGCTTACCCCAACATAAGACCCCAGCTGGTATTGCTCTGCAAATTCTTTTGTCATTACAGGGAAACTATACACCGCAAATCTTTCGATCTTTCCTTTCAAAGTAGGCAGTAAAATCTCTACCGGTTTAGAATTAGTACCCATTTCCTGAGCACCTCTAAGTTGTGTTTTAATTTTCTCGAGATCCAGCTTATAGTAATTTCTCACATTAGTGGATTCAAGTTTGTCACTTCTTTCAAATTTAGTTGGAGTCCATTGCGCAAAAGCTGAAACCCCAATTAAACTACAAAATAAAGTAGAAAATAGTTTTTTCATAAATTAATATCTTTTTAAAAATTTGGTTAAACAAAAATATGAAACCAATACATATTTATACTACAAAACATCAATAAAATCAAAAAATTATTTATACTTATAAACTATTAAATGAAAATATCAGGATATTATTGAATTTTTAATAAACTATTCAATCCATAATAAAATCAGTCCTATAAAGCAATTGGAAATCATAATTCACAAAAGCAATTGTCAAATTATAAGTAAAAAAAAATACCTCAGTAAACTGAGGTATTTTCTATTGTTCTATTGAATCTATTTTTTAATAAACTTAATGCTTTCTGAAACAGCATTATCTTTTATTGAAATGACATACGCCCCTTTCACCAATTCAGCTACTCTTATCTGATTGTTGGTTATAGTACCACTCTTTACAAGTTGCCCAACAGCATTATGAATTTCAAAATTGGCTTTATTGGAAACTTTAGTAATGTTCAATACATCATTTACCGGATTAGGGTACACTTGAATTCCACTGTTTTTAATGTTAGATTCTGATGTTCCCAATACCTGTACTTTTAAAGATCTGCTTTGCGTTGAAGCAAAATGAGATCCGGAAAGAAGGGTTGTTCCTGATAAAGACTTAATATTGTAATATCCTCCATACGGATAGAATCCATCACCAAATTCATCATTAACTGTTAATGTATAACACTCATCAGGACTTAAGGTCCAGTTAAATGTCTTCAGGGCAGGAAGAGCTCCCGTTGATGAATCAGTATAAGGACCTCCACTCTCCACAGTAGCCCCTGAGCTATTCTTTAAAGTCCAGCTTGTTTCAGAACCATATTGATCCAACTGAAGATTAAATACAACATTAGCGTCAGCTCTAACTACAGCTCCCAGATAATTTACTGTGATATTACTGTTAGATGCTCTTTGATCCGTAGTACCATTTACTGATGTTACATTGATATTCATTTGGCCACCTAATACATTAGCATCCATTGGTAGTGTAATTATCTGGTATTTATCTTGAGCAAGATTTCCCGACCAGTTGTATGTTTTCGAATTACCATTTACAGAGTAAGTAATTACCGCAGATGTTAATGGGCTTGTTCCTCTATTATATAAAGATATTTTTGGATTTTGAGCTGCTGTAGTAGCACAGGTTGCTGTAGCACATTCTCTTTCAAGCTTTACTTCTGCATCATTTGGAAATAAAGGAATTGGCTGATCTGCAATTGAAGTCTTCAGCTCCATTCTTCTTGGAGAATTATTCATTACGGCAGTAATTCTATCTTTTTGATTGATTGTAAAGATATTCATACAGGTATCATTCGTATAATCCATATAGTTCTGAACCATTTCGAATACAGAAGGATTGGTACAACTTGCGATTGCAGGATTACAAGTATAATTGGATGTATGAGCTGTAGGAGTATCTGCACAGAAATCATCACCACAATTTGCATCCCCCCAGATATGTCTTAGACCTAAGAAATGCCCTACTTCATGTGTCATCGTTCTCCCTTTATCATAAGGGGCCCCAAGAAGGAATGTATTATTTACATTATAATCGCTGCTCCCAAATGTTGCATAATTAGCCACAACACCATCTGAATAAGCTTCACCTCCCTGTACATTCAAGCCAGGTAGTCCTGACGAAGAAGGGAACTGCGCATATCCTAACAATGTATTATCACTAAATTTCACACTCCACATATTCATGTATTTGGTAGGATCCCAAATAGTTGCAGGCTTTACAAAAGTTTCGATATCAGCTCTTGCCCATGAAGCCTGACATAAGTTAATTCTATCAATACCATTCGTAGGATTTCCATTTGGATCTACCTTAGCCAAAGCAAACTGGATTTGCACGTCTGCCCCCACTGCATTATTATTAAAACCAGGAGTTCCCGCAAGTCTACGGTAATCGTTATTCATTACGGTAATTTGAGAAATAACCTGCTCATCAACTATATTAGGAGCAACTCCCAGATTCTGACCATTATGGATAACATGCACCACAACAGGAATTGTAATGATATTACCATTTTGGGATTTATTAGCTTTAGCATTTTGAACCAATGGAGCCAACCATGCTTCAAATTGGTCAGCATTCATTCTGCCAGGGAATTTTGCCTGCAAATAGTTCTCATACTCTACTGTAGAGCATCTTTCAAAACCATGCGATTGTGTAAGTTCTTCAGAAGATTTGCTTACAAAGTCCGCTTTCTTTTTAACAGCTCCATTTTTGCTCTGAGCGCTTAAAGCAACCGTAGCAAATAGAGGTAATAAAAAAAGAAATTTCAAAGTAGTAGATTTTTTCATTCTATAAATTTCTATAAGATTCGCAAATATATCAGTTTAGATTAATATATTTAACTATATTTAAAATAAATAAAATAAAAAAATACAAAATGAAAAAACATTATCATATTATTATTCTCAATAACAACAACTATTATTGGAAGTTGTCACTCTCAAAAAAGCACAGAAAACAAGCATGTTATAAAGAATAATCAGAAAAACGATCTGGAAAAAATTGAATTAACAGAGCAAACGCGAGGTACCGATAGAAAAATAACTTTTACCTCAGATTCTATAGTAACGTATCTGAATGGAGAATCAAAGATCACAAAATCAAATGATACTCAATGGACAAGTATTGTAAAACAAACCAGTTCATTGAATCTGGATAAACTATCTTCCTATACCGCTCCAACAACAGGTCGCTTTTCGGATAGTGCTTTATCTTCAGTAATCATTATTACCCATAAGGGAAAAACTTATCAATCTTCCGGATTCGATGCCGGAGCACCTCCAAAAGAACTGGAAGCTCTTTATCTGCTGCTAAAAAAATAAACCTGAAGAAAACTTCAGGTTCAGATATTTTTAAAATTTATAGGCTATATTCCAGGAGAACCCCATATTGAATTTGGACGAACTCCTTCCAAATCCAGGGACGATCATGGGCTGTATATCATCTTGTTTGGTTGTAAATACCATATATTTAGGCTGAAGGTTGACATCAATATAAAAATTAGATTCAAATAACTGTACTCTTCCTCCTATCACTCCTTCAAGCCAATAAGAAGATTGGGTAGAAGACGGAAAAGCTACAGAAGAATTACTACCTCCAAACCCCCGGACAGGCACAGCCATATACTCCTGAGTATAAAATGATCCTGCTGCCTTTCCTCCGGCATAAAAACCATTAAATTCATTCTCCGGATCCTGGGCTAACATGTAAAAAGCTCCCAGCTTAACAAATGGCCCAGTCACTTTAGCGTCATATCCGTTTTTCTGGTATACATTTTTTTCAAAACCAGCTTCTGCAATTGCATGTACATTTCCGTTTATTTTGGAAGATATAAAACCTTGGTAGAGTTTTCTATCCGAAAAAAAGGCACTCCCAGCATTGAGAAGATCCAAACCAACCATAAAATTTGGTTCATATTTCCATTTTTCTTTTTTTTTCCACAGGCTTTTTTTGCTGAGCAAATCCAAGCAGGTTTATGCTAAAAAAGAAGGTAAAGATTAGTTTTGTCTTCATTCTCTATATTATTTTGTCCTATTTCAACTTTCTTTACCGGATTGCTCGGTGTTGGTGAATCAGAGTTCAGGTTTTCATATGTTTTTTTCAATCCACATCCGGGAGATACATATGTAGATTTAGTGGTATAACTTATCCTTACCTTTGACTCAGTCCCTTTGTCCGCTAACCGGAAATATACGTCTGTATAAGGGGAGTCGTCAACCCTTAATGGAATGAGTCTTGAACTTATTTTTTGCTGTTTTCCCAACTGCACTTTTCCGTTTCCATAATCTACGGCTACGTAAAGAGAGTCTAATGTTATGATTTTGTCATTATCTGCATTTTTAAAAGCAATTTTAATTCGTGGCGTACCTTCACCACTCTCACAGATATCATCATCTCCGCCACAGGAGCAAAGCATTCCCAACATCAGGGTTAATAAGAGAAATTTAAAATATTTCATAATAATATTTAAACTCAAATTTAGGTAAATTATTTCTTTATCAGCAATGCAATATTCTCCACATGGTGGGTTTGCGGAAACATATCCACAGGTAATATCTTAACAACCTTATATTGATCTTTCATCAACGCAAGATCTCTTGCCTGGGTAGCTGAATTACAGCTTACATAAACCACTTTTTCAGGGGAAAGCTTTAATATTTGTTCTACCACTTTCTGATGCATTCCGTCTCTCGGAGGATCAGTAATCAACACATCCGCCTTTGGATGATTTTCGAGAAATTCATCATTAAAGACATTCTTCATATCCCCACAATAGAATGTACAATTCGTAAGACCATTGAGTTCAGCATGTTCAATAGCTGCATCAATAGCCTCCTGAACAGATTCTATACCTATCACCTGCTTCGCCTTTCTGGCCACATACTGTGCAATAGTACCTGTTCCCGTATAGAGATCATAAACTACTTCATCTCCTTTCAGATCTGCAAATTCCAATGTCTTTCTATATAACTCTAATGCCTGCTTATAGTTGGTTTGAAAAAAAGATTTAGGCCCGATTTTAAATTTCAGCCCATCCATCTCTTCCATTAAAAATCCTTCTCCGGAGTAAACATTAATATCCAAATCGTAAATCGAATCATTTTGTTTTGGATTAATTGCATACACCAATGTTTTGATCTGTGGAAACTGACTCAATAAAAATTCAAAAAGCTTCTCTCTGTTTTCAGTTTCTTCCCTGTATAACTGAAACAAGACCATCCATTCTCCCTGGGAATTCTGCCTCATCATCAGAGTTCTTAAAAAACCTTCCTGATTTTTTACATCAAAAAAGTCCAAACCATTTTCAACAGCATAATTTTTTACGGCTAAACGAATTGCATTGGACGGGTCTTCTTGAAGAAAACATTCTTTCAGGTCTAAAATCTTGCTCCACATTCCCGGAATATGAAATCCTAAAGCATCTTTATTTCCAAAATTTTCTTCGGAACTGATTTCGTACTGAGTAAGCCATCTTGCATTGGAAAAAGAAAACTCCATTTTATTTCTATAATAATATTGCTCTTCAGCACCCAGAATTGGCAACGTTTCAAAGTTCTCTATTCCTCCTATTCTCTTAATATTATTATATACCTCTTCCTGTTTAAAATCCAGTTGCTTTTCATAGCTCATATTTTGCCACTTGCATCCTCCACAAGTACCAAAATGAATACACTTTGGATCTACTCTGTACGGAGAACTTTCCACAACTTCTACAGCCTCTGCTTCGTAATACTTAGACTTCGATTTCTTCACCCTTGCATTTACCACATCTCCCGGAATAGCTCCTGAAACCAATACCGTTTTGCCTTCTTCCGTTCTACCTATGGCAACTCCTTTTGCTCCGGCTGCTATTAATCTTATATTTTCAAGAATAATATTCTTCTTCTTTTTCATCCGTAATTTCTATTTTTTCTATCTGTTCTAATGTAACCTTACGGTTTCATTTTGCAAAAATACAATAAAAAAAACCTTATCCTAGGACAAGGTTTTTCATGTATGTTAAAGTTTACTATTTTGTTGGAGCCGGTTGAGGATTCGCAGGTTGCGGATTTACTTGCTGAGCAGAAGGATCAGCTCCCAAACCAGGCTGTAATTGTACATTCGGATTAACTTTTGGCGCAGAAAGTCCGGTTAATTTATCCAGTATCGTTACCAATTCAGGCTCTCCAAGATTTACAAAAGATCTGCTGGCAATTTTACCGTCTTTATCAATAATTACAAAACAAGGTAACTTGAATCCATAAACACCGTATTTTTTAGCAATATCAGAGTTCAGTCCCCCATCACCATAAACATTCGTTCCCGGAATTCCTTTCAATAAAGAATTGCTTGTTTTTACAAACTGATCTTTTGTATCGTCAACATTTACAAATACAAAATTCATTTTTGATTTATAGAAATTAACAACTTCTTTTAGTACCGGTACAGCAGCTTCACTGATATACGGATTCCATGAAGCATAGAAAAACAGCATATAAGGTTTTCCTTTATTTTCAGAAAGCTTATAGGATTTTCCATCTTGCTTTATTAAAGAGGCATCTGGCGCTACTTCTCCGATTTTAACCCCATTTACAGCTATCTGAATCTTATTAAGGTCGTTTTTAATGGTTGCATCTTTGATATCCTCATCAATAATCTTCTTGATTTTATCCGTCACCTTTGCCGGTGATCCAGGATGGATATCAGACTGAGCCATAACAAATGCTAATAGATAGTCTTTCGTAGTTTGAGAAATATCTTTTTTTTGTTTTTAAATACTGGGCAAATAATTCAGAAGTAGTGATGTCTGTTTTATTTTTGCTGTTGGCTTCAGCATATTTTTGAAAATCAGGACTCATTTTAGCCAATAAGTATTGTCTGTAGTAAGGATTCTCCTTTATCATAACATCCTTATTTTCCTGAAGTTTATTTTCATAATCAGTGAAAGTCTTACTGGCTTTAAAAGATGGATTTCCAGGCGTTTGACCTTGTCTCATTTCATACTGATTGATGATGGACAACAAAGTGCTGGAAAGATCATTCTTCTTCCAATTCACTACCTCGCTGTCAGGACTAAATTTTTTAACGTTTTCCTCAATATTATTATTGATATCCTTTTCAACTTTCTGAATTCCCTGAAGAAACCCCTTTTCATCTTTCATCATCAGCTCATTCATATTAACTGTTTGAGCGTAATTGGTAAGATATTTTTGAGTTGCCGTGAAGAAATCATTATTCTTTTTTGCATCACCTGTAATTACATAATCATTCGGAAAATTCATTCCACTACCTGAAATGTTAAGTGTTTGCCCTCCTTTTAGATATACAAGATTTTGTTTTCCGGCGTAGGAAATAAGATACATTCCGTTTTTTGGAGCCTCAAAGCTCCCTGAGAATGTTCCGTCATTTTTCACTCCAATGTTTGCCAACGGTAATGTAGCAACTCCTGAAGCTTCAATGAACTCTATTCTCTCCAATGGAGATCCACCTGTGATTTTTCCTTTTACTTCAACTTTTTTAGAGCAAGACATTACAAATATTGCAATGATAAACAATAAAAGATATTTTTTCATTTTGATTTTTATAATTAAACAAAAATAGGTTTTTCAGTATTACTAAATACAATTTAATAGTACTTTTTATGAAAGATTTAACTAAAAAAATCGCCATCCTATAAGGAGACGATTTTTTCTATTTACTTTAGCTGGTGTTATCCTTTATCTACCAGTGCTGCCATATATTCTCTGTTCATTCTTGCAATGTTTTCCAGAGAAATTCCTTTAGGACATTCTACTTCACAAGCACCTGTATTTGAACAGTTACCAAATCCTTCTTCATCCATAGCCTGCACCATGTTAAGAACTCTTCTTTTCGCCTCAACTCTACCCTGAGGAAGCAAGGCAAACTGAGAAACTTTAGCTCCAACAAATAACATCGCAGAACCATTTTTACATGTAGCAACACAAGCTCCGCAACCAATACATGCTGCAGCATCCATTGCTTTGTCCGCATCATCCTTAGGAACAAGGATTGCGTTAGCATCCAATGTGTTTCCTGAAGTATTCACAGAAATAAATCCACCTGCAGCCATTACTCTGTCAAATGCACTTCTGTCTACCATTAAGTCTTTAATTACCGGGAAAGCAGCACTTCTCCATGGCTCAATAACGATTGTTTCACCGTCTTTGAACATTCTCATGTGAAGCTGGCAAGTTGTGATACCTGTATCAGGTCCATGCGCTCTACCATTGATATAAAGAGAACACATTCCGCAGATTCCTTCACGGCAATCGTGATCGAATGCGATCGGTTCTTTTCCTTCGTTAATTAAATTCTCATTAAGGATATCCAACATTTCTAAGAATGAAGAATCTGTTGATACATCCGATATTTTATAGGTCTCAAACTGACCTTTGGTTTTATTATTTTTTTGTCTCCAAATTTTCAGCGTAAGATGTAAGCCTTTTTTTTGCACTCATAATTTTATATTTATAGGTTGGAGATTATTTGTAGCTTCTAGTTTTAACCTCAATGTTTTCATATATCAGGTCTTCTTTATGCAGAATTTCATTATTGATATCTGCTCCCTGATATTCCCAGGCTCCAACGTATTTGTAGTTTACGTCATCTCTTTCAGCCTCTCCATCCGGAGTTGAGTGATCTTCACGGAAATGTCCTCCACAAGATTCGTTTCTATGTAATGCATCGATAGCCATTAACTGTCCAAGCTCTAAGAAATCAGCTACTCTGAAAGCTTTTTCAAGCTCAGTATTCATTCCTTCTCCTTCTCCCGGAACCTTTACATTTTTCCAGAAATCGTTTCTTACTTCTTCAATTTCTTTTATCGCTTCTCTTAAACCTTCAGGAGTCCTTCCCATTCCTACTTTGTTCCACATAATGTTTCCTAGTTGCTTGTGGAAATGGTCTACAGAGTGGGTTCCTTTATTATTTAAGAAGAAATCTATTTTCTCTTTAATTCCTTTTTCAGCTTCTTCAAATGCTCCTGTATTCGTAGGAATAGCTCCTGTTCTGATATCAGCAGAAAGATAATCTGCAATGGTATAAGGAAGAACGAAATATCCGTCCGCAAGACCTTGCATTAATGCTGATGCTCCGAGTCTGTTTGCTCCGTGATCAGAGAAATTAGCCTCACCAATTACGAAACATCCAGGAATTGTTGACTGAAGATTATAATCTACCCAGATTCCCCCCATTGTATAGTGTACCGCAGGATAAATTTTCATCGGTGTCTTATAAGGATCATCTGCGGTAATTTTTTCGTACATAACGAATAGGTTACCGTATTTTTCCTCCACCCATTTTTTTCCTAAATCATAAAGCTGCTGATCTGTAGGATTATGAATATGCTTTTCAATTGCTGCTTCTCTACCTTTCTTCATGATCTCTGTAGAGAAATCAAGATAAACACCTTCTTTGGTATCATTATTTTCGATTCCGTAGCCAGCATCACATCTTTCTTTAGCAGCTCTAGAAGCAACGTCTCTAGGTACTAAGTTACCAAATGCAGGATATCTTCTTTCTAAATAATAATCTCTGTCTTCTTCTTTTATATTTTCAGGTCTTAATTTACCTTCTCTGATTGCAACAGAATCCTCTATCTTTTTAGGAACCCAGATTCTTCCTGAGTTTCTCAAAGATTCGGACATCAAAGTTAATTTAGACTGTTGTGTTCCATGAACAGGAATACACGTCGGGTGGATCTGTACATAACAAGGGTTTGCGAAATACGCTCCTTTCTTATGAATTTTCCATGCTGCGGAAACGTTTGAACCCATTGCATTAGTGGAAAGGAAATAAACATTTCCGTATCCTCCAGATGCAATAACCACTGCGTGAGCAGAATGTCTTTCAATTTCTCCGGTTACAAGATTTCTGGCAATAATACCTCTGGCTTTTCCGTCTACAATAACAAGGTCCAGCATCTCATGTCGGTTGTACATTTTGATTCTACCTTTACCGATCTGACGGCTCATTGCAGAATAAGCACCTAACAATAACTGTTGTCCTGTTTGCCCTTTTGCATAAAATGTTCTTTTTACCTGAACACCACCAAATGAACGGTTGTCTAACTGACCACCGTAATCTCTCCCGAAAGGTACTCCTTGAGAAACACACTGGTCAATGATATTGGCAGATACTTCAGCCAATCTGTATACATTAGCCTCTCTTGCTCTGTAGTCACCCCCTTTAATAGTGTCATAGAATAATCTATAGGTAGAGTCACCATCACCCTGATAATTCTTAGCTGCGTTAATACCTCCCTGCGCTGCAATAGAGTGTGCTCTTCTTGGAGAATCCTGGTAGCAGAATGCCTTTACATTATATCCCTGCTCTGCTAAAGTAGCAGCTGCAGAACCTCCGGCCAAACCAGTACCTACAACAATAATATCAATCTTGTCTCTGTTGTTTGGTGCAACAAGGTTCATATGGTCTTTATGATGCTTCCATTTATCCTTAAGAGGACCTGCTGGAATTTTTGAATCTAATTTACTCATACTAGTATAGTGATATTATTGAGTTATAAAATGATAAATCGCGATGAAAATAAATCCAAAAGGAATAAGGATTGAATACCATGTTCCTATCGCTTTAATTACCGGAGTATATTTTGGATGTCTTGCTCCAATTGACTGAAAAGAAGATTGGAATCCGTGAGCAAGGTGTAGTCCCAATAAAACAAATGAGATTACATATAAAGCTACTCTCCAGATATCTGCAAATTTTTCATGCAATTCCGGCCAGAAACGCTCTGCATCAGGTGCAAGCACTTCTACGTACTTATAATTGATTTCGTGAATCCAGAAATCATAAAAGTGAAGCGCTAAAAAAGCTAATATAACAGCTCCGGAAATGATCATGTTTCTGGACATCCATGTAGAATTCGCAGAAGCATTGTTGGAATCATATTTAATCGGACGCGCTTTATTATTCTTAACTTCCAAAACAAATCCCATAATAAAATGGAAAAGTACTGCGAAACCAAGAATAGGTTGCATTAAGAATTGAACAAAAGGATTATACCCCATAAAATCGGACGCTGTATTGAATGCATCTCGATTTATAACAGATAATAAATTTGTTGTTAAATGCAGTATAAGAAAAATCAGCAAAAACATAGCTGATAATGCCATAGCATATTTTCTACCTATTGTAGAACTCGTTAAACCTGCCATATTAAGTTTAAATTTGAATTTCTACAAAATTAGGAAATGTTAACAATACTGAAAAGTGAGAAATCTCACTATTAGCCAGTTTGTAATCTTTCTAAATAAGATTGTAAAAGCTTAATAAATAAGCGAAAATCAGAGAATGACAAGCATCAATTTATCTCATAAATCTTACCCCTGTAAATAATCTTTTTCCTTGTTACGTCCAGACTTTTTAATTCAGCACTTTTTATTCTTCGTGAAGTACAATAAGGATTAACCATATATTTAATAATTTTCTCCCTGTCAGTGGAGTCTGATATCCAAAACAAGGCTTTATTGCCATATTTAATTGAAAGCACTTTATTTTTTTCTGAATCGTGTATTAAAACCTCATCCTTTTGATTTTCTACAATCGTAAAGATAGCTCTTGCAATAAAAAACAAAAGAATAAAACAAGTCAGTATCATCCTGTTTTCAAAATTGAATTTCAGTATAACAAACCTCAACCAATAGACAGACACAGATAAAATAAAGACTTCAACAAGATTCATCGGAATATTTTCAAAAAAAAAGAGTATTAAAATCAGCAAACCAACGGATACTTGTAAGCAGTCCGTTAATCATGATATCATATCCTTGGTTGATCAAATTAAAATCTATATTAAATGCAGCTAAAGCTGCAATAACAAAAGAGTATATAATAATAAGCTCTGAAAAGGGTATCACGATGAAATTAGCAACAATGGAAATAAATGAAAACTGATGAAAGTAGTATAAAACTAAAGGAATTGTTGCAAGCTGAGCAGAAACAGAAACAGATATCGTATTGAAAAGCAATTTTTTTAAAATAGCTATCCTGCTTTGGAAAGCATTTTAACAATGGCTGATTCAACCAGAATATTCCTATGACAGCTATAAAGCTTAATTGAAATCCAATGGTAAATAACTGTTGGGAATCCATAAATAAAATGATAAAAGCGGACAAAGCTACAGAATGCAGTACATCTGGTTTTCTCTGGAGTAAAACATAGATAAAATAAACAGTAAGCATAATACATGCCCGCAGAACAGAATTTCCAAATCCAATAAACAAAGCAAACATCCATATAAATATTAAACTCAGTATTACTGTATATTTCCTGAATTTCAAAGGAAGGATCATTCTGAAAATAAAATAAAACAGACCAAAAACCACCATTATATGCGTTCCCGAAATGGCAAGAAAATGCACCAATCCTGATTTGCTGAAATCCTGTATTACCGATGAATCCATTTCCGTTCGATCAGCAAGGATAATTCCCTTTAAAAACTCCCTGTTTTTAGGAGAGATATTTATTCCGTCAATTTTTTGCAAAACTTCAAGCCTTCTCTGCCGAATAGATTCCTTTAAACTCATATCGTTTCTGGCAACGGATAACAGTTCTTCCGATAGGTACATCTGGTACCTTATATTTTTGCGATTAAGGTAACCGGAATAATTAAATTGAAAATCATATACAGGAGGTTTCAATTCCTGCATAAAAACCCATCCTTTATAGTAATAATTAAAGTTAAGCTGATGAACATTCTTAGGAATAAATAAAATTGACTTGATGTTTTTTCCTTCTGCCTGAGCAATAACCTCATATTTCTTGTATTTTTCAGTTGAGTTTAGCTTTCTGACTATTTTAAATGTTACAAGTTCTCTGGATTTCATTACATCAGAATTCAAAGGAAACGTATTCAATGAATGTAAAATAATGCCAAGAAAAAAGAACATCAACGCTAAAAAAAATTGGTCTGCCCCTATGGGAAAGATAGGACCGGAGAAACAAAGCGAGCAAAAGAACTGAACATAGAATTGTTACAATGACAATAAATCTCTTATCAAGTGATACATAGTCCTGAAAAAAGATTCCAAGAATAAAACATATAACGAGAATAAAAAGTGGCTGCTTATTCAATTCGAAAATTTGTGTTACTCAAAAATATTTATTGAGACAAAAATTAACACATCAAAATTTCAGAATCTTTAAAAGACTATTAAATTCGTTTTAAAAAATAAAAATCGCAGAAAAAAATTCTACGATTCATGTTATTTATTATTGAATATTTCAAACTTTCAAAATCACATCTGCAGCATGATCACTTGCCCCGCTTCCACCAAGCTTTTCTTTTAAAAGAACATAATCATTTAATACCTGTGATCTTTTGTTACCCTCCAGTATCTTCTTTAATTCCTCGATTAAATTTCCGGTGTTCAGGTCATTTTGGATTAGTTCCTTTACGACCTCCCGATCCATAATCAAGTTTACTAAAGAAATATATTTTATATTTTTAACCAATCTTTTAGCAATAGCATAAGAAATCTTACTTCCCCGGTAACAAACTACTTCAGGAACATTCAGTAAAGCAGTTTCCAGTGTTGCTGTACCCGACGTTACCAAAGCGGCTTTTGAACATCTAAGTAAATCATAGGTTTTATTTGAAACAAAATGCACATTATCATCTACATAAGATTCATAAAAATCTTTTGGTAAACTTGGAGCTCCGGCAATCACAAACTGATACTCTTTAAAAGATGATCTCACAGAAAGCATCATTTCCAGCATTTTTTCAACTTCCTGCTTTCGCGAACCTGGTAATAAGGCAATAATTTCTTTGTCATTTAAGCCGTTTTCCTTCTTAAAAGCATCAATATCGATTTCCTGTAAGCTGGATATGGCATCTAACAGAGGATGCCCTACAAAATGGGAATGAACTCCATGTTTTTTATAAAAGTCTTCTTCGAACGGAAGAATGACCATCATTTCGTCCACATATTTTTTTTATGATCTCTACCCTGCCTTCTTTCCATGCCCAAAGCTGTGGTGAAATATAATACACTACTTTTATTCCAAGTTCTTTGGCAAATTTGGCTATTCTTAGATTAAATCCCGGATAATCAATTAAGATTAAAATATCAGGTTGATTATTTTTAATGTCTTCTTTACAGAATTTAATATTATTTAATATCGTCCTGAGATTCATAGCAACTTCCAGAAATCCCATAAAAGCAAGGTCACGGTAATGTTTTACAAGGGTTCCTCCCTGCTTAGCCATCAAATCACCTCCCCAGAATCTGAATTCAGCATCCGGATCTTTCTTTTTTAAAGACTTCATTAAATTACTCCCGTGTAAATCTCCTGAGGCTTCTCCGGCAATGATATAATATTTCATTTCTATAATAAGGATAGAGAACAAATTAAAACTTTGTTGGATCTTAATTTGTAAATTTGTTCAAAGATAATGATAAAAAATGTCAGAAGAATTTGAAATCAGAAATAAAGTAAACGAAAGCGGTCTTGTAAATTTTGATCTTGCCACGCTTCTTCCAAAAGGCACAAGAAAAGGAATCGACCTGAAAGATTTTCTTTTTCAGGAAATGATTTTGAAAGAAAAAGAATTTCGTGCACAGGTGGCCGCTATCAATACTGATGAATATATTGATGCTTACATATACATTTACAATTCGGCAGATGCTATTGTTCCATTGTGGGCTTATTTTGTCCTTACAGCCAAACTTACTGATGTTGCAAAGAAAATAGTCTTTGGTAACCGTGAAGATCTTGAAGTTATTTTAATGCACAATGCAATACAGACTTATGACTTTGATGATTTAAGAGATAAAAGGGTATTGGTAAAAGGATGTTCGGATAAGGAAATTCCTGAGAATGCGTATGTAGAATTGGTAGAACAATTGAAGCCGATCGTAAAATCTCTGATGTTTGGCGAAGCATGTTCCAATGTCCCTATTTTAAAAAACTAAACTCAGTACCAGCTGCTTAGAAAAAATAAAAAACTTTAACAGTAATTTTAGATTAAAAAAATTATTAGGGAATATTTTTTGATAACTTTGGTTTATTAACAATTTAAATAAACACAACATGAGTTTAATCGATTTGCTAACAGGAAACACAAGCAACCAGGTTGCGGTACAGGCTGAAAACAAATTTGGAATCAGCAAAAACCAGATTATTGCTTTGTTAGCTGTAGCAGCACCCCTAATTATTTCGTACTTAAGAAATAAATCTCAGGATTCTAAAGAAGCTGAAGCATTAAACAATGCTCTGGATAAAGACCATAACGGAAGTATCCTGGATGATGCTTCACAAGTTGAAGCAAGACAGGCAGAAGGAGGCTCAATCCTTAGCCACATTTTCGGTAACGACAAACAAAATGTTGAAAATCAGTTATCACAAAATACGGGAATTTCCATTGATAAAATAGGTCCTGTTTTGGCAATGCTTGCTCCGGTTATTATGGGCTATATTGGCAAAGAAAAACAACAGAACAATGTTGGAGCAGGTGGATTGGGAGATCTATTGGGTGGAATTCTTGGAAACGCCTCTAATCAGGCACAGGCCCAGCAATCAAGTCCGTTAAATGACATTCTTGGTAGTGTTCTTGGCGGTGGCGGGCAGGCTCAATCTTCAGGAAATCCATTAAATGATATTTTAGGAAGCGTTCTTGGTGGAGGCCAAAAGCAACAACAAGGCGGACTGGGTGGTATCCTGGGAAGTATATTCGGAAAATAATTTAATTTGTATAAAAAAAAGACCGGGGATTTATTTCCGGTCTTTTTTATTTTGTTACTTCTTTGATTTTTCCTCCGAAGTTTCTAGCGATTTAGAGGCTTTTCTTGGTCTTCTTTTTCCATAGCTGCCATTATTAATTTTACCTCTTCTTGATTTTTTGTCTCCTTTTCCCATAATAAATTATTTGTTGGTTACGTCTAATGTAAGAAAACTTGTAAAAAAGCACAAAATATTGCCGTTAAAATTTTTATAAAACCAGTATACAAAAGACTAAATTCTCACAAACAATCCTTTAAAATTAGCAGATTTACATTTTGTCATTATTAACAAATAGCATATATTTTATTTAATTTCAAAAATTGAAATCATAATCATAGTAAATTGTATCAAAAAAATAAATTAACTTTGTGTATTCTTAAAATAAAATTTTCATGAAAAAAATAATCTCTACTACATTGGTTTTCGCAATTTCTATTTTTGCTGGTTCATTATTCGCTCAGCAAATTTCAAGTGAACAGAGAATAGCTTTTCAAACAGATAATATTGAAACATTTAAAAAAGCTTTTCCAAAAGAAGACTACGATAAATGTCTGGGAGAAAAAAAATATCAGCTACAATCTTTTGGCGTACAGTGTAAGATTCGACAAAAAAAATATTTTTAATT
The DNA here is from genome assembly GCF_046591535.1 of Chryseobacterium proteolyticum. Taxonomy (NCBI): domain Bacteria; kingdom Pseudomonadati; phylum Bacteroidota; class Flavobacteriia; order Flavobacteriales; family Weeksellaceae; genus Chryseobacterium; species Chryseobacterium proteolyticum. The sequence goes on along the minus strand of NZ_JBJLWK010000007.1, from coordinate 112,000 downwards.
ATTTACTTACAAATAATGTAGACGTCAATAAAATCTGCAGCAATCTAAGTCCGCTTATGGCCGCAGCTAAATTTGGAAGACCTGACCTGGCTAAAATATTATTAAAAAAAGGTGCTTCAAAAAATCTGAAGAATGAAAACGGAGAAACAGCTAAAGACATTTCAGTAAAATATAAACAGGCGGCTCTTACAGAAATTCTAAAATAATTTTCTTAAAAAATATATTCAAAAACTTCCTTTGGGAAGTTTTTTTTTATTTATAAGACTTTCAAAAATCTTATCTTTGCACTTTAAAATTCAGACCTTAATGAGTCTGGTATATAAAGTATAATATCTAACATCTAAAACTAATGTTTCGATCGCACACAAACGGAGAATTATCTCTAAAAAATCTTAATGAAGAAGTTACACTTTCAGGATGGGTACAAACTATCCGTGATAAAGGATTTATGATTTGGATAGATCTTCGGGATCGTTACGGAATTACACAATTGGTTTTAGACCAGGATCGCTCTTCAGCTCAATTAATGGAAGAAGCTAAAAAACTGGGACGTGAATTTGTGATTCAGGTTACCGGAAAAGTAATTGAGAGAGTAAGCAAAAATCCTAATATTCCAACCGGAGAAATTGAAATTTTAGTTGAAAAACTAAGCGTTCTTAATGACTCTCAACTTCCACCCTTTACAATTGAAGATGAAACAGACGGAGGTGAAGAATTAAGAATGAAATACCGTTATCTTGATATCAGAAGAAATCCGGTAAAAGATAAATTAATCTTCCGTCATAAAATGGCTCAGAAAGTAAGAAGTTACCTTTCTGAAGAAGGATTCATTGAAGTGGAAACACCTGTTTTAATTAAGTCTACTCCGGAGGGAGCGAGAGACTTTGTGGTGCCCAGCAGAATGAACCCAGGGCAGTTTTATGCACTACCTCAATCTCCACAGACATTCAAACAACTTCTGATGGTAGGTGGAATGGATAAATATTTCCAGATTGTAAAATGTTTCCGTGACGAAGATCTGAGAGCAGACAGACAGCCTGAATTTACACAGATCGACTGCGAAATGGCCTTCGTTGAACAGGAGGATGTGATGAATGTATTTGAGGGAATGACCAAAACATTGCTCAAAGATATTACCGGGCAAGAATTCGGAGCTTTTCCGAGAATGACTTTCGCAGAAGCGATGCAAAAATATGGGAATGACAAACCGGATATCCGTTTCGGAATGGAATTCGTGGAGCTTAATGAACTGGTAAAAGGAAAAGATTTTAAAATATTTGATGATGCGGAATTGGTAGTTGGAATTAATGTTGAAGGCTGTGCAGACTATACCAGAAAACAGATCGACGAATTGGTGGACTGGGTAAAACGTCCTCAAATCGGAGCCTCAGGGATGGTGTGGGCAAAATTCCAGAATGATGGCGTAAAAACATCATCTGTTAACAAGTTTTACAACGAAGAAGACTTAACAAAGATCATTGAAAAATTCGGGGCGAAAGAAGGAGATTTGATGCTTATTCTTTCAGGAAATGAAAATAAAGTAAGAGCTCAGCTTTCCGCATTGAGAATGGAACTGGGAAACCGTTTGGGATTAAGAAAAGGAGATGTATTTGCTCCTCTTTGGGTAGTCGATTTCCCACTATTGGAATTTGACGAGGAAACTCAGAGATACCACGCGATGCACCATCCTTTCACTTCTCCTAAGCCGGAAGATATTCACCTGCTGGAAACTGATCCCGGAAAAGCCAGAGCAAATGCTTATGATATGGTTCTTAATGGAAATGAAATCGGAGGAGGATCAATCAGAATTTTCGACAGGGAACTTCAATCTAAGATGTTTGATTTATTAGGTTTTTCAAAAGAAGAGGCGGAAGCACAATTTGGGTTCTTGATGAACGCATTTAAATATGGAGCTCCTCCTCATGGTGGTTTAGCTTTCGGGTTTGACCGTTTGGTGGCCATTCTTGACGGAAATGAAGTGATCAGAGATTATATTGCCTTTCCTAAAAATAACTCGGGACGTGATGTGATGATTGACGCACCGGCATCAATTGCTGATGCACAACTGGATGAGCTGGAATTACAATTAAATTTAAAAGCATAAATTAAAGCGAGGTTTTTACCTCGCTTTTTTATTTTATACTATCTGAGATATCAGTTTTGAAGTCAGCTTTATCATATCTTCCCTGCCAGGTCCTGTAGAAAGATAACTCACAGGAATTTCAAGCTCATTTTCAAGAAATTGAATAAACTCCAATAATTCCTCGGGTAAAGAGGAAGGATCTTTACATTCTGAAAATTCAGTTTTCCATCCTTTCATCCGACGGAAAACCGGACGTGCTTCATCATCAGTCATTAAACCTGACACTACAGTCTGATCTTTGACTTTATAGTGAGTACATATAGCTACAGACTCAAAGCCATTCAAGACATCAGCTTTGGTAATGATCAATTGAGTCACTCCATTAATCATTACAGCATATTTTAAAGCAGGCAGATCCAGCCACCCTACTCTTCGGGGCCGTCCTGTATTAGAACCAAACTCATTACCTATTTGCCTTATCTTCTCACCTGTTTCGCCAAAAAGCTCCGTAGGAAAGGCACCATTTCCTACCCTGGTACAATATGCTTTTGTAACCCCATAGATTTCGCCTACCTTTTTAGGCGAGACTCCCAAACCGCTGCACGCTCCTGAAGCAATCGTTGTAGATGATGTAACGTAAGGATAGGTTCCGTGATCTATATCGAGTAATGTTGCCTGTGCACCTTCTGCAAGAATTTTTCTTCCACTCTTAATCGATTCATTTAAAAACTCTTCAGCTTCTATCCATCGAAATTTTTTCAGAAACTCTATAGCATCGAAAAATGTATCTTTCAGATCTGTTATCGGAGGAAGTATCTGACCATAATCTAACAGCTGCTGATAGTCTCTTTCTACAATATGATTTACTATTTCACTAAAATCGGATCTATCAATATCACCCACTCTTAGATTCTGCCGCAGAATTTTGTTAGCATAGGCCTGTCCTATACCATTTTTAGTTGTACCAATTGTATTATAGGATGAATTCTCTTCCATAAATACGTCCATTAATGTATGTGTGGGTAACACAAGATGTGCTTTCCTAGATACAGCCAGGCGTTTTTCAACCTGAATATTCATATCAAAAGCATTTAGTTTCAAAACTTCCTGCTTGAAATTAACAGGATCCAATACGATCCCTGCCCCGATTACATTGTCTACTCCTTCTATAAATATTCCCGAAGGAAGAGTTTTCAATGTTATTCTTTTTCCATTTCGTTCAATACTATGTCCTGCATTCGCTCCTCCGTTGAAACGTGCGACAATGTCATAATTCCGACTGATCAGGTCAATGAATTTACCTTTCCCTTCATCTCCCCACTGTAATCCTAATACGATATCCATATTTTATAATTTATCTCTTTTTACAGAGCAAAACTATAGCATGAATACGAGGGAGCAATTGTCATTTGACAAGAAAGGGAAATCTATATTATATTTTTTCTGATCCGGCTGAATGAGGAGGGAGTAATTCCGAGATAAGACGCCAACATTGCCTGAGGAACACGGTTTGCCAATCCTGGATAATGATCCAGAAAATGAAGATACCTGGATTTCGCATCCAGGCTCAGCATCGTGCTGGCAACCTTTAGCTTATTCTCTGCTACAAAAGCATGCAACTTAGCGATCAGAACCGGCCAAACAGATATTCTGCTTTCTATGGTTTTAAAATGATTAAAATCTATGACCCATAAAGTTCCATCCGTAATTGCTTCTATATACTCGTTAGAAGGGGTCTGATTAACAAAACCCTGAAAATCTCCGATAAACCGGCCTTCATAAATAAAATATCGTGTGCAATCGTCTCCTTGTTTATTATAATACAATGAACGAAATACACCTTCTTTTACAAAAGCAATCATCTGGCTTATCCTGCCCGCCTCTACAAATACCTCTCCTTTTTGGATAGTTAGTTCCTGTACTCCAACAGCAATCAGGTCTTCCTCTTCTTCACTTAGTTCCGCGAATTTCCTTATGTAACTGAATAGCTCTTCCATTCTTTATTCATTGGTATTTTAAAGATATACAAATACTTTTATTTTCAATTGACAATTGAGAATAAAACAAAAACACATTTTTCTTTTTACATTTTATAAAATCATAATAAAGTACCACATTACGTAAATATTTTTCATACGGCACAATCATTGTACGTTATCTAAACAAACATAGTACAATGAAAGCAATCTGGAATGGCGCCATTGGCTTTGGCTTAGTAAATATCCCTGTTAAAATATATTCAGCAACAGAAACCAGCAAACTGGATCTGGACATGCTGGATAAATCTGACTTTTCTAATATTAAATTCAAAAGAGTTAATGAAAAAACAGGGAAAGAAGTAAAGTGGGAAAATATTGTGAAGGCTTACCTGATGGAAGACCGGTATATTGTTCTCGACGATGAGGATTATGCAGCGGCAAGTCCTGAAAAAAGCAAAATATTATCGATCGACCAGTTTGTAAAAGAATCTGAAGTAGATAGTGTTTATTTTGAAAATCCATATTTTCTTGAGCCCCAGAAAAATGGGGAAAATGCTTACAGGCTTCTCATGAAAGCTTTAACAGAAACCGAAATGGTAGGTGTAGGAACATTTGTATTGCGCGAAAGTGAAGCAATAGGGATGATCAGGCCATACAATGAAGAGGTTCTTATTCTCAACCGATTACGCTTTGATCAGGAAATAAGAGATTACCATGATTTAAAAATCCCGGCTAAAAAAGCTCCTAAACCTGCAGAATTAAAAATGGCAGTAAGCCTTATTGAGCAGCTTTCCCAGAAGTTTGATCCTACGATGTATAAGGATACTTACTCTGAATCACTCATGAAGATCATTAAACAGAAAGCTAAAGGTAAGAGTGTTAAGGCTCAGAAAGCTGAACCCGCAAAAGAAGGAAAAGTAATTGATTTGATGGCTCAATTAAAAGCCAGTTTACAAAGTTCAAAATCTAAAAACGCATCCTGATGGCTCTTAAAGATTATAACGAAAAAAGGAAATTTAACGAAACAAGTGAGCCTAAAGGCAAAACAAAAAAGAGTAAGGATCAGCTTATTTTTGTCATCCAAAGACATGCGGCCTCACATCTTCACTATGATTTTCGTTTAGAGATGGAAGGGGTTCTAAAAAGCTGGGCAGTTCCTAAAGGTCCTTCATTAGATCCAAAGGATAAACGTCTGGCTATGATGGTTGAAGACCATCCTTATGACTATAAAGATTTCGAAGGAAATATACCCGAAGGAAATTATGGAGCCGGACAAGTCGAGGTCTGGGATAGTGGAACTTATGAACCTTTAGAGAAAGACAGCAAGCTTTCTGACGAAAAAGAATTGTTGAAAGAACTACATGCAGGATCTTTGAAATTTATTTTACACGGTAAAAAGCTGAAAGGTGAATTTGCTTTGGTAAAAATGAAAAACACGGAAGGGAATTCCTGGTTACTCATAAAACATAAGGATGACTTTGCAGAAGCTGGCTATAATGCCGAAGACAATACCTCTCCCAAATCTTTGGTGACAAAATTCTTAGAGGAAAAAAAAAAGCCCAAAAAACAACAAAAAGAAGTCATAACATCAAAGCCTGAATTTAAAAAATTCAATGCATTAGCCGATGAAAAGAAGCTTACCTCTTTCATTAAGCCTATGTTGGCGAAGTCCTATGAAAAAGCATTTGATTCTCCGGAATGGATCTTTGAAATCAAATGGGACGGCTACAGGGCAATAGCCGATCTGAGCAAAAATGATCCTTTATTTTATTCAAGAAACGGAATTTCTTTTTTATCAAAATTCAGAAAAGTTACCCAAGACTTTAGTCTTCAAAAGCAAAAAATGATTTTGGATGGAGAAATTGTGGCTTATGATGAAAATGGAAAGCCCAATTTCCAACTATTACAACAGATTGGTGATAATCCTGATCTCGCCCTGGTATATCAGGTTTTTGATCTGCTTTGGCTGAATGGTCATTCTACCGAACAACTCCCATTATTGCAAAGAAAAGAGTTATTAAAAGAAGCGTTAGTAGAAACAGAAATGATTAAATATTGTGACCATATACCTGAAAATGGAATCAGTTTTTTTAATCAGATGGAAAAAATGCAGCTTGAAGGTATGATCGCAAAAAAATCCGATAGCCAGTATGTTGAAAATCATAGAACTTCTGATTGGTTAAAAATAAAATTCACCAGTACTGAAGAAGTCATTATTTGTGGATTCACAGAACCCAGAGGCTCCAGAAAAGGCTTCGGAGCATTGATATTAGGAAAATATAAAGGTGGAGAGCTCATTTACTCCGGACATACAGGAACGGGATTCAATAGTGAATCTTTGAATCAACTTCATCAGCGTCTGAAAAAATTAACCATAAAAAATTCACCGTTTGACAAGATCCCCAAAACCAATATGCCAGTCACATGGGTAGAACCGAAACTGGTTTGCGAAATCAAATATTCTGAAATCACCAAGGACGGAATTTTCAGACATCCTGTTTTTATCACGATCCGGGAGGATAAAAACCCTGAAGAAATCAATGATTCCGTCAATAAAGTGAACCAAAAAAATGAAAAACCTAAAAAAAATGAAAGCCACCACATCATCAAAAAATACAGAAAAAGAAAAGGAAGTTACTTTAGATAAGCATAAAGTAAAATTGACAAATCAAGATAAAATATATTTTCCGGAAGATGGTATATCAAAAGGAGATGTGATTGAATACTATCAATCGGTTGCCAGATATATTTTACCGCATCTGAAAAACCGTCCGTTATCCTTAAACCGTTTCCCAAACGGAATTGAAGAACAAGGTTTTTATCAGAAAGATGCCAGTGACAATACTCCGGAATGGGTAAAAACAACACAGGTTTATTCAGAATCCAACGATAAATACATTGATTATATCTACTGTAATGATAAAGCCACACTCGCATATCTTAATAATCTAGGTTGTATAGATCTCAACCCCTGGAACAGTTCACTCCCTGATCTTGAACATCCCGATTATTTAGTGCTTGATCTCGATCCCTCTAAAAAAAATACATTTGATGATGTTATTGAAACCGCTTTACAGGTAAATGAAGTCCTGAAGTCAATTAAAGTGAAAGGGTATTGTAAAACATCAGGAAGTACCGGAATTCACATCTATATTCCGATGGGAGGTAATTATGAATTCGATCAGGTAAAGGATTTTGCTCATATTGTCATGAAACAGGTCAATGAAAAACTTCCTAAAATAACCACCTTAGAAAGAAGCCTTCAAAAAAGGGATGATAAGAAAATCTATCTGGATTACCTTCAAAACAGAACAGGACAAACGTTGGCAAGTGCTTACAGCTTACGTCCAAAACCGGGAGCTTCGGTTTCTATGCCCATTGCATGGGAAGAATTAAAGCCCGGATTAAAACCTACAGATTTCAATATCCACAACGCACTTGACAGGATTAAAGAAAAAGGAGATTTATTTAAACCGGTTTTAGGAAAAGGAATTGATATGATGAAGGCATTGGATTTATTGCAGAATTTAGGATAAATCAACGCCTTGATGAAATAAAAAAACCTGCATTTTATCAATGCAGGTTTTTCATTATAAGGTTTTTAGTTATTATTATATACATGTACATCCCTTTGTGGAAAAGGAATTTCAATTCCTGCCTTATCAAGGGCTGCTTTACAAGCTATAATCAATTCTTCATTCATTGCCCAGAAATTTTCATTAGTGGTCATCACCCTTACAGACAAATTCACTGCACTATCTCCTAGCTCGGTTACAACTACTTGTGGCGCAGGTTCTTTAAGAGCATATTCATTCTGATGTATTGCCTCCAGCAGTATTTCTTTAGCTTGCTTTAGATCTGCATTATAAGAAACTCCTATATCAAACCACGTTTTTCTTGTTCCCAACTGCGTATAATTGGTAATACTCTTGTTGGAGATTTCACCATTAGGGATTACGATCAACTGATTCTGAGGCGTAATAAGCCTTGTATGGAAAACGTCTATAGCATTTACTGTTCCGGATACTCCGGAACTTGCCGAAATAAAGTCTCCGATCTTAAACGGTTTTAATAATAAAATAAGAATGCCTCCCGCAAAATTCGTCAAAGATCCCTGTAAAGCCAATCCAACCGCTAATCCGGCAGCACCTATCATGGCGACAAAGGCTGAAGTCTGTACTCCTAATTGGGTAACCACTACAATAAAGAGCAGGATATTAAGTCCCCAGTTGATAATATTTAATAAAAAAAAGCTGTAAGGACGGCTCCATATTACGCCTTTTAAAAGCTTTTTCAACAAGTCTTTTAATCATCCTGATCATCCATGATCCTACCAGATATATCAGGAATGCTGAAATCACAGCTGTAATAATTTTCGGTGCCCATGCAATAGCTGAGGTCAAGAAGGTGTCCCACTGTTGTTGAACGTTGTCTAATTTTAAATCATCCATTTTTGTATTTATTTAAATTGATATGTTATTTTTCTGATAAATCCTGAAACGATCCACATCCCATAAAAAAATTAACCTTAAACCCTGGTTTAAAGTAATCTATATAATAAAAAGTATTGGATAGCAGAACGACCTGTTCAGGTGCACTCAATGATCATTTTTTGAAATTTATTCAGGTAAAAGAATCATTTCAGATTTTAAAAATACTGAAAAAAAGAATGATTTCCAATTTCCATACCGTACTCCTTTTTTGAAAAAGAGCAGTCTTTTTGAGACTTAAAAATTAAAAATAAACAGATTTAAGAGTTTAATTAAAATTTATTTAGAAAAATAAAAATTCAGCGAAAAATATCATGGTAATTTTGCCACCATACTTTCAGGTAAAATTTTCAAAATAAAATAAATAATTTTCCATTTAAAATTCGGGACTATAGTAAATGAGCTCCCTGCATTGACCACAAAGTTCGCAACATAATCCGGTTCCATTATCAGGGATTCCGTAAGCTTCAGACCTGTATTCATTTTAGTGCGAATATATCCGATGACCAATGCATTGACAATAATATTTCTTGAAGATAATTCCTGTCGGAGACCGGCTAAATATTGTGTGAATGCAGATTTTGTGCTTCCATATATAAAATTACTTTTTCTTCCTCTTACGCCGGAAAGTGAAGAAAGTCCGATAATTCTCTCAAGGTTATTATTACTTTTGTCCATAGCAATAATATTAAGAATTGAAACCCCACCCATATAGTTTACCTGCATCATCTGGTATGCACCTTTAAAATCAAGCAAAGCTTTTTGATTGTCAACCAGAAATCCGGCTGCATAAACTACAATAGCCGGTTTTATCATCAGGTTATCATAAAATTGCTGATGCGAAGCAAAATCGGAAGCATCAAAATATATAATCTTAATTTTCGCTTGATCTAATTGATTTTCTTTAACAAAATTTTCCAGCGAAGCCGTATTTCTGGAAGCCGCAATTACGGAGTATCCTTTTTGCAGATACTGCTTAAAAGATTGTTTTGCAACATCGGAATTTGCTCCTAAAATCAGAACCGTTTTGTGTATACTTTGCTTCATCGGACAAAGATAATTTAAAACTATAAAAATAGTAAGGATTTTATGCCAACAGGGATTTATTGGTTACCATTTTTGTCGGCTTATCTCTATATAAAAGACCGGCGCGGTGAACAAAGTTCGCCGCGCCGGTTATATTATCTTTTAAACTAAAAAATTATTTCTTTTCAGTATCAATTTCTTTTTTCTCAGCAGTTTTTTCAGCTGCTTTAGTTGCTTTTTCTCCAAAACGATTGTCTGTAAATTCTCTTGATACAGCCGCTTTTTCGAACTTTAACTTTCCTGATAATGTTTCAATAACAAAACCATCATCCTGGATTTGAGCAATTCTTCCATGAAGGCCTGAAGTTAGTACTACCCTGCTTCCTACTTTCAGATTTTCCTGAAAGGTTTTCTCCTGCTTCTGTTTTTTCATTTGTGGCCTTATCATTAAGAAATAAAAACCTACAAACATCACACCCATCATGATCAGCATCATTGAAGATGATCCTCCTGCCGGCTGTGCCTGTAAAAAAATGGTTAATGTATTCATTTTAATTAAGGTTGAATATTCGCAGTGAATGTTAATTTAATTGGAGATTTTTCTACGTTCGCATATACGTCAGCATATTTCTGAACATTTCCATCGAAACTTGAAGAATCAAAATGTAAGGTAATCTTTCCTTTTTTACCTGGTAAAATAGGCTCTTTAGTAAAGTCAGGAGCTGTACATCCGCATCCAGGCTTAACTTCAGAAATTACCAATGGATTTTTACCTGTATTGGTTACTTCATAAACATGCTCTACTTTATCTCCTTTTTTGATATTTCCAAAATCGAAGTTGCTTTCAGATAAAGCAAGTGAAGTTGAAGGTTGGTTAGATTGAGCCGGAGTTGCCGCTTCTGTTGTTGCAGGAGCTACCGCAGAATCAGCGGGAGTTGTTGCAGCAGCAGTGGAATCTGTTGCTACAGATTCAGCAGTTTGAGCCTCTTTGTTTTCTTTTTTACAAGAAACTAAACCAAAGCCTATAATAGACAAAGCGATAATTGATAACGTCTTTTTCATGTTAAATTCTATTTTGATCTTTACAATATTTATCTAAAATTCCGTTAATGAAGATATTGGATCTGTCTGTAGCAAATACTTTAGCAATTTCAATATATTCATTGATAATAACTCTTGAAGGTGTAAAAGGAAAATTATCAAGTTCCGATATAGCGGTAGACAAAATAACTTTATCCATTAAAGAAACTCTTTCCAAATCCCAGTTTTCCAATCTTTCACTTAGTTTCTTTTCATTATTTTCCCAATTGTTCAAAGTATCTCTTAGAAGTTTAGCTGCAAAAGCCTTATCATCTTCATCCTTGATCATTTTGATTAATGTTCTGCTTTCTTCATCTTCTTTCAGAAATCCAATTGTCTTTTGAACCATTGAATTGGAAATGTGAATATCATCAGACCAGGTCAGTTCCTTGTCTCCAAGGTAATCATGAAAATCTTCATTTTCAGCGATATAGCGCAAAAATAATTTTCCGATAAACTTCTGGTCCTCTTCAAAAGAATATTCTTCTACTTTCATGAAATCCTGGTAACGTTTCCCTGCTGTAATTCTCTGGAAAGTTTTTACTAATAGATCATCATGTAAATCCCATTTCAATTCTTTATGTTGCCCTGTAAAGAATAGCCTTTCAGGGTTTTCCTCTAGTTTGATCAACACCTGATTGTTAATAAATTTCTGGTTGGGATTAATATCAGAATCTGTTTTCAGATATTTTTTCTTCCCAATTTCCATCTGGTTTTCAGCAAGCGCCTTTAGACCTACTAAAAAATTCAGTTGGTAAATATAGAGATGATAGATTTTCTCTATACCCGAAAACATGTTTTTCTCTAAAACATCAAATTTAATCGGATTCTGGTAGTATGAATACACATTTTCCACCACTTTTTCACGGATTTGTCTTCTTCCTAACATTCAAAGAGCTTTTTATGGGTGCAAAGATACAAAATTTAAAATTTATCGAATTCGTAGTGTGAAGGTATTTTTGTAATTTTGTAAAACTATATGAAAGCTTTAAAAACCCTGAACCCCTACTTTTGGAAACACAAGATATTGTTGTTTTGGGGGCTGTTATTTATCATTGCCAGTAATTTTTTTAATACATATAAAGTTCAGTTTGTAGGAAAATCGGTTGATGAACTTACCAAAAACGGACAAATGGGATTCAACAGGCAGGTATTGATTTACGTTGCCATTATTGTTGGTTGTTCGTTATTGACGGGATTCTTTACTTTCATGATGAGACAGACCATTATTGTAGCGTCAAGGAGAATTGAATATGAGCTTAAAAATAAAATCTACAGACACTATCAGGAGCTTTCACTTACAGATTATAAGCAGACGACTATCGGTGACCTCATGAACCGATTGAGCGAAGATATTGTAGCGGTAAGAATGTACCTTGGACCGGGAGTCATGTATGTCGTAAATTTACTGGTGTTACTTCTTATTACCAGCATCTATATGATAAAAACGGACGTATCCATGACTTTATGGACATTACTACCACTTCCGATTTTGTCATACCTTATTTTTAAAGTAAGTTCAATTATTAACAAGAAGTCAAAGATAATGCAGAAAAGCCAGTCCGGTATTTCAACTTTTGTACAGGACAGTTTTTCGGGAATAAGAGTTGTAAAATTCTTTGCCAGGGAAAATTATATCAAAAAGAATTACGGGGCAAAGGTAACCGATTACCAGGATAAGGCATTAGACCTCGCAAAGACAGAAGCTTATTTTTTTACTATTATTTTATTTGTAATTGGATTGCTTAACGTAGCCATCATCGTCATCGGTGGACAAAAATATATTGCAGGACAGCTAAGTATCGGTAAAATAGCCGACTTTTTCATGTACATCAATACCCTTATATTTCCTTTTTCAATGGTAGGATGGGTAACATCAGTCAATCAGCGAGCAGAAGCCTCCATGCAGAGAATCAATGAGTTTCTGGATAAAAAATCTGAAATCATTAACAAAAATTCTGATCAGTATAAAATCAAGGGAGATATTGAATTTAGAAATGTTTCATATGTGTACCCTAACACAGGAATCAAAGCTTTAGAAAATTTAAGCTTTACGATTAATGCGGGACAATCATTGGCGATTATGGGGAAAACAGGAAGCGGAAAATCTACGATCGCCTTATTGCTATGCCGTTTGATAGACCCTACTGAAGGTGAAATTCTGATTGACGGGAAAAATCTTAAGGACCACAATCTCGAAGTGTACAGGGATTTTATTGGCTATATTCCTCAGGAGAGCTATTTATTCTCGGATACTATAGAAAATAATATTGGATTTGCGATCGACCATCCGTCCCATGAGAAAGTAGTAGAATATGCTAAAATCGCAGACGTTCATAAAAACATCATAGGATTTAAAGAACAGTATAAAACGACGGTTGGAGAGCGTGGAGTGATGCTTTCGGGAGGACAAAAGCAAAGAATTTGTATCGCCAGAGCCCTGATTAAGGATCCAAATATCATTATTTTTGATGATTCTTTATCTGCATTAGATACCGAAACCGAACAAAATATACTGCAAAATATTGAGTCAAAAATCCACAATGCAACCTCCATAATTATCACACACAGAGAGTCTAGCGCACAAAGAGCTGACAAAATCCTTAATCTTACTGAAATTACCAATTCTGTAACTGCTTAGCCGATTCATTCAAAATTGTTAAATAAATCATAAAAAAAAATTTTGTGATTAAAAGAAATCTTTTATATTTGTTCTTAACAAGATTAAAAAATATCTAACAATGAGTGAATACAAGGAACGCCATGAAAATGAAATTTTCACGAAGGTGTTAAAAGCAGGAAGAAGAACATATTTCTTTGATGTGCGTGAGACGAAAGCGGGGGATTATTATCTTACGATTACCGAAAGTAAAAAGAACTTCGGTGAAAATGGAGAGGCTACATTTGAAAAACACAAAATTTACCTTTACAAAGAAGATTTTAAGAGTTTCCAGGAAATGTTCAATGAGTCAACAGATTTCATCATTAATGAAAAGGGTGAGGATGTAATTTCAGAAAAACATGACAAAGACTTCAAAAGCAAATCTTATACTATAGATTCTGACGACGAAGTATAAAAAAAAGAATATCTAAAAACACAAGCATCTGAAAAAAGGTGCTTTTTTTATGTCTATTTTTTTACAGGATTATTCTAAGAACAATGGATTTAAAAGATGCAAAAGAGTACTTTTAAATCTAAATACCTATGATGTACCACTCATTAACAGTAATTATGCTAGAAATATGCTATAAAAATCTCTCTAGAATATTCTCTTATTATTTATCACTTCACATTCTATTTCAATCAAGTATTCCCCTTAAAACAGCATCAAAATAAAAATCTATCCTGATCCTAAAATAAAATTAAAAGTTTTTGATATTTTTTTGGATAAAAAAATGAAACATCAGAAAGGTATAAAATAAAAAAGTACACTTTAAAAGTGTACTTTCTTTGGGTGAATGATGGGTCTCGAACCCACGACCTTCGGAACCACAATCCGACGCTCTAACCAACTGAGCTACAATCACCGTTTTGTGGTTGCAAATATAAGAAAGATTTTTTAATTACAAAACAATTCCTTCAAAATTTTTCAAAGCAATTAACTTCTCTGTCGTAAATCCCTCAGCGTAAGCAACTCCCGATAGACGCCCTAAATCCTGAGCTCTGTATGTTAAGCTTTCCAGAAAGTCTTTTGTAGCAATCGGAGTTACTGGTTCGGTAGAATTCGGATCATAAAACTGAGTTTTAAATGCAAGGCATGCTTCAATTTTCTTATCCAGATATTCTGAAATATCAATTACAAATTCAGGTTGAATATGTTTCCATTGGATATAATGAAAAATGTGTTTAGGTCTCCATACGTCCTGGCTTTCTCCTCCCTCTACAGTTTCAATCTTTCTAAGACCAGCTAAAAAGCACGCATCGGAAACTAATTTCGCTCCTTTTGCATGATCCGGATGTCTATCATCAATCGCATTGGCTAAGACGATTTCCGGGCGGTATTTGCGGATCATTTTTACAATCTTCATCTGGTACTCTTCTGAATTAACAAGAAACCCGTCTTTCATACCTAAATTTTCCCTTGCGGAAACCCCAAGAATTTTTGCAGATTCAGCAGCCTCCGTTTTTCTGGTTTCGTCTGTTCCTCTTGTTCCCAGTTCACCTTTTGTAAGATCTACAATAACACATTTTTTTCCTTCTGATATCAATTTGGCAATGGTACCTCCACAACCCAGTTCTACGTCATCAGGATGCGCTCCAAAAGCAAGTATGTCTGTTTTCATATTTTTCAAAGATAAGGCTTAAAATAAAAACTTCCCAAACATTATGAATGGGAAGTTTTAATATATATAATTTAAATTTTAAATTACTTATTGATCTCACCGTTAAGTTTAACAGCATCCTGATAAGTCGGATCCAACTGAACAGACTTAGCAACATAATCTTTAGCTTTAGCAAGATCAGAATCTTTGCTCATATAAGCTACGGCAAAGTAAGCATAAGCTAAAGTTTGTTTATTAGCCTCTACATCTGCTGGCTTTACAGTAGTGATGAATTTTTCATACGCTATTTTCGCAGCATCATTATTCCCAGCTTGTTGGTAAGAATAACCTAAACTGTAATAAGCAGGAGCCCAATCAGGAAGAAGTGTACTCATTTTCTGCCATGTTAATATAGCTCCGTTCCAGTTTTTAACATCCTGGTAAGCAGTCGCTAATTTGAATAATGAATCTGTATCCTGTGCATTAGCTGCTACTTTTTGCTTTAATCCTTCAATGGTAGGGTTTGTAGGTCCCGCATCAGCTGATCCCTGAGAAGCTCCTCCTCCGGCAATCTTAGCTAATTCCATATCCCATTTCATTGTTTCATCTTTTGCAGCTTTTGCGATAGCTATTTTCTGCTGAGCTTCAGTTGTTAAAGCAGTTTTCTTTGCTGCATCTTTTTCATCCTTAGCCAATCCAGCGGCAATTAAACCTTGTAATCCCTGGTCAGCAGGTTGTACTCTTGATTTATCCGCCTGAGAAACGAAAGTATCCATGTTTTGCTTAGCATCTGCATATTTACCTTCAGAATATAATTGATAAGCTCTCAATTTGAACTTAATAGGATCATCAATTTTATCAAAGATCTTATCTAAAACAGTTCTTGAATTGTTATAATCTTCGTTTGTAAAATAAAGCTTAGCGATTTCTAATTGTGTATATGGATCTTCATCCGCATATTTAGTATAATTGATCAAGTCCTGAGTCGCTTTATCATTTTGCTGATATTTAATATCATAGGCAGCCAAAGCTTTATAAGCAGGTGCATATGTAGCATCTACAGCAATTGCTTTATCAATATTTTCTTTAGCTAATTTCCATTGCTGAGCAGCCATCCATAAAGTACCCATTCTGGTATAAACAGAAGCTTTATTTTTAGCCAGAGGTAACGCTTTATCATAAGCAGTCATAGCATCACCAGGGATTTTTTTCAATCTGTAAGCGTCTCCCAGTGTATAGTAATAATTCGCAGGAACTTCTTTTTTCTGTGCCCTTTCAATTGCCTTATTAAGGAATTGAATGGCAAGATCAGGAGAGTTATTTTTCTCAAATAAAGTTAAAGCCTCTGCAGCTCTGAACAATACTTCAGCATCTTTTTCTCTTGAATCGCTAACAATTTTCTGTATTTCTGCAACAGCTGCCTTATCACCTTTTCCAAGCTTTACAGCTGCCAATCCGATCTTGTTTAAATAGCTTTTGCTATCTGCTGCAAGACCTTTATTGAAGCTTTCAGTTGCTTTAGCAAAATCCGGCTCACCTTGTCTTAGAAAAGTATTTCCTAAATAGAAATAGTTTTCAGCAGTAGGAGTTTTAGCAATCATATCGGTGAACTGAGTCTTTGCCTGGGCAAATTTATCACTGTCGATACTGTTAATACCATCTTGCAATGTTTGTGCAAACGAAAAATTGGCAAAAAATACCACCGCTGCTCCAAAAGCAATCTTTTTTACATTCATAATCATTATATCTTTCATTTTATATTTTCTAAATCGAGTAATATTATACACAATTTTCAGACCAAAATAGTGTATTTATTTGGGGGATAAAGTCAATTTAATATTTTTTAACGCATTTGCACCTCTCTTTTGTAAATATTGTAGGGTTGCAAACCTTCCTTCTGCACAATCATTTGCCCTAATTGGGTACATGAATATCTGATGAAACCATTGGCAATGTTAAAGTTTCCTTCATTTGTTAAAAAATACAAAACTCTAGTAAAAGGATATTTCATTTCACGTAGTCCTGCAGAATCCGGAGTATATAATTTTCCTTTGTTTTCAACCGGCAATATTTTAACCATATCCCTTAATTTTTCAGAAGTTTTATCATAAGGGCGGCTAAAGGTATTAAGACCTATGACACCAATTTTATCGGGATATTTATTGAGCTGTTCTATGATATTTTCACTACCTGGAATCACAGAAAATTGGAGATCTTTAGGCTGCTTCTTAAGCTTCTGAGCCACATAGTTTAAGTTACTAGAATTAGTCCCGTCAAAAACAAATCCCTTTTTATCAGAAAGAAGACCGTTTTGAATTTCATCCATTGAAATACTGATCCTGGTAGAATTTTTTGGAACAATAAAAACAACTGCGTCAGCAGCAAATCTGGCAGGCAAAAATTTAGAACCCACCTGCTCTTTAAAAGCTTTAAGCTCTTCAGGACTTAAGTCTCTGGACATTACCGCTACTCTGGCCTTTCCTTTCAGAAGATCTAAAAAGCCCAGGTCTTCCTTCCTTGTAACTACCTTTAGGTGTGCTTCGGGATAATTAATCATGTATCCGTCGGCTAAAGCTTCCGTAACACTTTTAAAGGATTCATCAGTAAGGATTGTAAGATCTCCCTTATAATAGGATGGGGATTTGTCTTCTTTTTTACAGCTTACTGCAATTATACATAAGACAAAAAGTATGATTACTTTAAAATTATTCTTCATTTCCTGAATTTTTTATTCTTGAAACCGCTCTGTAAATTCTAAAGATTCCATACAGAATCATAACACCTCCAAGAGGGTACGCTACAGTAGGCTCTAAAATAATAAAGAAGAATTTGTAAAAAATAACTACAATTCCTAAAACGATATAAAACAATCCCGTAACCAGGGATAACCAATTGAACATCATATAACAAAAATACCAAAAAAAAATAAAAAGAGAAGCATATGCTTCTCTTTTTTAATTATTATTTAAAGATAAAAATTATCCTTCAAAATTCATTGTTAATGGTAATCTGAAACGGTAACGTACAGATTGTCCATTAATCTTAGCAGGAGCCCATTTAGTCTTAATAGACTTAATAGTTCTTACTGCTTCAGCATTAAAGTCTGAGCTTTTTCCACTCGCTTTAACGTCTGTAATACTACCGTCTCTTTCAACAACGAAAGTTACTTCAGCTTTTACAGTTCCTTCATCACCATTCATTGCAGATCCGTCAAAGTTACTAGACACTTTATTTCTAAAGGCATTAATACCTCCTGGGAATTCTGCAGTTTGCTCTACCTCTGTATACACCTGAGTGTCACTTACCTGAGGCTTAACTTCAGCAGTTGAAGTTTTAGTCCCCGTTGATGGTGGAGGTGGTGGAGGTGTGTAAGCCGGAGCTTTAACACCCTCCTGATTTTGCAAACCAGTTGTTGTTTCTAATTGCTTAGAAATCGGTGGTGGTGGAGTTTCAATTTTCGGAGCTTTTACAGGCTCTGGAACCACATTCTGAATTACCTCGATTTTCTCTTCTTTTGGAGGTGGAGGTGGTGGAGGTGGTTCTTCTTCTTTTGGCTGCTCAATAATTTTATCTTCCTGAAGAATTTCCACCAAATCAGCTTTTACTTCTTTCTTCTCTGGTGCAGTAAGTCTTTTAATCGTAAGATAAATAAAAGGAGACAAAGCCAAAATCAGGAATAGTGCCGTTCCGATAAGAAAAGATCTCGTCAGAAGCTTTGGATACTGATGTCTCAGATCATAGGCACCATATTCTTTGTTTCTATTTTCAAATACAATCTCGTCTAAAGTAAGATTCTGACTGTATACATTTTCATCTGCCATAGATTTACAATTTTATGGTTAAATTACTTTGTAGCTGGTGCAGCCGCAGCTCCATTATTCCCAACTTTCTTGTTATAAATAGCTACCTCCCAAGGTTTCAAATCGGTAACCCCGTATTGTTCACTTTTGGTAATTGCCATTTCATCAAGAATATCAACAAAGTTTTTATATACAGCATCATCTGTCGGCTTGATAATTACAGTAAATTTACTTTTATCTGCCGCATTTGCTTTTGCTTGCTCAATTACCTTTCTAACACCTTCTCTATCGAAAGTAGTTTCATTCAGATTCTGATCAGTTAAAGATGTATTATCTTGCTGATGCCAGAAAATTTTATTGTCTTTACCCAATAACAATGAAATTGAGTTAGAAAGTTTAATTTCAGTTGGAGGTGGTTTTTTATCTTTTTCTTTCGGTTTTGCCGGAAGACCCAAATCCATTACGTTAGGTTTACTAAACGTGGTTGTGAACATAAAGAAGGTGATCAATAGAAAACCCAAGTCCACCATCGGAGTCATGTCAACTCTGGTACTCTGCTTCTTGGAACGTACCTTGCCGCCCTTGGCGCCCTTTTCCTGTACTTGTACTTCTGCCATTTCTGCTCGATATTATTCGTTAGGTTTACCTTCTTGTGATGTAATCAACCAAAATTTAAGAAAATCAATATCTCTTAAACCTTCAAATAAGCTTTTCACTTTAGGGTATTGAGTAGTAACGTCTCCTTTAATCGCTAATTTGTATTCAGGATTTACGCTCAAACTTTGTTGTACCCAGTCTACTAACTGCTTATTTGTACTATCCATAGGAATCCCTGTAGGACTCTTAAAATTCTTCTGCTCGTCATCTGGCAAATCAAGATAGCTTTTAAGTTGGTTCATTGGAACCCCAATCGCTTGTACTTTTTGAAATGCAGCTTTTTCGTTGTTGTCAAAAGTAATACCATATTTTTGACCCATTTTATCTAAAAGCTGTAATCTCTCTGATGCATTCTCTACCGGTTGGAAATAGAATTTCCCGTCCGGAGTAGCGTTGATAGTCATTAAACTAGCATCAGGAAGTAACTTCTCTGATATTGAAGATGGCGGTTTAATCTGCTCCACGTCAGGTTTTTTAAACTGAGTGGTCAATATAAAGAATGTAAGTAGTAGGAACGCAACGTCACACATCGCGGTCATATCCGTCACTACTCCATGTCTTTTTGGTTTGACTCTCGCCATTATTTTTATTATTTTTAATTAAACTTCTTTTATTGCTAATGCAAATTCCTTGCTGGAAATTCTTAGTTGAATTCCGCGAAAGATTGTTGGATACTCATTGCGATCTCATCGATCTTATAAGTTAATCCATCAATTTTAGATGTAAAGAAGTTATAAAGGATAATAGCGATAGCTGAAGTACCAATACCTAAAGCCGTGTTGATCAATGCTTCAGAGATACCTGTAGAAAGTGCAGCAGCATCTGGAGTACCACCACCTGAACCTAATGCGAAGAATGCTTTGATCATCCCGATTACGGTTCCCAAAAGTGCTACTAATGTTGCAACTGTACCTAAAGTAGAAAGAATCATCATGTTCTTTTCCAACATTGGCATTTCAAGAGTTGTAGCCTCTTCGATAGCTTTGTTAAGAGCCACCATTTTTTGCTCTTTGTTTAAAGTCGTATCATGAGATAAAGCTTTGTAAGTCGTAAGACCTTCTTTTACTACATTACCTACAGAACCTTGTTGTCTGTCGCACTCTTCTAAAGCCTCATCAATTTTGTTTTGGTTTAATAAGCTTCTTACCTGAACAACGAAGCTATCCAAGTTTCCTTTTCCAGCTGCTTTACCAAGTACGAAATATCTTTCAAAAGAGAAAACGATTACAGTGATCATGAAAGTAATCAAGATTGGTACGATAACCCCTCCTTTGTAGATAATACCTAAAAACGACTCTGGGTGAATGTCTTTTCCTTCAACACTTGAAAAAGCTACAGATCCACTACCTAGTTTATCTGCATCTTTGAAGTTACCAGGACTCCCTAGCACGAATAAATAAATACAAACTCCTATAACGAATAAAATAGGAATAATAATAGCCGGGTTTAAACCTCCTGCCTTTCTAGCAATTACTTGCTCATCATTTTTTGAAACATTCATTTCCATATTTAACTAAATTATATTGTTTTAAAATTTTATCAAGTTGTAAATTAAAGGCAAAATTAATTAAAATACAATAGTCTCAAATAAACATTTTGCATTTTTTTGATAACGAAATATTATTACGATTTCGATAAATCAATTATTCTCTTTTTTTTTTAATGATATTTCTCAGTATTTTTAAATACTTTAAAAATTTCAAAAAATTAAGCCTTCATTTTTTTTAATTTGCCAATGTTAATTTTTTTTTTAAATTACAATATTCACAATTCTGTGAGGGACTACAATGATTTTTTTCGGGGTTTTTCCTTCCAAAATCTGTTGCATTTTGGGGTCATTAATCACCAAATCTTCTACTTGCGCGGGTGATAATTGAGCAGATAGGGATAATTTGAACCTCATTTTACCATTTACACTCACCGGATATTCAATTTCATCTTCTACTAAATATGATTCTATTAATTCAGGGAATTTTTCAAATTCAATAGAATCGGTATGTCCTAACAAACTCCAAAGCTCTTCACAAATATGTGGTGCATAAGGAGAAATGATAACGGCTAACGGCTCAAGAATATTGCGTTTGTTGCATTTTATTTTTTGTAATTCATTTACAGCGATCATAAATGAAGATACAGAGGTATTGAAAGAGAAGTTTTCGATATCGTAAACTACCTTCTTTATCAAAGTATGCAGGACTTTATATTCTGCTTTTGTCGGTTCTTCATCAGAAACTTCAAATACATCTCCGTTAAAATAAAGGTTCCAGAATTTTTTAAGGAATCCGTACACTCCACTTAGTCCCTGGGTATTCCATGGTTTCGATTGTTCCAATGGTCCTAAGAACATTTCATATAATCTTAATCCGTCCGCTCCATATTCTGCACAGATATCATCCGGATTTACGACATTATATTTAGACTTGGACATCTTCTCTACCTCGCGATCTGTAATATACTTTCCGTCTTCCAAAATAAATTCAGCATCAGCATAGTCGGGTCTCCATTGTTTGAATGCTTCAGTATCCAATTCATCAGATGTTCCTTTTAATAAGGATACATCCACATGAATCTTCTGTGTTTTATATTGAGTTGCCAATGATTTGGAAACATACTGATTTGTTCCTTCTATCCTGTACACAAATGCACTCATTCCCAAAATCATCCCTTGATTGATCAACTTTTGGAAAGGCTCATCCTGACTGATGTATCCTCTGTCCTTTAGGAACATATTCCAAAAACGGGAATACAGCAAGTGACCTGTTGCATGTTCACTTCCTCCTATATATAGGTCTACCTCTCCCCAATAATCAGTGATATCTTTTTTAGCAAAAACTTCTTCATTATGAGGATCCATATATCTTAAGAAGTACCATGAGCTTCCAGCCCAACCAGGCATGGTGGACAACTCTAATGGAAATACATTAACCTCATTGATTAATTCTGTAGCTACAACTTTTTGATTTGTCTCATCCCACGCAAAAAACTTAGCGTTTCCTAATGGAGGATCCCCGTCTTCTGTTGGTAAATATTTTTCAACTTCGGGAAGCTCCAAAGGCAAAGAAGACATTGGTAAAGTATATGGCATTCCATCCTTATAATATATAGGAACCGGTTCACCCCAATAACGCTGTCTTGAGAAAATAGCATCACGCTGTCTGTAATTTGTAGTTCCATGACCGATATTACGCTTCTCAACTTCGGCAATCATTTTTGCTTTAGCCTCATCGTAAGATAATCCATTCAGGAAATCTGAATTAACACAAACGCTGGTCTTAGAGTCAAAAGATTTTTCCTGAACATCTTCATCGGTCTCAACAACCTTTTTAATTTCAAGATTAAACTTCTTTGCAAATCTGTGATCACGTTCATCGTGAGCAGGTACTGCCATAACAGCTCCTGTTCCATATCCCATCAATACATAATCTGAGATATAAATCGGCATCTTCTCATTGCTGAAAGGATTGATTGCATAACTTCCGGTAAATGCACCACTCACGTTTTTTACATCAGACATTCTATCCCTCTCTGTTTTCTTAGAAGTCTCTTCTATGTAAGCATCAACTTCAGCCTTCTGAGCAGCCGTAGTAATGGTATCAACTAATGGGTTTTCCGGCGCAAGTACCATAAAAGTCGCTCCGAAAATAGTATCAGGTCTTGTGGTGAAAACCTCGATCTTTTCGTCGTGATTCTCAACATTGAATTGAACCTGCGCTCCTTGTGATTTTCCAATCCAGTATTCCTGCGAATCTTTTAAAGGTTGTGGCCAGTCTATTGTATTTAATCCCTGAAGTAATCTCTCAGAGTATGCGGAAATCCTCATACTCCATTGCATCATCTTTTTCTGAAATACTGGAAAACCTCCTCTTTCAGACTTCCCATCTTTTACTTCATCATTGGCTAATACTGTTCCAAGAGCAGGACACCAGTTAACCGTCGTTTCAGCTCTGTAAGCCAGACGATAATTTAATAAGATATCTTCCTTATCAATATCTGAAGCATTCTTCCACTCTTCTGCCGTGAAATCAAGTTCGTCATTTTGATTTGCATTTAAACCTTGTGTCCCTTTTTCTTCAAAATGCTGAATCAGCGTTTCTATAGGCTCTGCTTTATCGGTATCTTTATTGTACCACGAATGGAACAACTGGATAAAGATCCATTGTGTCCACTTATAATAGGAAGCATCTGAAGTTCTCACTTCCCTGCTCCAGTCAAATGAAAAACCAATTTTTCTTAATTGTTCTTCATACCTGTTAATGTTTTGTTCAGTAGTAATAGCAGGATGCTGTCCTGTTTGAATAGCATACTGTTCAGCAGGAAGTCCAAAGCTGTCATAACCAACCGGGTGAAGCACATTAAATCCCTGATGTCTTTTATACCTTGCATAAATATCAGATGCAATATATCCAAGAGGATGTCCTACGTGTAATCCTGCTCCTGATGGATAAGGAAACATATCGAGAACATAAAATTTGGGTTTATCTGTTGTATCGGAAGTTTTGTATGTCTGCTTTTCTTCCCAGTATTTCTGCCACTTTTTTTTCTATCTGCTGATGATCGTAAAACACTTTATGTATAGATTTTATTTAAAATTAATCTTCAAAAAATTTGAAGAGGTACAAAAATAAAGATTTTAAAAGAAATAGAACTTTAATTTTTAATTAATTAGCATACTTTGATTTAAACAAAAAAATCTCATCCGAAGATGAGATCTGTATTCTTTATTTTCAACCTTATATATATTACTGAGGAATTCTCTTTAGTGTATATGTGGTAGACTTGTATAGATTAGGATCTGTAGTATCTTCAATGGTAAGATTCAGCGTCGTATCAGTGAGTGTAGTTACTTTTCCTTTGTCCGGAACTACTGTACCCTGATACTTGATTTCAATCCTCTTATCACTTGTACTATAGGTATAGGTAAAATTTCGGTCTGAAACAGTACTACATATTGCAGGGGTTCCTATTTCATCCTTATCGGTTCTTTTTCCGGTATTTCCTTCATTGAACAACCATCTTGATTCTTTCTGGCAAGTGGTAAAAGTAATTTCATCTGAAACCCCGGATCCGTTTGCCGGAATAGTGGTAATCACTTCTTTAACAGGTTGCCAAAGTCCGTTAATTGGAAATACCTGTTGAGTATCGTCGTCCTTACATCCGGTTGCTACTAATAATGATAAACCTGCAAATAGTAATGCTAATTTCTTCATGTATCAAATTTTTCAAGGCCTAAAATTATGATTTTTTTTAAATACTCTGTCATTTTTTTTAGGTTTTGCAATTATAATTTTCATTTTCTTAAAATTCCTTCAATAAAACAGATATTTTAAAACCTTATATTTGCATAAAAACACGTATGCCCGAGGTTTCCATAATCACTCCATGCTATAATTCTTCCAGATTTCTGGAAGAGACCATTCATTCTGTAATGAGCCAAACTTTTACAGACTGGGAGTGGCTAATCACTGATGACAAGTCTTTGGATAATTCTGTGGATATAATCCGTAAGGTAAATGATCCAAGAATAAAGTTATCTGTTGCGGAAAAAAATGGAGGTGCAGGACATGCTCGAAATTTATCCCTTGAAAAAGCAACCGGAAGATTTATTACTTTTCTGGATGCCGATGACTACTGGGAGCCTGATTTTTTAGAAGAGATGATCAACTTCATGAAGCGCGAAAATGCTGAAATTGCCTATTCCAATTATGCGAGATGCAATGAACAGCTTATTCCTCAGATTGAAGATTTCAAAGCAGACAAGGAAGTAACTTTTGACAATTTACTGAAAACATGTCGATTATCCCTCCTATCATCGATGTATGATTCCCAGAGGGTAGGCAAAGAATACTTTCCGGAAGGCAGCAAACGGGAAGATCATGTTATGTGGCTCAATTTACTAAAGAAAATTCCTGTGGGAAAACCCCTACCAAAAACTATGGCAAAATACAGGATGCATTCAACGAGTGTTTCCAGAAAAAAACAGCATATCGTAAAAGATCAGTACCTTGTGTACAAAGATTTCATGAAGTTTTCTACGTTAAAGTCTCTATATTATACTGCCAACTGGGCGTTGAACGGGTTTATGAAATATTCTAAAATTTTTAATTAATGGAGTATTCAAAAGAATTCAAAGCAGCACTGAGTAATTTCTCTTCTATAGAAAAAGACCGTTTGATCTTCAGACTTCTTAAAAAAGATAAGCTCCTTTCTAAAAAACTATATTTTGAGTTAATTGATACAGAAACAACGGATCAGAAAAGATCCCAGATGGAAGATATCATTGAAGAAAAAGTTCTTTTCGCATCTAAATATATAACTAATCCAAAATATTTCCTGGTTCTTATTAGAAAAATAAGCGCTGAAATAACTGAACACATAAAAGTGACTACCGATAAATTTGGTGAAGTATCACTTCACCTGTTTCTCATCAACAGAATTTTAGACCAAAATTCTCAGCTCAACCATCAAAGGTTCGATGCTGTATATAAGCTTTACATTTATATAATCAATAAAGCAATAAAGGCGCTTCTTACTATACAAAAGCTTGATGAAGATTACTGGATTGAGTTCGATGAGCAATTGAGTGAACTGGAAGATAAAATTCAAAATAACCGCTACCTACAGAAACTTTGTATCAATAATAGTTTTGATATGAGATGGCTTAAATCTGACCGTATTCCTGAAAATCTGGATTTAATCATTAAAGAGATCAAAAGCCAGGGATTCTTAAAATGATGTCATCTTTTCAATAATAAGCTCCGAAGAATCGGGTTTATCATCTACAAATTTTCTGGCACTTTGAGACATATCTTCAATTACCTCTTCATTATGGGTTAAAAAAAGAATAAAATCCGCAGCCAAATATTCGGTTTCAAAAGATTTGCCTCCATCTGCTGAAATCAGTTCATCTGCTTCAGGATTTTTCCTGTAGTGGTTTCCGAAAACAACAGGAACACCAAAAGCTGCCGCTTCAAGAATATTATGAAGACCTGCATCATGAAACCCACCTCCCACTACGGCAATATCAGCATAAGAATATAATTTTGATAGCAGCCCGATGCTATCAATAATCAACAGCTGAGGATTGAAAGCCGAAAATCCGGAATCAGAAATTTCACTATACAATAAGGCATTGGGAAACATCTGCTTTAAGTTCTGGACTCTTTTTAAATCATGAGGAGCAATAATAATTTTCACATCCTGATTCATTACAGAAACCAGCTCTGCAATTTTTTCTTCAGCATGCCACGAACTTCCGAAAACAATGGTTTTTTGATCTCCTGTAAAGTCTTTGATAAATTTCACATGATGATCCCTGCTCCTAAGTTGCTTAACCCTGTCAAATCTTGTATCTCCTGTTATAGAAGATTTTACCAATCCTATACTTTTAGCCAGAGCGTAGGAAAATTCAGTCTGATGAAAAAACCAATCAACGTTTGACTGAAGCTGTTTAACAAACCATTTCCCGTAAGATGTAAAAAATGATTGCCTTTCATAGAACAGTGCAGAAATCACATAAATTCTGGCATTCCTTTTTTTTTAGTTCAGCTAAAAGATTATACCAATAATCATATTTAACCGTAAAGAATAGTTCAGGAGTGAACTGTGCAACAAACTCGCTCACAGATTTTTTTGTATCAAAAGGAAGATAGCAAATAACATCAGCGATATGTTTTTTCCTGATAACATTTTCATATCCTGAAGGTGAAAAAAATGTAATCAGAATTTTATGTTGTGGAAAAATTTCTTTCAGCCTTTCAAGAACAGGAAGCCCCTGCTCATATTCCCCCAGACTTGCTGCGTGCATCCAGATTACCTTATCCGTTTTTGAAAATGAAGATTTTACAAGCGATAAAGAATGTTTTCGTCCCTCAATTCCTTTTTTAGTTTTCTCATTGAACAACGAAAATACTTTCATTCCGAAAATGAGGATATTAATCAGTATGTTATAAATAAAAGACATCATCTATTTTTCAATTTCAACCCGGTCATTATTTGTTGAAGGACAAGAGATCACTAAAAACTCAAGTTCTTCTCCTGTATCATTAAAAATATAATGTTGCGCTTTTGGCTCAATAGAAATACTTTCACCCGCTTTTATAAAAAACTTTTCCTGCTCAATTTCAAATGAAGCCTCTCCCTTAAGAATATAAAAGAATTGGCTAGCTCTATTATGAAAATGAAGTTTTTCAGAGGTTCCCGAAGGCATTTTTTCCTGCTTTACAGAAAGCTCCTGGGTATCCTTCAGTACCCAGCTATCACAATGCTCTCCCCATATATAGTGATCAGAATTATTTTTGGATTTTATCATATTTTCCTTTTTTAAACATTACAAATATGTTTGTCCCTATTACAAGGATCATCAAGCCTAAAAAAACGAAAAACATATTACCCAAAGTATTTGTTCTGTTTTCAGCTATCCAAACGGTTTCTAAAAGAGTATACCCAAACAACAATAGCAGAGGTAGCAGAATACTGTATGCAAAAAGCTCTAAAGATTTTTTATTTCGGAAGTGATCCGGAATAGTAAGCATGGGAGAGTTGGAATCTCTGGTAACCGCAAAAAGAATAAAAGATAAGAAGGTAGCAATAGAAGGTAAAATCCAAATTGTCCTTTTATGATCATAACCGTCAATTCTTCCGTTAACCATAAAATTAGTAGGAATAATTTCCGGTAATTCTGCATATTTCCATCCGGTAAAAATCCAAATTGAAATAAGCAAGAGAATATTTACAATAAGTAATAGTTTACCAGACATGCTTCGGTTATTACAAAACTTTTTTAATCACTCTTAATTTATGGGTATGACTGTTCAATTCCTTATTGAAAATCCCGGAGGAATCAAGGGTGTCAATTCTTACCTTACCAGAGGCATGAATGATCTTCTGATTTTCTAACATAATTCCAACGTGAATAATTTTCCCTTCGGTATTTTCAAAGAATGCCAGGTCTCCGGGCTGACTTTCCTCAACAAAGGTTAAAGGCTCCCCCATCTCTGCCTGCTGATAGGTATCTCTCGGAAGCTTGATGTCGTGAACTTTATACACCAATTGTGTAAAGCCTGAACAATCTACCGCAAAAAAGCTTTTTCCTCCCCATAAGTAAGGAACATTAAGAAATTCTTTTGCCGTTAAAGCAATGCTTTCCCGAATATCATGACTTCTCCTTGAAGCCACAGCCGGAAATTCAACTTCTGATCCCATAGAAAGCAATGTTTTACCATCATTCATCAATACAGAGGAGAAATCTTCCGTAATCAGAGTAACTTTTCTCTTTTCAAGTTCTTCGTCTGATACCGGTTTTATCTGTTTAGTATCCATCCATCCTTCATAGCTATCATAATGCATTTTTATTTTGGTCCAGTTTTTATTCACTTCCAAAATATCAGCACTTTCACCAAACAATATTTCTGTTACAATCTCTGCTTTGTCCGAGTTTTCTGCCCGGACAGGAGCTACAGTAACAATACAGATTCCTTTATTCATCAACTTTCTTTATATATTAAATGACTAAGGATTTGAAAATTAAAAAATTTAAATTTCAAACCTCTCTATTTACTTCCTTCGAAGGAAATTAACCCCATCACGCAAAGGTAAAATAAGATTTTCAAAATCTTCATCTTTTGCAATCAAATCATTTAATTCTTTAATGACCTGGGTAGATCTTTGTTTTGGGTTTTCTTCCAATACTTTACCGTACCATAGAACATTATCAAACAATACTACTGATCCGGATTGGGTATGGGGTTTTATTAATCTGAAATATTCTGCATAATTATCCTTATCTGCATCGATAAAAACAAGATCAAAAATCTCATTTGTTTCTTTTAAGAAGTCTTTTGCATCCTGAAGTTTAAAATAGATCTGCTCCGAAAATGCACTTTCAGAAAAATACTTCCTTGGAAGGTAAGCCAGGTCTTCATTAACATCCAATGTTGTAATTTTTCCTTCTTTGGATAAGCCCGCAGCTAAACAAAGGGTGGCATATCCCGTAAAAGTTCCTATTTCAAGAATATTTACTGGCCGCAGCATCTGGGAAATAATCGTTAAAAGCCTTCCCTGCTGATAACCGGATATCATATGCGGCTGTGTTGTTTTCTGGAAAGTTTCTTTTCTTAATCTCTTCAGAATTTCAGGTTCGGAAGAAGCGTGGGTCTCCAGATACCTATCCATTTCCGGGTTCTTTTCTTCAAAAAAACTCATGTTATCGATTTTTGTTATTCAAATTTAATTAAATAAAAGAAAAAATGGTGGTATTGTGGATAAAAGATACAATTTAACCATGGGAAAATCACCCTGCTAAAATACCGTAAAAACACGGGTGTTTTAGCAGACTGGACATTAGTACCTTTGCTAAGCAGCAAACGCAAAAACATCATAAACATGGAAACAGAAGAAAGCCTAACTAAGAAAAAGAGAAAAGCTACAGGATCATTAGAGAATGTATCTTCTGAAAAAACTAAACGCAAATTATCCGATTCATTTATTAAGCGAATTATTTCATTATTGAAACAAGAAGAATTAGTTTGATTAAAATAATAAATCCCGAATTTCTCCGGGATTTATTTATGTTTATGTATTTCAAGTATTATTTCTTAGGAGCAATATCCATCAGTTTCATGAACTCATCAAGCTTAGGCATAATGATAATTTCAGTTCTTCTGTTTTCTGCTCTTCCTGAAACACTCATGTTCGTTGCTTTAGGATTGTATTCTGAACGACCTCCAGCTGTAATTCTTGAAGGATCTACACCAAACTGAGTTTGCAGCACCTTCGCAACCGCAGTTCCTCTCAATGCAGAAAGATCCCAGTTGTCTCTTGGTAAATTAGCAGAGCTCAAAGGAGCATTATCAGTATTCCCTTCAATAAGTACGGAATATTTATCGTAATCGTTGATCACTTTAGCTACTTTTCCTAGTACTTCCTGAGCTGCGGGCAGAATGTTATAATCTCCTGTTTTGTACAACATTTTATCTGAAAGGGAAATCATTACAACTCCTTTCAATACTTTTACCTGAACATCCTCATCGGTTACATTATCCAAAGATCTTTTCAGTTTATTTGACAATGCTAAATTCAGACTGTCATTTTTAGCATTATTAGAAATCAATTGTTTGATGTATGAGT
Organism: Chryseobacterium proteolyticum; assembly: GCF_046591535.1. Lineage (NCBI taxonomy): Bacteria > Pseudomonadati > Bacteroidota > Flavobacteriia > Flavobacteriales > Weeksellaceae > Chryseobacterium > Chryseobacterium proteolyticum. The sequence continues at coordinate 81,498 of NZ_JBJLWK010000007.1, read as the reverse complement.
TTGAAGCATTAATCTCACCTACCAGTTTATCAATATTTGCAGAGCTTTTTCCTGTATTGGATAAGCATGCATCTAAAGATGACTTCAGAGCATCATGCTGGCTTTTTAGTAAACTATTTTCACCGGATAATGCGGAGTTTTGAGATTTCAGATCCTGAATCTCTCTTTGTCTTTCGCCAATATTTTCAATGCACTGTTTGTAGTTCGAACTTAGTGCATCATACTGTTTTTTGCTGACACAAGATGTCATTCCCAACGCCATCGCAGAAACTGCTAAAATTTTTAATATCTTCATAAATAATCTTTTTTAGACGGATCAAAGTTAGAAAATTCAATTGAATTATATGAATTATCTTTGCACAAATGAAATTCTCAACAGTTATGTTGAAAAAATTAAGTATTAAAGAACAGCTGCAAAATCTGGTTAACTCACCCGAAAAACACAATTATCTTTTAGCGGTAAGCGGAGGTGCAGATTCCATGGTTTTAGCTTTTTTATTCAGTAATCTGGGTCTTAATTTTCAGATTGCACATATCAATTACAAACTTCGGGGTAAGGACTCTGATTCGGATCAGAAAGTTGTTCAGGATTTTTGTCAGGCCAATGACATCAGATTTCATTTATATGAGGTTTCGGAAGAAGATCAACAACCTGAAAATTCCATTCAGCTTTGGGCCAGGGAACTCCGGTATCAATTTTTTAAAAAGGTACAAGAGGCCGAAAAGCTGGAATACCTGGTAACCGCACATCACCTGAATGATCAACTAGAAACATTCATCATTAATCTGTCAAAAGCAGCAGGGATTAACGGATTGAGCGGCATTCCTGCTAATGAGAACAAAATCCTGCGCCCTCTTTTAGGTTATTCCAAAGAAGAGATTTATAGTTTTGCAAAAGAAAACAATATTGAATACAGAGAAGATGCGTCTAATAAAAAAAAACGATTACTTAAGAAACAAAATCAGAAATGAAATTGTCCCGAAACTTCTTGAAACTAATGATCATTTTTTAGAAAATTTTAAAAAAAGCTCTTCCTACCTGAATCAGGCAAAAGATTTTATACAAAAACAAATAGAAGAAGTAGAAAATAGTATTTCTACATTTAACCTGGAAAAGAGAATCCTATCAAAGCAAAAGCTGGCTAAAGAAAGTGATTTTATAAAGTTCGAGATTTTAAAAAAATACGGATTCAACAAAGAAGAAGAAATCAGGAAAATTTTCACCGCCTCTACAGGAAGTTCTTTTTTTTTCTAATGATTATCAACTGATGGTTAATCGGGATGAACTTATCATAATCAATAAGGTTGATAAAAAAGAGGAAGAACAGATAATTTTAATTGAAAAGTTTGATTTCAATAAAGTTTCAGTTGATATCAATCTTGCCACATTCATTACAGACAGTAGTGAGCATAGCAAGAGTTTCCAATGGTCTTTTGATGCAGAACAGCTTCAATTCCCATTAATTTTAAGGAAAAAAGAGGAAGGTGATTTATTTTATCCATTACTCTTTTCGGGAAAAAAGAAAGTTTCCAAGTTTTTTAAGGATGAAAAATTATCTATTTTAGCGAAGCAAAAAATTTGGGTATTGGCGGACGACAATAAAAACGTCTTAGGCATTATTCCTTACAGACAAGACAGAAGATTTGTGTGTACAGAAAAAACAAAGCATACCCTAAACCTTTTTAATGAAAAGTAAAAAATGAAAAGTAAATTTAAAGCATGGCTGTTATTAGCTTTGGTATTCTTATTTTCAGGACTCAATGCACAGATCAAAAATCCTGTAAAATTCAAGTTCACGATCAATGATCTGGGAAATAATCAATACGAGGCAGTTCTTAATGCAACGATGGAAAGTGGTTGGCATATTTACTCGAGAGATATTCCTGAAGATACAGGGATTCCCACAGAATATAAAGTTTCGGGAAAAAATATTGAACTGATTGGAAAATTTCAGGAGGTTGGAAAGAAGCATGAAGAATTCTCTGAAGCTTTTGGCGGAACGATTGTTTTCTATTCAAACTCGGCAGGCTTTAAACAAAAATTCAAACTTAAAGACCCTACAAAACCCGCAGATGTTACCTCTGAGATCACTTATCAAACGTGTGATGACAGGGTATGTCTGGCTCCCAATACATTAGAATTCAATCAAAAGGTCACTCCAAAAGGAGCGACTGAAGAAGCAACCCCTGAAGCTGTTGCAGAAACAGTTAAAGATTCTGCAAAAACGACTGTAACCGCTGTAGAAAATCCGTCTAAAGACGAAATTGTCGTATCCCAGGTTTCGCATCTGGATCCTAAAAAATTGAAAATAGAAACAATAGATTTTAAAAAGCCTTTAACGGATTGTGGTACTAAGTCTTCAAAAGTTGATGAAAACTACTGGACGTATTTATTTTTAGGATTTATCGGTGGATTAATAGCCTTATTAACCCCTTGTGTTTTTCCAATGATCCCTCTAACGGTATCATTCTTTACTAAAGGAAATAAAAATAAAGCTAAAGGAAAAAGAGATGCTCTTATCTATGGTTTTTTCATCCTGCTTATATTTGTATTGTTAAGTGTTCCGTTCCATTTAATTAATGGAATTGCAGGAAATATCTTTAATGAAATTTCAACAAGTGTTTGGCTTAATATAGCGTTCTTTATCATATTTATTTTCTTTGCCGGAAGCTTCTTCGGATACTATGATATTACACTACCAAGCGCTATTGCTAATAAATCATCTAAGGCTGAAGAGGCAGGAGGTATCATTGGAATCTTCTTTATGGCTCTTACACTGGTGATTGTTTCCTTCTCATGTACCGGACCTATTTTAGGAAGTTTATTAGGGAGTGCTGTTACCGGATCTACCAATGTACCGATGTTGCTAACTTTTGCATTGGCTGGTTTTGGTTTGGCCTGGGCAATTATTTTCGGACTTTTAGCATTATTTCCTCAAGCTTTGCAGAGCCTTCCTAAATCAGGAGGATGGATGAATACAGTAAAAGTAGTGCTAGGTTTCGTGGAACTTGCATTGGCTTTAAAATTCCTATCAAAAGCAGATCTTGTTTCTAAAACATTTTTATTAAAAAGAGAATTATTTATTGTTATCTGGATCATCATTACAATTGGTCTTGCTTTATATTTATTTGGACTGATCAGATTCCCTCATGATGATAAAAAACCCAAAATATCCATCACCAGAAAGATATTGGGAGTATTGGGAATTGGATTTGTTATCTATCTAATCCAGGGATTAATCCCTTCTGAGCGTCCAAAACTTCAGTTACTGAGTGGTATCCTTCCTCCGCTTAACGTTAGCTATTTCCATAATGAAAAGGACGGAATTCTGGGAATGCATCCGGAACATGACTTTTTCAGCGCTGTAGAATTAGCCAAAAAAGAAAATAAGCCCATTTTGATTGACTTCACAGGATATGGTTGTGAAAACTGTAGAAAAATGGAAGAGTTTGTCTGGAGCGAACCCGACATTTTACCCATCCTTCAAAACGATGTCATTCTTGCTTCTCTGTATGTTGACGACAAAGAAGAACTTCCGGAAGATCAGAAAACCAAAATTGATCTGGGAGACGGTCAAATTAAAAAAGTAAAAACAATCGGAGACAGATGGAGTTTATTCCAGCAGGTTAATTTCAATAACAATTCGCAACCCCATTACGTTTTGGTAACTCCGGGCGGAAAGGTAATCAATACTCCTGTATCAGGTTATATGCCGAAAGAGGAGTTTAAAAAATTCCTGGAATGCGGAGTAAATTACTACAAACAGAATAAATAGTTTACCAATTAAAATATTACAGCCCTGTCAATTAAATTGACAGGGCTTTTTACACTTATTAGAAAAATGTCTACACTTACTTATTGAAATAAATAAACCCAATAATTTTTATTTATTTTTAGAATAAAAGTATACATGAAAAATCTATTTTATCTTTTATTTTTCACTTTAAATTTTCTTTCTTTAAGCGCCCAGGCACCTTCCATAGTATGGCAGAAGACTTTTGGCGGTACGGGTAGAGAAGAGTTTTTTGATATCCAGGCAACCAATGATGGTGGATACATCACTATTGGGGATACTACCTCTTCAAATGGCGACGTAACTACAAACCATGGAAGCACAGACCTTTGGATTGTAAAAGTAAACAGTAGCGGTACCATCCAATGGCAAAAAACGTATGGCGGAAGCAATATAGACAGAGGATTTAAGATTCAGCAGACCACTGACGGCGGATATATTACCATTGGATCTACAAGTTCTACGGATGGGGATATTATGGGAAATCATGGAGGATATGATTTATGGATACTTAAACTTGATAACTCCGGCAATATTGTATGGCAAAAAACACTGGGTGGTAGTGCTGATGAAGATGGAGTTGATATCCAGCAGACAAATGAAGGAGGATATATTGCTATAGGATCTACCTACTCTACAGATGGTGATATTACAAGTAATCACGGACAAAGGGATATGTGGATCATCAAATTAGACAGTTCCGGAAATATACAATGGCAAAACACGTATGGTTTTCTTTATCAAGACGATGGAAATCAGATCAGGCAAACTCCGGATGGAAGTTATGTCGTTATCGGAAGTTACAACTTTTCTTCAACCGACACTTCGGATTTCTGGATTCTGAAATTAGACCCATTAGGAGTTGTTATCTGGGAGAAAACATATGGCGGAACATCAAGGGAAAACCCGTACGATATACAAAACACCAGTGATAACGGATATATACTTGTAGGCTACACTCAATCCAGTGATGGAGATATAACAGGAAATCACGGTCAGGGTGAAGTATGGATGCTGAAACTCAACTCGTCAGGTGACCTGCAATGGCAGAAAACATTTGGAGGAACGTCTTCTGATTATGGAGAAGCCATCCAACGGACCTTGGATGGCGGATATATCATTGCCGGAAACGCCCAATCAACCAATGGAGATGTGACGGGTAATCATGGAAGCAGTGACTTCTGGATTATTAAGACTGACTCTTCCGGAAATATCATGTGGCAAAAATCGTTGGGAGGCACCAGTAATGAAATGGGCAGAGGTATTATAGAGATTGCTGACGGGACCTATATTGTAGTTGGCGGAACCTATTCTACCGACGGGGATATCACCATTAATAAAGGGCTTAACGATGGCTGGATGGTAAAAATCCAAACTGAACAGCTAAGTACCGCAGAAAATAATATTAAAAACAATATTTCCTTGTATCCTAATCCTGCAAAAGATCTTATTTATCTGGATAACCTGCCTACGGGAACTACTGTACAGATAACAGATATGTCGGGAAGAAAATTACTAAGTCAAAAATATGATAATAAAAAAAGCTCTATTAATACCTCTCAATTAACCAATGGCATTTATATTATCCACGCTGAGCATAAGGGAAAAAATATTTTATCTGAGAAATTGATCATAGAGAAATAATACACAACCTCTTAATTAATCATAAAACATTAGTAAAATCAAAAACGCTAAGGTTTCTTTATGCTAAACATTTAATAAATTTTAAAAAATTGTGAGATTTTGAAAATTAGGTACAAACTTTGTATGGATTCCTTCAGATAAAGAACAATAATTCAATCTTTGTCAAATAACCGTTTAACATTTAAAAATTGTACTTATGGCTGAAGTTATCGCACAAGAAAAATCAGGAGGAAAACAACGGAAAAAATTAATCCGCGTGGACATGACTCCAATGGTAGACTTAGGTTTTTTATTAATTACCTTTTTCATGTTTACAACCAATTTTACAAAACCCAATGTAATGGATCTGGGATTACCGGCAAAAAGCCCAACTCCGCCAAAAAATGTAGTTGACAACAAAAACCAGGTTACATTTATTATCGGAAAGGATAATAGGATATTTTATCATCAAGAGGCAAAGGAGATTTAAACACCAGCAATCTCAAGGAAACCGATTATAATGGGGTTAATATTTCAAAAATCATTTCGAAGGCTTACAATGACGCACCTATAAAAGATAATTTCACAATTATCATTGAACCTACAGATGATTCTAATTATAAAAATTTTGTAGATATGCTGGACAACATTGCTATCTCTAAAAAGGAACGTTATGGAATCACCGACATGAAGCCTTGGGAAAAGAAAGTTTATGAAGAATTAATAAAATAAAACATAAAGGGCATTATAATAATGCTCTTTTTTATTTACTTTTGAGAATACAATTTTTATTCTTCGATGAAAAATATACTAATGATCGCGGCAATTACAGCCCTACTTTTTTCTTGTTCAAAAAAAGAAACACAATCAACCCCAAGCCAAACAGACAGCGTCAAAATTATCGATTCTATTAATGCTGCCCGTACAAAAATAAATGACAGCATTAGAAGTAAAAACCATTTCAAAAACTTTAGCGGAGATCATAAATTCACGCATAATCTCATCAAAAAAGCAGGCTCTGTCAATTTCAAAAAAACAGAAGGTGAAAAGGATCATTATAAAGTTCTTGGAGATATAAAATCAGGGAAAGATTATGTACATATTGAAGGCTATATGAAAGTTGTTTCCGACAAGCATATGAATTTCACAGGAAGTATTTCGCAAAGCATCTCTGAAAACGAAAACGGGAAAATAGATATAAGAAAGGGTACAAAAACTTTCTTATCTAAAGACGGCGGAAAAACCTGGAGGCTTCAGGATATGGTAAACGGCTCAGGATTTGTAGACTATATCGATATTCACTTTTAATTCTGAACACATGCTGAATTTTGAAAAAACAGGAAACGGAAAGGAAATTTTAGTACTACTCCACGGCTTCATGGAAAATCTTTCTATCTGGAGTGATATGGAGCCGCACTTATCTAAAAATTTCACCCTTTTAAAAATAGATCTCCCTGGTCACGGAAAATCAGAAATTTTGGCTGACGTTCATACGATGGAGCTTATGGCTGATGAAGTAAAAAAGGTTCTAAACGATCAAAAGCTTGAAAAAGTTCACCTGTTAGGACATTCTATGGGAGGCTATACTTCATTGGCATTTGCTGAAAAATATCCCGAATCAATAAAAAGTCTTACCTTATTTTTTTCCACCTACTTTCCGGATGATGATGAAAAGAAAAAAACAACGTATAAAAAGCTACAGAATTATTCAGGAAGCATTTCCTAATTATGCAAAGGCCGGAATTCCTAATTTATTCAACCCTAACGAAAGAGATATCCTTGAAGGCAAAATAGAAACAGCTCTGGAAATTGCACTGTCTACCAATAATATGGGAGCATTAGCCTGCGTAAAAGGAATGGTAGAACGAACGGACAAAAAACATGTTCTGGAAAATCTTGAGGCTAAAATATTAGTCCTCTCAGGAAAGCATGATAATGCAGTAAAAACAGAAACAACCATCAATAACCTTCCGGACAGGACGAATATAAAATCATACATTCTGGATTGCGGACATAACGGACATTGGGAAAAACCAGGCATTTGTGCAGAGATCATTAATACTGAACTTCTTCATAATATGCCGAAAAACTTAGTTTTATAAACATTTAGGCTTTTTGTTTTCCAACACGAGCCATATTATTACTAAATACAGTCAAGCTATTTTATCCTCAATAAGCCCAATTAAGGTTCTGAAATTTCTTGTATATTAGTGAAGATTAATTTTCTCAATGAGCTTATTCTCCTTCAACAAAAAGAAACCTGTAATCGGCTTGACACTTTCCGGTGGAGGCATGCGTGGAATTGCCCATATCGCTGTTTTAAAAGCGTTGGAAGAATTCAATCTTAAACCCGATATTATTTCAGGAACCAGCGCCGGTTCTATTGTTGGCGCTTTTTATTCTTTTGGAAAAACCCCCGATGAGATGATGGACATTGTAAAAAGCACCACTTTTTTTTTCCAGGTCTTATTTAAAACTTTCCAAAAATGGCATTTTCAGCTCAAATTTTATTTTAAAACTATTTACAGATCACTTTCCTGAGGATGATTTTAAAATCCTGAAAATCCCTGTTTATGTGGCTGCAACAGAAATGACCCATGGCATTGTAAGCTTCTTTTCAGAAGGACCCCTTTTCCAACCTCTTTTAGCATCTTCAAGCGTTCCTTTTATACTTCCACCCGTAAGGATTGGAGAAAAAATATATGTAGATGGTGGCGTTTTAGACAACTTACCCATAGAACCAATCATTCATAAATGCGATTTCCTGATTGCATCACATGTGAATTCGATCAGTTATGATGAACTTAAAAAAATGAGTCTGCTAAAGGAATTTGATAGAATTCTCCATTTAGCCATTGCAAAATCGGTTTATTCTAAAGTGAATTCATGTAAGATCTTTCTTGATCCTCCTAAAATGACCAAGTTCAGCTTATTTAACAAAAAATATATGGATGAAATGTTTCAGCAGGTGTATGAATATACATGTGCAGAACTGGAAGACAAGGGATACAGAAAATTAAAAATAGACATTTGAGGCAAGGTTAAGGCTATTTGTTCAATTTGTATTTCCCTTCTTCTATTTAATTTTACAAATTCTCTTCAGCCACTCTGTTTTTAAATATTTCAAGGGTATCCGGTAAAGAATCATTTGATTTACCTCCTGCTGCGTTGATATGCCCTCCTCCATTGAAATACTTCCTTGAAAACTTATTAACATCAACATCATCTTTACTTCTGAAAGAAATTTTGATAAAATCTTCATACAGGTCTTCCATGAAAAATGCAGACATCTTCACTCCGATAATACTCAATCCATAATTAACAAAACCTTCAGTATCTCCTTTTTGGAAGCCATATTCCTGAAGTTCTTTTCTTGTTAAGTATAAAACAGCTACTGTACCCTCATTTACCACTTCTATTCTTCCTAGTATCAGAGCTAAAAGATGCAGACGGGAAACGGTATTGGTATCCCACGTATTAGATGTAATAACGGAAGGATCAGCTCCTTTTTCAATGAGGTTAGCAATAATACGGTGTGTCGTAGCGCTTGTTGAGCGGAAACGAAACCCTCCTGTATCAGTCATGATCCCGGTATAAAGACACTCTGCAATATCTTTATTAACCAAATCCTCATCCTCCATTGCTTCAATAAAATGATAGATCATCTGGGAAGTTGCAGGGATAATGGTATCTGAATATACATAGTCAAACTCTTCAGGTTGCTGATGGTGATCAATGAGAATTTTTTTTGCGGTAGCTTTTACCAGCCAGTCTCCAAGAATGCCAATTCGTGAAGGTGAATTGAAGTCTAGGCAAAAAATAACATCTGCATCACTAATAAGATCAAATGCAACCTTTCTTTTATATTCAGCAACGATATTCTTTCTGGCTTCAGGCATCCATTTCAAAAATTTAGGAAAATCATTAGGCACAACCACTTCTGCCATTATACCTTTTGCGTGCAAATAATGTTTTAATCCTAAACTGGAACCAATAGCATCTCCATCCGGATTATAATGGGTAAGGATAACTATTTTATTTTCAGTCGTAAGAAGATTCTTTATTTCTAAAAGTTCAGTAGGTGTAAACATCATTATGTTCTTTAAATTTGAGTCTCCAAAGATAGAGCTTTTAAATAAATGAGACATACATTAATTTAAATAAGCTGAGGGGCCCTATTTATAGTGAACTTTTCTAATATCACCTTCAGAAACGCTTAAATTAATTTCAAAAAAAAAACAATATAAATTTGTAACTTCTAAAAAAATATTTATCTTTGCAACCTGAAAAATAAATAGATAATTACGATTTAAATATATAGTAATGAGTAAAAGAACATTCCAGCCATCAGAAAGAAAAAGAAGAAACAAACACGGTTTCAGAGAAAGAATGTCAACGCCAAACGGTAGAAGAGTTTTGGCTGCAAGAAGAGCTAAAGGCAGAAAGAGTTTAACGATAAGTGCATCTCGCGCTAAGAGATAATCTCGAAATTATCATATACAAATCATGCTTGAAAAGAAGTTTTTCAGGCATTTTTTGTTGTTAAAATTTACTAAAATTTAGGTTCTTTAAGTTTCTTTTTTCTATTTTTAAAATCTGAAAAGATTTTTTTTAGAAATCGCCCTCTTAAAATTAAATTATGCCACATACAAATATCTCAGGAGACAGCATTATAAGTTTACAGCATGCAAAGATTGCTCAAAAAAAACTTTACTGTTCTTTCTGACGTTAATCTCAATATTAAAAAAGGAAGATTTTGCTATCTTATCGGAAAAACAGGATCAGGAAAAAGCTCACTTTTAAAGACATTGTACGGGCATATTCCATTGGCATCAGGACACGGAGATGTAGTAGGTTTTGATCTTGCTAAAATGAGAACCTCTGACATCCCTAACCTGAGAAGAAAATTAGGAATTGTTTTCCAGGACTTTCAGTTACTTTCAGACAGAACAGTGGAAAAGAATTTAAAATTTGTTCTTGAGGCTACAGGATGGAGTGATAAAATCAAAATGGAAGACCGTATCAACGAAGTTCTTGGAAGCGTGAACATGAAGAGCAAAAAGCATAAAATGCCACATGAACTTTCAGGAGGAGAGCAACAACGTATAGCTATTGCAAGAGCTTTATTAAATCATCCGGATCTTATTCTTGCGGATGAACCTACCGGAAACCTTGATCCGGAAACGTCTAATGAAATCATGACTTTACTTAAGCAGGTTGCTTTAGAAAACGGAGCTGCAGTAGTGATGGCTACTCACGATTATCATATGATCCAAAACTTCCCTGGTGAAGCGATCAGATGTGAAGATGGAAAGGTATCCGTACTTGATACTACGGAATTATTCGAATAATTTTCATTTACTAAAAACATGAAACTCTTTAGTGAGTTCTAAATATTGGTCCGAGTATTTTCTCGGACTTTTTTCTATCACCAATTCAGAGTCTTCAACCTCACCTTCCCTTAAGGAAAATTCCAATATCAGTCTTTTAACTTTTGAATGTTCAATTCCTTTGATCTGAATTCTTCTGAACAAAAACAAATGATATTCTTTTGCAAGACCAATAAAATCCACTCCCACCTCAACAGGAATGATCACCGAAAAAACACCCTTTTCAGACAACAACGACGGAATTCTGGAGATTAGTTCTCTGAAATTCAACTCAATTGTCTGCCTGGCAATTTTATCTTTACCGGAATCAGACTCTTCAAAATACGGAGGATTGGAAACAATAAGATCAAATGTATCTTTTGATTCAAAAGTTTTAAAATCCTGATGAATATTTTTCAATCTTTCACTGAAAACCGAATTCCGGAAATTCTTCCGGGTTAATTCAACAGCACTAATCTGAATATCCAACCCTAAAAACACAGCATTAAGATTCCTTTGAGCAAGCATTAAAGATATCAAGCCTGTACCGGTTCCTACCTCAAGAACTTTGGCTGCCCGATCGACACTAGCTAAAGCACCTAACAAAACACCATCAGTCCCTACACGAAAAACATCCGGGGATTGCTGAATATCAAACTGCTTAAACTTAAAAGGTTTCACTATAGATTGGTCGGTAGTGTTATAGTAAATGTAGAACCTTTATCAACTTCTGATTTTACAGAAATTTCACCTTTATAATCTTCCACCATTTTTCTTACCATGGAGAGCCCTAATCCCATCCCACTGTTTTTTGACGTAAAATTAGGTTCAAAAATCCTTTCATACATATTATCCGGAATACCTACTCCGTTATCCTGCACAGAGATCATTACTCTTCTTTGATGCTGCTCTATATCAACATTGATAATTAATTTTCTATCTTCGCTCTGAGCCTGCTTTGCATTGGTAACAAGGTTGGTAATAATCCTGGAAAGATAGATCCTGTCCATGTTGATCATGATATTTGCCTTGTTGGTATGAACGAAAACACTGTCATCACTGAAAACACGTAGAATATCAGCAACCTCTGCATTCAGGTTGATGGTCTCATTATTTTTTTCGGGAAGCTTCGCAAATTCTGAAAAAGCAGAGGCTACGGTAGCAATCAAATCGATCTGATCAACCATCGTTTTACTCATCATTTTCACCCTTTCCGTCACATTAGGATCCTGAGGATCAAACTTCCTTTCAAAATTCTGGATGGTAAGTTTCATCGGAGTCAAAGGATTCTTTACTTCATGGGCTACTTGTTTCGCCATTTCTCTCCACGCTTCCTCTGATGCTTTGAACCTAAGCCTTTCTTTTTGATCCTGAATCTGAAGTATCATTCTGTTATAAGCTCTTGCCAAAGCATTTAGCTCATCATTTTTATAATATCTGATAGGACGCATTTCATTCTCAAAAAGAGTAATACGCGTAATCATATCAGAGAATTTCGTAATATTTTTAGCCAAACTGTTTGAGGTTACCCAACTAATCCAGATACTGAATATAATAAGAAAGAAATCAACCAAAAGGATATATTTAACATATTGGTGAAGCACTTCCAGATAAGCGGATTCATTATGATACAAAGGAATATATACAATTCCTATAGGCTCCAGAACATTATTTTTTAGGATCATATAAGAGGATGTGAATACCGCATCCTTTGCCTGATCATATCCTTTAATATCCACTCTGGCATCAGTCGCCAGGATTCGATTAACAATATCTACGGGAATTGATTTTTGAGATACTAACCCCTGATCTCTGTTGGAAAGAAGATAATGTCCTTTCAAATCATAAATCACAATATCATGCTGATTGATATCTGCAATTTCAAAAATTTTATTTCCTAAAACCTGAGGGAGATCTTTAGTTTCGAGTACCGTACTGCTTACTTCATAATCCAGAAAGCGCATTACAGCACTGGTTTTCTCCTGCATGTCAATTTTGCTTTGTTGCAAAGAATGGTTTCTCAAAACAAAGTAAGGAACGAGGGATGAAGCAACAACACTTAAAAGACATACCAGCAAGAAACCGAAAAACACTCGATTCCTCAAGCTATATCCTTTGTACTTATTAATTGCCATTCTGTTTTTTAATTAACCTAGCAATATACTTACCAATTATGTCAAATTCAAGATTAACTTTATCACCTATTTTTAAATATTGCATATTCGTAAACTCCCAGGTATATGGAATAATCGCGACAGAAAATTGGAAATCCTCACTTTTAGCAACGGTAAGACTTATTCCATTCATAGTAATTGATCCCTGAGGTACTGTTACAAAATCACCGTCATTATCATATTTCACTGTAATGAAATAGCTCCCGTCTTTATTTTCGATTCCTACAACCTCACCTGTCTTGTCCACATGTCCCTGTACAATATGCCCATCCAGTCTGCCATCCATCTTCATACAACGTTCAAGATTTACCACTGTTCCCACTTCCCATTTACCAAGATTAGTCTTTTCCAGAGTCTCATTAATTGCTGTTACAACATATTGGTCATTCTTAATTTCCACAACCGTCAAACAACATCCGTTATGTGCAAGACTTTGATCTATTTTTAACTCATTGGTAAAAGGGCAGGTTAATGTAAAGTCGATATTACTTCCTTTTTCTTCAATTTTCTCAATAACTCCAACTGCTTCAATAATTCCTGTGAACATATTATTTTTTGCTAAATTTGTAAAATTATAATCTTCAAAGATAATCAAAATGAGTCCAAAAAACTATAAAGTACGAGTAGGAATTTCAATAGGTGATTTCAATGGCATCGGCCCTGAGATCATTATGAAGTCTTTGAAAGACAAAACGATCACAGATTTTTTCACTCCTGTAATCTTCGGATCCGGGAAATTATTTACCTATCAAAAGAATATTTTCAAACTGAATCTTAATTTCAATTATATCAATGAAGCCTCTCAGGCTCAGACGGGAAAACTGAATATGGTCAATCTTGCCAAGGAAAATTCTAATGTAGAGTTGGGAACTCCTACCGAAGAATCCACCCAAATGGCAATATCCTCTCTGGAGGCTGCTACAGAAGCTTTAATCAAAGGAGACATTGACGTACTTGTTACCGCGCCTATCAATAAGGATGAAATGATGAAACTAGGCTTTAAACATGCTGGACATACTGGATATTTTGAAGAAAAATTCAATAAAAAAGGCTTAATGTTTTTAGTAACGGATGATTTAAAAGTAGCCGTTTCTACGCATCATATTCCTTTAGCTAAGGTGGCCGAAAGTATTTCGAAAGAAAAAATCAAAAAACAGATCAAAGCCTTAAACCAAACTTTAATTGAAGATTTCTGTATTCAAAAACCAAAAATTGCCGTATTAGGACTGAATCCCCATTCCGGAGACGGAGGAGTAATTGGCAGCGAGGAAATAGAGATCATCGGACCAGCCATCAAAGAACTTTCAGACAATGGAGTTTTAGCTTTCGGACCATTTCCTGCGGACAGTTTTTTCCAACCCAATAAATATAAAAACTTCGATGCTGTTTTAGCAATGTACCATGATCAGGGCCTTGCTCCTTTCAAAACACTGGCTTATGAAGAAGGTGTAAATTATACTGCAGGACTACCTTTTATCAGAACTTCTCCCGACCATGGAGTCGCTTATGATATTGCAGGAAAAAATATCGCCGATGAACAGAGTTTTACAGAAGCTATTTTTACAGCTATTAAAATTTTTAAGAACAGAAGCGAATATAACGATCTCATGAGCAATAGGATGCAGCCAAGAAAAATGGCTGTAGATAATGGAATAGATGAAGATCTTCCTGATGAAAATGAAGCATAACTCTTCCAAACACATTTAAAATTAATTTGTTTGATATTTTATTTGTAATTATAAAAAAAAATGCATATTTTTGCACACTCATTTTATGGACAAGTTAAGAAACTATGACGTAAGCTTTTCCGGATTAAAAAACGGCAAGCATCAGTTCAAATTTGAGATAGACCAATCGTTCTTTCAATTATTTGACACTGAACAGGAATTTACAAATCCTAGAATAACAGTAGATGTTCTTTTGGAAAAGCATACTACTTTTTTAGAGTTTGAAATAAAAATTGATGGAACCGTAGAATTGGTTTGCGATATTACAAGCGCCGATTTTGACCATCAGATTGAAAATGAAATTAAAGTCCTGGTCAAGTTTGGAGAAGAATATGATGATAGTGACGAAAACGTTATTACTATTCCAAGCTCGGACCACGCTTTCAATGTAGCACAGTTGATTTACGAAAATGTAGTACTTTCCATACCTATGAAAAAAGTATCTCCTGACGTAAGTGATGAAGATTTAAAAATTTTGGACCAGTTCAGTCCTAAAGATATTGAAGAAAAGGAAGAGGAAGAACATGAGAGTGACCCAAGATGGGAAGCTTTAAAAAAAATTAAAAGATAAAAATTAAAATAATTTAAATATGATGAGATGATGAAAAAATCTCATCGCTCATCAAATTAAAAAAGTTATTACACAATGGCACATCCAAAGAGAAGACAGTCGTCCACAAGAAGAGATAAGAGAAGAACTCACTACAAAGCAGTAGTTCCTCAATTAGCGAAAGATGCAACTACAGGTGAACACCACCTTTATCACAGAGCTCACTGGCATGAAGGAAAACTTTACTATAGAGGTAAAGTAGTACTAGAGAAAACAGTGGAAACTACTGAAGAAAACTAAGAGGTAAATTTAAAAAAACCTCATTTTAATACAAAAATCGCCCAATTTCATCAAAATTGGGCGATTTTTTGTTGTTTTTTATGTTTTTTTGGTATCTTTGGCTCAAAATCAAATATCAAATTTATGGACATTAAAGACATACAAAATCTTATCAAGTTTGTATCTAAAGCCGAAGTTTCAGAGGTTAAATACAAGACTAAAGATTTCGAAATCACTATTAAAACTCCATTAGCAGGAAGCGAAGTAAACTATGCACAACCAGCAGTTTACCACACTGCTCCTCAGCAAGTAGCAGCTCCTGTACAAACTCCTGCTGCCACTACCCCAACTGAAAAAGTAGAAGCAGCTTCTGATGACAGCAAGTATTTAACTATTAAGTCTCCAATGATTGGTACTTTCTACAGAAAGCCATCTCCAGATAAAGACGTTTTTGTAAATGTAGGTGATGAAGTTTCCAACGGAAAAATCGTTTGTGTAATTGAAGCAATGAAATTATTCAATCAGATAGAATCTGAGATCAGCGGTAAAATCGTTAAGATATTGGTAGACGATGCTACTCCTGTAGAGTACGACCAACCTTTATTCCTAGTAGATCCATCTTAATTTAGAAGTTAGATGTTAGACATTGGATGTTAGATTAAATTCTACATTAAAATAACATTATCTAATTTTCAAATTATCTAATTTTCAAATTGAAGAAGATGTTCAAAAAAATATTAATAGCCAACCGTGGCGAGATTGCAATGCGTATTCTTCGTACTTGCAAAGAAATGGGGATCAAAACCGTTGCAGTTTACTCTACTGCAGATAAAGACAGTCTTCACGTAAGATTTGCCGATGAAGCAGTTTGTATTGGTCCTGCAATGAGCAAAGACTCATACCTTAAAATTCCAAATATCATTGCTGCTGCAGAGATTACTAATGCAGATGCAATTCACCCTGGTTATGGATTCCTATCTGAAAATGCAAATTTTTCTAGAATCTGTCAGAAAAATGGGATTAAGTTTATTGGTGCTTCCCCAGAACAAATTGAGAAAATGGGTGACAAAGCGAACGCCAAAGCAACCATGAAGGCTGCAGGTGTGCCATGTGTTCCAGGTTCTGACGGTCTTATTGAATCATATGAGCATGCAGTGAAAGTTGCTGAAGAGATAGGATATCCTGTAATGATCAAAGCAACTGCCGGTGGAGGTGGAAAAGGAATGAGAGCTGTCTGGAAAGCAGAAGATCTTAAGGAGCATTGGGATTCTGCCATTCAGGAGGCTGTAGCTGCTTTTGGAAACGGAGGTATGTACATGGAAAAATTAATTGAAGAGCCTAGACATATTGAAATTCAGGTTGCAGGAGATCAATATGGTAAAGCCTGTCACCTTTCTGAAAGAGACTGTTCTGTACAAAGAAGAAATCAAAAATTGACAGAAGAAACTCCTTCTCCGTTTATGACCGATGAACTTCGTGAGAAAATGGGAGCAGCAGCAGTAAAAGCAGCTGAATTCATTGGTTACGAAGGTGTGGGAACAATCGAATTCCTGGTGGACAAACACAGAAATTTCTATTTCATGGAAATGAACACAAGGATCCAGGTAGAACACCCTATTACCGAGCAGGTAATTGATTATGATTTGATCAGGGAACAGATCCTGTTAGCTGCAGGAACTCCAATATCAGGAATCAATTATTACCCGAAATTACATTCAATTGAATGTAGAATTAATGCTGAGGATCCATATGCTGACTTCAGACCTTCTCCAGGAAAAATAACAGGATTAAATATCCCTGGGGGACATGGAATAAGAGTAGACACTCATGTTTACTCAGGATATACGATCCCTTCTAATTACGACTCTATGATTGCAAAGCTAATTACTACGGCTCAAACCCGTGAAGAAGCAATTGCTAAAATGAGACGTGCATTGGAAGAGTTTTATATTGAAGGAGTAAAAACAACGATTCCTTTCCACAGACAATTAATGGATGACGAAAATTATCTTGCAGGAAACTACACTACAAAGTTCATGGAAGACTTTGTAATGGATAGAAAATATGATAATCATTAAGATTATTTAATATAAAAAACAGAAACTGCCTCAAATCGGGGCAGTTTTTTGTTTGAGTTACTTTCATTTTTACATTACAAAATGATTTGTCATGACTTTTATCAGACCTCATTATTTCCCATTTTTTTGATTTAATGTTATTTTTGTCGCGATAAAAAAATTATGATGAAACAAATCTTATTCTGCATAAGCACCTCGCTTATTCTTTTTATGTCATCCTGCTCTAGTGATGAAGTTATTGAAACGACCCCCGAAACTTCAAATGAAAATCCGATATCACTTGAAGATAGTAAGGAATTTGGTTACTACAATGCTTTAGGATATGGTTATAATGTTACTGGCGAATATGCAAATTCTAACTCTACGGGTTTTAAAGTTCTTGATATTGATAAATTTAAAACAGAGCAAAGCGCAAGATTAGTTGATGAAAATACATTGACGCAGGAATATTCTGATGAATATGGTGAAGATGCTGCAGCTTTTTCAAAAGTGATTTCAAGAAAAGTGAGCGCAACTGATCAAATGCTATTATATGGAAAGACGATATCAAGTCCTTTCAAATCTGCTCTAATTAATAATCACAGTTATTTCGATCCGAAATTTATTTATGGAAGCTACAATATTTTAATTAAGCAAAAAAGATTCAGAATCAACGCAACAACAGATTTACTTACGAGTTATGTAACCCAAAATTTCCTGAAGGATCTACAAATAAAAACACCGGAACAAATAGTACACGATTACGGCACACACGTTACGGTGGATATTTATACAGGAGCTAAATTAGATATCTTTTTCCAGGCGCAAACAACAAATCATGATCGTAGCAAAGCGGCCAGAGCAGGTATAGCAATTGCGGTAAATGGTTTAAAATCAATCACATCCAATGATATTGACGTACAGGAAGCCTCTAAAAATTATTCTAAAAAACTATACTATAAAACAAGGGGAGGTGAACTTTCAAAACGTTTTGCTAATATCTTAAACATAGATCAAAGCATCCCAAAAATCAATATATCAGATTGGCAAAGTACTTCTACGAAAGATAATTCTGTACTAGTTGATTTTGGACCTCATGGTTTGGTAATACTATATGATTTCATAAAAGATCCAATAAAGAAATCTCAAATGAAATCATACATTGATCAATATCTTGCTACCAATCAAGTGCTTTTAGCCAAGTAATATATCATCACTTCTATTTTATAATATTCCGCTTTGTAAAAGGCGGATTTTTATTTATAAAATATGGGGAGAGTTCAGAAACTACCCCCTTCCTGAAATTCAAAATTAAAAATAAACATATCACTGATCAATCCAACATTATAATTATTAACTTTGTACAAAACCAAAAGAATATGTCAACAGTAGAAACAGAAAAAAATTCACAGTATTTTATCGACCTTGAAGACAAGCATGGAGCACATAATTACCATCCTCTTCCCGTAGTTTTAGACCGAGGAGAAGGTGTATTTGTATGGGATGTAGAAGGCAGGAAATATTATGATTTTCTTTCAGCTTATTCTGCCGTAAACCAGGGCCACTCCCATCCAAAAATCGTAGATGCCTTAGTAAATCAGGCTAAAAAGCTTGCCCTTACCTCAAGAGCTTTTTACAATTCAAAATTAGGAGAGTACGAAAAGAAGATTACTACTTTATTTGGTTTTGATAAAGTGTTACCCATGAACTCTGGTGCTGAAGCAGTAGAAACAGCAGTGAAACTTGCCAGAAAATGGAGTTATGAAGTTAAAGGTATTTCAGAAAATGCAGCGAAAATAATTGTTTGCGAAAATAATTTCCATGGTAGAACAACTACTATTGTTTCATTTTCTAACGATCCGGATGCGAATCAAAATTATGGGCCTTTTACCCCGGGTTTTATTAAAATCGCATATAATGATCTTTCAGCTCTGGAAGAAGTATTAAACAATGAAGCAGAAAATATTGC
Source organism: Chryseobacterium proteolyticum (assembly GCF_046591535.1). Taxonomy (NCBI): domain Bacteria; kingdom Pseudomonadati; phylum Bacteroidota; class Flavobacteriia; order Flavobacteriales; family Weeksellaceae; genus Chryseobacterium; species Chryseobacterium proteolyticum. The sequence goes on along the minus strand of NZ_JBJLWK010000007.1, from coordinate 61,956 downwards.
CGCATTTTTAGTTGAACCCATTCAGGGTGAAGCCGGAGTGTATGTTCCGGATGAGGGCTTTCTTAAAGGAGCTTCTGAGCTGTGTAAAAAACATAATGTTCTTTTTATTGCGGACGAAGTACAGACGGGTATTGCAAGAACCGGGAAATTGATTGCCTGTTACCATGAAAATGTGCAGCCAGATATCCTGATTTTAGGGAAAGCACTTTCCGGAGGAATGTATCCTGTATCTGCTGTTCTTGCTAACAATGAAATCATGAACGTTATTAAACCCGGACAGCACGGTTCAACATTTGGAGGAAATCCAATAGCCTGTGCAGTAGCCGTAGCAGCTTTAGATGTTGTAGCAGATGAGAACTTATCTGAAAGAGCCGAACAATTAGGACAGCTTTTCAGAAATGAGATTCAAAAATTAATTGAAAAATCTGACCTTATTACTAAAGTACGAGGTAAAGGATTGTTAAATGCGATTCTAATCAATGATACTCCTGACAGTTCTACAGCGTGGAACCTGTGTTTGAAATTAAAAGAAAACGGACTGCTTGCCAAGCCTACTCATGGAAATATCATCAGATTAGCACCACCTTTGGTCATTACAGAGGAGCAGTTACTTGATTGTATAGAAATCATTAAAAAAAACGATTCTCGAGTTTAAATAATGTCTCTTACTCTGGCTGTCATTACTTATAATGAAGAGCATAACATTGCAAGGCTTTTAGATTCCCTTTATAATATCGTCGATGAAATTATAATCGTCGATAGCTATTCAACTGATCGCACAAAAGAAATTGTTCTTCAACAATATCCCGAAGTCAAGTTTTTTGAAAAGAAATTTAACGGGTATGGTGAACAGAAAAACCATGCCCTTTCATTATGTTCTGGTGAATGGATTTTATTTCTGGACGCTGATGAAATCCCTGATACGGAACTAAGAAATTCTATCAGGCATGTAACGTCGTTAAATAATCCTGAATATCATATTTATAAGGCGAAATTTAATAACCACCTAGGGACTCATTTGATAAGGTATGGAGGCTGGGGAACTGTATCCCGAGAAAGATTGTTCAGGAAGGATTCGGCAAAATATTCAGATGATAAAGTACATGAATATCTAATCTCTGATAAAAAAGCAGGAAATCTCGATGGCAAGCTAGATCACTATACCTACAGAAGTATACATTGCCATGTATCAAAAATCAATAAATATTCTGATATGATGGCCGAGAAAATGTTTGAAAAAGGAAAAAGAATCAAGCGTTTTAAGGTTATCGTAAGCCCTGTTTTCGAATTTATAAAAGTTTTTATCTTTAAATTGGGCTTCCTGGATGGGTTTGCCGGATATTATATCGCTAAAACCATGTCTTATTATACATTTCTCAAGTACATTAAACTTCGTGAAAAAATAAAATTAGAAGAACTTGAAAAAAAAATACCACAAGAAAGCCGTATGATGTTATCCCTAATTATTATATCTGTTATATTGGTATTCTTAGTGATACATTTCAGACTCTATCTCATTTTCTTCACTGAAAACAGATTGATTATCCTCATGTACCACCAGATAGGAGAAAAAAGTACAGATGACCTCATGGTAAGCCTTGATAATCTTGAGCGTCAGTTTAAATATCTGAAAGACAAAAATTACACTTCTAAATTCTTTTCGGAAATCAACATTCCGACTAGGAATAGCATTATATTAACCTTCGATGATGGTTATAAAAATAATTTCGACTATCTCCCTTCCCTATTGGAAAAATACAACTTAAAAGCTGTTATATTTATTCCTACAAAATTTATTCAGGAGGGATACAAAGATTATCCCATGATGACTTTTGAAGATATCAGAAATCTTGATCCGAATTATTTTGAGATTGCCTTGCATACTCATGCTCATGAAAATCTGAGAACATTAACACCAGAAGAAACCGAAAAGGATCTTGAAACAAATATGCAAATTCTCAGTGACCATCATATTAGGTATAAAAAGGTCCTTGCTTATCCTTATGGGAAATACCCCAAGAAAGGTGAGGATAAGAAAAAGCTTTTTTTTACCTTAAAAAAGTTGGGAATTGATTTTGCCGTAAGAATTGGAAACAGAGTAAATTACTATCCATCTAAGAAATATGAGCTATGTAGAATAGATATAAAAGGGGATGACTCCATAGAAAAATTCAAATTAAAACTTATCTTTGGAAAATTAAAACTGTTTTAGAAGACCTAACTTTAATGGTTTTCAAACATCTAAATGGTTATGATAAATATAAGCGGCTTAATCATAACATATAACGAGGAAAAAAATATACAGGAAGTCCTTGAATGTTTTGATTTTTGTGATGAGATTATAATTGTAGATTCTTTTAGCACCGATAAAACCTTAGATATTGCTAAAGCTAATCCCAATGTAAAAATCATCCAAAATAAATTTGAAGATTTTACTAAACAAAGAAATATAGCTCTGGATCAGGCTAAAAATGATTGGGTCCTATTTCTGGATGGTGATGAAAGAATTACCCCGGATCTTAAAGCTGAAATAATTAATGAACTCGAAAAACCGGACAAAAAAGATGCTTATTATTTTTACAGAAAATTCTTCTTTGCAGGGAAACCTATTCATTATTCAGGAACCCAGACTGACAAGAACTTCAGATTGTTCAGAAAGTCAAAGGCAAGATATATTTCAGAAAAAAAAGTACATGAAACATTAGAAGTTTCCGGAACAATTGGAGAATTGAAGAATAAACTACTTCATTTTTCCGTTTCAGATTATGAGTCTTATAAAAATAAAATGATTCATTATGGAATTCTGAAAGGACAGGAACTATCAAATAAAGGAAAAAAATTTAATCTAATAACACAATATTCCAAAACAGCGTTCAAGTTTTTCAAGGCATACATTTTGCGGTTAGGAATATTAGATGGAAAAGAAGGTTATCAGCTTTCATATTTGCAGGCGTTAAGCACTTATGAAACGTATGAATCATTAAAAAAGGAACAAAAATAGTTGAATGAAGATTTGTGTAATTAGTTATGATTTTTGGGGCTACGACAAACATATTGTAGATACACTATGTAAAAAGGGTATTGATGCACATCATATTAAAATCGGAAACGTTACGCATTCAAACTTTCAGGAGAGAGCAACTAATGCCATCAGTAAGGTTTTTTTAAATAAGAACCTGAAAACGGAGAAAAGACAACAGTTTGTTATCGATTCGCTTGCAGCATTAGGCCCTCAGGATCAAATTTTGGTTCTAAATCCTGACACATTTGATATATCTACTCTTCAGGAAATTAAGGCATACAGCAAAAGACTTATTACTTATCTATACGATAGCCTTGAAAGGCTCCCTGTTGAAATTGAAAAACTTAAGCTTTTTGATAAAATTTTTTCATTTGATATTATTGATGTTAAAAAACACGCTTTTGAAAAGCTGACCAATTATATTTATCTGGATCACCATTCTTCGGAGGAGCAGAATCCGGAAATGGATCTTTTCTATATTACATCCTACGATAATAAAAGAGTCTCTTTTATTAAGTTACTTACGAAGAAGTTAATCGCTTTGAATTTAAAATTTCAAATTATGATTATCGGTAAGAAAAGCTGGAAAAATCAACTAAAGAATTTATTTATTACAGTGCCGGAAAGCTTATCCATTATCTTTAGTATCAAGAAAATTTCCCATCAGGATCTTCCGGGATATTATAAAAACTCGAAAGCCCTACTCGATCTTACACGGGAAAACCAACACGGATTAAGTTTCAGGGTTTTTGAAGCAATGGCACTCGAAAAGAAAATCATTACCGACAACATAGCTATTAAAGACTACGATTTTTATAATCCCAACAACATCCTAGTTCTAGATGAAACCTGCAGTAATCTGAATACCCAATTTTTTGAACAGCCGTACGAGAAGATTCCAGACAATATTTATTACTTTTACACAATTGATAGCTGGGTTGATCGTGTTTTTAAACTGGCTTAAAAAATTATTTCAACTATAAACCAATGATTACACTTACTGATCAGTCTAAAATCATCATATTTTGTCCACCCAACAGTGTTACAGGAGGTCCTGAGGCATTACATCAGCTTGCAGATAAACTCTATCAACTACAGGTTAAACATGTTTTTATGCATTATATTCCAAAACGGAAAAATGCAAAACCTGCTAATTACTCTATTTATCAGACTACTGAGATAGAACAGATTGAAGATCATCCGGAAAATATTCTTATCGTTCCCGAATCGATGACCTTTTTGATAAAAGAATATCCGCTAAGTCAGAAGATAATCTGGTGGTTGAGCGTAGATTTTTATAAAATATTAATGGACTATAGAATAAGAAAGCAAAGTATATTTACAAGGCTTTTCTATAGACAAGCTGACAAAGAATATCATTTTGAGAAGCTACCTAATGTTTTCCAGTGGGCTCAATCTTACCGTTCATCGGCTTATATTAAAGAACATGGAATTCCCGATAATCAGATTGATTTTGTATGTGACTATATCAATCCCAGCTTCTTAAAAAACAAGAAGCCTATTATAAAAGATCTTAACAATAAAAAAATCCTATACAATCCACGTAAAGGAAAAAAAGAAATCGCACAATTAATTAAAAGTTCACCAGATCTGATTTGGGTTCCAGTTCAAAATATGAATGCAAGCCAGATTAAAGATCTTATGGAAAAATCTTTACTGTATGTTGATTTTGGGGAAAATCCGGGAAGAGACAAAATGTTAAGAGAATCTGTTTCGCAGGATTGCTGTATTATTTCAGGAAAGAATGGTTCATCTGCTTATTATGAAGATCTTATGATTCCGGATGAATATAAATTCACTTTCAATGAAAACAAAATTCCAGATATTATTGCAAAAATAAAAGATGTTCTGGAAAACTATCCTAAACATATTCCTCATTTCGAACCCTACAAAAAAATGGTTCTTAATGAAGAAATTTCATTTGAAGAGAAGCTAAAAGAAATATTTACGAAATGACTTCAAAGAAAAAAATTACTTTAATCTATCCCTTTGCATATGGTTATATTGATTTTGTTGTTGAAGAGCTTCAGTCGGATGCATCCATAATAGTTACAGATATTAAAACCGATACGATAAAGTATTCTTATCCTAATTTTTTTGTGAAAATATGGAATGGTATTACAAAATTGTTTGGGACTAATATCAAAAAAAAATACTTTAACCGACAAGTAATAAATCAAATCACCGAAGTTCAGGATATTATTTTTGTGATCCGACCTGACATGCTAGAAGATTCTCTATTAAAAGAATTAAAAAAGAAGACAAAAAGCTTCATTGCTTATTATTATGATAGTTGTAAAAAATACCCCCGACAATTACAAATATCACACTTTTTCGACGAGATTTATTCCTATGACAGAGAAGATATTGATCGACACCAATTTATAGAAACCTCAAATTTCATTTACGATGAAGTAATTGAAAATCAACTAACTAAATACGACATTTTTAATATATCGTCTTATGATTCAAGAATAGGGGAAATTGACAAAGTATCAAAAACATTATTTGATGCAGGGTTTTCTATTAATTTTGTTTTATTTTGGTATGAAAAATTAACGTATCCGCATTTAAACTCTATAACAGAATACTTGACACTTAGTGAAACTAAGAAACTTATCTCCCAATCCAAGGCAATGATAGATATACAAAGACATGACCAGAAGGGACTTTCTTTCAGAACCTTTGAAAGTTTAGGATACCGTAAAAAACTGATTACGACAAATTCAGAAGTAAAAAATTACGATTTTTATCATCCTAATAATATGTTAATAATCGATAGTAGTAATTTAGATACAGAAGTAATCAAGGATTTTCTAAAGCTTGATTATGTTGAAATTCCACAGGATATTCTCAATAAATATACCGTTAAGAGTTTTACACAAAAGATATTCAAATTATAAAGCAATGGGCATTAAAAGAAAAATAAAAAATTATATCTATCTCAAGAACCATTATCCTTTATCCGAAAAGAACATTATTCCTGATGAGAATAAAAAAAAATGTCCTTATTGTAGATAGTCAGATTCCTACTTTTGATAAAGATTCCGCTTCGAATCGAATCACCGAGATTGCCAAATTTTTAGCCAAACATTATAATGTCTATTTAATGGATTGGAGAAAAGCAATTCCAAAGGTAGAATCAAAAAAATACATTAAAAACCTGAATGATCATAATGTAATTGTCTATACTCCGTTTATAGGAAAATACGGAATCATGAAAGGAAAAAAGCATTTCATCAACAATCTTCTTCCTAAACTTGATTTTGTGTGGTGTCATAGACCTGAACTTTTTGAATATTATCTGGATTTTTTCAGAAAGGAAGCGCCAAAAGCCAAGATAATTTATGATATGGTAGACATTCATTATCTAAGAATGGAAAGAGGCCTTGAAATTAAATATGATAAAAACAGAGCTAAGGAACTTGTTCACTATAAATATATTGAAACTGAACTGTGTAAAAAAGCAGACAAGATTGCGGTAATAAGTGATAAGGAAAAGGAGTTTATGACTGCTTTTGTAGATGAATCCAAATTATTTACTGTCAGTAATGTTCATAATCTCAAAGTTAAACCGGAAGATATGCCACCTTTTGAAAAACGAAATGGTATATTCTTCATCGGTACATTTTTACACGATCCAAATGTAGATGCCGTAGAGATTCTCTATCACAAGATCATGCCATTGGTTTGGAAAGCTTTACCTGATCTGAAAATTACGATAATCGGATCTGAGGCGCCACAATCCATTATAGATATGAATTCTGATAAATTTGAAGTAGCCGGTTTTGTGGAAAATATCATCCCATACTATGAAAATTGTTTTGCATCGGTATCTCCTTTAAGATTCGGAGCCGGTGTAAAAGGAAAAATAGGACAGGCCCTCGAGTATACTTTACCTGTACTCACGACAGAAATAGGTGCTGAGGGAATGTTTTTGAAAGATGGAGTAACGGCAATGATTGCAGGAAATGAGGATTATCAGAAGTTTGCGGATAATATCATTAAGATATGCAGTGATAAAAATACCTGGGATACTTTACATAATAATTCAGAAAAAGCAATCTATCCATTTTCGATCGAGGCTCAGAAAGATGAAATTTTTGAGCTTCTTAAATAGACCACTTGACAAATGTTTCCTTTTTGAGGAAACATTTGTTTTGATTTCCTTTTCAGATTAAAGCTGGTATTCTATCATGAAGTCACAATCAAAGGTTAATGATCTGTTGATAAATAGCAACAAGTTCATCTGAACTTTTTTTCCATGAAAACAGTTTAGAACGCTCCAGTCCCTTTTTAGCATATTCTTCTCTTACATTTTCATTTACATATAAATCCAGCATAGTTTGATATAGTAATTCATCATCGTCTGGGCTCAGCATAACTCCAGCATCTCCCACAACCTCCGGTAAAGATGAAGTATTAGATGTCACCGTTGCCACACCACATTGCATAGCTTCTAAAGGAGGCAAACCAAAACCTTCATAAAAAGACATATAATAAAAAGAATGTGCATGGCTGTATAAGCTGGCCAGATCTTCATCAGGAACTCTTCCTGTGATTATAATTTTATCTTTTAGTTCCTTTGCATTATTGTACTCATCGAAAATTTTATCATAATCCCATCCTTTTGCACCTACCAGTACTAATCCTAAATCGTCAATATCATTTTCTTTAATAACCCTGATAAAATTACGGATTACAAAATCAACATTTTTACGAGGTTCCAAAGTTCCTACACTTAAAAAATATTTTTCAGGAAGATTATACTTTTCCTTTATTGAATTAAATTTATCAACATCTTTACACACATAAAAAAGAGATTCAGAGGCTGCTAATAAATTAACAAAGACATGGTCAGGATTGATATGAGGAGCATAGTTGAGTAAATCTTTTTTCGTATTTTCAGAGACACAAATAGCATATCCATCTTCTCCTATACTTTCTATAATTTTTTCTATAAGAGTTGCATTAAAGTGCAGTTCCGGAAATAAAATAGGTATTAAATCATGAACGGTAACAATCTTTTTTAAATTTCCATACTTCCTTATTTCATTATTGATCGGGTAATAGAAAGAGTGAAAAATTTCAGCTTTTCTAAAAATCTCTTCAAGATGCACATTCTTATAATTGTAAATACCTCTCCTATTATAAAAATGACGCAAAAGCTTTTCTTTCCTGAATGGTAAAAATACCCTCCTATATCTTTGATTGGCTTCTTTTATTGATATGGAATGGTCAGAAAAAAAAATCATTTATTTCTTTTGTACTTGTTTCATTGTTCAACACACTTAAATGAGAGTAAAATGTTTCTATTGTACTATTCTTACTTAATTCCCGAAAAAAAGCCAAAGTGACCCTAAAGATTCCGGTCCTGTTATCTTTATAAAAATCTGCTATAACATCAGCATCTAAAATTACTTTTATACTCATAAGAATATCTATACAATGGTATCGTAAAAAGAGTTTTGCTGTTCCTGTCGTTTAATCTCTTTAATATGCAGCAAACACATTGAATAATCAGAAGCTGGAAGACCTGCTATTTTTTTATAATTGCATAGTTTTTCGTGCACCTTATTTTCCCATTTGATTCCTCTGTTAAGTTTAAAAATACGATGCTGATAATCCGGAAAATTAATATACCCCTTGTCATTAACCAGCCAATTCCAGCGTTCTATGTGCTCATCGGTAATTCCATGAACAATATTTATTCTAGGAACCATGAAAACGTCTTTTTTCCTCTTTTTAAAAAGATATGGCTTTATTTTTATCATAAGAGAAGGTTCAGGAATCTCATCCGCATCTATTTGAAATAAATAGTCTTTCCTGGCAACTTTTATCAGATTATTTTTAAAGGTTGCAAAATCACCGTCAAGACGTGCTTCGATCCGGATAATTTTATTCCCATACGTATCAAGAATGTCACTAACTTTTTGATTTTTATTGGTTATATCCTGCAATACAATAACTTCATCATTTTTATTTATTGCTGGAAGTAAGGCATTTAAAAGTTTGACAATTTCATCAGCTTCATTGTTCACTGTTATCCCGTAAGAAATACTTACGATTTTTTGTAAAATTTGGTTAATAACTCTCATATCATTAATTATAAATTATCGGATAATTACCTGCAAAGTGAACAAAATAATTTTCAGCAATAACTTTTCTTACAAATTTTTTATATTTTTTTGTAGGGAAGATACAGTATCCATTTTTTTTACAAAAGTACTTTTTTATGAACTTTGGAACATTTTTTTTCAAACGCTTCAATTTGATTTCCTTCCTTAGTTCCTTTTATTTTGTATAAGACCTGAACATTAAATTCAGCTGGTAATGCTTCAAACCACCCATTGACCTGGGATATATATGCGAAGGGAGTTTCCTCAAAGCTATTTAATTCTCCCTGATTATGCTCTGAAAAGTAATAGTCTTTAAATATATCTGCCACTTTTTTTGGACGGAAAATAAATACTCCTCCGTTAATACTTCCCTTTAATAAAGGATGAGTATCAAAATGCCTATCTGTAAAATATATTTCAGTGGTTTCCTCCAATATTCTTGGAATATGTCCCCAGGTTTTATTAAACTCCTCTGTTCCCCGTGGATCAAGGACTGCTCCAAAATATTTATTCTCAGGAAGATATTCAAATACAGATGGAGCTTTTTCAGATATCGCAATATCAAGATCCAGAAACAAAACGATATCATATTGCATTATTTTGGAAGGTATAAGTAATTTTTGTGATAATAATGGGCGATAAAAGTCTTCATCCAGAGGTTTGTCAAGAATAATTAAATCTGCACCGCATTTTTGTGCGTACTTCTTAAACTGAGTTTTACTTTTATTAAATATTTTCTGATATTTTTCTCCTACTATAAAAAGACAGATCGCTTTTTTCATTTAATTTTATGTTTCTACAATACAAAAATACGCTTTAAAAACATAAAAATATCTGTCCAACAAATTGGCCAATATATTTTGTAAAAAATTAAATATATATTTCTGAACAAATTTCCTGCTGATTAAATTTAATCCAAAAACAAAACACTTCATCCTCCACATAATTTTAAGTAAATTTGCACAAAATTAAAATTGATAATGGAGAAAGTAAGAGTACGTTTTGCTCCAAGTCCTACAGGACCTTTGCATTTGGGAGGTGTAAGAACCGCATTATATGATTATCTTTTCGCTAAAAATCAAGGTGGCGAGTTTGTATTGAGAATTGAAGATACAGATACAGCAAGATATGTAGAAGGTGCTGAAGAATATATTGAAGAAGCTTTAGAATGGTGTGGAATCATTCCAGATGAAAGTCCTAAAAAAGGAGGAAAATACGCTCCTTATCGTCAATCTGAAAGAAGAGAAATTTACGACAGGTATACCGAGCAGATCTTAAAAACGGATTATGCATATATGGCTTTTGACACTCCTGAAGAACTGGATGCTATCCGTGCAGAATACGAAACTAAAGGAGATGTTTTTTCTTATGATAACAAAACAAGGAATCGCCTGAGAAACAGCCTTGCATTATCCGAAGAAGAAGTACAAAAACTTTTGGATGAAAAAACACCTTACGTGGTGAGATTCAAAATGCCTGTCGACAGAATTTTAAATCTTGAGGATATTATCCGTGGTAAATCATCTGTAAATACCAATACTTTAGATGATAAAGTTTTGGTTAAAAATGATGGAATGCCCACTTATCACTTTGCCAATGTAATCGACGACCATGAGATGAAAATAACTCATGTTATTCGTGGAGAAGAATGGTTACCTTCTTTGGGCTTACATACTTTATTATATGAAGCAATGCAATGGGAAGCTCCACAATTTGCTCATCTTTCACTTATTTTAAAACCAGAAGGAAAAGGCAAACTTAGCAAAAGAGATGGTGATAAATTCGGATTTCCTGTATTTCCGTTAGATTTCAAAGATCCCGAAACCGGAAATATCTCCAAAGGTTACAGAGAAAACGGATATCTTCCGGATGCATTTATTAATATGATCGCTCTCTTAGGATGGTCCCCTGCTGATGATAAGGAAATTCTTCCATTGAAAGAAATGATAAAAGAATTTGATCTTCATAAAGTTCATAAAGCAGGTGCGAGATTCAGTAAAGAGAAAGCGGAGTGGTTCAACCATCAATATATTCAGTTAAAGTCTGATAAAGAACTTCTTGACATTTTAAAAAGTACAGATCTTGATTTATCCCACATTTCTGATGATAAACTAATCAGAATTATCCATCTTATGAAGGAAAGGGCAACATTTCCAAAAGACATTTATGAAAATGGAAAATTCTTCTTTGAAGCTCCTACTTCCTATGATGAAAAAGCATCAAAGAAAGCGTGGAATGAAGACACTGCAACCATTTTAAGTGAACTCTCTGTTGTTTTAGAAAAAACAGAAACATTCAATGCAGAAACATTGAAGCAGGTGGTACATGATTTTGCAGATAACAAGGGCCTTGGCATGGGCAAAGTAATGATGCCTTTACGTCTCGCTCTTGTAGGAGAATTGAAAGGGCCAGATGTCCCGGACATCATGGAACTGCTTGGAAAAGAAGAAACTATAGTAAGAATAGACAATGCTATTAATAATTTTAAATAGAGTTTCATAATTTTTCATAAATTTGAACGATATAATTTACTTCAAGAATGGAATATTTAAGTTTCGAACTTCCTATAAAAGAATTAATGGACCAATACCAAACATGTTCTTTAGTAGGAGAAGAAAGTGGTGTTGATGTAAAATTAGCATGTAGTCAAATTGAGGATAAGATCATAGAGAAGAAAAAAGAGATCTATGGAAACCTTACTCCTTGGCAAAGAGTACAACTATCCCGTCACCCTGATCGTCCTTATGCATTGGATCATATCAATGGTATTGCAGACAAGGGTAGTTTTCTGGAACTTCACGGAGACAGAAATTTTGCAGATGATCCGGCATTGGTTGGAGGCTTAGCTACTCTGGATGGTCACAAAGTAATGATCATCGGAACCCAAAAAGGGAGAACAACCAAAGAAAGACAACACAGAAGATTTGGGATGCCAAATCCTGAAGGATATAGAAAAGCTCTTAGACTAATGAAATTAGCTGAAAAATTCCGCATCCCGGTTGTAACTTTAGTGGACACACCTGGAGCATATCCTGGATTAGAAGCAGAAGAACGTGGACAAGGTGAAGCTATTGCCCGAAACATTTTTGAAATGGTTCAGCTTAAAACTCCGATATTCACTTACATTATTGGTGAAGGAGCTAGCGGTGGAGCATTAGGAATAGGTGTTGGAAATAAAGTATATATGCTGGAAAACACATGGTATACTGTAATTGCACCTGAAAGCTGTTCTTCTATATTGTGGAGAAACTGGGATCACAAGGAAGATGCAGCGAATGCATTAAATCTTACCCCACAAGATGCCTTAAGAGAAAAATTCATTGATGGGATTATCGAAGAACCTCTGGGAGGAGCACACTACGATCCTGAAACAGCATATTTGAATTTGAAAAGTTCAATTTTGCAAAACATAAAAGCTTTCTCTAAGTTTACAGGACAGGAACTTGAAACTCAACGTCAAGAAAAATTCATTGCCATGGGGCAATTTAAAGGATAAAAATAAAAACGGTTAAGAAATTCTTAACCGTTTTTTTATTCTATATTGATCATTCAATTTTTTATTCAGAAACATTCAGCTCAATCTCAATATCTTTGCTGATCTTTTTTATGGAGGAATATTTTGCATCACAAACCATTGTTGTCAAAACATATTCTCCCTTATCTATTAAAATAAAATTCTGCCCTTTTGCAGGAACACTTAGATTGTAATATTTTTTCCCACTGATCTTTACAATCAAATTACAGTTCGATCTATTTTTAATATTGATGTATGCCTCTTTTAAATTAGTATCATTGCTAAAAAGATGAGTAAGCATAGCAGCTGTCCTTTTATTCTCTTCACTTGGTTCCGATTTTTTGCTTCCGCTAACGCTGGCATAATTTACTTTTGTTTCAGAAGGTGCAGATGCTGAATTTACGGCTAGTGTTTTGCCACTGTTCAATTCATTATTTTTAACAATTTTTTCTATTTTTTCTTTACTAATAGGCTTAATAGTTGGTTTTGCCTCCGGAGAATTATCAGCCATAATTATTTCTATCAGCTTCCTTTTAAAGTAATCTGTTTTTGCATGATTCGGGTTTTGTTTTAAAAATCCGGCTATTACTCTTGCCTCCTTTGAACTTTCAGCATCCTGTTCAGTATATATTATCAAAGTCTCTTTTTCCACAACAGCTTTAGATTTGGCCCTTTTCTTCTTCTGAGAAAAGCCAAGTGTAAAAATGCATAAAAATATAAGGAGAAATATTTTTTTCATTAACTAAGCATTTTAAAATTATTAACAAATAAATAACGTGAAAAGTCAATTTTTAGTTTGTCATTAAAATCATTATCTTTGCACTGCTCAAAAATAAACTAAAAAATCAAAACTAATTCTTAATAAAAAAAATAATAGATATTATGTCTTATACACCAGCTGCTGCAGACGTAGCAAAATTGAGAAACCAAACAGGTGCAGGTATGATGGACTGCAAAAAAGCTTTAGTTGAAGCTGAAGGAGATTTCGAAAAAGCAGTAGATATCCTTAGAAAAAAAGGACAAAAAGTTGCGGCTAACAGAGCTGACAGAGAATCTACTGAAGGAGTTGTTATTGCAAGAGTAAATGAAGATAACACTTTAGGTGCTGTTATTTCTTTAAATTGTGAGACTGACTTTGTTGCTAAAAACGAAGCGTTCATCGAGTTAGCTTATGAGTTAGCTGAAATGGCAATTTTTGCTGCAACTAAAGAAGAACTTCTAGCTACAGACTTCCACGGAATTACTGTTGCTGAAAAACTTATCGAGCAAACAGGAGTTATTGGTGAAAAAATTGAGATCGGTGCTTTTGAAAGGCTAGAAGGTCCTTTCTTAGGAGCTTATATCCACGCTGGAAACAAAATCGCTGCAATTACATCTCTTTCTTCTAAAGTAGAAGGAGCTGATGAAGCTGCTAAAGCTGTTTCTATGCAGGTTGCTGCAATGAACCCTATCGCTCTTGACGAAACAAGAGTTTCTCAAGAAACTATTGACAAGGAATTAGAAATTGAAAGAGAACTTCTTACTAAAGAAGGTAAGCCTGAAAACATTATCGACAATATCCTTAAAGGTAAAATGCAGAAATTCTACAAAGAAAACACTTTGGTTCACCAAGCATTTATTAAAGATGGAAGCCAATCTGTAGCAGACTATGTAAAATCTGTTAATGGAGATTTAAAAGTTACAGGATTTGTAAGAGTAAGTCTTAACTAATCTTGTCTTCTTAAGATAAATAAAATCCCGATGAAAATTCATCGGGATTTTTTTATGCTCTTACTATTATTTTTGAACTTAAAATCGCCATGATAAAAATTATTCTTTTTACGATTATAATTTTCATACACTCAAAAGATTTTGACATATAATTATGAATTATTTTTTATTTTAGCCCGTAATTTATTAATGATATATCAAATATTATTTTAAATTTGTAGAAATCCTAATTCCCAAGTTTATGAAAAGATTTCTACTCAGTTTATTACTGTTCTTTTTTACAATTAACCTATTTTTCGCACAAAGAGATACTGAGCACTGGATAGCCCCTTATTATGATACCGTTGGAGGATATACCAACGCATTATATTTATCTACAGATTCGATCACTCCCTTTGATGTACAAATTTATAATAATAATGCCGTGGTTACCACTGTTACAATCAGTAAAGGGAGCCCACAGGTCTATACCATCACGGACAATGCCCTTATAATGGCCAACACTACAGCAAATGCTTTTACTGCAACAAGTAAGGGACTATACCTTAAAGGGGACAAGCCTTTTTATTGTAGTTTAAGATTAGCACAAAGCGTACATGGTGAAATCATCACCAGTAAAGGAAAAGCGGGTATTGGTAAAGAATTTTTCGTAGCATCCAGCCCTAACACTTCAACAAGTTCACTATACAATTTTACCGCAGGAATTCTTGCTACAGAAGATAACACAACTGTAACTGTCTCATGGAATGGCACAGGCGTTACTTTTTATGGAGGAACACCTACAGGAAATTCACATACTTTCACATTAAACAAAGGACAATCATTTATATTTGCAGGTTCCGGGAATTCCAGCCCAAATCTTACCGGATTTATCGGTGCTAAAGTTGTCTCCGACAAACCCGTTACATTAACCAATGGTAGCTGCAATGGAAATTTCGGGATATTAGGATCCGGAGGTTCTGACCCTGTTCTCGACCAGTCTGTTCCTGTAGAAAGACTGGGTAATACTTTTGCCATGGTCAAAACTAGGTCCACAGCCCCATCTCAAAATATGGAAGGCGGAATCATCATAGCCACAGAAGATAATACTGATATATTTTTAAATGGCTCTCCTACTGCTGTAGCAACAATCAATGCAGGACAATGGTATAGAATCAACGAAACAAGTTATGTAACACAAACCGGAGCGGGAACACATTCCAATATGTTTATTTCCACATCCAAAAAAGTATATTTATATCAATTTGTAGCTGTAGGAGATAGTAATGCTACCTGTGGATTTAATTACATCCCACCTCTAAACTGTTTCCTGCCCAGAAAGATTGATGAAATTGGAAACATTAATCAGATGCCGGGTATTTCAAGTGGGATTACATTAAAGCTAAACATTTTAACAGAAACAGGAGCAGCTGTTTTAGTGAACGGAGTCGCTCCAACGGCCGCACAAGGACCTTACCCCTTGACGGGCAATACCCAATGGCAAACCTATGCCATTGAAGGGATTACAGGAAATGTATCCATCACATCTACAAAAGCGGTAACTGCAGGAATTAACGGCGGATATAGCTCCGCAGGATATGGAGGTTACTTTGCAGGATTTTCATCAGTACCAGTAATCAGTAAAAAGACAGGGGAGTGTGTCCCAGGTATTGTTTTGGAAGTTGACGATGGATATGAAACCTATCAATGGTACTTAAACGGAGTTGCCATTCCTGGCGCTACTACCAATACTTACACTCCTACCCAGGCAGGAAATTATACCGTGAAAGTTGGTATGGGAACATGCCCTCCTGTAACAACGCCTATTTATAAGGTTTTCAATTGTATGAAAAATACAACAACCAGTATAAATGCTTGTGCTACTAAAATTATAACCCCGACCTTTTCAAGCTCTACACAGACACCTGTACCGAGTACTGTATCAATTTTAACAGCACCTACTCACGGAACGGCAGTTCTAAACCCTTCGACAGGAATAATAACTTATAATCCTACACCGGGATATTTAGGACCAGATGTAATCGTTTATACTTTCTGTGGAAATGCTCCGGAATTCATCGACTGCGAAACAGTAACTGTAAATCTGACAGTTGTCCCTTTTATCGTAAAGGATGCTACCTTGGAAGCATGTCAATATGAAGACAAAGCCTATTTTGATTTAACAACAGCAAACGTTATTGATTTTAATTTAGTAACAAAAAAATACTATCCTACTTTAGCTGACCTGAACGCTAATACCAATCAGATCACAGAACCTCAACACTATGGTTCTGCGGGAGGAGTTGTTTATGTTAAAATTACAAGTAATGAAGGATGTACAGGAATTGCAAAAATTACACTAATTGCAAAACCTATTAAGAAATCTCCTACTCTGCTTGATAAATATATTTGTATTGATTCAAGAACCAATCTTGATGCAGGCCCTGGTTACGATTCATATCAATGGAGCACGGGTGCCACTACACAATCTATAGAGGGAGTAGGAGTTGGTGAATACACCGTTATTCTTGGAAAAGACGGATGCTTTGTTACACAGATTGTAAAGGTTATCAAAACTCAGGATCCTGTAATTACTCAGATTGAAATCTCTAACAATACGGCAACTGTTATTGTAAATGGTGGTACACCACCTTACAAATATTCCGTAGACGGAACATCAAACTGGCAGGATTCAAATGTATTTACCAACCTTTCCAGAGGTCAACATACATTCTACGTAAAAGATGCCAATAATTGCACACCTATTTCTGTTGAAATTACGGTTCCTAACTTAATCAACGCAATAACTCCAAACGGCGACAATATCAATGATTATATTGATTACAGTGAACTGGGTTATAAAGAGAATCTTAGCTTTGTTATCTATGACAGGTACGGAAATAAAATATTCACTGGCGACAAATTCAACAATTACAAATGGGATGGAAGACATTTCGATAAGAAGATAGTGACCGGAACTTATTGGTACCACATCAACTGGAATGAATCCAACAAAGAAAAAACACCTATAAAATACACGGGTTGGATTTTAGTAAAAAATAGAAATTAACATTAAATAATTATTAAATAATTAGACCACGATTAATTAATCGTGGTTTTTTATTGTTGTAATAGATTATTGTTAAAACATATCAAATAATCTACTATTTTGTATAAAATTATAATTCCCAATACCATGAAAAAATATTTCTTTAGTCTAGTTCTGGTTCTTTTTATAATTAATACACTCTTTGCCCAGAGGGACACAGACCACTGGATAGCTCCTTATTATGATTCTATAGGTGGTTACACCAATGCATTATATTTATCTACAGATTCAGTAACCCCATTCGAAGTAAAAATTTACAACAATAACACTGCTATTGGAGCAGTTATTATCAGTAAAGGAAACCCTCAGGTTTATACGGTTAATAATAATTTTATATCAGCTTCAGTTGCCAGTAATGGCTTCACAGTTACTAATAAAGGATTATATCTCAAAGCAGACAAACCTTTCTATTGCAGTTTGAGAATGGCAAGAGATGTTCACGCTGAAATTATTACAAGCAAAGGGAAAGCTGGTATTGGTAAAGAATTTTTTGTAGCATCCAGTCCTAATACGTTAACGAGTTCACTATACAATTTTACGGCAGGAATATTAGCAACCGAAGATAACACAACTGTTACTGTTTCGTGGAACGGAGCTGGTCTAATTTTTTATGGAGGAACACCTAGCGGAAACTCCCATACTTTCACTTTAAATAAAGGACAATCATTTATATTTGCTGGTTCAGGAAATCATACTGCAAATCTTACCGGATTTATAGGAGCTAAAGTTAGCTCTAATAAGCCTGTATCACTTACCAATGGTAGCTGTAATGGAAATTTTGGGATATTGACTATGGGAGGATCTGATCCAGTTCTTGACCAAGCCGTTCCAGTCGACAGGCTAGGTAATACTTTTGCCATTGTTAAAACTCGCTCTACTGCTCCAAATGAAAATATGGAGGGAGGAATCATCATAGGCACAGAAGACAACACAGATATATTTTTAAATGGCTCATCCACTGCTGTAGCAACAATAAATGCAGGACAGTGGTATAGAATTAATGAAAGCAGTTATGTCACACAAACTGGAGCAGCAACACACTCCAATATGTTTATTTCTACTTCTAAAAATGTTTATTTATATCAATTCGTAGCTGTAGGCCCTACAACTGCAACTTGTGGTTTTAACTACATCCCTCCTCTCAACTGTTTTTTACCCAGAAAAATTGATGAAATAGGAAATATTGATCAAATGCCTAATATAAATGCCAATATAACCCTGAAGCTAAATATTTTGACAGAAACAGGGGCATCAGTTTTAGTGAACGGAGTCGCTCCGACGGCCGCACAAGGACCTTACCCATTGACCGGAAATACCCAATGGCAAACCTATGCCATTGAAGGGATTACAGGAAATATATCAATAACCTCTACAAAAGCTGTAACTGCAGGTGTCAATGGAGGATATAATTCGGCAGGATATGGCGGATACTTTGCAGGATTCTCATCCATTCCAGTTATTACAAAAAAAGCAGGAGATTGTGTGCCTGGTATTATTTTAGAAGTTGATGATGGATATGAAACTTACCAATGGTATTTAAATGGAATAGCAATTCCTAATGCTACAAATAATACATATGCGCCAACTCAGGCCGGTAATTATACAGTAAGGGTTACTATGGGCACATGTTCACCTGTAACAACTCCCATTTATAAAGTATTCAATTGTATAAAAAACACAACAACAAGTATAAATGCTTGCGCCACTAAAATTATAACACCCACGTTTTCAAGCTCTACACAGACACCTGTTCCGAGTACTGTATTAATTTTAACAGCACCTACTCACGGAACGGCAGTCCTAAATAACTCTACAGGGATAATTACTTATACCCCTACTTCTGGATATTTAGGGCCAGATGTACTTGTTTATACATTTTGTGGAAATGCCCCAGAGTTTATTGATTGTGAAAAAGTAACTTTACATTTAGCCGTGGTGCCTTTCATTGTAAAGGATACCACCTTAGAAGCATGCCAGTACGACGGAAAGGCTTACTTTGATTTAAGCACAGCTAATGTCATCGACCTTCCTCAGGTCATAAAAAAATACTACCCTACATTAGCGGACTTAAATGCTCACACTAATGAAATTACAAATCCTCAAAGCTATGGTTCTACGGGAGGTGTTGTTTATGTTAAAATAACAAGCCCTGAGGGCTGTACCGGAGTTGCTAAAATTACATTAATTACAAAACCAACCATAAAATCCCCTTATTTAAAAGATAAATATATTTGTATTGATTCTAGAACCAATTTGGATGCAGGCCCAGGTTACTTATCATATCAATGGAGTACAGGCGCCACTACGCAATCCATAGAAGGGGTAGGAGTTGGGGAATACAGTGTTATTCTACAAAAAGACGGATGTTCTTTTACACAATTTGTGAAAGTATTAAAAGCGCCAGATCCTGTAATTACTCAAATTGAAATCTCTAACAATACGGCAACTGTTATTGTAACAGGTGGTACACCACCTTACAAATATTCCGTAGATGGAACATCAAACTGGCAGGATTCAAATGTATTCACCAACCTTCCCAGAGGTCAACATACATTCTACGTAAAAGATGCCAATAATTGTAAACCTATTTCTGTAGAGATTACAGTTGTCAATCTTATTAATGCCATAACTCCTAATGATGATGGACATAATGATTATATTGACTACAGTGCTTTGTCATACAAAGAGAATCTTATTTTAGTTATCTATGACAGGTACGGAAATAAAATATTCACCGGCGATAAATTCAATAATTACAAATGGGATGGAAAACATTTAGGCAAAAAGATTTCCACAGGAACTTACTGGTATCACATTAACTGGAATGAATCCAATAAAGAAAAAACACCTGTAAAATATACGGGTTGGATTTTAGTAAAAAACAGAAATTAAATTTGACAATATTTCCAAACCACAATCTTAGAATTGTGGTTTCTTTTTATTATTTTATTGCATTTTTTTTTAAATTACTTGATGATATATCAAATAATCTCCTATTTTTGCAACAATCCTAAATTCCCATATCTATGAAAAGATTTTTACTCAGTTTATTACTATTTTTATTATCCTATAATTGCCTTTTTGCACAAAGAGATACAGACCACTGGTTTGCTCCTTATTTTGATAGCTCATCTTCGTCAGCTACAAACTACGCACACGGGCTTTACTTTTCTACTGACTCTGTCACTCCTTTTGATGTCAAAATTTATAGTAATAATGCATTAATCGGAACCGTTACTATCAGTAAAAACAGCCCACAATCCTTTACTTTGGGTGCTCAATACATCAGAACAACAAGCTCTTCAAGTGCTGCCGTTCCCACGAATCTTGGAGTTTATACCAAAGGAGACAAGCCTTATTTCGCTTCTTTAAGAATATATAATATTTCTCACGGAGAAATTGTTACTTCTAAGGGGAAAGCTGGAATTGGAACTCAATTTTATGCCGCAGCGACTCCTATGACTGTTAGTTCCACATCTAATAACTTCACAACGGGAATAATGGCAACAGAAGATAATACTACCGTTACCATTTCCGGATATGATCCCAATATACAATTCATTAATAATACCACTCCTCCACTATCACTTACGACGACATTAAATAAGGGACAATCTTATATTCTTGCCGGACTTGGAAATACCGTTGCTAACCAGACGGGATTTATTGGAGCAAAAATTGTTGCTGATAAACCTATATCCGTTACCAATGGTAATTCAAATGGGTTTTATGCAACAACAACATCTGCTGATGGTTCGGATTTAATTATGGACCAGTCCGTACCAACGAACAGACTTGGGAATGAGTTTGCCATGGTAAAAAGTATTTCCACAAGCCAGAACAATATGGAAGGAGGAATTATAATTGCCACAGAAAACAATACTGAAATTTATCTTAATGCGGGAACAACTCCAGTTGCTACCATTAACGAGGGAGACTATTACAGAATTATGGCCAATGACTATGCTACTCAAGCGGGCGGTCACTCTAATATCTATATCCGTACTACAAAAAATGTTTATTTGTACCAATTAATTGGTGCCGGCTCTGCCAATAATACGGGAGGTTACAATTACATCCCCCCCTTTAAATTGTTTCCTTCCCCGAAAAATAGATGAAATCGGGAAAATTCAGGAAATGCCAACCTATACAGGAACTGTTAATTTGAAACTTAATATTTTAACTGAAGCCGGTGCAGCAGTTACTGTAAATGGTGCTACTCCAACCGCAGCACAGGGACCATTTCCTCTTACAGGAAATACACAATGGGTAACATATGGCATACAAGGAATTACAGGAAATGTTACCATTACATCAACAAAAGCCGTAACTGCCGGAATCAACGGTGGATATAGCACGGCGGGTTATGGCGGATACTTCGCAGGATTCTCATCAATCCCTGTAATCGCGAAGCAAACAGGAGACTGTATTCCAGGAATAGTTTTGGAAGTAGATGACAGTTTTGAAACCTACCAATGGTCACTAAATGGAAATCCAATTCCGGGTGCAACATCCAACTCTTACACTCCAACTCAGGCGGGAAATTATACTGTAAGAATTACCGTAGGAAGCTGTCCACCTGCAACAACACCTGTATACAAAGTATTCTCCTGCCTTGAACAATCTACAAAATCTCTAATCATGTGTGAGGGATACCAGGCGATTGTTCCTGAATTTACAAATTCAACCCAAACTTATGTTCCGGGAACGGTAACCATTGTAACTCCACCAGCGAATGGAACCGCAACAATTGATCCTGTAACCGGTGTTATTACTTATGTTCCGAATTTCGGATACTTTGGTCCGGATACTATTGTATATAAATTCTGCGGAAATGCTCCGGAATTTATTGATTGCGAACAGGTAACGTTAAACTTAACAGTTTCTTCAACGCCAACTGTTACCAATGCAGCATTGAGAGCTTGCTTCCTTGAGCAAAATCCGTCAACCGGGCTATTTAATCTTACTTTGGCTGCAGTAACAACACAGGCTGGAACCACAAAAAAATATTACCCATCACCTACTGATGCAGTAAATGGGACAAATGAAATTACAAATCCTACTACCTACATTGCACCAACCGGAGTTGTGTATATTAAAGTAAGCAATGCCAATGGATGTTACAGAGTTGCGGAAGTTACCCTGACTGTTCTGGCACCTGTAAAATCTACAGTACTGGTTGATAAAATCATCTGTATGGAAGATAAAACCACACTTGATGCAGGCCCCGGATTTGCTTCTTATCTATGGAGCACAGGAGCTACTACACAGTCTATTACTAACGTGGGAGTCGGTACTTATTCTGTCCAATTAAAAACGGGTGAATGTACAACAACACAAACGGTTAATGTATATCCCGCAGAGCAACCTGTTATTTCTAATGTTGACATAACGAGCAATGCCATAACAGTATATGCTATAGGAGGCACTCCTCCTTATAAATATTCTATTGATAACATAAACTGGCAGGACTCTAATGTATTTAATAATATTCCACGTGGAGATGCTGTTGTATATGTTAAAGACGCCTATGACTGTGATCCTATTTTTGTTTCCGTTACTATTCCAAACCTGGTTAATGTAATTACACCAAATGATGATGGTGTAAATGATGTAATTGATTATTCGTCATTATCATACAAACCAAATTTAACATTCAATATCTATGACAGGTATGGTGCTAAAATCCATCAGGGAGATAAAACCAATGGCTATAAATGGAATGGAACAACCAATGGAAGTAAAAGAGTATCTACAGGAAACTATTGGTTTGATATTAGCTGGAATGAGCCTAATAAAAAGCAAACACCAATAAAATATTCCGGCTGGATCCTTGTAAAAAACAGAGAATAAGATTTTCTTGAATAATAATAAAAACCACGATTTCGAATCGTGGTTTTTTTATTATTTTTTCAACATATTACTACTTATTATTATTAAATTTGCGTTAAAAGCTAGTACTAAATGAATAAAATTCTATCTTTTTTATTTATATTTTATATTTTCTCGTCTGTATCTGCCCAATTGGACAGAGAACATTGGTTTGCCCCGATGGTAGACAGAACCGGAAATCCGAATCCCTATCAGAAACTGTATCTTTCTACCAACCGGACAACATCATTCCCTGTAAGTATTTATAATAATAATGTATTAATCGGTACCGTAAACATCAGTAAGAATAATCCTCAAAAATTTGATGTATTAAGGGATTATATCATCACAACACAGCAAACGGACCTATTTACTCCCACATCTAAAGGACTTTATTTAAAAGCAGAATTTCCTTTTTACGCAAATTTGAGATTTTCCGTATTCAACCATGCTGAAATTATCACTTCAAAAGGTATTCCCTCGACTGGAAAAGTTTTTTACGCAGCCAATGCTCCGATCAGTGTTACTAATATTATTTTAAACTTTATGACCAGTATCCTGGCTACTGAAGATAATACAACGGTTACCATATCCGGATATAAGCCTACTGTACAGTTTTCCAATGGAACAACAGGAGCTACTAACCCTGTGATTACATTTACACTTAATAAGGGGAAATCTTACATTATAGATGGTATCGGAGATATTGCCGGAAACTTTGACGGATTTATTGGAGCGAAAATAACCGCCAATAAACCTGTAAATATCACCAATGGAAATTTTAATGGCCAGTATGCAGGGAATTACCCGACCAGTTCAGATATTCTAATGGATCAGGCTGTTCCCGTTGACAGGCTCGGAAATGAATTTGCTCTCGTCAAGGGAAACGGAAATATCGGCGCCAATATGGAGGAGGCATTAGTAATTGCAACAGAAGATAATACCCAAATCCGTGTAAATAACGAAGTCGTTCCTATTGCTACATTAAATACAGGACAATACTTTATTATTCCAGATACCAAGTACCAGCTGCAAGGAAACGGTCACTATAATTTATATATTAAAACGACAAAAAATACTTACGTATATCAGATGTTAGCCGGGGATGCAACCGCAGGAAATGAGGTGGCTACAGGGGGCTTTAATTTTATCCCTGCCCTCAACTGTTATCTTCCCAAGCAAATTAATGAACTGGGATTTATAGATGAAAATTTTGTCCACTCCAATAATAATCCAAATGGAATTCTCAGCATTCCAACAAAACTTAATCTTATCACCGAAAAAGGAGCCAATGTAACAGTGAACGGCATTACACCACCTGCCACAACGGGACCGTTTAATATGACAGGGACAAATAACTGGGTAACTTATGGAATTCCTAATGTTACGGGAACCATTACCGTTGTTTCCGATAAAGCAATTACGGCCGGAATCAATGCCGGAAGTGACGCTGTTGGTTATGGAGGATTTTTTGCAGGCTTCCCTACCCAACCTGTTATTTTAAAATCAGGTGGCGACTGTGTTCCGGGAATTGTTCTTACCGTAGACCCTGTTATTTATAACGCCTATCAATGGTATCGCAATGGAATTCTTATTCCGGGAGCAACGAATGTTTCATATACCCCAACCCAGTCCGGAAATTATACTTGTGCCGTTACAATGGGTAGCTGTGCTCCATTAATTACCGAGCCTTATAAAGTCTTAAACTGTACTAAACTCAGCACCGCCTCATATGATGTTTGTACAAGCCATACAATTAACCCTGTATTTAGTTCTTCTACCCAGACGCCTGTAATCTCAACAATAGCCATCTTAACACCCCCTACATTAGGAATAGCAACGATAAATCCTACTACAGGGGCCATCACATATAATGTAACTAATCCGGGAACTGCCGGAACAGATACCTTTACTTACACATTTTGTGGAAACGATCCGGATTTTCCTGATTGCGAAACTGTGACTGTTACGATGCACATTCAGGTTTTAACGGTAACTAACGCTACTTTATCTGCCTGTGATATCAACGGTCAGGGCACCTTCAATCTCACTTCAGCGAATGTTACTACCAGTACACCTGTAACCATTACCTATTACCCTACTTTGACTGATGCGCAAACAGAAAATGCTGCTGCTCTGATTACAAATACCAATAACTATACAGCTCCGAATGGAACTATCATTTATGCTGTGGTAAAAAACCCTTCCGGATGTAAAAGCATTGCCCAGATCACACTCAATCTGTACCCGGTAGCAATTGTTCTGCAAAATTACAATGGTACTTTCTGTGATGATAATTTTGATGGTATAGTAACGGTTATACTATCAAATATTACTCCCCTGGTGCTTACAAACAGTACTTATTTTACAAACGTAAGATATTATGCAAATCTGGCTGATGCTGATGCCGGAAATGCCAATAATTTACCCAACACCTGGAGCTACAGTGCTACCACAACCATTTACATAAGGGTAGATTCTCCTGACGGATGTGCAAAGATAATCCAGCCCCTTACATTTACATTAGGTGCAAGAATTCCCTTACTTAAAAATACAGTAACGGAGAGCTTTTGTGATGATGATCTGGACGGAATAAAACAAGTAAATTTAAGTCAGTATATCACACAATTTACAACAGACCCTTCAGTAAACGCTACTTTTTTTGCAACTCTTACAGATGCTCAGAATAACATCAATCCAATCAATAACCCCGTAATCCTTACGGGCACACAAACTACTTTCGTAAGATTTCAAAAGCAGGGAGTTTGTGCTGAAATAGGAAAGATAATCATAACCATAAAAACTCCTAAACGATCAGACTTACTTACTGATCAGATTATATGCCCTAATACCAAAACTACTTTAGATGCAGGTCCCGGCTTTGAAAGCTACCTTTGGAGCACAGGGGCAACAACATCTTCTATTTCCAATGTACCTGCAGGAAGTTATTGGGTAGACCTGCAATACAATGGTTGTATTTACAGACAGTTTGTAAATGTTACAGAATCTCAATCTCCAGCCATTGTTTCCATAGAGATTAATGGGAATACAGTAACTATAGGGGCAAGTGGAGGAACTCCTCCTTATGAATACTCACTCGATGGAACCACCTGGCAGATTTCAAACGTTTTTCAAAACCTGCCACGAGGGAGCTATATTATTTATGTAAGGGATTCCAAAAGATGTAATGAAGTTCAGAGGCCTTTTACCATCATCAATCTGATCAACACCATCACTCCAAATGATGATGGTCATAATGATGGAATAGATTATTCCGCATTGATGACAAAAGATAATATTGAGTTTAGAATTTATGACCGGTACGGCGCGGAAATCTTCAGAGGCACTGCTAGTAATCGCTATACCTGGGATGGGAAGCTGGGAGGAAGACCTGTGAATACAGCAACATACTGGTATACCATCAGCTGGACTGAGTACGGGGCAAGTACTGTCGTAAAATATTCTAGCTGGCTTTTGGTAAAAAACAGATAGCAAAACATCAACAGAAAGAAAAATGATCTAAAAAATCAACGTTATAACATTCATTAACACTTATGAACTAAAGTTTAATATAACTTTAACCTGTTTTCACTATCTATCTAGGTATAAATTGATGTAATTCTATGTAATTTTGCCACATTATATGAAGAAACTTATAACGCTCTTGCTATTGGTTTTTCTTGCAAAGATCAATGCTCAAATATATTCCGGGGAAGTATTCCTTAGAGACAATTCCATATTATATTTAAATCAGGTTTATGTAACAAACCTGAATACTCAGCGAACCGTTCTTACGGATTATAATGGTGATTTTAACATTCAGGCTAACCCGGGAGATGTTATACGTTTTACTTCAATCGTTACAGAAAGAAAAGATATCCGCCTTACCCCTCAGATGTTCGGCATTAAAAGCCTGATCGAACTGAAAATTGCCTATCATGATATCCAGGAGGTTGTCATCAGCAGATTTAAACCTACAGGAAATTTACGATATGATGTTAATGCCTTAGCTAAGAAAGATAAAGCCCTTGAGCTGAAAAAGGTAATTGGCCTTCCGGAGCCTAAGGGAGATGGCAATCCGCCACAGCTTCCGGTAGCGGGACTTCGTGACGGTGGCTTAACATTTAGTCTTGAAAGCATTTACGATATTTTATCTGGAGAAAGAAAAAAGAAACAACGTTATGTTGCCTACGAGAACATGAATAATTCGGTGACTCAAATAAAGAACTATTTGGGTAAAGATTATTTCCTGAAATTTAAAATTCCTGAAAATTTAATTGATAACTTTTTACAATTTGTTTATTCTTCAGAGAATATACAACCTTATGTACAGGCAGGTAACTTTGAAGCTGTAAAAATTCCAATTGAAAAATATTTACCCATCTATCAAAGAAGATTAAAGAACTCCCATCTGCAAGATATTGTAAAATAACATACAGTTATTGAGATATTTACAAAAAAATTGTATTTATATACAATATATTCTTAAATTTATCTCACGTACTAGTGTAAAATAAAAATTATATTGGTACGTTATCTTTTTAAAGACTAACTGACCTGAATACAAATTAAGGAGAGATGCCATTTAACCTAATATTTGTCAGATGAAAAAGTTACTTCTATTCTTTGGTACACTATTATTTATTAGCCTTTCTGCTCAGAAAAGAGGAAAGGACTACACGAATATTCTAAAAAGTAAAAACATTTATGAGATCAATGCCTTTCTTAGAGATGCCCATCCGGATGATCCCCGTAGATCAGTTTTAAAACCTAAAGTAATGGATATGATGAGGGAATACATCAAGAATGCTCACCCGGCAGATCAAAAAGTAAAAGAAATGCAGGAAATGCTTGCTTTGCTTAAAAGGAGGCCATCTACCAAGATCACTTTTGATGAAATGAATGCTATCATTAAACAAAAGCAGATCGCAAAATACAAAGCAGAATTAGCTGCCAAACAATCTTCAATCGTTTATACGCCCAGTAATGCACAAAATGCAATTGTAGTCAACACATCTTCAACAACGGTAGCAATTCCAGATGCTGAAGCAGAAGAATTCAATATGCTGATGGCAGTTTCTCCCACGGAACATAAGAACAGGACAGTACAGATCCTAAATTCATTGTTTGATAATGATCCTATGAGCAAAGAATGTATCGTGCTTATAGAAAACAAATCAGACTGTAACATGATCGTGAGAATGGAAGGTGTTGGTACTACAAAATACAGACTCGCTGTTCCGGCACATAATGAAAACTCCATAGTTGTACAAAAAGGAGATTATCTTTTTACAAGCATTGTTTGCGGAGCACAATATGCCTCTCAAAAAACGATTCAAAAACCGATTATGGTTGCACTGGGATCCTCAGAACCTAAAAATTAACCTTTTCTTTTTAAGAGCAAAACGAACCAGTTATGCATAAAAATCACTATTTTTGCCAGATTTTCATTTATAGTCATGGGTAAAAATAAAATAGCAAGATTCGAAGAAAACAAAATATTACCTAACGTCATTCAACCGACAAGGGAAGAAGTTTTAAGTGGTTTCGAACTTAAAGGAAATTGGAGAACTGATTTCTTTAAAAACAATAATCCTATTGTTCTTGAGTTAGGGTGTGGAAAGGGAGAATATTCTGTTGGTCTTGCAAAAGCATTCCCAGAAAAGAACTTTATAGGGATAGACATTAAAGGAGCAAGGTTCTGGTTCGGAGCTAAAGAGGCTGTTGAAAACAATATGCCTAATGTTGCTTTTTTAAGATCTCAGATTGAACTTGTAGATCACTTCTTTGCAGAAAATGAAGTGGATGAAATATGGATCACTTTCCCGGATCCTCAAATAAAATACAGACGTACAAAACACAGGTTGACTCATCCTGACTTTCTGGATCGGTATAAAAAATTCTTAAAACCAGGCGGAATCATTCATTTGAAAACAGATTCCGAATTCTTACATGGCTATACGTTAGGTTTTCTACAGGGAGCCGGCTATGAAATAATTACTGCCCATCACGACATTTACGGAGCTCCGGAGTATGATCCCGACACAAAATATTTAAGGGATATAAAAACATATTATGAAGCACTTTTTTCCGCAAAAGGAAAGACTATTACTTATATAAAGTTTAGAATAAGTTAAGTTTTATATGTACACACATTTGATGAAAACAACTATTCTGACTTTAATAGGATGCGAATAGATAGGGAAATAGAATTTTATAGATAAAAAGTAAAATCATACATTTACTGTTCAAAAATATATATGAAAAAGAAATTACTCTTACCTGGCATCATTCTCTCATTAATAATGATCAGCTGTAGTGTAAATTATAATAATTATCCAATCAGGAGAAATCCTTTTCCATCCACTTCTGCAACATCATCACGCGTAAGTACGGAACGTGAGTATAATGAATTAATGAAGACTTATAAGCCTGAAACAACTGAAGTATTAAATGACCTGTTAAATGACTCATCAGGGAGTACACAAACCTCTTTTTCCGTAGAGAATAAATCTCCTTGTAATATGGTCCTTACAATAAGCGGAAACAATTACTACAGAAAAATACCAATTGGAGCAAACAAGATAGGATACGTAATGCTTCCCAAAAATCAAAGTTATAAGCTTTCCGGGATGGTCTGCAACTCTGTATATCAATCGACAAAATTTATTACAAACTCCTACTCTATCACTTTATCCAACTAAAAATTTTTATATCATAAAAAAAGGCCACTAATTGTATTAGTGGCCTTTTTTTATAATAAAGAAAATCTTTAATTATTCTGCATCGAAATCAGCATCTGTATCAGCAGATACTTTTTCTCCTTCTTCTTTAGATTTTTCTTTGTCAGCTTTTCTCTGAGATTGACCTTCTCTGATAGAATCAGAAACAACATTTAAGATCATATCGATAGACTTAGAAGCATCATCATTTCCAGGAATAACGAAATCTACTTTTCTAGGATCAGAGTTGGTATCTACGATACCGAAAACTGGAATACCTAATTTTTTAGCTTCAGTTACAGCGATGTGCTCTCTTAAGATATCAACAACAAATATTGCAGAAGGAAGACGAACCATGTCAGAGATAGAACCTAAGTTCTTCTCAAGGTTAGCTCTTTGTCTGTCTACCTGAAGTCTCTCTTTTTTAGATAAAGTTTCGAACGTTCCATCTTTTTTCATTTTATCGATAGAGTTCATTTTCTTAACAGCCTTTCTGATTGTAACAAAGTTTGTTAACATTCCTCCTGGCCATCTTTCTGTAATATAAGGCATATTAAGTTCTGAAGCGTGCTTAGCAACAACTTCTTTTGCTTGCTTCTTAGTAGCTACAAAAAGAACTTTTTTACCTGCAGAAGTAAGTTTTTCTAAAGCGCTACAAGCTTCATCCAACTTTACTGCTGTTTTATGTAAGTCTACAATGTGAATACCATTTTTCTCCATAAAAATGTATGGAGCCATATTTGGATTCCACTTTCTAGTCATGTGACCGAAGTGTACACCAGCCTCTAAAAGGTCTTTTACATTTGCTTTTGCCATGTTTTCTGTTTTTGTTAGTTTACTTTCCGTCTTTTAAACAATCAACAACTTCTTTAGATGGGAGAAGCGTTTGGATGCTAAACGTAACGGGCAATTTAAAATTTAGATTAATAGATTTCAGATATAAGATACCAGACAAGAAAAAGTCTGAAATCTGATGTCTCCAATCTGATGTCTGAAAAAAATTAACGTTTTGAGAATTGGAATCTCTTTCTTGCTTTTTTCTGACCTGGCTTCTTTCTTTCCACCATTCTTGCGTCTCTTGTAAGTAAACCAGCTGGCTTTAATGCTAATCTGAACTCAGCGTTGATTTCGCATAAAGCTCTTGAAATACCTAATCTGATAGCTTCTGCTTGTCCTGTATTTCCACCACCGAAAACATTTACGGTAACGTCATACTGACCAACAGTTTCAGAAAGGATAAATGGTTGATTTAACTTGTAAACCATTACGTCTGTAGAGAAATAATCTTTAGCATCTTTACCGTTTACTGTAATGTTACCAGTACCTGGCTTTACGTAAACTCTTGCTACAGAAGTCTTTCTTCTACCAATTTTATGAACTGTAGACATATTAATTATTTAAATTCGTTAATATTAATTGTTTTAGGCTGTTGAGCTTCATGCTTGTGCTCAGTTCCTTCATATAAGTAAAGGTTTTTGAACAAAGCAGAACCTAATCTGTTTTTAGGTAACATACCTTTTACAGACTTTTCTAATACTTTCAAAGAATCTTTCTTTTGAAGTTCAGCCGCAGTCATAGATTTTTGACCTCCTGGATATCCTGTATGCCAGATGTAAGTCTTATCTTCCCACTTGTTTCCGGAAAGCGTAATTTTCCCAGCATTCAAAACAATAACGTTATCACCACAATCTACGTGAGGTGTAAAGTTTGTTTTGTGCTTACCTCTCAAAATCTTTGCAACCTGAGAAGCTAGTCTTCCCAACGGTTGTCCTTCAGCGTCTACCACAACCCATTCTTTATTAGCAGTAGCTTTGTTCGCTGAAACAGTTTTGTAACTTAATGTATTCACACGTTTTAGTTAAAGATTAAACATAATTTTCCCTCTAAGGGTGTGCAAAGATACAAATTAAATTTGTAATGGAAAAACATATTTGATTTAATATTCAGGTTATGGGTTTAGCTTAAACGATTCGACAGATTTCATCTATGGAAAATATTCTTGGCACAGATATTGCAAAATCATATTCGATGAAAAAAAAAGTTTTAGAAGATTCTAAAAACACAGGTGATAAAGTAAAGAGTTTAGTCACTAAACTCTTACTTTATTAACTTTTATTCAAAGATACCCCATTATTATTATCAATTACCTATCCGTGAAATTATATTTTACATTAATTTGATGTAAAAAATTATTTTTCATTCTCGAAATAATTATATTTGCCGCAAAGCCTTAATAGTCATGAGTCACGGAAAAATAAGAGAAGAAAAAAAACTGCCTCAACTGCGGACACCTTGTAGAAGAGAGATTCTGCCCACACTGTGGACAGGAAAATACAGAACCGAGACAACCCTTCTATTTTCTTTTCACCCATTTCATTGAAGATTTTACTCATTATGATGGACAATTCTGGAAAACGATAAAGTATCTGCTATTCCAGCCGGGAAAATTAACCAAAGAATATCTATCCGGAAAAAGACAAATTTACGTAGCCCCTGTAAAGCTTTACATATTTGTGAGTTTTATAACTTTTTTTCGTCCCTACCCTTTTCCCCCAGTCAGAAAATACAGATGATGAAGCAACTGAAAAACATTCCATACAAAAAGAAAAAGAGCAGAAAAAAGAACTGACTGCAAAAATAATTGATAGTGTAAAATCAGGAATGCTTGCAGAAGGGTATAATAAAAATGACAGCATTGTACATAAAAGCATATCCAAAATAAAAAAAAATTGAGGATCTTATTGACAAAAAAGAAGTGCTAAGTTCTGAAAAAGACCAATTTGCAATATTAGGAGCGACATCAATGAAACAATATGATTCGCTAAGCAAAAAAGGAGGTGGAAATTATAAATCTTTAAGACCTTTTGCTAAAAAAATATTCCATTTACAGGACAGAGGTTTGAAAAGAAAAGAAATAATAGGCCGTTTTGTAGATACATTCATCCACTCTTTCCCAAAAGCCCTTTTTATTTACTTACCCATATTCGCATTCTTTCTATGGGTATTTCACAATAAGAAAAAATGGTGGTATTTTGATCATGGAATATTTACCCTTCATTACTTTTCTTTTCTCTTATTAACTACCCTGATCTTCATTCTCACCAACCATCTTACAGCAATACTGCCCAACTATACCCCTATCAAAATTATTTTTGGATTATTCTATTGTGCTTTATTCTTTTATACCTCAGCCTATTTCTTTATTGCCCACCACAGGCTTTATGAAAAAAGCAAGAGGAAAAGCATATTAAAAGGTTCATTGCTATTTATCATCAACTGTATCGGATTACTCTTTATGCTAATGATATTAAGCTACATCAGTTTTATAACGATGCATTAATTACGTAAAGACTTACTGCCTCTAAAACTCGCAATTAAATAATAAGCTACAAATACAGTAGAAAATTTAAGAATAGAAGGAATCGCAAGTTTCAAATCAAAAAGAACAGATCCCACCAACACCAAAACAGCCATTGCCGCGAAAGACAATCCCAACTTTTGAGGCAGTGAAAAATTAGGCGTATCTAAATAATAAGCCAATCCCCACGCAAAACCAAAAGCAACAGCATAATATAGGTCTAGCCCGATATTCTGACTGCTTAAGAAGAAATAGTTAATAAGAAAACTGATCACAGTTCCTATCGCAAAATAAATCGAAGCTTTCTGCATATAATAATATATGATGCAAAAGTAATTAATTTACCTATTATTTCCGTGCAGAATGCAAAGGAAATGGAGAACCTCAATTTCGGCAAAAACACCTAAACACTTGAATTAAAGGAATATAAAGTTCAATATTATGTTCTGTATTATTGTTATATTTGGAAATTCAGAAATTTTCTAGATTTTTTATGGAAACCCAAAAATATACCCCTAAAAACAAAGTTAGAATTGTAACAGCAGCGTCATTATTTGACGGACATGATGCGGCAATTAATATTATGCGTCGTGTTATTCAGGGAACCGGCTGTGAAGTCATTCACCTTGGACATGACAAATCAGCTGAAGAAGTTGTAAATACTGCCATCCAGGAAGATGCAAATGCTATAGCTTTAACCTCTTATCAGGGAGGACACAATGAATATTTCAAATATATTTATGACCTTCTGAGAGAAAAAAATTCGCCACAAATCAAAATCTTCGGAGGAGGAGGAGGAGTAATCCTGCCGGAAGAAATCCAAGATCTTATGTCTTACGGAATCGACAGAATTTATTCCCCGGATGATGGAAGAGAGCTTGGCCTTCAGGGAATGATTGATGATCTGGTTAACAGATCAGATTTTGCCACAGGAAAAGATGTAACAGCACAGGATCTGGACTCTATCAATTTCGAAAATTCAACCAGCATTGCTAAAATTATCTCTGCTGTTGAAAACTTCTCTGATGAAAAACCGGAGCTTGTTAAAGCTATCGATGAAAAAGCAAAAGATCTGAATATTCCCATTATTGGTATTACAGGTACCGGTGGTGCCGGTAAGTCCTCATTGACTGACGAATTGGTAAGACGTTTTCTGCGTTCCAATACAGATAAGAAAATAGCGATTATATCTATTGACCCATCTAAAAAGAAAACAGGAGGAGCATTACTTGGAGACAGAATCCGTATGAATGCGATCAATGATCCAAGAGTTTATATGCGGTCCATGGCAACCAGAGAAAACAATGTATCCGTTTCTCCATTTATTCATTCCGCTTTGAATGTTTTAAAACTTGCCCACCCGGATGTTATTATCCTTGAAACTTCCGGTATCGGACAATCAGGCTCTGAAGTTTCAGACTTTGCAGATGTTTCCATGTATGTAATGACTCCTGAATACGGAGCATCTACACAGCTGGAAAAGATAGACATGCTTGATTATGCAGATCTTGTAGCTCTAAACAAATCGGATAAACGTGGCGCATTGGATGCTTTACAGGCCGTGAGAAAACAGTTCCAGAGAAACCATCTTTTATGGGAGAGCCCATTGGATGACATGCCGGTATATGCTACAAAGGCTTCACAGTTTAACGATCACGGTACTACAGAACTATACAACAGATTAATTTCTAAAGTTAACGACAAATTTTCGGGGCTAAACCTCAATACTTTCGTTGAGCAGGAAATCACAGATGAAGTGACCATAATTCCACCTAAAAGAGTTCGTTATTTATCAGAGATCGTTGAAAACAATAAGCAGTATGATGTAAACATTGAAAAGCAGGCTGAGCTTGCCAGAAAAATGTATCATATTGATGGTGTGAAAAAAATTATCTCTAACGAAACTTTAGATGCCGAATACCAAAAGGCAGAAAAGGACCTCCAGCAGGAGAATATTGATTTCCTTAAAAACTGGGATGACACCAAAAAGGCATTTCATCAGGAATTCTATTCATATTTTGTTCGTGGAAAAGAAATTAAGGTAGAAACCTCAACAGAATCCCTGTCTCATCTGAAGATCCCTAAAATTGCATTACCAAAATATAATGACTGGGGAGATCTTATTCTATGGAAAGGTAAAGAGAATCTTCCGGGAAGCTTCCCTTTCACTGCCGGAATTTATCCCTTCAAAAGAACCGGAGAGGATCCTACAAGGATGTTTGCGGGAGAAGGTGGACCGGAGAGAACGAACAGAAGATTCCATTATGTTTCTGCGGAAATGCCTGCTAAGCGTTTATCTACAGCTTTTGATTCAGTAACATTATATGGCCAAGATCCTGCCTTACCCCCAGATATCTATGGTAAAATCGGAAATGCAGGAGTTTCTATTGCGACACTGGATGATGCTAAAAAATTGTATTCTGGCTTCGACCTTATTAATGCAATGACTTCGGTTTCTATGACCATCAACGGACCTGCTCCTATGTTGCTTGCCTTTTTTATGAATGCAGCGATAGACCAGAATGTTGAAAAATATATTGTGGAGCATAAACTTGAAGATAAAGTAGAAGCTGTTCTTAAAGCCAAGTTCGATGACAAAGGATTGCAAAGGCCCCATTATAATGGAGAGCTTCCTCCTTCCAACAATGGATTAGGACTAAAATTACTGGGAATTACCGGAGATGAAATTATTCCTAAAGAAGAATATGAAAAAATTAAAGCTCATACGATTGCCACTGTAAGAGGTACTGTACAGGCCGATATATTAAAAGAAGATCAGGCACAAAATACCTGTATCTTCTCTACGGAATTTGCTTTGAGATTAATGGGCGACGTTCAGGAGTACTTTATAAAAGAAAAAGTAAGAAACTTCTACTCTGTCTCCATTTCCGGATATCATATTGCTGAAGCC
Organism: Chryseobacterium proteolyticum; assembly: GCF_046591535.1. Taxonomy (NCBI): domain Bacteria; kingdom Pseudomonadati; phylum Bacteroidota; class Flavobacteriia; order Flavobacteriales; family Weeksellaceae; genus Chryseobacterium; species Chryseobacterium proteolyticum. The sequence continues at coordinate 25,620 of NZ_JBJLWK010000007.1, read as the reverse complement.
GGGGCGAATCCAGTTTCCCAGTTAGCATTTACATTAGCTAATGGTTTCACATATGTGGAATATTATTTAAGCCGAGGAATGGACATCAATGATTTTGCTCCTAACCTTTCATTCTTCTTTTCAAATGGTATTGATCCCGAATATTCAGTGATCGGGCGTGTTGCAAGAAGAATCTGGGCAAAAGCCATGAAAATCAAATATGGAGCAGATGAAAGAAGTCAGATGCTGAAGTATCACATCCAGACTTCCGGACGTTCACTGCATGCGCAGGAAATTGATTTCAATGACATCAGAACAACTCTTCAGGCTTTATATGCCATTTATGACAACTGTAATTCACTTCATACGAATGCTTACGATGAGGCCATTACAACTCCTACAGAGCAATCCGTTAGAAGAGCAATGGCTATCCAGCTGATCATTAATAAAGAGCTTGGTCTGGCGAAAAATGAAAATCCGCTTCAGGGTTCATTCATCATTGAAGAATTAACGGATCTGGTTGAAGAAGCCGTGTATGCAGAATTCGACAGGATTACAGAAAGAGGAGGTGTACTTGGGGCGATGGAAACCATGTATCAACGTTCAAAAATCCAGGAAGAATCCATGCATTACGAATGGCTGAAGCATACCGGAGAATATCCTATAATCGGAGTAAATACATTCCTGGGTAAAGATGGCTCACCAACTGTTCGTCCGGGAGAAGTTATTCGATCTACTGAAGAAGAAAAACAGGTTCAGATTGAAACACTTCACAATTTCCAACAAGCCAATCTTGATAAATCTGAGGCAGCTTTAAAAGAATTACAATATGCAGCTATTAATCAGCAAAACCTCTTTGCTGTTATGATGGATGCTGTAAAATATTGCTCTCTTGGGCAAATTACCAATGCTTTATTTGAAGTAGGAGGTAAATACAGACGTAATATGTAATCAATATTTTATTATAAATAAAAAAACCGCAGGATTTCTGCGGTTTTTTATTTGAATTGTATCTGATAAGACTTCTATTTTTTATTGAAATCTCCGGCGAAAACAGAGATAATATTATTCTCAGAAAGATATTTTTTCAAAGCAGCATTCACTTCGGATAATTTCAGGTTCTGAATTTTTGTATTTTGTTCATCAAATTTATCCAATGAAACTCCAAAAAGAAGCTGAGTATTTACAAGGTTAACCAATGTTCCATCAGAGCCTAAACTGGTTTTCCTTTCATTAGCATAACTTTTTTTTATTGGAATCAAGTTCTTCCTGCGTAAAACCTGAAGCTAATGCTTTGTTAATTTCTTCTTTAATAGCAGCTTCTACAGCATTTCTTTTTGTAGGATTTAAAAAAGCATAATAATTCCATGAAGCAACATCATTTGAAACAGGAACATCCAGATATGAACCAACTCCATATGAAATCCCTTCTTTTTCACGCAACCTCATTGGTAATCTCGCAGAAAGGAATCCTCCACTTCCTAAAATTTCATTTGCCATCACTAAAGCCGGGTAATCAGGATGATCCTGCGACATCTTGAAGCTTGAAGTTCCAAGGGCAACTGCATTTTCTTTATCTGGAGTTATGATATTTTTATCTTGCTTTTTAGTTTCAAAGAATGTTGGTTTTACCTCTACAAATTTTGATTTAGCAGTAAATTTTCCAAATGTTTTCTCTAATTCAGAAGAAGCAATTTTTGGATCAATATTCCCGATTACAGTACCTACACCATTGGATGCTCCCATAATATTCTGATAGAAATCAACAATCTGGGCTTTAGTTACTTTTTTATTTTCATCAATTTGCTCCTGTAGGGAAGCTACATAGAAGATACTCGTTTTAGGGTATGGGGATGCCAGTCTCTGTAACTCATTACCCGCAATAGCTTGAGGATCCTTTAATTGTCCTTCCAACTGAGTATTTACTTCAGTAATAGTTTTAGCAATTTCGTTTTCCGGGAAAGTAGAATTTGTCAGTATATCCTGTACGATGGCCATTACTTTTGAATAATACTGTTTGTAAGTATTCACTCCAATGATTAAATTCTGGTCATATACGTAAGCATACACAGAAGATTTCATTTGATCTAATTCATCTTTTATTTGCTCTTTTGTTCTGGTTTTGGTTCCCGATTTCAATAAAGAAGCAGTAATATTTCCAATAGCTTCTTTGCCTTGCAGGTCTTTTTCATTTCCGATTCTTAAACGGAAATTCGCTTGAATTTTTTCTCCTTTAAGCTCTTTATTGATAAGCCCATACTTCATCCCATTAGACAACTTTCCTTCAGTAAGGTTTTTCTTAATATTTGCAATGGAAGCTTCGAAAGGGGCTGGTTCTTTCTCCAAAGCTCTTCCTTTGTAATCTTTTACCAGATCTGCAATCTGGTTATCCCTGAATTCTGTAGGGAATACCCTTTCTTCATTAGGAGAAGGTCGGAAAACACCCATCGTACGGTTGTTGCTTTTAAAATATTTTTGAGCAACCTTGCTGATATCTTTCAGTTTTAGATTTTCTACATGATCACGGTACAGAAAATTTAATTTATAGTTTCCTGCTCCGATAATTTCGGTAAGATTAATTGCAAAATTAATAGTATTATTTTTCTGGTTTTCTATGTCTTTAATCAGTTTTGCTTTCGCTCTTTTAAGATCATCCTGAGTAAATTGAATGGAAGAGATTTTATCAAGTTCTGCCCTTACGAGTTTGGTGGTTTCGTCTAAGTTCTTATCTTTTGGAACATCAAAATTAAAATACACCATCCCCGGATCTCTTAAAACAGGGCTGAATGTCCAGACTCCGGAAACCTTCTGAGTTTCCACCAGACTTTTATACAAATATCCGGAAGGATTTGAGGTAAGGATCTCATAAAGTGCAGATAAGGCAGCATAATCTTTATCTGCATAGGCAGAAGTATGATAACCTGCAGCTATAATCTGCTGATCATTATTTCTCTTGATTTCAAAATACTTTTCTCCGTTCTGAGCTGGCTCTACGGTATAAGTTCCTCCTAATTCACGTGAAGGTTTTTTAATTACTGAAAAATAATCAGAAATATATTTCAATGCGCTTTTCTCATCAAATTTTCCTGCAACAATAAGAGTTGCATTATCGGGTTGGTAATATTTCTCATAGAATTTTCTTAAGGTCGGAGCTTTTACCCGTTCAATATCTTCCTTACTGCCAATTGTACTGTTCCCGTAATTGTGCCAAACGTATCCATTAGAAAATACATTTTGCATCATCACTCTTGTAGGATTATTCTCTCCAATTTCAAATTCGTTTCTAACCACGGAAAACTCTTTATCCAGATCACTCTGTAAAATCGTAGCATTGATCATTCTGTCCGCTTCCATCTGTAAAGACCATTTCAGGTTTTCTTCATTGGATGGGAAAATTTCATAATAATTTGTTCTATCATACCAGGTTGTCCCATTAGCCTGCCCACCTTTATCAGAAAGCTGCTTTTTAATATCTCCAAGGTTTTTGGTACTCTTGAACAACATATGCTCAAGCAAATGTGCCATTCCTTTTTCACCATATCCTTCATCTTTTGATCCTACATTATACACAATATTCACAACCATATTGCTTTGGGAAGGATCAGGAATCAGAAGTACTTTCATCCCATTATTAAGAGTATACTCTTTAATACCTTCCGTATTGCCAATAAATTTAGGAGCCTCGGTACTCTGTGAAAAAACAGGATTAATAGTTCCTGTAAAAAATAGGACAGCTGTCCCAAGTAGTAAGTTTTTCATAGCATTTAATAAATTTCGTTATTAAATTTAATAAGTTTTTCTCATCATTGATTGAAATATTTATACGAATAAAAAATCTATTAAATCTCAGGCAGATTCTTTATTTTCGCAAATAAAACATCATCATTATATTCATTGTCATGAAAATATACATCAACAAAATCAGCATTCTTTCACTGCTATTGTTCTCTATCTTACTATTTTCTCAAAAACGCACAGAAGATTTCTCAATCAGCTTTCCTGATCAAAAACTGGAGAAAAGCTATTATAAAACCATTAAGCTTATTGACATAAGGACAGATACTACTTCACTGGGGATTGTACAGAAAGGAGCATTCAACGCAAAGGCTAAGGTTGTTCCCGGAGTAAGCCTTGCCAATCAGTTTCAAAATCTTTTGAACCATATTAATGGAAGCAATGTAGAAGATGGCACCATCGTTATGTATCTTAAACAATTATACTTTGCAGAAGTAACAGGAGCGTTCAGTGAACATGGATATTGCTATTTTCAGGCATTTTTATTTGCAAAAAATGATGATGGAACCTACTCCTATCTTGACAAAATCGACTCTGTTATTGATCATTCCTCAATGGACGTTACCAAAGCAACGATGAAAAAAGGGAGTGAGATGGTGAGTAATTTTATCAGCAAAAATATTTCAAAAAAAGCAACCGCAACAGATCATTATACTCTGGAAGATGTAAAGAATTTTGATGCGATTGAAAAGCAAAAACTGAGTCTGTACAGCTCTGATCAACTCAAGGAAGGTTTATATAAAGATTATAATTCGTTTAAAAATCAGGAACCTGAAAAACAAATTGCCAATGCCAAATTTTATGGCAAATCTCCAAAGATCATTAAGGTTTACGAAACTATTGATACAAAAGAAAAGGAGATCAAAAAAAAATGACTATTATGCATTGGTATATCAAGGATCTCCTTATATCTATGTCCCGATGGAAAATGCTTTCTCAAAAGCTGAAAAGAAGGATGGTGATTTCTATTTTACCGGTAAAGTAAAAGGAAGCGCAAAAATGGGAGATGTGGTCACAGCGTCTATATTTTTTGGGATTGTCGGAGGCTTAATTGCTTCCAGTTCATCTTCTGCTTACCCATTTGAACTAAAGATTGACTACCTTAATGGTGCATTTATTCCGATAAAAGAAATCCAAAAATAGGCATCTGAAATAGTAATACATGAAACCCAAAGCCTTATTCAACTGGAGTAGCGGAAAAGATTCTGCCCTTGCATTATATAAAACCTTTAAAGAGGAAAAATTAGATATAATTGGTCTTCTTACCAGTATCAATCAGGAATATCAGCGGATTTCCATGCATGGGGTTCATGTTTCTCTATTGGAAGAACAAGCTTCAAGCATAGGACTTCCTTTAATTAAAATGGAACTACCTAAAGAACCATCAATGGAACAATACCGCGACATCATGAACATAACGATGACCGGTATAAAGTCCCGTGGAGTCACCCATTCCATATTTGGAGATATTTTTCTCGAAGATCTGCGAAAATACAGGGAAGACCAATTGAAATCCATCGGGATGGAAGCTGTTTTTCCACTTTGGAAAAAAGATACGAAAAAACTTATTCATGAATTTCTTGATCTGGGTTTTAAAACGATCGTAACCTGCGTCAATGAAACCTATTTAGATAAAAGTTTTGCAGGGAGGATTATTGATGAAAATTTCATCTCGGACTTACCTGAAAATGTAGACCCTTGCGGAGAAAATGGCGAGTTCCATACTTTTACTTTTGATGGTCCCATTTTTAAAACATCAATTCAGTTTGAAATTGGTGATATTGTAAAAAAAAAACTATCCAAAACCAAATGCAGAGGATCATGAAAATGGTGATGAATATGTCTTTTGGTTTTGTGATCTGATCAAAAATAAAACGCTGTAGAACGATTGGTTCTACAGCGTTATTTTTTAGTTCAATGTCTTTGATATCTCCTTCATGAGATCAAAAACCATACTTATATCATTTTCATTGGTTCTCCAATTTACAAATGCAGCCCTGATCCCTTTATGCTGATTATAAAAAGTAGGCGTCATAAATACTTTTCCTGTACTATTTAATTTTTCTAAGAATTCATTAACCTTATCCTGATCAGCTTCATTTTTCAAAGTGAAACACACCGTATTCAGACGGACAGGTGCCAGAAGTTTAAAATCCGAACTGCTATCTATAAAATGACCAAGCTGTTTGGCCCATCTTATATTATTCTCAACTATTTCCTGATACCCTTGTTTTCCATAGGCCATTATTGAAAACCAGGCAGGTAAGGCTTTTAACCTTCTTGAGTTTTCAGGAAGGAAATTCAGATAACTGAAGTTTTCCAATGGATCCCCGAGATATGGAGCATTGGAATTCTGGAATGTCTCTACCTGTAATAACCTGTACTGATCTTTTACGAAAAACACTGCACTTTCGTAAGGAACGTTTAACCATTTATGGCAATCCACAGTAATACTGTCAGCCTGCTCCCAGCCTTCCAAAAGATGTTTGGTTTCATCTGAGCAAGCGGCAAATCCTCCAAATGCAGCATCAATATGCCACCAGAAGTTATGCTTTTTTTTTAAGTTCAGCTATTGCCTTAAAATCATCAAAATCTACCGTATTCACAGTTCCACCACTGGAGATCAGGATAAATGGCTCCTCTTTTAATTCAATGATACGATTTTCTAGATCATCTATATTCATCGCTTCCCTATTCCCTTCTATTGTTTTAATTTTCACAATATTTCCGCTTCCTATCCCTAAAAGTGATAGTGATTTAAGGCTTGAAGAATGGGGTGTCGCGGTAAGCACTTTTATGGGTATCGAAATGCCGTCTTTTGCAATATCTTTTCCTTTTTCTCTTCCTAACCATTGTCTTGCTACTGCAAGACAGGTAAAATTAGACATTGTTGCTCCGGTTACAAAGCCACCGAGAAAATTTTTCGGCAGCCCCAAAAGATCGAGCATTAATTGTATGGTTTCCAGCTCTATAATCGCAGAAATACCTCCCTGCCCTTTTGTTGATTGGGTATTCTGGTCATAAACAGAAGCCAGCCAGTCTCCGGCAATAGAAGCAGGAGTGGAACCTCCTGTAACAAAGCCCCAATATCTGGGACCTGATGATCCAACCATAACCGGTTCAAATCTTTCATTAAAAACTTCCAACACCTTTTTTGTTCCATATCCGGACTCCGGTACTTTGTCTTCGGAAGCATATTCCTTTGAATCAACGGATGTTTTTCTATCGGGTAAAGCATCCAGATAAGCCAGCCCCTGCTTTTTTATAGTTTCTAATAAGTTGCCGATTTCCGACAAATCATTTTCAAGATGTTTTTCCATTTTTGAATTAATAATCTATTCAAAAATATTACTTTCTGTAATAATTTAGTTTATATAATTTACAGGTCTTTCATAATTTGGCAGAGCTTTTCCCTTGATTACAATAATTTAAAAATCGGTCCCGGAGCTCTCACATCATTTTTTCTATTTATTTGGTATGGTTTGCATCCTTTTTGATGCTGTAGCTTTAAATTAAAAAACAAATGCTGAAATTTTCCCACTTATTGTTCCCATTAATCATTTTTACACTCTCATTAACCGCATGCAAGAATTCGATGGAATCTATAAAAACGGTTGACAGGAATGCAATTGTAGACTCCACCATTACTGCCTTCGAGAAAAAACTTTTGGAAAAACAGATCGACTCTGTATTTTCACGATTTAATTTTAACGGAAGTATTGCTGTTTTCAAGGATTCTACCCAATTATATAAAAAAGAAAGCGGGCTCTCTAACTTTGAAAATAAAACAAAAATCAACGACAGTACTATTTTTGCCATCGGCTCTGTAAGTAAGCAATTTACGGCAGTTCTTGTTTTACTTGAAATGGAACAAAACAAGCTGAATATCGAAGATAAAGTTTCCAGATACCTCAAGGAATTTCAAACAAAAGAATACGAAAATATTACAATCCGTCAGCTTCTGAACCATACCTCCGGATTAAATACGCTGGGAGGTAAGCTTTTATTCAAAAGTGGATCGGGTTTTTTCTATTCCAATGATGGCTTTAATGCATTGGGAAAAATCGTTGAAAAAGTATCAGGAAACTCTTATGACAAAAACGTCCAGGAATTGTTTAAAAAGGCAGGAATGAAAAATTCTTCAACAGGAGATGTTTTTGAGGGAAAGAATTTCGCAAGTGCTTATATTGGAAATAAGAAGAATGCGGAAAGGGTTCCTAATATGCCGCGCAGATTGGGAGGAAAAGAAATTGGGATCCCTGCAGGTGGAATTCTTTCTACCATAGATGATTTACGCCGCTGGAATAACGCTCTATATGGTGGTAAAGTTTTGAAACCGGAAACCCTTCAGAAATTCATCTCTAAAAGTTCCGAAAGACATCATGCTATTTTAGGAAAAATGGGTTACGGATATGGTATAATGCTCAATATAGGCGAACCGACAGCCTATTTCCACAGTGGCTATGTTATGGGTTCTCCTTCCCTAAACATTTATTACCCATATACTAAAACTTCAGTCATTATATTGTCTAATATTGCTGATGAGGCAAAGGGCAAAGCTTCAGTTTTCAGACCGCATATTGAGGTAAAGAAAATCACAGATGCTATTGAAAACACGGTTATCGACTTAAGACAACAAATGATAAGAACAAGTAATAATAAAAATGAATTGTAATGAAAAAATTATATTTCATTGCTATCTATCCTCCTCAACGGATCATTAATGAAATAAAACTCTTCAAAGAAGACTTTGCTTACCATTATCAAAATTCAAAAGCGGTTAAAAATGATGCTCATATCACCTTGTTACCTCCATTTTCAAGAGAGACAGAGCTTGAGAATGATATTATTGAAGCGTTTGAAAGAATAGATACTTCTCTGTCCCCATTCGAAATCGTTCTCAATGGCTTTGGAAGTTTTCCGAATCCAAAAAATCCGGTGATCTTTGTACATCCTGAATACAATCCGGGCCTTATAGATATTTACCATCGAGTAAAAAAACAATTTAGCTTTGGCAAAGGCTCCTTCAACCCTCATATGACCGTTGGATACAGAGATTTGAGTTTTGAAAATTACCTGAAAGCCTGGAAAGTTTATCAAAACAAACCTTACGAAAATAAATTTACCGTTGATAAAATTCTGCTTCTGAGATATGACGGAAAATGGGTACCCATCAGAGAAAAGAAACTACAATAAAAAATCGGCCACTGGGCCGATTCATAATGTTATGTATATTTTCGATTACTTTTATTCTTTTACAATTTTTTGTGAAATGATCAGACCTTCATCTTCACTTACAGCTAAAGTATAGATTCCAGAAGGAATAGTACTGATATTAACAAAGATCGTAGAAGTATTTTTCATTTCAAATTTGACAGGAATCAATTTACCCGATCCATCATACAATGCTACTTTTACATTCTTTGAAAAGTCCTGTTTACCTTTGATGTAGAATTCATTCTCTGCCGGATTCGGATAGATTCCGAATCTTCTTTCTTCTGCTTTAATTTCAGACATCCTTAACGTTGAGGTCTTATTCAGTTTCCAGGTTACCGTGGCAAAATGAACCGTATTGTGACTGTTAACTTTTATTAAAGGACTGTTGTCGGTAACAGAGAAAATAAGGGTATTAAGACCGCTATTCAGTTGTGATGGAGAAACTGTTAAGGTATTACTCGTTGAAGAAAGAGTCGTTCCATTGAGAGTCCAGGAATTGACCAATGTATTAGGGATTGGCAAAACTTCATTTACAGTAAATGTTACGGCGGCATTACCATTCACATTGCTGCTGTTGGCTGGTGTATAAGAATCAATCGGTGATACTAATGAATGTATTCTCTCAATAATGGCCTCTTTACAAACGGAACAAAACTGTCTGTCCAGATATCTCATTTCACAATTTTGATGTGGGCGGTACCATGAAGGGCTTTCGGTATAAGGATACACTCCAACACTGTTTAATCCTAACCAGTTTTTCCATTTGATGGTTGCTGTATTGGAGTTTTGTGTCTTGTTAGGTGATTCCCCTGTTCCTGCAAACCAATATTCATCTGCAAGCTTTCCAAAGGAATGCCCAAGTTCATGTACTACAATCTCATTTGAAGAACCATTTAGCGACGCAAATGCATAAGCTCCTCCGCATCCGCCATACTCTGTAGAGTTACCCAGAACGTACGTAATATCATAATCAGGAACATTAGCTGCGAGAACCTGCGCTACTTTATTTGTACTATTGCTGTAAATACAGCGGTGTACACCAAAGTCAAATGAAGAGCCCAGGTAATTATTGGGATTGGAAACAGGAATAACCGGCTCTGTAACATCCGTTGCTGTTCCAGGATGTTTTACACCTGTTTCTGTTGACACTACTTTTACAGCATACGCATTAAAATAATTTTTATATTCTGTATATGGGCTTTTTGTAAAGAGATAGTTAATCGTAGACTGTGCAGAATTCACAAAATTAGTTTGCTGAGCAGAAGTAAATCCATCACCCAATACTGCGATATTGATCCGGTTAGAGTTTGAACCGTTATTAAGCAGAGAAACTGTCTGAAAGGTTTGTGAAAAGCACAATGAACTTACTAATAGGAGAAATAAAGTTTTTTTCATGGCTATAGTTTTTGGTTAAATAATAATTGATTTCCTGCATGGGTAACTTTTTCCACTTTCACGATCTGGATTTCTCCGGAATGAGGATAGCGCACACTGAACTCAGCATTATCCAAGGAAACTTTGTGTCTTCCGATTCCGTCTTTATCAAAACTTTCCAGATTCTGATTCAGAGGATCTTCCACCAGCTGTTTCACAATCTCTTTTCCGCTGGCATCAGTAAGTGATATAATAAAATCACCAAGACCTGCTGAATTTCTGTCAAAAGAAGGGATGGATTTCAACTTTCCTTCAGTAATCTTCTTTGATTCGAGGGTAATTTTTTCAGGACCGGATTTCGTTTTTTCTACCTTAAAAAACAGGTACACAATTTGATTTTTGTCTTGTTGACAATTAACATTCTCAGATGATCTTCCATAACTTAAGTCTTTCACTGTCAGAAAGCTATACAGCACAAAAGTCGGAAGTATTAAAAAGGTTAGTAAATTTTTCATAATCATTTTTTGATGAAGTTAAGAAGATTTCACCAAAATAAGATTTATTTTTACTATTTTTTTTCTAAGGTAAAAAATTCAGAAAGTCATATCTTTGACGAAATGATTGCAGAAAAGATAATTTTAGGTATTGACCCAGGAACTGCCATAATGGGCTTTGGGATTATTTCCATTAAAAAAGGTCAGATGGAAATGGTTTCCATCCACGAGCTTATTTTGAAAAAATATCCCAACCATGAAACAAAGCTAAAATACATCTTTGATAAAACCCTAGCCTTAATTGATGAGTATCACCCGGACGAGGTTGCCCTGGAAGCTCCATTTTATGGAAAAAATGTTCAGAGTATGCTAAAACTGGGACGTGCACAAGGGGTAGCAATGGCAGCGAGCCTTCATCGAAATATTCCGATTACCGAATACTCACCTAAGAAAATAAAAATGGCTATTACAGGAAATGGGAATGCCAGCAAAGAACAGGTAGCAGGGATGCTTCAAAACCTTCTGAAGCTAAAAGAATTTCCAACAAAATATCTGGATGCATCTGATGGTCTTGCCGTAGCTGTTTGTCATCATTTTAATTCAGGAACAATTGCTGATACAAAATCTTATTCCGGATGGGAAAGTTTTTTAAAGCAGAATCCTGACCGTTTAAAATAAGCGTTACTGTCTTTCATAAATATCTTCTATAGCAGTAACCTTTCCATAGATGATATCATTATAAAGAATGGAAAATCTGTTTTTCGAAATGATTCTAAATTTTTTATTTTCTTTTAGATCTGCATCCATATATGAGAATGAATTTTTATTAATCGTCACTAAATTTCTTGCTGACGAACTTATTATCTCACAGTTTTTTCCATTTGCATACTTTTTAATAAAAAAAATATTTCCATTTTCTTTTTCGAATAATAAAGTGGTCTTCTTTGTACATTCGTGAAGTGGATACATTTTACTTATCTCTCCGTCTTTATAGGTTTCTTCAACTAATTTCCATTTTCCGATAAAGTAATATTGACCACTCTCCAGACTCTTTCTTTTTACTGCGGGAGATTGTGATTGACAACTTAGCATAAAACTACAGCATAATAAGAAAATTAATCTTTTCATTGTTTAGCATCTTTTAGTAAAAAAGGCCCTTTGAAAAAAGGGCCTTTTACTCTATTAGTTATTTATAAATTTCTTTGATTCTTTTTTATCACCGTAAGTGATAATGTATACTCCTTTTGGTAATGTTTGGTTGATTTGAACCTCATTCGTTTTAGAAGTACCTTTCTGCAATACTTTTCCACTCATGTCATAGATCTGGTAATCTCCAAAACTTACATTTTTACTTCCTATCAGTTGAAGTTTATTTTCTGATTTTGTATAAACAATTTTACTTTCCGAACTTCCTTTAACTTCAGATGTTCCTAATGCTTCTAAAATCTTAACTGCATAGTCCTCCATTTGCCCATATTGTAACTGAGAGCAAGGGGTAAGATCAGGAAGATTTACTGAATTATACGTCGCAGCATCCACTGCAATTCTCATCCTCAAATAAGTATTTTTCACAGCATTGGCAGGAGGAGTAATCGTGTTGGTAACGGTCATCCCTGTTCCGGTCAAATTGCCTGATAAATGATTTACGACCAATTCACTATCTTCAAAAGACCCATTGTTATTATAATCGATCCAGACTTTTGTTCTAAACTTTTCTGCCTGACTAAAAGTATATGCATAAGTCACTTTCAGCTCCGTTCCTGTAGTTGACGGTATTTCGGTATAGTATGCAGGTCTGATACAATTTGCAGAAGCAAAATCATCATAATACGAAGGAGTTGCTTCATCTGAATCGTAGCCATTCGTAGTACTGTTTATGGTTCCAAATTTAACGTTGGTAGCACCGATCGCGAAATTATTATTGGTAGGGTGCGCTGTACTTGGCGGATTACATTGGGCTGCAACTACAGAAACTGGCGAAGGAATAACAATCGACGGATCTTTACCCGCTGTAGAGTTAAGCAGATCTTTTCTATACTCCATCATTAACAAAATAGCCCGGTCTCTTTGTCCTTCCGTAAATTTACGGTTAGAATTAGTGTAATTCATAACATTATATTGAGTTCCGTCGTAGTTTTGTCCGGTACATGGATCAATAGCAGTATTGTTAGGAACAGCAACACCATACATGCTTCTAGATGGTGAAGTATCACATACTCTATCTCCTGTCGTTGCACAATCATTACTAGGAGGGCAACTTGATTGATCAGTATATGAAACTCCCTGAAATGTATGATAAAGTCCAAAAGCATGTCCAAGTTCATGAGTTAATGTCGTATCATTTTGATTTTTAATGGTTGCCACCTTCATAAAGCTTTCATAATCATAAGCATAAGAATCCGGGAATTTTGCGTATCCCATTAATCCATAAGATAATTGCTGCTGGCCATCAAAACCGATCACTACATAAATATTAAAGTATGAATTTTCCGGCCAATGGTGCGCTAACTCATTTTTAATCTGGCTATCACTAGCTCCACTTGAACTTTGCATCTTAACTCCCCTTGTATCATAACCTGGAATAGTACTTCCATTATATCTTACAATACCGGTAGTAGGAGTACAGCTAGGTGATCTTTTAGCTAATACGAGCTTAAAAGGAATTACTGCTCCTCCAGTTGGTCCGGAACCTTCAGGGTAAAATCCATTGCCAAAAGTTGTAGCATACATACTATTAGCTCTGTCGATCCAGTCAATAATCTCCTGATCAGTAACATGTAAATTTGCATTAGCAGTTGCCTGAGATTCAATAACATGTACTACAACAGGGATTTCATAAACTTGTCCGGTATAAAGCCCGTTCCACGAAGTGCTGGCACCAACTTTATTAAGATAAGACTGCTTATTCATGGAAGCTAATCTGGCTTCTACAATCTCCCTGTTTTTCTTTAGTTCAGGGTGTTTAGCATCCATTTGCGACATGATTTGATCAAAACCGCAAATATTTTGCACATTTTGAGAAAATGCATTAACCCAAAGGATCAACGCAAAACATAGAACTATTCTCTTCATATTCAACTATTTTTTTAATTTATTCGATGCAAAACTATTATTTATTTTAACAAATTGACAAATTATATTAAAAAAAACGTAAAGAATTTTATTATGTTAATATGTAAAAATCATAACTAATTGTCTAACAGTGATATAAATAAAACAAGTAAACATACTTGGTAAAACATAATACTATCTTTAGCATTGGTATGATTTTTAGTATTACTTTTGTATAAATTTTCAATAATGAAAAATCAACAACAAACTATAAATCAGGTGAATCATAAAATAAATTGGTTCCAGAAGTTTCTGATGGTATGCTCCGGAGGGAACATCCATATTTTAAGGAAAACACCAAGTGAATGGAATAAATTTTCGGGTATCGGAGGTATCGTTTTATTTACTGCAGTTTTCGCTGCACTTTCCGCAGGTTATGCCATGTATACTGTATTTGATAATATATGGACATCTGTTGGTTTTGGAATTTTATGGGGATTAATGATATTTAACCTGGACCGTTACATTGTTTCCTCCATCAAAAAAACGGGAACATGGTGGAATCAGATACTCATGGCTATTCCACGTCTGGTTTTGGCTACTTTTTTAGGAGTTATCATTTCAAAACCTTTAGAGCTTAAAATTTTTGAAAAGGAAGTCAATAAACAGCTGAACACGATCATCCAGCGAAATAAAAAGCAGCTTCAGGGTGAAATGACCGGCAGAATTCTTCAGCAAAGCGGTCCTTTTGAAACTGAGAAAAAACAAATATCAGAAAAGATTGCACAATACCAAAAGTCTTATGATTCGGCAGCTGTAGAGCTAGAAAAAGAAATCCTCGGAAAACAATCAGGCTTAACGAGTGGAAAAGTAGGTTTCGGATCTAATGCCAAAAGAAAACAGGAGCTTAAGGAGCAAAGACGTCAGGATCTTGAGAATTATCAAAAGCAAGTAGCTCCAAGGTTGGAATATCTGGATAAAGAAATTTCAAAAGTATACACTAATTTGGAAACCGAAAGAAAATCTACTGAAACCTTTGAGGATAAGTTCAATGGATTTGCCGCCCGTTTGCAGGCGCTTGATGAGTTAGGAAAAAATTCCGCAATCATAGGTTTAGCTGCAGCCTTTATTATGGGGCTTTTCATTTGTCTGGAAATTTCTCCGGTATTGGTTAAGTTAATTTCCCATGTTGGTCCCTATGATCATCTTTTGGAAAAAACAGAAAATGATTTTCGATTGTACTCCAAGGAAAAAATTGAAAAAGGCAATGCCCTTACCGACTATAGAATCGATGATTTTAAAGAGAATCTGAATAAATAATTTTAAATTATATCAAAAAAGACCTTTCATATTTATGAAAGGTCTTTTTTATTTTAAAACGTCATATTCTGTCGTTACTCAAATGTATTTTTGCCTTGACGTTAAAGAACATGATGTAATTCATATTAATTCTTTTTAAAGTGAAATCAATCACTCTTAAAAAGAGTTAAATTTGCAAAATTTAAAAATACAAAAGGATGAAAAAACTCTACTTCAGTGTACTTTCTATGTGCATTATTTCCGGGCTATCAGCCCAGGAAGTGGTTTGGCAAAAAGATATCAAATCCTCAACCCAGGATTTCCTAAGCCAGGTAACCACTACAATCGATCAGCAGTATTTGATAACAGGAAGTGTCATACAGGCTGGAAACCAGAAGAAGGATGCTGGAAGCACCCAACAAAATAGTGGCTATGATTTTCATTTGGTGAAGCTGAACCAACAGGGAGACCAGGTTTGGGAAAAATATTTCTCAGGAAACAATCATGATTATTTGTCTTCTACCGTAGCTACCCAGGAAGGAGGCTTTCTAATTTCAGGAACCTCATATTCCGGAAAGGGATCAGATAAAAAAGATGACTCGAAAGGAGGATCAGATATCTGGCTCATTAGAATTAATGAATTTGGAGATGAATTGTGGCAGAAGACTTTAGGAACAAGTGCTGATGAAGAAGCCAGGGCAGTTATCCAAACCACAGATTTAGGATTTGTTGTAGCCGGAAATGTTCAGAATGCATCCAAAGGCTATGGTTCAAAAGATATTCTGATTATCAGACTCGATAAAAACGGAAAAGAACTCTCACAGCTTATTTTAGGGGGAAGAGGATTAGACGAAGTGGAGAAGATGATCCCCACAAGAGACGGAGGAGCACTGCTGGGAATCTATTCAAGAAGCTCCGAGTTTCGTGTTTCCGATTCCGGGAATCAAAACTCAGCTACAGGAATCTCAGATTCCGTATCCCGCTATACAAAGACAACTGAAAACTTTGGCGAAGGAGATTACTGGATCGTAAAACTAAACAAGGAGGGAAAAGTAGAATGGGAAAAGAACCTGGGAGGAAAAGGAGATGACCATCTAAGAACACTGGCTTTAACCTCAAACGGTTATATCATCGGAGGAGAATCCAGAAGTGAGAGATCCGGAAACAAGACGGTAGGAATAGAAGAAGGAACAGATTTGTGGTTAGTTTCTTTAAATGAAAGAGGAGATGAGCAGTGGCAGAAATCCTACAACTTCAAAAACAGGGATGTTTTGATGGGAATGAGTGTGATACAGAGCCAGGAATCAAGAGCCGGGAATCAAGATGTTACCAAAGGAATATTGTTGGGTGGATATACTCAGGCAGAAGGAAGAGTAGAAACAGATGATGAAACATTCTGGATGCTGTATCTGGACAGTAATGGAAATGAACAGTGGAGAAAGCATGTGAAGGGAGAATCCAGAAAGAGAGAGGAGAGATTATCAGATATTAAGCTGAACAGGGATGGCTCTATCATTTTAGCAGGAACCAGTGCAGAGGAACTCGGGAAGGAGAACTGGAAAATTGTGAAACTGGGAGACAAGCAACTGGATCAGTTAATTGAAAAACAAGATATCAAGATCTACCCGAATCCGGTATCAGATTATGCTTATGTAGAAATAGGCTTTGATTTCAGGGAAGCTGATATTACTTTGTATGATATGGGTGGAAGACAGCTTCAGAATCTAAAAACCAAGAATAAAGTGACGAAGATTAATACACAGCCGTTGATACAAGGTGCTTACCTGGTAGTAATCAAGACGGATACGAATAAAACAGCTAATGCTAAATTAATTAAGAAATAAAGATTACAATGAGAAAGTATATATTAAGTTCATTACTGACTTTAATAATAATATCGGGATCTGCTCAATTATCAACATCCAATATAAATAAATTTGAAATTACTCAAAAAACACCTGATGCAAGCCAACTATCCAAATTTACAGATATTCCAAATGCAACTTTCACAGGTACAGCAGGAGTAGATATCCCAATTTATACAATAAATACTGGTGAATATCAGCTTCCAATTGATTTAAAATATCACATGTCAGGAATAAGGGTAAAAGAAATTTCTACAAAGGTAGGTTTAGGCTGGTCATTAAGTACGGGTGGGATTTCCCTTTCTAAACAGATATTTGGACAAGATGACCGAGGATGGATTCCATATATAAATCCATCTTCATTCGATCCTAACGGGAATGAAGCGGATAATAATATTGCCGCAAATATTACTGGCTTTGATCCTCTAAAACCAGATAATACAGCAAAAAAGAAATATGACTCTCAACCGGATATATATACTTATTCCATTGGTAAGTTTTCTGGTGAATTTTATTTAAGTAGTACCGGTCAGGTAATTCAGGTACCTTACAATAATATTAAAATTACATTACAAGGAGGCTTATTTGAAATTACAGATGATCAAGGTATAAAGTACTTATTTTCTCCTGCTAATCAAACCCGTAGTCTTGGCGGGTCAATTCCTGAAACAGAAGATTACAGACTAATAACCACAGATTATAAAGTTGATAAAATTCTGCTTCCATCGGGAAAAGAGATCAAATTTAATTATTCAAAAACTCAATATGATTATTTAAGCAACAATAATAAAAGGTTTGAAATTTCTGAGAATTGCCAAAACATAATTGAGAGTACTGTATACAGAGAATATGTAACCACTACTTATGTTTTTCGCGAAGATGTTTTAGACAATATCGAATTCGGAAATGAACGGGTAGAATTTATTTATTCTAATGATAGACAGGATATTGTTAATGGACTATCCTTAAATGAAATATCTGTCAAAAATGGAACTAATCTTGTTTCAAAATTCAATTTAATAAAGGAATACTTTACGGATAATGGAAACGGGGGATCCAATCCGCAGGATGCTTCCCTATCAAAAAGGCTAAAATTAAAAGAAGTCATAAACGCTAATGACGGATCAAAATATAAGCTATTCTATTATGAGCAATATAATCTACCTAACAGATTTTCAGATGCAACAGATGATCTTGGATTTTATAATGGCAGCGAATCTAATAGAGGTGTCCCAAATACATATTATAAAGGATCTGTATATGGTTATCCGGATAATAAAGAACCTAATATTCAATATGCTATTTCAGGAAGCTTACAAAAGATCCAGTACCCTACTGGTGGAAGTATGGAAATTGAATATGAAAACGACGACTATTATGCTGAAAAACAAATTGTTAAATTTGATAAAAAAAATGGTGGAACATGGAGCGATGTGCCTGGATACGCTGAATTTCAGGTTGATTTAAGTAAAGTTGTAAGCCCTTTCGATAATAAAATCCTATTCGAAACTAATTTTGAAAGTGAGGTGAATCCACCCAATACTTCGGATATGCTCCCTCAAGGGTCTCACTTTGTGGCTGATCTTCTTGATGAAAATAATGTAGTTCTGACAAGTTTTACATTTACAGGTACAGGTACTGCTTTGGTAGACAAAAAACCATTGTATAGAGTAAGAATTCGAAAAGTCAAAAGACCAAGTGAGTTTCCAATTAATTTAGATAATTACATTGCTACTATTGTACTATCATGGTCTGAAAAAAGTACGGAAATAAAAAAAGGAAATGTTAGTGTAGGAGGCCTAAGAATAAAAAAAAATCACAAAAAGAGATGAAAAAGGACTTGTAGCAAGTAGTGTTCAATATAAATATAAAGATGAAAACGGAAAGTCAACAGGTCTATATGTAGGGGATAATATTGATTACACCTATTCTTCACCAGTAAAAAGGAATGCAAATGATTTAAGCAGTACAGTTTGTTCTGTATCAATTATAAGCAACACGGGGAAATTTAACACAAGTACTATAAACGGTAAACCTGTAGTGTATAATAAAGTTGAAACTGAATATGTAGGAAAAGATGAAAGTTACAAAATTGTTGATACTTATTCAAACATCAATGGCCAAAATCCAATTAGTAACTCCGCTTCCATGTTTACCTACTTTGATAACAAATTTAAGTTGGGATTATTAAGCAAAAAAGAATATTATAATTCTTCCAACGTTCTTCTCAAAAGCATCGATACGGAATATGATTATGATACTTATTTTAATCAATTTTCTAATGATTATAGCCCCAATTATCCTGAAGTAGTTATCATGCCTTACATGATTTTAATTCAAAATTATATATTAACAATGGCCGTAACAGGTTATCCATCTACCTATAAAGCCAATTTTTTTACAGACCGTTATCAGATTACTTCAGCTTGGGTAAAACAAAAGAGTACATTATCAAAAACTTATTTTAATAATAAGATGCTTTCAGAACGTACCGATTTTTTTTTATGATCCTACTTACAAACATTTAAGTCCAATAAAACAAAAAGTTACTTTTTCAGATGCAATAAATAATGAAACAAATTATCAATATGCTTACGAAAAAGGTAATCAGTTAATGATAGATAAAAATATGATAGGTATTCCGCTGGAAACAACTACGAGTAAAACAATTGGAAATAATACTAAAATTATATCCAAAGTGGAAACGATTTATCCAAAAACACAGACTGAAGCGAATACTAAAACATCAGGATTAGCCTTACCCATGTCTGTACTTTCTTATGATATTTCCAATCTTTCGTCTCCAGGGCTTACAGAAGTCACTTACGATAGATACGATTCTAAAGGAAATATCCAGCAGTACACCACCAAAGACGGAATTCCTACAGCTATCGTTTGGGGATATAATAATACCAAGCCTATTGCCAAAGTACAAGGTGCCACTTATGCTCAATTGGTAAGTTTAGGACTGATTACAGCGATAGTAGATGCTTCAGATCAGGATGCGGCTAATCCAGTTAATGAACCTGCCTTAATGACAGCCTTGGATAATTTCAGAAAGAACTCCGGTTTGTCTGCATATCAGGTTTCTACGTATACTTATGATCCTTTAATCGGCGTTACCAGCATTACTCCTCCATCAGGGATCAGAGAAGTTTATATCTATGATACGGCCAATAGATTAAAGGAAATAAGACAGGATTCTAAAACAGGAAACCTGATTAAAGAATTCAAATATAATTATAAACAATAAATCATATAATGAAAAAATATTTCATATTACTATTTGTCACTCTTTTTTCTTTCGGGTATGGGCAATCAGGAATTGGAGCTGATAATAATTTTCAAAATAAAAATATTTTTCCAGGTCCTGCCACAGCGGAAGCCTATAGCTTTTCCAAGATAGGTAAACTTCCTGTTGATCTTTTTCGTGGAAAAGTTAATATTTCCATCCCATTTTACTCTATCAATATTGATAATCTTAATTTGCCAATATCACTATCATATAATACAGGAGGTATTAAACTTAACGAAGTCGCCAGCAGTGTTGGGTTGGGATGGTCGTTAAATATTCCAGGAACTATCAATAGAAACATTATCGGAAAGGATGATAACATTGTTCCATTTTTTAATAGAGATATTAATACGTATGCATCTTATAATGGATATATATCCCACCAAACCTACGACGAGCCAAGAAGAAATAATTTGCAGAATATTTATGACGGAAACTATGATCTGAAACCCGATTTATACAGTTATAGCTTGCCTGGAATATCAGGAAATTTTATTATCGATAATACAAATCGGGGATTAACAATCCCGTTTGAAAATGTTAAAATTGAACAAATCCCTAGCCAATATCTTCTACAAAGAAAATTTAAAGTAACTGATACTTCAGGAAATCTGTTTTGGCTGTCTCCTAAAAATATTTCATCATCTAATGATCCTACAAATCCCTTAGGAGATAATATCACTTCTTCATTATTCAGGCTTGATAGTATTAAAACTGTTTCTAATAAAACCGTAAGATTTTATTACGATAAAAAGATCAGTTATACTGAAAGAAACATTGTGGAAAGAATATATACAAAAACAGGAATGGACTACGACCCGGGGAAGAACTATTTCAGTCTTTTACCCCCTCCGTATGAAAGATGGAGTACAGAAACAGGAAATACGGAAAACCTCATTACTAAAATTGAGTTTCCTGAAGGAGTAGTTGAATTCAAATATTCTAATGATGATAATGGAATACTGGCAATAGAAAATGGAGCATTGAACAGAAAAGATATTAATAGCAATACTGGAGTAGCATTAAGGAAAATAATCATTAAAGACAAGTCTAATAAAATTATTTCGGATCAAAGACTTAATTATAGCTATTTCACCAGCAATAGCCCCAATAAAACCTACGAGGATTATAGGCTTAAGCTAGTTAATATTTATGATGCCCTTTCTCAATCTTATCATAAATTTACTTACAACGAAGATTCCCCTATGCCTGCCAGAAACTCTCATAATGACGATTATTGGGGATACATTAATAATCTTGGAAATACATCATCAAACTCAAATCTTCCTATCAGGATTTATACGAATGTTCAGATTACAGAAGACAAAATGCCTTCTGTTACCCGACGTGACAGATCTCCGAACCCTGCTTTTTCTCAGATTGGAATTTTAAAGTCAATAGAATATCCTACAAAGGGTAAGAAAAATTTGTATTATGAAAATCCTTTGACAGAACAGATAACTACCAGCTCTTATTTGATTTCGGAGGGTATCAATAAAGATATTTCAAGTCATGGTATTTTTAATGATCTTTCTACCTACATTGGTAATGAAAGTAAAACTTTTATTTTAAATGAAAGTGATATTCCTGGTTATGCAATACAACCAATGTTCACTTATGGTTTTGATAGTGGATGCATGACAGCCGAAACAGAGGATCCGGGATCAGTTCATCCAAATCCTGAAGATGGAAATGCAACAGAATGTTTTGGGGATATAAAAATTACGTCCGTTAATTCCCCTGATAAAACACGGCATTTCGGTTCAAATGGGCGACCGTTCTCAGGAGACATCCTTATTGACATTCCATTCCCAATAAAGGTAGAGATGTTATTGAGTAGAATGGGGTATTGTAATTGTGGTTTAAATGCAGGTATAAGCTGGAAAAAAGAAATTACCGAAACAAGCACAGCACCAACTTATTTGTCTGGATTGAGAATAAAAAAAAATTGAAGATGTAGATCAGAATAACATTTCAAATGTCTTTGAATATAGATATGGAAAATTGGATCCAGTTAAAAATAAATTCGAAGAAATTTCTGTCTTAAAACAACCTTTTAATTTTACAAGAATTGATAAAAAGCCATATCGCAAATTTGATGATTCAGGAGTAGAGCTTCAACCAATTAGCGTTCAAGAATTTTTTAGTTTTTTAAATTCCGATCAATCTTCAAACAGTTATGGATCATCAGATATAGTTACTTATCCTTATGTTATTGAAGAAAGCGGATTGGGAAAAATATACCATGAATTTTCAGATAGTAACTACAAAGTTCAAAACATATTATCATCTGATATTGGAAATTATAATGATTGGAAATATGGTTTACCTGTACACCGAAAATACGTAAATAAGGCAGGACAGATTATAAAAACCATTGATTATAGATATGCTTTTAATACATTAAAAAATGGACTTTCAGGTTTTAATACTAATGATGTATCAAAAATTGCATTTGCTGTGGATATGCAGATTATGCCCTCTAAAATACAGTTGTCACCAAGTCAGGGAATAGAAGGTGATATATTTATTGTAGAAAATAAGATAAACCTTATCGAATCTGCAAAAATTGAAAATACTAAAATAATTGAGAGGGATTTTTTATCAGGGCAGATAATTGAAAAAAATATCAGTAACACATTTTATGATTCGGATATTAATAAGCCAATCAATTTGAAGACAGCTTCAGTACAATCTGCTGACGGAACAGTTAATGAAACAAGTTATATGTACGCTCATGAGAAAAACAATTCAAAACTGATTTCAGCCAATATGATTGGGATTCCTTTAGAGACTATAGTTGTTCAAAAGCAAAATGACTCTGATGCAGGAAAAACTATTTCAAGATCAGAAACGAAATATGATGATCCAGCCAATTTGTTTCCGACTTCAGTAGTGTCATATGATATACAAAACAATGCTCTGTTTACTGAGGTTACCTATAATAAATATGATGCTAAAGGAAATATCCAGCAGTACACCACCAAAGATGGAATTCCGACAGCTATCGTTTGGGGATATAATAATACACAACCTATTGCCAAAGTACAAGGTGCCACTTATGCTCAATTGGTAAGTTTAGGTTTGATTACAGCGATAGTAGATGCTTCAGATCAGGATGCGGCTAATCCAGCTAATGAACCTGCTTTAATCACAGCATTGGATAATTTCAGAAAGAACTCCGGTTTGTCTGCATATCAGGTTTCTACGTATACTTATGATCCTTTGATCGGAGTTACCAGCATTACTCCTCCATCAGGGATCAGAGAAGTTTATATCTATGATACTGCTAACAGATTAAAGGAAATAAGACAGGATTCTAAAACAGGTAATTTGGTAAAAGAATTCAAGTACAATTACAAAAACTAACACAGAATGAAGAAAATAAAACAAACTATATATATTAGCTCTTTGATTATAAGCGGCCTTCTGCATGCACAACTTTCTCCAACGGAAAACTATGTATATTCAAAAACCATTCTTGATTATAATACCAGCAATGTAGCCACCAAAACCTCAGAAACGGTTCAGTATTTTGATGGTCTTGGAAGACCCAAGCAGGTTATAAATATAAAAGCATCTCCAACAGGAAAAGATGTGGTTACTCCTATTGAATATGATGGATTTGGAAGACAGGTAAAAGATTATTTACCTATTCCCCAGGGACAGACCTTAAACGGAGGTATTGTTTCAAACCCTTTAGCCAATGTCATAAATACCCCTTATGGACAAGAGAAGATCTATGCTGAAAAGACATTAGAAAATTCTCCTTTGGATAGACTTCTTGAACAAAAACAAGTAGGGACAGCCTGGAGTGATAAACCCTTAAAATTTGAGTATAATACCAATACTGCAACAGATGTAAGAAAATATACTACAACAACGAGCTTTGCAAATAACACGACCAATTCTATTCCAAGGGTTTCTCCAAATGATACCAATACGGCAAACGGATACTATAAAGCCAATCAGTTGTACAAAAATTCGGTGAAAGACGAAGACGGTAATGAAACGCTAGAATTTAAAAATGGACAGGGACAAACTGTTTTAGTAAGGAAAATTATTAGCGCTACAGATAATGCAGATACCTATTATGTTTTTAATGAATATGATCAATTAGCTTTTATTATTCCACCTAATGCCGCTTATATCATTAAAACCTTGGCTGTCGGAGGGCAAATTCCGGGTACTGTTTTAAATGATCTTTGCTATCAGTATCGTTATGATGGCAAAAACAGGCTTGTAGAAAAGAAACTTCCAGGTAAAGGATGGGAATTCATGGTATATAACAAAGCGGATCAGCTTGTCATGTCAAGAGATCCGAATCTTATCACTAAAGAACAATGGTTATTTACCAAATACGATCAGTTTGGAAGAGTGGTTTATACCGGACTAATTAATAACAAAGGAAGTCGTCTGACCTTACAGGCTGCTGTAGATGGCAATGCTAATTTATATGAAACAAGAAGCACAACTGCATTTACTCTTAATAGTATGCCTGTTTATTACTCTAATATAGCCTCTCCATTAAGCAATATAGATAAAATCCTTACTGTTAATTATTATGATACTTATCCACCAAATACTCCTGCTATAACTAATTCTTTTTCGCTTGATCTCCTTACAGATACTGTAAGTAGTGATCGTTCAACCAGGGGACTCTCTACAGCTTCTTATGTGAAAAATATAGAAGATGACAACTGGACGAAAAGTTTTATCTGGTATGATATAAAAGGAAGGCCTGTTATTACCAGAAATAATAATCATTTGGGAGGATATACTGTTATCAATCACAAGTTAGATTTTTCTGGAGCAATACTACAGACTAATACCTATCATAAAAGGTTGGCTACAGATATTCAAAAAAATATTGAAGAAAAATTCACCTATGACAGTCAAAACAGATTATTAATTCATACCCATAAGATAGATAATGGTACAGTTGAATATCTTTCACAAAACAAGTACAACGAACTTTCCCAGCTAGAATGGAAAAAGGTTGGAGGAGTAGGCACTACAACTCCATTGCAGCAGGTGGATTACAAATACAACATTAGAGGTTGGATGACTAAAATCAACGATCCTTCAAATCTCAATGGAAAACTTTTTGGGTACGAGGTTAGATATAATAATCCAGTTAATACGTTATTTGCTATTTCAAGATACAATGGAAATATTGCAGAAGTAGACTGGAAAACTTCTGTAGATAGCGTATTAAGACGATATTCTTATTCCTATGATACTTTAAACA
>NZ_JBJLWK010000006.1:0-338629 GCF_046591535.1 Chryseobacterium proteolyticum | reverse complement strand
TTGCGAATTGCTTAGTGCTTTGTGTGCTTTAACATCCCATTTCTTCGGATCGATATACCTTTTAGCAGCAATGTCTGCTGCCTTGCCGTCTATCGTAATTCGTAAGTAGATGGGAGCGGTTCCGTTGTTTCTGATTTTATTCTTTTTGATAAAGAATAACAGGTTGAATGTTTTGTTCATTGTGTGATAACTTTAATGATTTACTAATTTACTTTTTGTTACCACTTTTTGCAAGATGTACAATCGTTAGACTGCTTATTGGTAGGGCTTTCCGTGATTTTTCGTGACCCATTTTTGTTATTTTTCGAATGGGACACGAAATAGGACATATAAATCGTGACCTAGTTTGTTTTTTTTTGATACTGCGCTAAAACAAAAAACGCTGTAAACATTGATGTTTACAGCGTTTTAACTTATTTTGGTTTCCCAACTGGCGGAGAGTGAGGGATTCGAACCCCCGGACCTGTTACAGTCAACAGTTTTCAAGACTGCCGCAATCGACCACTCTGCCAACTCTCCCTGAACTCCGGCTATGCCTTCGTTTTCAGTGGTGCAAATATAGAGAGTTTTTTATTTCTGGCAAAATATTTTTAGCAGTCTGTGAATAAAATATTAAAATTTATATACAAATGCATTAATATTCATCCCCGCTCCTACTGAAGCAAACAAGACTATATCTCCTTTATCAATATCATGAGAATCCAGTTCATCTTTCAGGATCATGCTTAGTAATGAAGGGATTGTTGCCACACTGCTATTACCTAGTTTTTTGATAACCATAGGCATAATATCTTCGGGCATTGGTGTATTGTACAACTGATAAAATCTTTTAACAATAGCTTCATCCATTTTCTCATTCGCCTGATGGATGATAATCTTATTCAACTGATCAATTCCATAGCCACTGTCATCCAGACATTTCTTCATTGCATCCGGAACATTTGAAAGAGCAAATTCGTAAATTTTACGCCCGTCCATTTTAATGTATTTGGTATCCGGGCATTTGTCATTGTTGTATGATTTTCCGAAATATAAATAATCTTTTTCGGTCAGGGTAAAAGAGGCTGAGATATGAGATTTTATTCCGTTTTCTTCCTCAGAGATCTCCAGAATGGCTGCCCCTGCCCCATCTGCATAGATCATACTATCCCTGTCGTGGATATCCACTACCCTGGATAAGGTCTCAGCTCCGATAACCAGGCATCTTTTGGCAATACCGGATTTAATGAATGCATTGGCCTGGATGATTCCTTCGATCCATCCGGGACATCCGAATAATACGTCATAGGCGACGCAAAAATTATTTTTGATTTTTAATAGGTGTTTCACCCTTGAGGCAAGACTCGGAACCGTATCGGACTGAACAGTTCCAAAGCGGACGTCCCCAAAGTTATGGGCAAATATAATATAATCCAACGTTTCAGGATCAATTCCTGCATCTTCGATAGCTGCTTTCGCAGCAATAAAGCCCAGATCGGATGTAACCTGATCATTGCTTGCATATCTTCTTTCTTCAATGCCCGTAATCTCCTTGAGTTTACTGGCAATAATAGCATTACTTTCTTTTAATGACTCGCCGCTTTTGTTTATAAAATTGTGTTTATCAAAGAATAAATTGGTAATGGTTTCCGGGGGGATGTAGTTTCCTACACCAATGATTTTACTGGTCATCTAAAAGTTATGATCTATTAATCCATTTTTGATTTAAGAATTAATTCGATAAATATAACGATTAATTATAAAAAAAAGTATTTGAGATTAGAGATTGTCTTCTTTTTTTACTTAATCTGTTATGCATGTCATAAGCATTTACTGAATTTTAATTCACTAATGCCCCTCTTATAAAAAATAAAATAATCTTTAACTGGGTAGGAATCAATCATCAATCTGGCATCAAAACTCTTAATCTTATAAAATCAAAGAACGTTATGCCTCAGCCAACACTTCTTTTGTTTCATAATTTCTTTCCCAATCTTCCAATAAATTTAAAATGGGCAAAAGAGCAAGTCCCTTTTCCGTGAGGGTATATTCAACCCGGGGTGGCAGTTCTTTAAATTCCTCTCTGATTAGCAGTCCATCCTCTACCATTTCTCTTAGCTGGTCGGTAAGAACCTTACGCGAAATGACATGAATGCGGGCTGCAATCTGTCCAAACCGTAATTTTCTGTCATTAATTACCATAACAATGACAGGTTTCCATTTACTTCCCAGGGAAGACATAGCCTTTACCAGGGGACAACAGTGCTGGGTTATTTTATTTTCTTTCATAAGTTACAAGCCGGTTACTATCGTTTGTTACGACAAAGTTACCACAATTTTTTTTTCTAATAGGTACAAAAACGAATTATTATTAGTTACTTTGTGTAACAAAAGAATAAAAATTATTAATAAAAATTAATAGAAAATGAGTACAGACGCGTTATTCACTCCATTTAACTATAAAAATCTACACCTTAAAAACAGAATTGTAATGGCTCCCATGACAAGAGCACAATCGGATAATGGTGTACCTACACAACAAATTGCAGATTATTATGGCCGTAGAGCAGCCTCAGAAGTTGGATTAATCCTTTCTGAAGGAACTGTAATCAATCGCCCTGCCTCTAAAAATATGCAGAATATTCCTGATTTCTACGGTACTGAAGCATTGGCAGGTTGGAAAAATGTAATCGACCAGGTTCATCATAACGGGGGTAAAATGGGACCACAGATATGGCACGTAGGTGATACCCGTTCATCTGACGACTATCCTTTGGTTCCTATGGAAAAAGCTTCTACTATGTCTCTGGAAGATATTCAGGACACCATAAATCAATTTGCAGCTTCAGCGAAATCAGCTAAAGATTTAGGTTTCGATTGTATTGAGATCCACGGTGCTCACGGTTATCTTATCGACCAGTTTCTATGGGAGGTTACCAATACAAGAACTGATGAATATGGTGGTAAAACAATAAAGGAAAGAACCCGCTTTGCTGTAGATGTAGTAAAAGCAATCAGAGCGGCTGTAGGAGAAGATTTTACAATTATCATCCGACTTTCGCAGTGGAAACAGCAGGATTATAAAAGCAGGCTGGCCACAAACCCTTCTGAGATGGAAGATTGGTTGCTTCCTTTAAAAGAAGCGGGAGTAGATATCTTCCATTGTTCACAACGTCGTTTCTGGGAACCAGAGTTTGAAGGTTCGGATCTTAACTTTGCCGGATGGGCCAAAAAAGTAACCGGCCAGCCAACAATTACCGTAGGGTCCGTAGGACTTAAAGGTGATTTCATGTCGGCATTTGCGGGTGAAAGCTCAGAAAAATCTGACCTTACGGAATTACTGAGAAGGTTAGAAAGACAGGATTTCGACTTAGTGGCTGTAGGCCGTGCTTTACTGAACGATTATCAGTGGGTGAAAAAAGTAAAAGAGGGAAAATTAGAAGAACTTTCAGGCTTTGCAGCAGAAAGTATGGGAGTTTTGTATTAAACCGTTACAACAATTTCTTTGTTTATATATAAGTTTTCTTCAATAACCGGAAATCTAATCTCCTGATGATTTCCAATGTGCAAAAAGGATTTCAGAAGTATTCGGAAATTACTGGCATAAAAAACCTTCAAGTTTAAGACTTGAAGGTTTTGTTTTTTTAATAACGTTGTTCATTATTTCACTACGGTCGCTTCCAGCTCCACGGTTAAAGTTTCAAACAATCCTGTTACCTCAAGCATGGTAACTGCCTGTTCAATACCATGCCTGGCGATCCACTCCTGAAGGATAGGAAAATGAGGCCACAGCTCTTTCGTAGATGTGGTATAAATATTTAATCTGACGATTCCTTTGCATTCATAACCCGCAGTAGTAATTACTTCCTCCAGATTGGCTATAGCCTGTTCCAGCTGGGATTTCATATCCTGCGTACTCGAAGTTCCGTCAGGATCAATAGCCGCCTGCCCTGAACAGTATAAGGTAGCTTCTGCATTTTTCACTTCTACAGCCTGGGAATAGCTTCTTTCTTTTTGCCAGTTCCAGGGATTAATTGTTCGCTTTTCCATTGTTGTTTGTTGTTTATATTGTTGTAGCAAAGTTGCAATATATCCACTGGAACAAATCTTGACATGGATCACGATTATGAAGTGATGAAGATCACTTCTTTATAAAGAAAAGCGGCTTAAGGTTTCCCTCGAAACGCCAAGATAAGCAGCCAGAAGAGATTTAGGCACACGCTGAACCAGTGCCGGATATTGTTTAAGCAGCTGATCATACCTTTCTTTCGTAGAGGAGGTCATCATCGAAAGTATACGTTGCTGGGCTGATATAAAACCAAAATAAGCTTTCTCAAGAAAAAAATGTTCCATTTTGGGAATCTCCCTGCATAGTTTTTTATATCCCTCCAATGTTAAACAAAGAACTTCCGTATCTTCAACGCATTCCAGAGACATGGTTGCTCTGGATCCTGTGTAAAAAGCTTTGAAATCACTCTCCCACCAGTCTTCCATGGCAAAACCTACAATATGGCTTTTATCGGTATCATCAGTGTATACCAATTTTAAAAGCCCTTTTAGAACAAAATAATTGCAGGATACAGACTCTCCTTCCTGAATCAGGAATTGGTACTTTTTATATTTCTTCCTCGTGAAATACGAGGAAATGATGGTAAATTCCTCATCACTTACCGGAACAACTTTTTCAATATGTATTCTTAACGGATCCTGCATCTGTAGTAGCTTCGAAAGTATAAAAATACTACTTTTACTTTCTTTATCATTTAATTTGATCAGAATGGCCACGTTTTTCCCCTCTGATGGGTCTTAAATAGAAAAGGCATGCAGGAAAATTATCGTCAGCTATTGACTTACGCTTATAATATTACAGGTTCATATGAAGATTCACAGGATCTCGTGCAGGATGTTCTGGAAAAATACATTTCATTGGATAAAACAGAAATCAGGAATGAGAAGAATTTTTTAATAAAAAGCACCATCAATCACGCTATAAATTTTAAAAACAGGCACACAAAAAAGATGGTATATGGAGAGTGGCTTCCGGAACCGTTGTCTTTCGATAATGCGGAAAACAGACTTATTCAGGAACAGACTGCCCGTTATACTTTGCTTGTTCTTTTAGAAAAACTAACGGTTAAAGAACGTGCTGTCTATATATTAAAAGAAGCTTTTGACTATTCCCACCAGGAAATCGCACAACTCCTTGATATCTCTGTTGAAAATTCAAGAAAATTACTGAGCAGGGCAACGAAACACCTTCAGAATATCGAGTATAAGCCAGATCATATCAACTCTTCGATTTCCCATGAAACCCTTTCTCAATATCAAAAAGCATTAAGCGAAGGAAGCATCCCGATGCTTGAAGAGCTTTTGCTGAACGACATCAGGCTTTCTGCAGATGGTGGACAGCGTGTCCGGGTGATAAAAGCAGTGGAAGTAGGAAAATCAGCTACAGCTGCCCTTCTTGCCTATGTCCAGCAGCAGTTTCTTAACCACAAACTTTTTACTTTTCACAGGTTCAATCATCAGCCAGCCATATGTTTCTGGAGGGAAAATCAGATATACAACTGCCATATTTTAGATGTTGATCGTGATGGCAGAATCCGGGAGATTTATTCCATAGTAGATCCGGAAAAATTAAAAAGATTAACATAAACGTCACGTTTCCGAGAAGCGGTGTGTCTTTAAAGAAAAAAGCAGAACATGACAACACTACTTCGCCTCGACAGCAGCCTCAGGATAAATGATTCCTATTCCCGTTCCATGGGTGATTATTTTGCAGAACAATGGAAAGTAAAATATCATGACGGAATGATTATCCGGAGAGACCTAACCTTACAGCCTATTCCCCATCTGACCCAGGAAACACTCAATGGATTTTTTGATGACTCATTACATTCAGGACACATCGGATTGTCCGATCTGCTTATAGATGAGCTGTATTCCTGCGATGAGATCCTTATTACCTCTCCGATGTACAATTATGGAATTGCCTCTTCATTAAAAGCATATTTTGACCTTATAGTCCGGACGAAAAAAACCTTTGCCTATGGCACCAATGGAATAAAAGGGCTGCTGACCGGTAAAAAAGCATACCTCATTACGGCACTGGGTATTCTTCAACCTGCTTCTCAGGAAAAAAATGCTATTGAAATTCAGGTCACAAGCATATTAAATCAGCTGGGTATCTTAGATATAAGTTATTTTCCGATGGATGGAATGGTAGATCCGGAGCAAGCAGCTATAAAAATCCAACAACAAAGAAAGCAGATTAATCAACATTTAAATCAATCAGATTATGCAACAGATAAAACAGACTATAGAAAAATTTATTAAAGCAGGTGACACCAGTGATACGAATCTTATGGACGAAGTTCTTCACAAAGATTACCAGAATATTCAGGATGGATTTTTCGAACAAAAAGGGATTTTTATTATTTCCAAAGAACAATACATTGAGTACATCAGCAATAAAACCTTTGGCGGAAAACCTAGAACCCTTGCTTTTGACTCAATTGAGCAAAAAGGGAATATTGCTATTGCAAAACTCAGCCTGGAGAGCGATGTGCTCCGCTTTTCATCTACCATTACATGTGTACAGGAGGATGAAAAATGGCAGGTCATTACCAATATTCCGGTGATTGAAAAGAAATAAATTTCACCGTAACCTTACTTACAGCCGGTATAGAAAATATCTATACCGGCTGTAAGTATAATAATGGTTTTTAAACTATAGAAATTATCCGGGGCAATATGTTTAGGAATTAAAAAAAAATTAAAGAGATTTGCAATATAATTTACTTCATCATTTGAATGTTAAACTAAAATTATAATGACTGCCCAACCTGTTATAGCCATTCTTTTTCCCGGAGACATGGGAACACAAATCGCCAGAACCTTAATCAAAAATAAATATACGGTTATCACCGCAGGTGAAGGAAGGTCGCAAGTGACGCTCCAAAATATTAAAGATTCGGGAATCCATGATGTGAATACTCTACAAAACATAGCAGAACAGGCAGATATTATTATTTCATTGGCAAATCCTGAAGCAAGTCCGAAGGTGGCAGAAAATATAATCGGCCATCTCAAAAACACGGATAACCGACCTGTCTTTATAGATCTCAATTCCAATACTCCTCAGATTGCTTTATCTATTGAAAAAATGTGCAGTACGGGGAATATCAGATTTGTAAACGGAGCGGTAATGGGTGCTTCCAAAGATGTTCCGGACCAGGCAACATTTGTTGTAAGCGGTATCTGGAGAAACTTATTTGCAGAACAATTCGGCGGGATATTTAAAATAAAAGATGCCGGTGAAAAAACAGAAGCAGCTTCAGCTTACAAGCTTCTGTTTTCAATGGTCAATAAAGGAATGAACGCTTTGTTTTTTGAAACAATGATCGCTGCGTCTCATTATGGCATTCTTGATGAACTGAATGAAAGCCTTCAGGCATTTCTTCCGGGAACCTATCAGGATCTGATTAAAACAACTCCTACTTACCCACAGCATATTTCAAGAAGGATTGATGAAATGAAAGGTCTGACCGATATGCTCAGAAGTGAAGGACTTCCCAATACAATTGCTGCCGGTACCGCTGAAACTTTTGAAAGGGTTGATGAATCCGGTATTTTTAAAAACGAAAAATTTGATGGTGTTACAGAAGCTTTTAGGAGTTTTAAAAAATTAAAATAAAATTCAACCAGCTGTCATTATTATTTATACGTCCCGAATATCCTGTCCCAGATGGAAGTGTAGAAACCAAAGTTTTTAGTTTCATCTACATGATGTTGGTTATGGAATTGTGTTGTTCCTACAAAATACTTGTTAAACTGAGGTGGGAAAAACTCTTTATTCAAATGACCGATTGTTCCCCAAATGAGATTGATAAGAAGATACAGACTAATGGAGAGAACAGAAAAATCGTAACATACCAGTACGACCAATATCATCAATCCAAATCCTATTGTTTCTGCCGGATGCAATACAAAAAGGCTTAAGAAGTTGGTGTTAACATGTTCATGATGTCTTCCATGCAATCTTTTATAAAAGTAAGGTGTATGGGCAATGAAATGAAAAAAGTACATACAGAGATCCATTAATAGGATTAATACCAGGACCTCTAAAAAAACGGAAACCGCTGAAAACCTATTTCCTAACGTAATCCAATTATTTTTCCAAAGGAAAACACCGCAGAGCATTACTAAGCAATTACAGAGAATGGTTACGAAGCTCAGATAATAATCCGACCGCATTACGGGATGACTATACTCCTGTAGCTTATTTTTAGGACAGGTCTTTTCAATACTCAGATAAAGACCTATTGAAAAAAGATACAAAGCGATATTTACAGCCAGGCTAGCCCCTACCCAATCCAACCAGGTCAACCGTTCCAATATTTTTATATATTCTGGAAATCCCGATCCGCTGAAATTCAAAAATCCGTTCTCTATCATGAAGTATAAAAGTATGAATTTCAGGGCAACGGACGAAATGAAATGCGTAGTAATTTTTACTGCTGAAATATCGCTTCTTATATTAAGAATTCTTTATTTGCTTATTTCCGGAACCGGCTTTCAAGATCATGTAAGCCAAACCTAAACCCAGTCCCGCTGCAATGGCTAATTTTGTCTTTTTGGAAGGGACGGGCAGCATGGTTTCCCCATAAATACGGTGAGGCTCTGACGAAGGCTTTAAAATATTACCCGAATCAGGTGGAGCATTTTTAGCTTTCATCATCATTCTCATCCCTGCAGAAGCTACATTAATGATCGGTTTCGGAAATAATCCGTAGATATTTTTAAGAAGTAAGGAGGTAAAATCGGGAAACAGATCTTTTCTGGGGTTTTTAGCCAACTCTACAATTTTTTTTGGCTGTGTCCCGGGGATCTGCTGCAAACGGCGGAATTTTAAAATCCAGTCCTGAATATTTTGCCGAATGCATATTTCCTGTGGATCTTTGAATCTGAGGATAAATATTACAAATATGAATATCCGGATAATCGGAAATCTCTCCCTGAAGACAATCCATCATACCGCGAATTCCGAATTTTGTTGATGAATAAACAGCACTATAAGGAGCCGGCATAAAACCACCGATAGAAACATTATTAATTAAGATTCCCTCCTGCTGCTTTTTGAAGATGGGGAGTGCACTGTAAGCCCCATGCATATATCCGAATAAATTTGTTTTGATGACCTGCTCATTGAGTTCCATGGGTATTTCTTCAAATTTTCCGCTTGCCATGACACCGGCATTATTTACCCAGATGTCAATTCTTCCGTTAAATTGAATGGCTGTTTCAGCAAGATGAGCAACTTCTTCAGCTTTTGAAACATCTGTAGGTATCCCTATTACCGCCACTCCAAGATCCCTGCAAAGGCTCACGGTTTCATCCAGAGCTTCTTTACCCCGGGCAGCAACTACAATATTACATCTTTCCAGTGCAAATGCTTCCGCAGTAGCTTTACCAACTCCACTACTTCCTCCGGTAATGACTACGGTTTTCCCTCTTATACTCTTTTTTAATTTAGTCTCAGATTTCATTTTGTAATTGATTTGGTTAATGCTTATAATCAACCTATTATCATGCCATAAAAGGTAATCTAGTCCATTAATATTCTAATTTTTATATGTTTTTTATAATTAAAAAGTTCAAAACAACTATACTACAACTATAAATCGAGATCGAATAAAGTAGCTTTACTATAGTGTATGCGGATATAAACAAGAAGGTAAAACCTCTGTATCTTTTAATATACTACGTAATTGATTTTATCCACTCCGGTGTTTCCTGTTTTGGGATCAAAAGCATAAACGATGATCTCATAATTTCCCGGTGCAGAAATAGAAGTGTTCCCTTCAAAGAGGTTGGTAGAGACCAGTGATAAATTGATTTCACTTACCCGTTTTCCATCTTTATTAACTAAGGCTTTAGTTTCAAACTTATCGGAATCCCATACACCACCTTTATCGATCACACAACCGCACATCATAACAATATTGGCCTCTATCTGAAAAGGCTTTCCACTGATTGAGCTTAATCCGATATATTGATGCGTTCGGGGCTTTAAAATATCAATAATAAACCCGGGTATTTCCAGGATGATCCCGTCGCCCAGAATATCTTTTCCAGGAATAAGCCATATTTCCGTGCTTACTTTCGCCTGTGCCTGTTTATGATTGAATGGTGAAAACACTTCTATACTTACAAAAGTAGGTTCATCAATATTAACCGTAGCCAGAAATTTACCGGTTGCATCATCAACAATAGAACTATCTCTATGTTTTGGAGCTTTCATGATCAGATCCGTATTTCCTGTACTGCCACTGGTTTTTCCTTCAGCCAAAATGGTATTATTGATCTTATTCCTTACAATCACATAAGCTCCTCCCAGAGAACTTCCGATGAATTTAGCATCTTTAGCTTTCGCTCTAATGGTTATTCTGGTCTCTTTTGCAAAGGAAAATACGCAAAATACCGAGAGAAGAATGATAAGGTATTTTTTCATGGGTTTTTATTTTAATTGGTTTTTATACTCCTGTTTGAAGCGATAATAAAAGGAGGTCTCCTCCAAAGAGGCTTCAATAGTATCAAGGTATTTTAAGATCGTGAGATCTTCCTGCAATACTTTGATAATGGCAGCCTCACAGCTGTTCCAGAGCATTTCAAATTCGGGCATTAATCTTAATGCTTTGGGAGAAAGTGATACGATCTGTTTTCTTTTATCCGAATCATCTTTTTTTACATCCAGATAATCTTTGGCCGCCATTTTTTTTTACCGTGACCACAACAGACGGATGGGAATACCCCAGACTTTCAGCAATATCTATCAGAGATAATTCTCCTTTATCCCTTAGGATCATAAATATCAGATACCAGTTGGGCTCTATGTCGTAATCAAGATCTTTATAAAGTTTCTTCACACTGTAAGCCATCTTTTCACTGATCCTTTTAAACCGGGAATCAAGTGCCTTATAGCCAAGCTCTTTTATGAAATCATTGTTCATGGAATTGTACATATTGGACATTCAAATATATAAAAAATATATACACCTATATAGGCGCCTATATATTTTTTGAAAAAAAAAGTACAAGACCATGAATAGAAATAAAAAATCCTTACTTTGTCAGGTAAGGATTTTATACATCCGGTATGATAAACACGCTTTTTTATCCGGTTTATCCTTTCAGGTATTTAGCTACCTTTTCTTCAAGATCATCCAGGTTGAATGGCTTGGCAATATAATCATCAGCCTGAGCGCTTTCCGCCAACGCATTGATATCATTGTTAGCCGTTATGTAGATCACAGGGATCTTTTTGAACTCTTCATGGTTTTTCAGAAGTTTCGTTGCTTCTACTCCCCCGATATTGGGAATCCAGTTATCCATCAGAATCACATCCGGCTGAAACTGTGATACCTTATCGATGATATCATGCGACGTTTCTGAAATCCCTACTTCATAACCACTTTCTTCAAAAATGATGGTTGCAACGTCCAGGATCGTCTTGTCATCATCAAAAATTAAAATTTTCTTCTTACTCATATATATTAGCTTTAATTTAAAACCGGTTTAATTGATTAATGCACTCTGCAAGATTTTCAGGAGTAATGATGAGATCATAGCTCACTCCTTCCACTGCATGTCTGGGCATATAGTTAACCTCCGCGGTATCCGGATCCTGGATCCACACCCTTCCATGATTTTTTTTAATATACTGTAAACCTTCTACTCCATCGGCATTAGCACCGGATAACAATATTCCGACAAGACTTTTCCCATATATTTCTGCAGCTGACTTAAAGGTTACATCAATCGATGGACGTGAATAATTCATTTTTTCCGAACTATCAAGAGATACCAGCTCTTTGCTTTCAAATAAAAGATGATAGTCGGCCGGCACAATATAGATCTGATTCTTATTTATTTCTGTTTTATCTTCAATTTCCGTTACTTCTATAGAAGAAAACTGCTGCAGCAAAGTCGGTAAAATACTTACGGATTGAGATTTACGGTGAACAACCAATATAATGGGAAAGCTGATCTTATGATCCAGCTTTTTCACCATATCCAGTATCACCTCCAAGCTTCCCGCAGAACCTCCTATAACAACGAGTTCAATATTCTCTTCTATTTCTTTCATATAATATATTAATGATGGTCTACTTTCTTCCAGATCCGCTGATCATCGGCCTGATGATAATATCTGTTCAGATTCGAAAATCTAAGAGTTTCTTTCGAACCTAAAGCAAGATAGCCCAGATTTTCAAGGCTATCGTCAAACAGCTGAAAAACACGCTCCTGTAAAGCTTTATCAAAATAGATGAGCACATTTCGACATATAATCAGCTGAAAACTGTTAAAGGAGCTGTCTGACACCAGATTATGGGTAGACAAAATCAATTTCTGTTTGAGACTTGAATCAAACATTGCACTGTCATAATTGGCCGTATAATAATCTGAAAAATCTTTTTTACCTCCTGAAAGTATATAATTCTCTGAATACAATTTCATCTGTTGCAGAGGAAAAACTCCGGCACGAGCTGTTTCCAGCACAGAAGGGTTAATATCCGTAGCATAAATCAGTGATTTCTGATAAAGACCGGCTTCCTTCAATAATATGGCCATGGAATAAGCCTCTTCCCCGGTTGAACAACCTGCCACCCAGATTCTGATTAAAGGATAGGTTCCCAATTGGGGTAAAATATTTTCCCGTAATGCTTTGAAAAAATAGGGATCACGAAACATTTCCGTCACATTCACCGTAATTTCCTCGATGAAGTGCTTCAGATAATCCGGATCATTAAGCACAGTATATCTTAACTCTGCAAAACTTGTAAACTTATCGATCAGGCAGATCCTGTTTACCCTTCTTTTAAATGAAGCCCTGCTGTACATGGAAAAGTCATAACCATACAGTTCATAAACATCTTTTATCAGATGCTCTACCTCTTCATCCTTTACAATACTTGGTTCCAGCATCTACGACAGTTTTTCAATGGCAGTTAATAAAAGATCGACATCGATAGGCTTTTTCACATAATCCTGTGCTCCAACATCAAGACATTTCTGGCGGTCTTCCTTCATGGCTTGTGCCGTCACGGCAATAATGGGAACCTTACTGATCGAAGGCGTTTCGCGGATAATCCTGATGGCTTCATAACCATCCATTTCCGGCATCATCATGTCCATCAATACAACCCCGATCCGGTCGTCTTTCTGTAAAAGTTCAATGGCTTCCTGAGCCATTGTACAGCTCTCCATTTGATATCCTCTGGCTTTCAGAGTAAGTTTAAGTGCAAATATGTTTCGCGGATCGTCATCCACGATCAAAATCTTTTTTTTTCATCAGAAGTGAGTTTTTTTAACTTTCATATAACCAAACACGCAACAAAGATAATAACTGATCTACATCCACAGGCTTTGATATATAATCTGATGCCCCGGCGGTAATGCACTTTTCACGGTCGCCTATCATGGATTTTGCCGTAACGGCAATGATCGGTAATCTGCTGAACGCCTGTTTTTTTCTTATTTCCTGTATGGTTTCATAGCCATCCATTTCCGGCATCATCATGTCCATCAAAACAGCATCAATATCCGGATGTTCTTTAATCTGTTCTAAAGCCTGCTTCCCATCCATCGCAAGGATGACTTCTACTTTGTATTTTTCCAACGTTTTGGTTAGTGAAAATATATTCCGTACGTCATCATCCGTAATCAGAATCTTTTTTCCACTTAATACTTCAGTAAGTGATCCGAGATTTTTGTTTCGCGGTGCTTCGGTACTTTTCTCTTCAACCAAATGTAAGAATAAACCGACTTCATCCAATATCCTTTGATATGAATGTGCCGTTTTAACAACAATAGAGTCAGCATATTGTTTGATCTTCAACTCATCAGAGGAAGACAGGTTGTTTTCTGTAAAAATAATGATCGGAAGATTTTCAAGGCCTTCATAGCTTTTGATTGATTCTATGATCTTATATCCTTTTCCTCTTGCCGGTCCCACATCCAGGATCACACAATCTACCTCAGCTTCCGTAAGCGCCTTTATACTGTCCTCCACATTATCTTTCACTGCCAGAGAAATATCAAAATTGCTTAAGAAATATGACAATGCGCTGGCGTGTTTAGCATTCTCCTCTACAATAAGAACTTTTTGAGGTGATTTTCGAAGGGCTTCTTCAATTTTTTTTAAATACATCCGTCATCTGTTCAAGGGCCACAGGCTTATTGATAAAGTCAATGGCTCCTCTCATTATACTTTCCTGCTTTTTAATATGCAACGAAGACATCATGTGCACCGGAATAGGTTTGGTTTTTGGATTGGATTTCAACTCATGCATTACCTGCCATCCATCTTTTACCGGCAGCTGAATATCGAGTAAGATAGCTAAAGGATGATATTGTAATGCTGCAGAGAGCCCATGGTCTCCTCTTACAACCACTACTCCTTTATAATTTTGTCTGTGGGCATACTTCAGAAGTGCCTTTGCAAAGTTGGTATCGTCTTCGACGATCAATATAACTTTGTCATCCTCCGTAATATTATCCCGGTCATCTTCTATTTCTTCAGGAATTTCCAAAACCGTAAGCGGTTGTTCCGGTTCTTCTTCATATCCTGCAATGTTCTTAATCTCCTCTACATCTTCTTTTATGATCTCTACCAATTCTTTATCAAGTGATACCTGGACCGTTTCAGAGACCGCTTTTACCGGAATCGTTAAACTAAATTCACTTCCTTCGTTAACTGCACTGGTAAGCGATAATTCCCCACCCAATAATTTGGCAATCTCACGGCTTATGGATAATCCTAAACCTGTCCCACCGAATTTACGCTGGGTAGATCCGTCTGCCTGCTGGAATGCTTCAAAAATAATTCTTTGCTTATCTTCCGGAATTCCGATTCCCGTATCTTTTACGCTGAAGGTAATAAAGTCTTTATTTTTAGGATCTTTTTTAATATACAGCCCCACGCTTCCTTCCTGTGTAAATTTGAAAGCATTGGAAAGCAGGTTACGTAAAACCTGATCCAATCGTAACCGGTCCGTTTCTATAGACTTTTGAAGGCCTTCTTCTATTTCAAGGTCAAATCTGATCCCTTTTTCATTAACCAAAGGATTGAAAAGGTTTCGCAGGTCATTCACCACATCTTCCAGGGCAACGTCATCATATTCCAGAACCATTTTCCCGGATTCAATTTTAGCAAGATCCAGGATCTCATCGATCAATGTTAGCAAACTTCTTCCTGAACTCTGGATTACTTTCGCTGACTCTACCTGGTCCTCATTCAGATTTTCTTCCGGGTTCTCCACCATTAAACGGGAAAGAAGCAGGATAGAATTAAGAGGGGTCCTCAATTCATGCGACATATTGGCTAAGAATTCTGATTTGTACTGCGTACTTAAAGCCAGTTCTTCCGCTTTTTTCTGGATCTCTATATTACGTTCTGCAATGAGGTGATTTTTTTCTTCCAGTAATTTTGAACGCTCTTCCAGTTCTGCATTCGTCTGCATAAGCTCTTCCTGCTGAACTTTCAGTTCTTCTTCTGAAGCCTGAAGCTTTTGTGTCTGCGCCTCGAGTTCAGTATTCAGGTTTTCAAGTTCTGCATGCTGTACCTGAAGTTCTTCTGATTGTGCCTGCGTCTCTTCCAATAAACGCTGTTCCTTTTCACGACCTTTTGCCGCACTTATGGCAGTTGCTATATTCCTGCAGCTATCTGCGAAATAATTGATTTTATCCTGATCGAAATTTGTGGTTGAGCCTACTTCCAAAACTCCGATACTCTGCCTGTCCAGAGTAATAGGGATTACTACGAGTCCATTAATCTTTAATTTGCTGCTGGCAAATGTTGCCGCAAAATCTTCGTCATTAAGGTCGTTATATACCTTTGTTTTCTTCTGAAGAAAGACCTGTCCTACCATTCCTTCTCCCGGTTCGAAAGATTTTTTCATATTATCTTCCAGTGCTACAGCACTGTTCAGGAATAATTTACCTTCATCAAGCAGGTAGATGGCACCATTAGTTCCTCCTCCGTATTCGATAATATGATTCAGGGAATTGGTAACAACCTCTTTAACAGACTTATTCCCAACCAGAGATTCATTCAGTAAAGCCAATCCTTTCTGGTGCCAGTCGCTTCTGTTTATTTTATCAAAGGATTTCTTTAGGGAGTCCGTCATATTATTCAGTGATTCCACAAGATCTCCAAGATCATCCTGTACATTATCCACAGCCCTTTGACTATAGTCTCCGTTGGCAACTCTATTGGCAATCTGCTGGATTGCACTTACCCGTTTTGTGATTTCCAGATCTTTTGCTTTCAGCTCTTTTTCAAGCTTATCTCTGCGGAGAAGGTCACTTCTTAATTTAAGATAAAAGAAAGTAGTTACCACTATGGCTGCAAGCGCTGAAAAAATGATAAAAATAACAGTGGTGTTTGAGGAGCGGTTAAGATCTTTGTTTTTTATTTCAAGCTGAATTTCTTCATACCGTACAAAATCACGAACGATCTTTCTGCATTTGTCCATATAGGATTTGCTTAAAATAAGCTGATCCTGCGTCATTACGATTCCTTTGCTCCTGTTTTCAACAAATTGCTTAAGATTACCGATATTCGTGTTCACATTATATTCCAGATCCGCCAAACGCTTTAGCTGTGCCTTATCTTTAATGTCTAAGGACTTAGCATAGGCAATTGCTTTAGGATAGGCTGCAACGCTTCTGTTATAGGGTTCCAGAAAATTTTGCTTGCCGGTAAGCTGGTATCCTCTGTTGGCAGTTTCTGCATCCAGAAGGGAAATTAATATATCTTTTACTGCAGTAATGGATCTTCTTGTACGGGAAAGGCTTTCGCGGTTTTCCATCTGTTTCTGAATGCTCCAGTACGATGCTACGGAACTTGCTATTAAAATTAACAGCGAAAGCCCGACTCCAAATTGCAGATTTCTTATAACTTTTTGTGGCATAAAAAATTAGTTTAAGGGTAAAGTGAAGTAAAATGTGGAACCTTCATTGACAATACTTGATAATCCGATTGTTCCATGGTGCTGCTTGATGATCTCTGAACAGATATACAAGCCTATTCCCATTCCCTGAAATTGTAGTGACGATTCTTCTACACGATAAAATTTCTGGAATACTGCCTTTTGTTTAAAATCAGGAATCCCGATTCCAAAATCGGTAACACTTACTTTTACCTGGTCATCATCTACAAATGTAGTGACAATAACCTGGTTATTTTGTGGTGAATATTTGATGGCATTGGTCAGGAAATTGATCAATACCTGCTCTATACGAATTTCATCAAACGGAATAAGGATATCCGGTATTTCCCCGTGACGCTGGATTTTTACCTTATTTTCATCATGAGTCTGAAGTATCGTTTCGATAGCATTTTCAATTATCTTCTCAAGATTGGAAGGTTTCCTGTTGATCTTCAGCTTCCCGTTCTCAATTTTAGAGACATCCAGTAAGTCACTGATAAGGCTGTTCAATTTTTCGATCTGATCCTGGACCTTGGTTACATATCCTGCTTCTGCACTGTCTTTGTCAAGTTTTAGCTTGCGTTCCAACAACTGAACATACGCTTTAATGCTTGTAAGAGGAGTTTTCAGTTCATGACTGGCAATACTCAGGAATTCATCTTTCTCATTTTCTACCCTCTTCTGATCATCAATATCCGTAAATGTTCCTACCCAGTTTTTGACATGGTTACCTTCATAAACCGGTGATATTCTCAATAAATGATACCTGTATTCTCCGGATTCAATATTTTTTATCCGCGTCTCAAGTTGAAGTGATTTTCCATTTTTCCTTGAAATTTCAAATTGCTCCTTTATATCTAAATCATCAGGAAAAGTTTCGGGGAAGTTTTTATCAGATGTTGAATACTGATACCATCTGCCGTTGACAAAAT
The DNA here is from genome assembly GCF_046591535.1 of Chryseobacterium proteolyticum. Classification (NCBI taxonomy): domain Bacteria; kingdom Pseudomonadati; phylum Bacteroidota; class Flavobacteriia; order Flavobacteriales; family Weeksellaceae; genus Chryseobacterium; species Chryseobacterium proteolyticum. Next base: position 320,724 of record NZ_JBJLWK010000006.1, on the reverse strand, counting down.
CGATGATCCCTTTATCATTCAACGTAAATGCAATCTGCGGCAAGCCCTCCAGCATCAGATGAAAGTGATCAATCTGAGACTTCATGGTAACCTGTGACTCTCTTCTTCCTTTTACCTCAAGCTGTAAACTCTGCTGAGTTTTTTTCATTTCAATATTCTGCTCCTGCAGATTATAAAATGTTTTAACTTTCAGTAAAAGAATTTCGGGATCTACCGGCTTGGTGACATAGTCCTTACCTCCGGAAGCATATCCTTTGGTGATAAATCTCTTTTCTGTATTTACCGCTGAAAGAAATATAATAGGAATTTCTTTCGTTTTGCTATAACCTGCAAATATTTCAGCTACCTCAAAACCATCCATTCCCGGCATCTGAACATCGAGAATAATTAGGGCATAATCATTTTTCAATGCTTTCCCTAATGCTTCTTCACCGGAATTAGCAGTATCTACCTGAAAATCTTTGGATTCTAATAGTTTCTTTAATGAGTAAATATTGTTTTGGTTATCATCGACAATTAAGATCATAAAGCACAAATAATCTAATGGGAGTTAAGTCCTCAAAAGTACTCACAAAATCCCAAAAAATGATTGATTTTCTTAATAATGTTCTTAAAATCCATTATCCATTAAAAAACCAACCAATAATACAATTATCAGCACACATTCATCATAAAATGCCAATTATTCCCTAATTTAAATGCTATTTAACCGAATTTAACTCAATATAAAATCAAAAAAAACCTGTTTACTGAACCATTATAGATACCACATTTTTATCAATTAATTTTCCGGCTCAGGTTTTTATTCGTAAAAGTTGAGTCGCGGGACCCTATTTTTAAATAGGTACCCTTTATTTATTTTCGGTTAACCCTTTCCCGTTTAATCTTTCTAATATTATGGGTAAGGTGCTTTCTGATCTCAATATGTCTTGACCTGTAGAGTTTAATGCAGGTTTCTAATCTCTTTTTTATACTAAGATACTCTTCATACAGCGCTGATAATTCCGTGTTCATCATAACAATTTCATCTGTATAGGTCCTGTCCTGATCGGGAGATTGCTTTAAAAGCTGCTCCAGATCATTAATTCTCTTGATTACTTCCTGGTGTATTTTTGGCTCTATTCCCTGCATAGTGAATTCAATTTTAAAAAAAATATAGTTTGATTTGGTTTTTTATTTTTAATATTTAGTGTTTACCCATAGATAAAGGCTTTTCACTTTCTGTAATTATTTTTACCTGATGCGTTAAAGTTTCGAAATAAGCGGATTTAGACGACACCTTGCCTAAAGCCGATTGCAATAAGATTTCATCAGCCTGCCCTAAAGACTTCAGAGGCAAAGATGCATATTCATCTACAGGAAACTGCGGTGAAATTCCATTGCTGTATTCTCCCTGTCCGTTAGCATTATATACTTTATAGATGACCGGGTGAAGCTGCCAGGAAATCTTTTTAGGTTTCCGATCATCCGTAATGGCAAAACCGGCCATATCTTTTCCTAGTGTTTTCCCTCCCATCTGTATCACCTGCATATAAGGTTTTAGATTATTGATAACGATTTCCGAGGCCGAGGCCGTACTTCCCGAGGTAAGTATATATACTTTGGTCAGCTGCAGATTATTAGCATGGAGTGTTGTGAAATTCAGAGCGGCAGGGTCATAGGCAATTTGTTCGGCAAATGTTTTTTTTCACCTCCCCCCCCATTTTTATTTCCTTTATAGGTTATAAAAGGAGAATTGCCCGTTATTCCGGAAGGGATCATTGCACATAATGCGGCCGCAGAAGCTACTGATCCTCCATAATTATACCTGAGGTCCACGATAAGATCCTGTACACCGTTAGCTTTAAATTCTGCAAACTTCTGATTGAGACTGTGAGACATGCCATCCGGAAAATCATAGATGTATAAATACCCTGTCTTTTTTCCATTTTGTTCAAAAATTTTAGATATAACAGGCTGGCTGAGCGAAAATCCATAGTACACTTTTATATCTTTTTCATCAATTACGTTTCCGTTGTCCCAATTACCTACGCTCAGGTCCAGCGTAGTATTGTCCGGAATAGAATTTAAAAGACTTTCCGCATTCGATGCCGTAATCTCACTTCCATTGATCTTCTTAATGATCATCCCTCGTTTCAGGCCTGCATTCTGAGCCGGAGAATCCTGTAATACCAATTTTATCACAGCCGTTATCTGACCGTTAGCAAGCTGCAATACTGCATAATCAAAGCCATACATGTTGCGGACCGTCCGCAGGTAAGTAGAAGCATCTTCCGTATTTACAATGCTTGAAAAACGGTCATTCTGAGATAGGAGGCTTGCAAAAAATTTCTTTACAGGAAGATGATAATCCGGTTTTGCAGGCATCTGATCCTCCCAGAAATAATAACGTTTCATGTTTTCATGAACCCAGACATTGACAGACTCTACGCTTCCGTCGGGAAAATCAGGAACAGATTCTTCCTCGGAACGGCAGGAAACGATAACTGCTGAGCTTAAAAATAATAAAACAAGTAGGTAGGATTTTAAAAATTTATGCATGATCTTATCCGAATGATTTTTTATTTTACAGGTAGTCTGCGATGTCAATATCACCAATAATCTGAACAGTACCGCCTTCCGCTTTTTCCTGCAGCACGATCATATTAGCTCCGATATCCTGTTTTATTTTTACTCTAATCGTTTGTGATCCAAAATAAGGGTCAGTACTTCCAGGCTTGTACAACTCCAGATAAACGGGAGCAGTAACACTGAAAAAGCTATACATTTTAAGTGAAGAGAAGTTATTTTTTTCAATATTTTCAAATTCAGCGAGAACATCTCCATTCTCTTTTTTAAGTATTCCTTTCACACTTTGTAATGTAGTATGGGAATATTGTCCCAAATTCGGAAAAATAAGCTCGAAACCTACCTTCCCAAGGTTAACCTGTGGCTTTACTGCATAGGTCTGAAGATAGATCCCGGGCAGATTGAAGAAATTCAGATTTTTATACTGATCCACTGTATTAAAATCGATGTTATATTTTGCGATCTGTTTGCCGGTTTCATGGTTAAAGATCTCAATCTGATCTGTTTCCCCTTCGTCCACGACAAAGCTCAGCTTTGTTTCTATAGTATTGGTATAAGATGTACTTCCATTAATGCTTACCGGTTTTCCGTTAAGCCGGAGCTGCAGTACATCCGGTTTTGAATATCCCTTGACACTGATTTCTGCAGGTTTCTGTGATTTATCATAAGGTTGCAGCACATCATCGGTACACGATATCAGACCTGTAAGAACAGCAAAGGCGATTATTTTTTTCATTGTATGATTCATTATAAAAATTCGATTTAGAAATATTGCCCTTAGCACGCAGAGGGCAATACTTTTAAATTCTATAGTAAGCAGGAAAGGCATATATCCTATGATGATGGTTTTGATATGGTTATTATTTTGCATTTGTAAAAATTGAAAATAAGAGACTGCCTTCCTGCATCTAAAACATTATTTTTTGATAAATTTCACTTTCTCAGAAAGCACTCCATCCGAAACCACGGCGATATAGCTTCCGGAAGATAAAGTCGTAACATTGATTTCTCTACGGTACTGCGTAGTAAGAACAGATTGTCCGGCCATATTGAAAACAGTCACAGTAACATTGTTTTCTTTCAGGGCTGGATTAAGTTTTAACATCAGTGATGAGGATACGGGATTCTGCATCACCATAGTAAGATCTTTTGCTTTTTTTTACATCCTGTGTTTTTAGAACTGAAGTATAAATCGCCATTTCGTTGATGTTGATATTCTGTACATTGGTATCATCAGCCGCATATCTGTTCGACCATAATCCGATATAGATTTTTTTTCCTGCAAAAGCAGAGAGATTAACAAGGCTTTCAACAAACTGATTGAGGTCCGATGGGAAAGGATTAGCAGTTCCTCCTGCCGCAATCACATATGGGCTGGGAACATTATTGCCGTTTGCATCTACTGCCAATGCCTGAAAATCCGATAATTCAGGAACAGGCTTTTGTGCAGTACTTACATAGATGTACAGATATCTCTTTACCACCTGATGTGTTGTTCTCTGACGTCCTATGTATGCTGCTAATGTAATCGTTCCTGAAGATGAAGTGAGGTCAATCTCCGGAGAAATAGCCCAGTCGTTTTCTGTAGCGAAACCGGCCACATTTCCGGAAGGAACATTACTGATTGAGTAACGAAGAGAACCAGCCCCTCCATAAGCCAAAGAAGTACCGTTATGGTAGATGTTCGGTCCTTGTACCCATCCATTTCCGTTTCCGTTCAGATCATGGAAAGACCATCCCTGCATATCACTTGTTGAATTAAAAGAATTAGTCCATACAGGATATTGTGCAGACACTAATTTTGATAAAACCAAAACAGATAGTAAAATTACTTTTTTCATTCTATGAATTTTAAAGTTGAATTAAAAAATGGGATGGCAGGTAATGCCACCCCATGTTGATCAATTATTGTACAATTGAGAAATTATATTTTGTCCATGTACCCTGGAAATCTCCACAGTTTCTTGGAGAAACGTTCCATGCTGTAGCCTCGTTAAAGAATGGCTGAGACATTCCCCAAAGGTTAGCAGGATTACTTGTAGAAGTAGTTACTCCAGGAATAGTAAGAGCAGCAGTGGTAGTACCGATCTTAGAAGCAGTAGCGAATGTAAATCCATGTGCCTGTACTCCTGTAAAGCTAAGGTCTGCAAGATTTACCGGAGCACTGCTCTGAGTTTCCAATAAAATTCCGATAGGATAACCTGTAACAGTAGCATTATCTAAATTCAATTTACCGTTTCTTCTTACGTGGATGGCATTTTCATATAATCCACCTTTTAATGGGCTGCTAGCACCAACAATTGTAAGATTTTTAACTGTAGGACGGGTAAATGGAGAAGCAGTAGAACCTGTTCCATCGTTATCAAGCTCGATACCGTTCGTGTCAGAAACTCCACCACTTTGACTGTGCGTTGAGTTGTAATCAGCTAAAGCTAATGCACAAGTAATTGTTCCTGAATATCCGAAATCGAAATCGAAGTTATCATCGTCCGGAGCGAAAGATACAAGGTTTGAAGCGTTTACAGTACCTCCGAAGAATTCAAAAGAATCATCTTTACCATAAGATACCTGGATGTGGTCTAGTGTAGTTCCGTTACCTACTCCACCTAATGTTAATCCGTTGATTTCGTTTCCTGAGTTAGGAGCGAAAAGATCGAATCCTCCGAATTCAATACGTGCATATTTAATAGTTCCCCCATTATGAGCGGCATTCGTACCTCCATATTGGTAATCAGTACCTGTTAACCCTTCGATAACAGTAGTTGTAGGCTTGTTTGTAGGAGCATCTCCCAACATGATAACTCCTCCGAAATCACCTGGAGTTGCTGTAGTATCTTCATCTCCGTCCAATAATCTGTAGCTTGTAAAGATGATCGGCTGAGAAGCAGTTCCTGTAGCGTTTATTTTCCCAGTTTTAGCAATAACCAAAACTCCTGTAGGTGTATTTGTTGTATTAGGTTTAGCTTTAATGAAAGTACCTGGCTGGATAGTCAAAGTAGCTCCACCTTTAACAGTTACGATTCCATCAATTTCAACCACTCCACTCCATGTAGTATTGGTAGTAATAGCACCACTTACTGTAGTCACAGGAAGTGCAGAAGCAGTTAAATATTCTGCAGAAGCAGATTGCATTTCAAATTTAGAAGAATCTGATAAAGAATCATTCTCACGACAAGCTGTTAAAGATAAAGCTGTTACAGCGATTAAAGTTAATTTTCTCATTGTTGTAAAATTTAGAAATATGGATCCGGTTATTTTGTTTTTTGGTCCGGATGATTCCTGTTTACGGGATATTCACCTTTATCTCCGTGATTTGGTTACACATTGTTTTTAAAACTCCATTTCACCCAGGGTGCAAGTGAATAAAGCTTCCCCTTAAAATCCTACCGGACGGGGAAATCCGGTATTTCCATTTTTTGACTGAAAGTTCACTGATGTGCGCATCAACAGATCTATCGATTCAGATTTCAGGCTATGGGAACCTGTGACATGGCTTATAAGATCTCATATATACTTTTGTTAAAAGTTCTTTTACATTTAAAAACTATAACTTACTGATAAACCGAACTGTCTACCATTGTAAGCCCGGAATAATATTTTATCAATTCCTTTATCATATTTATCCGTTGCTCCCGGTAAAAGTCCTAAAGATTCTCTCTGGGTATCAAAAGAACTTCCGTTTCCTTTGGATACTGAGTAAGAATTGAAATTATTATAATACTCCCTTACTCTGTTGAACAGGTTTCTGACATTCAATTTGATTTCCAGGTTCTTATCTTTCAATAGCTTATAGGAAATCTGTGCATCCGCTACGGCATAAGGACGCTGGATCTCTTCTCCAATGTAAGCATAGCCCACTGTAACGTACTGATCTCCTTTAGCATTGTACAGGAAACTAAGTCCTAAACGATCTCCATTGTACAGCAGCCCCAGATTATAGGCATACGGTGTCTGCCCGTAAAGGGGACGATCTACTTCATAAGTGTCATCGGTATCCTGAGTTTTATACCGGTCTTTAAAAGCTATAACCTTAGTATCGTTATACGTGAAATTTCCGCTGATAAAAAGATCTTTCAGGAAGCTTTCGGGTCTGATAAAGCCAAGGCTCTTTCTTACCTCTACTTCAAATCCTTTCAGCTTTGCATTTTTAGAGTTTCCGTTGTAAAGGAAGAGATTCCCCTCACTGGAAATATAACCTTCACGCTCTATCGGTCTGTCGATATTTTTATAATACAGACCTGCAGATATAATTTCTCCAAGACCTGGAAACCATTCAAACTTAAAATCGTAATTATTAATGACTGCTGATGTCATTTCCGTATTGTAAATAAGTCCGTTCGCCACAGGATCAAAATAAGGCAACCCTGTTCTTTCATTAAACTGAGGACGAATGACAGACCTGTTATAAGCCAGCCTTACATTGATACTGTTGGAAGGACTGTACGTAAAATTGGCTGATGGCATCCACTGCCATGGCTTTTCTTCAATCGGTTCTTTGGTAACGCTTTTAGGATCATTCGGATCCTGTTGCTGAGAAATAAGATCATACTTAAAATATTCTGCCCGTACTCCCCATACCAGCCTCAGCTTATTTTTCCAACGATTATCAAACATGATGAAAGGGGCGTGCTGGGAAACTTTCCCTTCATATTTATCATTTTTATACAATGCTTTGGTTTGCCACCCGATTCCTCCGGGTACATAATGAGATCCGTCAAACCATCCTGAAAGTGCTCCATACATGATCAGCATATTCTTTTCACTATTCGGAACATCGCGGTTTTCATCTACCCTCAGGAAAAACTTCTGTTGCTGGTTGGTATTGCTTTTTGAGGCCCCTGCATACCCCACCTTAATATCATTTTTAAAATTTCCGGCATCCATACTCCATTTAAAGGCAGCTCCATAATTATAATCCGTTTCTTTATTTGCAATATATCCCCTGGCGAAATTATTCCCGGAATTATAGATCTGGTTATAACTCAAAATTTCGTTGCCGATAAAGTTATAATTGGTCTGATACTGTGTATAATCTTTTGTATCTGAAGTGACACCAGTTCTTGCTGCAAACCAGCTGATTTCTTTATTTCCTATTTTATGGTTCCCTTCCAGCTTGTTCTGTAATAAAGTCTGATAAACCGGATAATCCGTAGTTTCTGTTATAGGCTTATCTAAAAATTTAAGGTCTGTGTTAGGAGGAACGATCCCATGGTAAAAATAGTTATAAGCATCCGAGGCATCCCCGTTTCCGCCTGTATATTCATTCCATCCCGTAATCCTTGTCAGAGTCTGATCATAAATATGAGTATAGGAGTTGCGGAATGAAATCCTGTTTTTCCCAAGCTGTAATCCCAGATTCAACATGGCACCGATAGTGGAGTTATAGCTGTACGAGGCACCTTGATTCCTGAAATTAAAGGTATTGACCGGTGCTATTCCCAATTGTTCCCAGTTATTATTGACTCCTCCTACATTATCCAGCCAGCCACCTCTGGCTGTATTTTCAATATCCAGTTTATTCTGTTCATTTCTGGTGGTAATCGCAGCAGCAAATCCCCATTTATTATTATTTTTCAGTCTGTAATTTCTTCCCAAAGCAATCTGCATATTGGAATTCAGATCTGCTTTGGTAGCATAATTGGTAAAATTATCATTGGTAAACCTTTTGGATTGTTCAAAAAACAACGGATTATTCCAATCCATGGCTTCTAAACCTTTAGGGAAATCCCTGGTTCCATCATCATATCCCCAATAATCATATTTTCCTCTTTTCTTTGATAAAAACTCTTTGAACGTAGAAACGTCATTATATGAAGTTCCCAGATTTACCGTGGTAAAATTTTCGTTCGGAATATCTTTCGTTCTCACCTCCACATATCCTCCAGCAAAACTTGCATTCATATCCGGAGTGGCCGTCTTGCTGATCACCACGCTTTCCACCATGGCCGTGGGGATGATATCAAATGAAAAATTCTGGTTATAAGCTTCTGTACTAGGCAAATTGATTCCATCCATAGCAGCGGTATTCCAACGCTCCCCCATGGAGCGGACCACTACATATTTATTATCAATCGTGGTTACCCCGGTTACTCTTTTTAATGTTCCTCCTACATCATTGTCGGGTGTTTTTGAAATCTGTTCAGCAGAAATCCCGTCACTCATCTGTGCGGCTTTCTTTTGCTGAGCCAGAAGTCCTGCCTGGGTATCCGCTTTACGTGTTCCTTTAAGCACCACTTCCTTAATATTCATTTCTTTATCGGAAGAAATATGCTTCATGGCAAAAGAAACAGTACTGATATCGTCATTACTGATTTGCAGTTTCTCCACCCTTAATGAGCTGAATCCCGAAGCCTTTACACTAAGGGTATAAACTCCGGCAGGAATGCTGATACTAAAGTCCCCGTTGTTATCCGTTGCTGCCGTTTTACCTGCTACACTTACTTCTGCTTTTACAATGGGATTTCCTACCTCATCTACAATTTTTCCTGTAAGCCTTCCGTTTCCCCGGACAGAGGATATGGAAGTATTCTGGCCCTGATATTTTACTGAGATCAGTTCTCCCCTCTGCCGTACTGCAACAGGAAGATTGTCTGTAATATTTTTCAGGCAATCATTCACAGGAAGGTTATCACATTTTACCTCTCTCACTTTAAGATCATTTATGTCCGCTTTTGAATAGACCAGACGCATTCTTGTTTTATCTGCAAATTCTTCCAATGTATTGATCAAAGGCTTTCCGGTCGGGGCAGAAAAGGACACTTTCATCGTTAACTCCTGCGCGTCTACTGTCGTGGCAAAAAAGATCACCGCTACCGTAAGACTGCATTTCAAATTTCTCATGTTTTTAACACCACTTTTCATTATTGACTGACTCATAATTCTTCGTAAACTCTATCTAAATTAATCCGGTTGCTATTTTTTTAATATGTAAGTGGTATTGTTTTCTTTTTGTACCTCAAGCCCTGTGATAAATGCCAATGCTTCTACATTTTCATCCCAGTTGCTGCCGGTAAGGTCAGCAGTAATTTTTTTTTTCTGCTATTTCTTCCGGATATCTGATACTTATTCCATAATTTTTATATAGTATTTCCATGATGCTCCTAAACGAAACATCATTGAAAGTCAGTGTCATTAGTACTGAAGTCTTTTTTCCCGATTGCTTATTTATTTTTTCATTTATCACAGCAGCAGTATGGGCCATTCCAAAATTTGTCCACCTTTGGTTTGGAGTCAGGTAAGAAACTGCAGTTCCGGGTGAAGAAACAGCCACTTTACCTTCATAAAGTTCCACGGTCTTGCGTTCTCCCCGCTGCATTACCTTAAATACCGTTCCCATTACCCTTGTGCTGAAGCCATCCGCACGAACTATGAATGGATGTTTTTTAGATTTAGCTACTTTAAATACAGCATCACCCTGCAAATCCACCACTCTGGTATCAGCGGGAAAAGATTTTTCGACAGTAAGCTTTGCACCCGGTAAAAGCATTACTAAAGATCCGTCCTGAAGTTTTATCGTTTGATTGTCATTGATCGCAACATATACATCCGGCTTTATAAAAAACATATACCCCAGGAAACCTGTAAGACTAAACAGCAGAAGCAATACAGCGGCAGCCCTGTACATATTTTTCTTAAGAGAAAATATATTCGCCTTATGAGATTGTTTAAAATAAGACTCAAGACCGGCCAATACTTTTAGCTTAGACTCCTGAATATGTTTTTTATCCAAATCTTTAATAGCTTCATTTTTCCATAGTTCAAGGATCACCGATTCTTTCTCTGAGATCTCATCACCAGACACTTCCCTGCTCCATAACTTAAAAACAAATGTCTGTGCCTTGCTGTATTTCAATTTCTTCACTGTATAATGTTGTTGTATTAGTTTTATATTTTTGTATTAATTCTAATCAATACCCTCACTTATAATACTGGGCAAAAAGACAAACTTCCCAAACCCTATTTAACATTTCCTTAATATCGCGTTTGTTTTTTCAACAAAAACACTTGCTTTATGAACAATTCGATACATTATAGGTGGAAAAATGAAAATATTTTCAGAAATATTTAATCTTATAGGTTATATAATTCACAAAACATTAATATTAGTTTAGGTAAATTTGTAACAGACATTATGAAACCTACAGACTATACTTTATTAAAAAAAATAAAATCGGGCGACCGGCCTGCTTTTGCGATATTGTATGAAAGATATTGGGATAGTTTCTATACAATGATCTTCACACGGACAAAGGACAGGGATGCTACTGAAGAGCTGTTGCAGAACCTGTGGATCAGGATTCTGGAAAATCCGGAGTTTGTACAGACAGATGAGGAGGAAAGTGCCAAAGGTTATTTATTTCGTTTCATCCATTACCGTATTTTGGACTATTATGCAAGCATCAGGAAGATCCAGGAAGTATATGTAGATGAAAGCGAAGATTTCTTAGCCGAAATCACAGACGCGGAATATGCGGAAATACTGGAGGAAAATGATATTACGGAACTGTTTGCTATGATCGATGAAGTGATTTCCCAACTTACTCCCACTGAACAAAAAGTATATGACCTTAGAATCCGCCAGAACATGTCTGTGGTAGAAACTGCTGAAGCCCTTAATTTAAGCAATAAAACGGTGAGTAATAATTTAAGTAAAACCCTGAATGAAATCCGGGAAAAGCTTAATCCCAATTATGAATCTTCCAAAAAACTTGTTTCCCTTCTGATTCTTATGGAAATGATGCCCAATCTGTATTCTTAAAATCATTTAAATCTGATATAAAAATCCGGCCCTGTTTCACAGGGGCCGGATTTTGTTATACTTACTTGTTATTTCCTGTTGAAAAAAATCCAAGATCAATACCTGAAATCATTTTTCATTTTACGATTCTCATTATTTAACCGATGAATTTGTGGACCCATTTGCTGTAAGGATCTCATTGAGGACTTTTTTTCCATATTCATTATCAGGATTCAGGTCTATTGATTTTCGGTACATTATGGCAGCCTGACTTTTATTTCCTAACTTTAATAATGCTTCTCCGTAACTATCGTACGCATTCCAGCTATTGGGAAACAAATAAACATTCAGTTTAAAAATTTCGGAAGCATTTTTGATATCATTTTCAGACATCATCCGGTACCCCCAATTATTAAGTTCAGCTTCCTGAGGCTTGAAATCCGGATTCTTTTTCTTTTCCGAATTAACCAGTTCTATTGCCTTATCAAAACCATTCTTTTTTAGATGAAGTCTAAGATAAGTAACCGGATCGGATTTAATAATTTCCGGATAATATACTCCGGCAAGCTCTTCCAGAAATTCTTCAGGATAACTTCCTGCTAAATTTGTAAGCACAATAATGGCAAGATGATCATCAGGATACACCAAAAATGCAGATCTTCCTCCTCCTGACATTCCAATAGCCTTGTGTTTTGTCCTGAATTTCGTCAATCCCCAACCGGGTGACCACATGGTCTGACTTCCATTGTTCATTTTTGTAGGTTTCCACATTCTCTGCAGAGATTCTTCTGTCTTCAAAAGCTTTCCACTCTGCAGCGCAATGATCCACATGGCCAGATCCTCAGCCGTACTGTTGAGCCCAGCTCCGGTTCTGCTATAGGAAGGAAATATAAAATAGTCGTTGACTAGCTTTTGCCGATTCCCATTTTCCCCTTCGGTCATATTTCTGTAACGGTAAGTGGGTGCAAAATGAGGAATAACATCCCTGGAGTCTCCAAATAATGTATGCGGCATTCCAACTTTTTGAAACTGTTCCTCTTTAAAAAACTGATCAAAAGACTTCCCACTCAGTTTGTTTATAATCTTTCCCAGTAGATAATAGTTCGTTTGATTGTAGCTAAACTGCTCACCTGTCTTGAATTCCATAGGCAATCCCTTAAGTTCGTCCCAGATTTCTTTTCAGTTTTCGATGTATCACCGGTAGCCGGATCAAATAACTTGAGTATCTCAGGAAAACCTGAAATATGAGTCATCATTTGTTCTATGGTCACTTTCTGCCATTGTTCCGGAAGATCATCCAGATACCGGGACACGGGTGCAGACAAATCAACTTTGCCTTGCTCAGCTAACTGCATAATAGCGGTACCGGTAAATACTTTCGTACAGGAGTTAATAGCAAAAACAGTCGTATCTGTAACCGGAACCTGATCCTGTACATTGGCAACTCCGAAAGATCTTTTCACTATCACCTTACCCTCCTTAACTACAGCGATTTGTAGACCGGGAATTTTGCGTTCTGCCATTTCTCTTTTAATAATGGCTTCAATGGCTGAAGCTGTTTCCTGGCCATATCCATAGGAAGAAAATATACAAAGAATGAGTAAAAAGTAACTTTTCATTTCGAGGCATTTGTGATAAGACAATATAAACCTGCAATATATTACAAAAAAAGGCACCGGAATATGATATTATAAAAGTAAAATCACAACCGGTGCCTTTAATTACAAAAAATAGTAGAAAGAATTACGGCTTATTCTTTAATAATTTTTTTAGAGATCGTTTCTTTATCTGTTTTTACCTCAATAATGTAAATACCATTGGCATTCGAAGACAAATCTACACTCGCTTCGTTGGTGTTTATCGTTCCGCTTTGTATCTTTTTACCTGAAAGATCATACACATTGAAGGTTGAGTTTTTAGGTGCTTTCAGTACTTTAACCACATCTTTGGTAATGGTAGGAGCAATGATTAAACTTTCGGTTTTTGCAATTCCTCTCTCACTTGTTGCAAGAACTTGTTCACTGTAGCCTGTAACAATAATCGAATAATCCTGAGGGGCCCCTGCTCCGGCACTATTCACCAGATTCCCTTTATTTGTGATTTCTATCCTGTAATTTCTACCTGCAACCGGAGCATCAATGACTACCTGTTCCACGTTATCCACCGTGTTATCTCCTTTGGTTGCCGGGGTCATAGGACTAGCAGCATCAAGTTTCCATGGAGTATAAACCGTATTATTCGTCGTATCAATGATTCTCAGATCCAGATCATTCACCAATCTTGAGCTTCTGTTGTTATAGACTTGTCCCCAGGTTAGGTTCGCAGGAACATTGTAAGCAGGATCAATCCAGGATATGGTTACTTTTAGAGGTTCAGTTCCTGATGCTTTTATCACTTTTGTGTTGGCAACACCGTTATTGAGAGTTTCATTATTGAAAACTACAGTATTGTTTGCTTTTCCAACCAATAGCTCAGCGCCTTTTTTTGCATTGATATATCCCCAGCCAAACCATGGATCAGGACCTACATTACCTGCTTCAGAAGCAGAATGAACCATTAAAGTTTTAGCACTGGCAGCATTAAGAAGCTGATCAGAAAATAGATCTTTGTAAATCTGGGACCATAAACCGATTACTCCGGTTACCACCGGGGCGGAATAAGATGTTCCACTTCCATAATCATATTTCACACTTCCCGTAGTATCTTCTGCTGTAGAAGCTGAAAACACATTTGTACCCGTGGTTGTGATATCCGGTTTTATTCCACCGTCATCTCTTGGTCCTGCACTGCTGTAATCAGAATGCACCACATCCGAAGGAACAGAATATTTAAAGTTATTCGTAGAGATCACATCTGTAGCGCCTACCACAATAATATTTTTGGCTAATGAGCCCTGACCTATACAGTCATAGCCTTGTGCACAATTATTTGCAGGTAAAGTATCTGTAGAAGCAAACTGAACCAGATTACCATTGCTGTCTCTGTAATACTTTGGAAATGTTGTGGTTCCTGGCATTGTAGGGCCATATCCGAAAGAATTCCCTGCTGATTTTACTATAATATAAGAAGGATTACTGTATACGATCTGATCATAATTCTGATCATTGGATAAATAAGATCCCTGAGTATCAAAAGAGGTATCAGGACTATCATAAGCACCATTCCATAGCCAGACATTGCTTCCGTTAGCATCTTTTACTACATCCCAACCTGGATTAACCCCGTAAGAATGATTGGATATTTTAGGCTGTGCAATTAATATTTTTTGAAATACATTACTTGCCGCTGTATTTCCCGGTAGTACTGTTTGAGCAAATCTATATGAATCTATGGTTGAATTTACCGCAACTCCCTGGATATTTCCAGTAACTGCCGCACCATTTAAAGTTCCTGAAATGGTTAATGCCCTGCTTCCTATAAATCCGGCAACTCCTGTTGAATGTGCACTGTAGATCTGAGTTGAAGCTTCTCTATTGGTAATTCTACCAACTGCATTGTCAAATGCGGGATGAGCAGCATAAACCCTTCCTCCGTCAAAGACCGTAAATTTAATATTCTCTCCTTTGTATGCATTGGTAAGTCCCGCTACACTACCCGCTGTGTTCAGAGCGTCAGCATTGGCATTCTGAACTTGTCTTATATCCTGCTGTTTGTAGAAGTAAGGCTTTCCATCAGGTAGAAATCCTGCCAGATTGCTTCTTTGCTCTTCAATTTCCTTTTGATTGGCTGCTCCTTTAGCGGAACCATATTGTTTGGCTACATATGAATCAAACCTGTCGTTGTTTTCTCTGTTTTGCTTTTCGAATTCTTTTTGTAAGATATCATTGGATTGAGCACTCGCAAGACTAACCATCAGGGTGCTGATTACAAGTAATTGTTTTTTCATTAGTGGTAAATTTAAATATGTTTTTTAAGTTAAAAATCAATCCAAAAAGAGCATCTTTTACAGCTCAGAAAAGCACTTCACCAAAATCCATCCTGCATTTAATTATTATCCTTTATTTTCTAATAATCCATGAATTATTTATTTTTTTTGAAAGGATCACGTTTTATTAATGCAATTTAATTGCAATAATAATAAAAAATTTTTAAAAAGCAACAAAGTTGCAATTAATATTCAATAAAAAATTTCCCTTCTTCCGGCTTATAAATGATTTATACATTACATAAGAATAAGTTGAATAAATTAAACACATAACATCAATTTTGTAAATTTATTATCTGAATATGGCTGCAAATATAAAATATACTTTCAATTAGTCTACTAAAATAGTAGACTTTTTTTATTATGTTAAGTACTTCTGTTTTTGATCAGCCTTAAAAGATCATAAAAACAGTAAATTCAGATTTTCATATATTCACAAAATGTTTGGACCTATAAAGACATCTTTTAAGTTTAAACTGACAGAAATAAAATTAATACGATGGAGATAAGATCAGCACAGTCATTTATTGATTATTACGAAAAAGTACGGTCCCGAACCCTTCGGCTGCTGGAAGTTATCCAGCCGGAACACCTTGATTTTTCATATAAACCGGGAAAGTTTACCGTAGGCGACCAGATCAGGCATATTGCAGCCATTGAACGTTATATGTACGGAGAAACCATTGCAGGAAGAAGGAGTGCTTATCAGGGCTGCGGAAAAGAGCTGGCAGATGGTTATGACAACATCCTGAAATATTTTAATGAAATGCACCGGCAGACTATCGATATTATAAGCCGGCTATCGGATGAAGACCTGTATAAGAAGTGTCTTACTCCCGCGAATCAGGAAATTACAATATGGAAATGGCTGCGGGCAATGCTGGAACATGAAATCCACCACAGAGGCGAACTTTATATTTACCTGAACCTGTTGGATGTAAAAACACCTCAGATTTATGGCTTTTCGGCAGAAGAAGTACAGGAAATGAGTGTGAAAATAGAATAAAGATATTTTTCTTAATTGCATATTGCCCTTATCCTCTCCTCCGATCAGGCTATTATACACTGATCTTATACACACATCTCTGAGCTCCGGACAGGATATGCTTTACCCTTTCTACTTTATAGTCCAAACCTATCAGGTTCTGAAAATTGGATAATTCTGCCCGGCAAAACCCCTGGCATTCACTTGCAGCTGCACAGATCGGACAATGGTTTTCTATTAAAAAATAATCAGCTCCTTCCTTTGTCCATTCTGCCATATATCCTTCGTCATTCCTTATTTTTGATAGAATTTCCAGTCGGTCTTCCAACGATTTTGCTTTGGTAAGCGCTTTCTCGTACCTCTGATACGTCGTTTTTTCCCTGTCATTGATCAATAAATCCAGTGCATTATCTCCCAATAGGTCTTTTACAGACTTCAGAAGCTGTACGGTAACGTCAGCGTGGGTATCCGGGAATTGTGAAAGCCCCCTTCGGGTAAGGATATAATAAGTGGAAGGACGCCCCACTCCTTCACTCCTGATAACAGACTCAATAAGTCCTTCTTTAACAAGATTTAGCAAGTGCTTTCTCGCCCCTTCCTTTGTTATGGAGAGTTCTTCAGAGATCAAAAGCGAAGTAGCTTCCCCTCTCATCTTTAAAAACATCAGAATACGATCTGCTGCCGGTTTTTTCATTTGGCAATATATAGGTTGTTTTATTTCTTACAACAAAGATAGTCATTTTCTATTATATCGGCTTTATAACGACAAATCAGTCATTTATAATATATGGGAGGACTCAATAGGATCACCAATTAAACAACATAAAAGTTGTTTAATTGAAATAAATGTTTACCTTTGAAACACATTAATAAAAAATCAAAGTAATGAACGCATTTACCCTACCCCAGCTGCCGTATGCTTACGATGCATTAGAGCCTTTTATTGATAAAGCAACAATGACTATTCATCATCAAAAACATCATCAGGCATACGTTGATAATCTAAATGCTGCCTTAGAACAGGCCGAAGAAAAAGAGACTGATCTGGATTCTCTTCTACAGAGGATCAGTGAGTACAGCCCTGCTGTAAGAAATAACGGCGGTGGACATTTTAACCATTCTTTATTTTGGGAAATCCTCTCTCCTGAACCTAAACTTCTTCCTGAGGGAAAACTTGCAGAGGTAATCGACTCCACTTTTGGAAACCTAGATACCCTTAAAACTGAGATAAAAAAAGCAGGTCTGGGACAATTTGGTTCGGGATGGGTTTGGCTCTATGTAAAATTCAATGGTTCTATTGCCGTAAGCTCAACCCCTAATCAGGACAATCCTATGATGGATATTCAATCTACCAACAGAGGGTTTCCCATATTGGGAATAGATGTTTGGGAGCATGCTTATTATTTAGCCTACCAAAATAAAAGAGCAGATTATCTGGATGCATTCTGGGCAGTTCTTGACTGGGCATCAGTAGAGAAAAAATATGAAGAAGCTCTCTCAAAAATCAAATAACATTCCTAGAACAAAACAGGTTGCCTACTTATGAACCAGAATATTTTTATTAATAAAGCTGAGGCTTCGGGAATCATTCCATTTGATCTTTTGGATTATAAACCCACTATAGAGATTGTTGAGTTTGATCTTAAGGATCATCTCTTCATGGGAATGATCCTCAAAGAAAAAGAATTTAAAGAGTCCCTGTCATCTATTGATTTCTCGGTGTACACTGGAAAAGCCGTCGCTGTTATCTGCTCTACAGAGGCCATCATTCCACCGTGGGCATATATGTTACTGATGGATAAATTATCCGGGTATTCTGTTTACACAGATATACGCAGTTCAGAAGAGATCCTTCTGGATCTTTGGAAAAAAGAACTTCAAAATGTAGAACCGGAGCAGTATAAGGATCTTAAAATTGTTGTTAAAGCAAGATCCGAAACTTCTCCTGCTCTTTATCTTTTAATCACCCAGCTTATGAAACCATTTGTCAAAAGTCTGATGTATGGTGAAGTAGGCCTTCCTAAAGTCATATTAAAAAATTAAATAAAATGAAAGCAATTATCTTCAACGGCGCTTTGGAGAGAAGACCAAAATCCACTTCAGGGATCCTTTCCAAATATTTTACGGATAAACTTGAAGAGCTGGGCATCATTCATGAAACATTTGCCCTCGCTGATTCCGGTATTCCACTTTATGATATTACCCTTACCAAAACACCATTGGCTGTAGAGCGTATGACCCAATTGTTCCTGGGAGCAGATATTCACTTCTGGCTCGCTCCTCTCTATCATGGAAGCATTCCGGGTGTAATGAAAAACTGCCTGGACTGGCTTGAGGTAACCGCTGACAATGAACAGCCTTACCTTACAGATAAGACAGTAGGCCTTGTATGCTGGGCAGATGGTTTACAGGCCATGCAGGGAATCAACGCAATGGATTCTATTGCTAAATCGTTACGGGCATGGCCGCTGCCTTACAGTGTTCCTATGATCAGAACGTCCCTGTTTGATGCGGAAAATAAAATCTCTCCCCTTTATTCAGATAAGCTGGACAGATTGATCAGCATCGCAACCACAAACAGGATAGAAAAAATAATTTATTCCAAAGTATAAAGAAAACATCGGGATTGATAATATAAAATCCCGTACCTTTATTAAAGAATCTAAACGATTGATATCATGGCTATAACAATAACGGATGCGTGCATCAACTGTGGAGCCTGTGAGCCGGAATGCCCGAACTCTGCAATTTATGAAGGTGCCATCGACTGGCGTTGGCAGGATAAAACAAAGCTTTCCGGGAAAACTATTTTTCCTGACGGTACGGAAGTAGATGCCAATGCCTATAACCAGGCTATTTCTGATGATGTTTATTATATTGTCCCGGGAAAATGTACAGAATGTAAGGGTTTCCATGAAGAGCCTCAATGCAAAGCGGTTTGTCCGGTAGACTGTTGTGTTGATGATCCTGAACATCGGGAAAGCGAAGAAGTTTTATTTAGCCGTCAGCGGTTTTTGCATACCTGAGATTAACAAAACCATAATCTTTAACAGCTATTTCCTACATAAAGATTTGAATGTAAAATAAAAAGCCAACTGTACAGAGTTGGCTTTTAGTATAATGAGCATCTTAATGCATCTCTATTTTATTCCTTAATGATCTGGCTTACCTCATCAAATTCACGTTCAATAACCGGATCAGGTTTATAGGTAGCCAATGAAACAATAACATTGGTGATGAATGAAAGGGTAAATCCGGGAATCATTTCATACCAGTCTTTCAGTGGATGCTGAATATACACCCAGCATAGGATGGTTATACCTCCGGCCAGCATTCCTGCCAAACCACCCTGCCACGTTGTCTTTTTCCATAAAAGAGATAGTAAAATCAAAGGACCGAATGCAGACCCGAAACCTGCCCATGCATTTCCCACAAGATTAAGAATACTATCCTTTGGATTCAATGATAATAACATAGCAACAACAGCAACTAACAGAACGGAAAGCCTGCTGGCGATCAGTAATTGTTTTGAGGTTGCTTTTTTATTCAGAAAAGCTTTGTAAATGTCTTCTGTTAATGAGCTCGAAGTAACCAGCAACTGAGATGAAATGGTACTCATTACTGCTGCGAGAATCGCTGTAAGCAAAAATCCTGCAATAAACGGATGGAATAGTATCCTTGAGAAATAAATAAAAATAGTCTCTGCCTCAGTTTTTGAAGCATCAAATTTCATCATGGTATTTACATCAAACTTTTGCAGATAAGCAATTCCTACCAACCCTATTGCTAAAGCGCCAGCAACAGTAAAGATCATCCATGTGATTCCGATCCGTCTTGCTTTGATCAGATCTTTCGGCTTATCAATTGCCATAAAACGAACCAGGATATGTGGCTGCCCACAGTATCCTAATCCCCACGCAAGAAGGGAAACAATACTCACCGTGGTCGTTCCCTTAAACAGGTCCAGGTACTTTGGGTCTTTTGCTTCGATCAATGAAAAAGTTTCCTGAACACTTCCTATCTCAGAAATAGCGACAATCGGTACAATGACAAGCGCCAGTACCATAATTGTTCCCTGCACAAAGTCCGTTAAACTCACCGCAAGAAATCCTCCTAAAAATGTATATAATACCACAACCAAACTCGTTAATAATAAACCGGCAGTATAGTCCATCCTGAATGCGGACTCGAATAATTTCCCCCCTGAAACCATTCCTGCAGAAGTATAGAGGGTAAAAAACACAAGAATAAAAATAGACGAAGTTATTTTGAGAAGGTGATTTTTGTTTTTAAATCTGTTTTCAAAAAATACCGGAAGTGTAATGGAATTCTGGGCAACCTCTGTATATACCCGGAGTCTGGGTGCGACAATAATATAATTGAGATAAGCTCCTATCGTGAGCCCTATCGCGATCCATGCACTGGAGATTCCGCTAAAATACATGGCCCCGGGAACTCCCATCAGCAACCAGCCACTCATATCGGCAGCCCCGGCGGATAGCGCGGTAACAGCTGCTCCCATTTTTCTTCCTCCTATTAAAAATTCCTCTGAATTACTGGTTGATTTCCTGTAAGAATAAATACCTATGCCAATCATCAGCAACAGGTATAATCCGACAGAAATTGCTTCATATACTTGCATATCATTTTTTTTACGACACCGAATATAACCATTTTCTGAAAAACAGATGTATACCTGTTCATACAAATCCTCCTGAACAAGCAGGAAAAGTGTTTATTTTACAAGTTTTTGGGCCCTTCTCAGATTATCAGAGGCCTGCAAAATCTTATTCTTCAGGATTTTATTATAATCCGGATTGTTCAAAAGGAACTGATTGACAATTTCAAGTGCCTTTGGATCCTGATAATTTCCGAATGCAGAACGAAGCCAGTTATCAGGAAAAAATATGTCTCCGGTTTTTTGTATTTCCTGTAACAATTCTAAAGTTTTTGGAAGATAGCTGATAGAAGTCTGCTGTCTCAATGGGTGATGTAAATATCCTACGGCAGCCCCCACGGCAGATTCATTGGTTCTGTTTTGTTTTTCGGATAAGCTTTTGAAAAAATCATCACGGATTTTCTGATCTGAAGATGCCGCTTTCATAATGATCTTAAAACGGTTGATCCGGTCCGGGTTTTTAATACGAGCTAACTGTTCCTGCAGGAGATCATTATTGTTGTTATTCCTTAATGATAAGGAAAGCGCAAGTCCTGTATAATCCTCATCATTCAAAGACACACCTTCGGGTGGAGTTTGTGATTTCCAGATGGCATACAAATTATCATACGCTTTTTTAGATTGAAAGATTACCTGGTATCCGTCAAAAAGAATTTTTTTATTATTTTTTGTGGTTTGCACCTGTAACCCTTTCCATAAGGTATTTTCTAAATTTTCCGATTCTTTTATCCGCTGAGATTCCGGTAAAAATTCCCAGTAAATACCCGAAATATATCCCATGATAAGGCGTAGATTCAGCTCAGAAGTTTCATTTTGAAGTTGTGCTGTAAAAAAATACAACAAATCCTGTGGACTAATGCCCGTTCCTCCCAGCATATTTTCATATAATGAAATATAGGCGCTCGCTCTGTTGACAGGATCTTTAACCAGAGAAAAGTTGGACAGCATTCCTTTGTCTATACCGAATATGCCGTATCCAATACCGGAAGAGTTCTGAAGAATGAAAAGAGGTTTCATTTTTCCTTTTAATGCTGTAATTTCCTGCTGTCTTCCTGAAATTTTAACTTCTGTTTTTTCAACCCTGTCCGGATAAAATAAAGCAATCTGGAATTCCTGTGGCCAGGATTTATGCTCTTTTCCATGCTCGGGATGTTGTAAGATCGTAAATTGATCAATCGTATTCCCTTTATATTGTACTTCATTATCAAAAACCGGTCTTCCGGGATCATTCACCCAAACTTTATTCCAGCTTTGTAAATCCTCATCTGTATATTGGTCCAGAATCCTGATAAGATCCGGCCAGGTTGCATTGCTGTATGCATATTTCTTAAGGTATTCATCAATTCCTTTCCTGAAATTCTCCTCTCCTGTTAACAGCTCCAGCTGTCTCATCATAATGGGGGCTTTGTTATAAATAATAGGACCGTACATCATTCCTGCATTTTTCAGATTATCCAGAGTCTGACGGATCGGATTCGCTCCTAGAGTCCTGTCTACTGAATAAGCAGCCGGAAAGTGTGTCGTTAAAAACTTGAGATCATATACACTTTTATCTGATGCAGCTCCGGTACTTTTGTCTGCCATAAAATTGGCAAATACCTCTTTCATCCAGACATCGTTGAACCAATCCATTGTCACCATATCTCCAAACCACAAATGGGCTACTTCATGAGCAATAAGATTGGAACGACTGTTTAGCTGATTTTGGGTGGCATTTTTATCTAAAAACAAGGTTGAGTTTTGAAATAGTATAGCCCCGGGATGCTCCATACCTCCAAACTGAAAATCAGGTACCGCAACCATTCCATGCTTTTGGAATGGATGTGGAATGTCAGTCCATTTCTCATAGTAAGCCAGGGAATTTCGGTAGAGTGTGAATACAGAGTCCATACTGTTCTTAATTTTCACAGAATCCGTTTCACGGTATAGGATTTTAGAATCTTCCTTTCCGATTTTTGCTGTAAAATCTTTAAAATCTCCGGCAGCAAAAGAAAATAAATAGGTTGGAAGCTGGTCTGAAGCTGCAAAATTCAATGTTTTTGTTCCTTTCCGGATACTTGTTTCTTTCAGTTTTCCATTGGCTAAAGCATTCCATTTTTCAGGAATCGTAAGAGATAACGTGTAATTGGCTTTCAGATTGGGCTGATCGAAACAGGGAAACATAGTCCTGGCCCGGTCTGGAACAAAAAGAGTATATAGATAACCATCACGTCTGTTCAATGCTGCATTACCTGCGAGAAACGTAAAATGAATCTCGTTCGCTCCTGATTGAAGAAATCTGGATTCAATTATTATATGTTCATTTTCCAGAACCGGTTTTACTGCCTTACCGTTTACAGATACAGAAATTAAAGATGCGGCTTCTTCCTTAAAGTCTATTTGTAACGGAGCTTCATCCTGTTTTTTATAGGTAAAATGCAGAATTTCATTTGCCTTTATCCTTTCGGATTTGCTTTCTGGGATGTTTAAACTAAGCTCATATCTGATGCCGCTTAATGTATTTTTTCTGAACTGTGCCAATTCGTAAGAAACTCCTTGTTCTACCCTTGGCGGGGATTTCATTTGTGCCTGAGAATAACTAGCAAATGCAACAATAAATAACGTCAATAATCCTTTTTTCATAGATCAAATATAAGAATTGATCGGAAATTAAATGCAGCTAAAAGATAAATGCAGAAATAACAAGGGTGGATGGCAAAGCCAAAGATAGTATATAGATTATATTGTTCATTTCATCAAAGGCTTTTTAATCCTGATTTTGCAGTTCCCTTATTTCAGCATAGCCATCAAATTCATAAATTGGGCAGGTTTTCATTATTTCTACCGCTTCGTCAAAATCAGTACACTTCAACAACAAATACCCTCCAACGATTTCATGATGATTCTTATAGATTTCATTGGTGACTGTATTTCCATTATCTTTTATCATTCTCCCTTCTAATGTTAAGCCGCTCCCACCTTCCAGTTTTCCCTTTTGTCCCCAAGTCGAAAACCAATTCTTCCAATTTTCCTGATGAGCTTTAATATCATCATTAGGATGTTGTATGGTCCTTCCATCAGGCTCTCTAAATAATACGATAAATTTTTTCATTGTTTTATATTTAAATGGAATGAGTGAATCATAGCATAACTTTTAAAATTAGCTTTTAATGATTGGTATCAAATACCTATTAAGATCTTTACATTTAAAAAAGATACCTCCGATGCCTGTTACTTTTTTCATGTTTATTGTTTTAGTGTTTAATAATTTGAAAAGTTTTTAAAATTATTAATTTTTTTAATCTGCCATCCAATATTTTTATCATTTCTCAGTTATTTTCATGAATAATAAACTATTATTCCTATAACAAGATGAATCAAATCCGGTAACTGGCCGATCCGTAAACCTAAGACCATGATGCAAAACTCACAATTGTTTGAAAATTAACAGTGATAAATGTATTTTACAAATCAAAATACCTATTTTCGCGATGCATATTTTCAAAGGACGTATTTCTAAGTTAAAAATATTCACTAAAAACTATAAAACTGTGACTTACCTATTCCTCAAAACCTCTTCCTGAGTTAAATTAAACTTCCTTTTCAATCCTTGTAACAATCCACCATTAAACCCTACTACTATATTTAAAAAATCTACTACTTAAATAATAAACTGAATGCAAACATCTTTTTTTAAAATTGCGGCTGCCTCAGCTGCACTCTGTTTCAGTACGGTCGTTTTAGCCCAACAAAAATACACGGTTAGCGGAACGATCAAGGATAAAAAAAAACGGAGAATTGTTGATTGGGGTTACCGTAAAAGTAGCTGAAGATCCTTCGATAAATGTGGTTGCCAATGAATATGGCTTCTACTCTTTATCGCTACTGGAAGGAAATTACACCATGATCATTTCATATCCGGGATACAGGGATTTTGAACAGAGCATCACGGTAGATAAGAATATCAAGCTGGACCTTCCGCTGAACCAGGAGGAAGAAGAGAGAACAGCAAAGATTGATGAAGTGATCATCTCCGGAGTAAAAAAAAGATAAAAACCTTTCTACTGCCCAAATGGGTACCGAGACTTTAAGTATTAAAAATATTGAGAAGCTTCCGGTTTTATTCGGTGAAAAGGATGTTATGAAAACCATTCAGTTGTTGCCGGGGATCAAAAGTAATGGTGAGGGAAGCAGTGGATTCAGTGTTAGAGGTGGAGCTACCGATCAAAACTTAATTTTATTGGATGAAGCTCCTGTTTATAATGCTTCTCACCTGTTGGGCTTTTTCAGCACATTTAACAGTGATGCCTTAAAGGATGCCAGTATCATCAAAGGAAACAGCCCCGCACAATACGGTGGTCGACTTTCTTCTGTCATGGACGTGAAAATGAAGGATGGAAATAATAAAGATTATAATATCAATGGAGGAATTGGTTTGATCAGCAGCAGATTAAGTGTGGAAGGTCCTATTCAAAAAGAAAAATCATCGTTTATAGTTTCCGGAAGAAGAACGTATGCAGATTTATTTCTAAAAGGAAGTGAGGATTTTAAGGACAGCAAGCTGTATTTCTATGATCTGAACTTAAAGGCCAATTATCAGATCAATGATAATAACCGACTGTATTTATCCGGATATTTTGGAAGAGACGTTTTGGGAATCGGGAAGACCTTTGCGACAGACTGGGGAAATACAACCGCTACTTTGCGATGGAACAGCATCATCAGCAGTAAATTATTCTCCAACACTTCCCTCATCTACAGCGACTATAATTATAAAGTAAGCCTGGAAAGTAATGATAATAAATTCGGACTGAACTCAGAGATCCAGGATTGGAACCTTAAACAGGATTTCACATGGTTTGCCGGAAATAAGCATTCGGTTCGTTTTGGCCTACAGTCCATTTACCATACCCTGACACCGAGCAGTGCCTCAGGAACAAGTGTCAGCAGCTTTCCAAGAAATCCACGGTATTCGTGGGAAAATGCCATTTATATCAATGATGATTTCAAAGCAACCGAAAAGCTGACCATTAATTATGGTGTGCGGCTCTCTACATTCAGTGTTTTAGGTGGAGATACATTTAATAGTTATGATAACGGTGTTCTTACAGACAGCAGATATCTTGAAAAAGGAAAATTCGGGAAAACATATGTAAATCCGGAACCGCGTATTACCGCCAATTACAGGATCAATGAAGTGAGCAGTGTAAAAGGAGGATACTCCAGAAACACCCAGAATCTGCATCTTTTGAGCAATAGCAGCAGCGGAAACCCTACAGATCAGTGGATCGGGAGCAGCTATACGGTAAAGCCCGAAATTGCAGATCAGGTAAGTGTAGGCTACAGCAGAAATTTCAATAACAACAATTACGAGATTAATGCTGAGGTGTATTACAAATCAATGAAAAATCAGATCGACTTTAAAAACGGTGCGCAAATTACCTTTGATACTGCAGCAGATGTAGAAAGTGAGTTATTATTCGGAAAAGGAAGGGCTTATGGTCTGGAATTGATTGCAAAAAAGAAAAGCGGGAAATTAACAGGCTGGATCTCATATACATTGTCTAAAACAGAGAGAAAAATCAATGGGATCAATGATAACGAATGGTACAATGCAAGAATGGATAAAACCCACGACTTATCCGTTGTGGCTACCTATCAGCTAAACCAAAAATGGTCCTTTTCCGGGTTATTTGTTTACAGCACCGGAAATGCGGTAACTTTTCCTACCGGAAAATATGAGCTGAACGGACAAACCGTTTTCCAGTACAGTAGTAGGAATGCGGATAGAATGCCTGCTTACCACAGGATGGACCTAAGTGCTACTTATGAGCCTAATTCCAACAAACGGTTCCACGGATCTTGGTCATTTGGTATTTATAATATATATGGTAGAGAAAACGCCTATACTATTACTTTTGAAGACAATCCAAATAATCCGGGAACTACGCGTGCTATGCAAACTTCATTATTCCGTTGGGTACCTAATATTACTTACAATTTCAAATTTTAAATCATGAAGAATATATTTTTTATCATATTATCCTTGTTTTTATTGACCTCTTGTCAAAAAGAAATAGACCTTGATCTGGCTGATCAGAGTGGAAAGATCGTCATTGAAGGAAACATTACAGATCAACCTGGTCCTTATATTGTAAGAATAACAAAATCAGTAGCGGTTACCGAAAATAATTTGTATCCTGCTGTTACCAATGCACAGGTGATTGTAAGCGATAACACGGGACAGACAGAAACCCTGCAATATATCGGAGACGGAAAATATCAGACGACCAACTTCAGCGGAGTATCGGGAAGGACCTATACTTTAAAAATACAGGCTGAGGGACAACAATATACTGCTCAAAGCACTATGCCTGCAGCTGTAAATTTCGATGGCCTTACTCAGGATTCCTTTGTATTCGGAGGAGAGACCACTTATACCCTTTTGCCTCTTTTCACGGATCCTGTAGCCTTGGGAAACCGTTATCTTTTTAGCTTTACTATCAACAGCAAGCCTAAAAAGACGCTTGAAGTATTTTCAGATAATATCAATAACGGATTACTGAATCAGCGCCCTTTGTTTCTTCCCAATGATGACGAAGACGGAAACAGCCACAAGGTTGTAGTTGGTGACACCATCCATGTCGAAATGCAATCTATTGATAATAATGTATTCACGTACTACAGTGCATTGCTTCAAATCATTGATGGAGGCGGCCCCGGTGGTGGAGTAACTCCATCCAATCCGCCGAGTAACATCAGCAATGGTGCTTTAGGTTATTTTTCTGCTCACACTCTGAGTAAAAGAAATGCTGTAATTCAATAATTTATAACGATTGAATTAAAAAAAGGCTATTCCGAAAATCCGGGATAGCCTTCAATATAATCAGTGTTAAATAGGTTTTTATTTTTCTGCTGAACCGTTTTTATAAACCGGATTCCAGCACTTTTAATAATTCAGTCTGCTGAATAAGATCATTCTTACTGCTGATGAGATTATAATTGGCCTGGAGCCAACCGTTCCTTACAACGAAGAAGGTATAGGCATCCATTAAACCCTCTTTGTATTTTTCTTCCGATTTCTGAAATGACAGTTTCTGATTTTCAAAATTGAGATCCAGAAGATGGTATTTTTCCTGTGCATTCAGAAACTGGGCTTTTATGGAATTGATGGTTTGTGTGAGATTATTAATTACCAGTTCTTTGTCATAGTTGGAATTGATAGCATTCAGTTTTGCGATCTCAACATTTGTTTTTACCTGAAGTTTATTGAAAACGGGAATACTGAGGCCGAAACTAAGGGATTGATTCTTATTTTGTCCGAACTGATCAGAAAAACTAAGGGTCGACGCATTATCTTTTCCCAAAACCTTATTATAAAAAGTTGACCAGCTATAGGTTCCGTTCAAAGTTGGCCAATATCCGGCTCTTGCTACCTCTTCCTTTTTTTTCTGTGCATTAATCTCCGCCATCACCGACTGGTAAGCCGGATTCTTTTCTAAAAGCCTTTTTGTAAAGTCGGGATCCTGAAATTCACTTTCTGAAAGAGGATTCTCATTATCCATGACAAAATCTATCGAATCTTGTGTTACCGCCATAGCATTGAGAAGGTTAATCCTTGACAGGTCGCGCTGGTTCTTGGCGGATACCCATTGCTCCTGTAAAGTCCCTAAATTGGCTTTTATATCATAGATATCGCTTTTGGGCCTGTTGCCAATCTCCACCTCCTTTTCAGTCCGTTTAATCTGCTCTTCAATGCCTGAGATCTGGGTTTCCAGCACTTCCAGCCAGCTTTTGCTGTTCTGGTAAGTGAAGAACATCTGTATAACATTCAGCTTTACTTCATTTTTAGCCTGCGCAAGCTTGTAGGTACTGGTTTCTTTATTCAATTTAGAAAGAGAGATATTCAGGAAATTTTTCCAGTTGAACAGTTCCCAATCCGCCCTTGCATTGAATTGATCGTATTGTGTATTAAGAGCTTCACGTTGATTACTGGACTGGTTGATTGAAGATCCGAAACTATACGTGTGGTTTACCCCTGCTTCTATTGTTGGCAAGAGCATTCCTTTTGATCCGGTGATCAGCCTGTCATTCTTTTCTACTGCAACAGCGGCCTGTTTTATTGACGGATGATGCGTAGATGCATAATCCAGGCACTGTTGCAGGTTCCAGGTTTGCTGCCCCGGATACAGGCTGATAAAAAATATGAAAATGAAATTTTTCATGAGTTCGTTCTGATTTAAGTAGATTAAAAATATAGTATGATTGCGCTACTTATTCATATTTAAGGTACTTTACAAGATTGACTTTTGTAGCTTTGTACGCTTTTATACTTACCACGGCAAATGTCAATGCAAGCAATACACAGAAACTGACGATAAATGGCCATAACGGCATATCAATTCTGTAAGCAAAGTCTTTCAGCCATTCGTTCATCAGGTAGTAACATATAGGTACACTGATCAATACTGCAATTATGGCAATCCAAAGAAACTGTCTGGTCAGTCCGAAGACCAAAATACGGTCAGACGCACCTAAAGTTTTCCTGATCGCTACTTCTTTTAGCTTTTGTTCGATCATCAGGGAAGAGAGAGCAAAAAGCCCAAGCAGAGCCACCATAAGCACCATGGCATTGAGAATAGTAAATAAGGTCTGCTGTTTCTGATACTGTACAAAGGTTTTCGCAAATTTCTGATTTACAAAATAGTATTGGAACGGATATCCCGGCTCAGCTGAGTTTTCCCAGTATTTTTTTACCTTGTTTACTGTTCCTTCAATATCATCAGGTTTTACCTTTACCTGGATACTTTGCAGAGCATACCTGTTTGCGGCGGTTTCTTTGTAATGGAAAAATGCAATGGGCTCTACTTTAAATTTTAAACTTTTAAGATTAAAATCTTTAACGATCCCAACAATCCTATATTTTTTATTGTCATCGAATCCCGGATTTAAATTTCGCGCCAAAGCTTCCTCATCGGTCCAGCCAAATTTTTTAACAAATGCTTCATTTACGATCAGACTGTTAATTGTATCTGAGGCAAGATTAGGGTTTAGCCAGCGTCCTTTTAACAATTTCACTTCCATAAACTGCAGGTAGTTGTAATCCATGGAGCTGTAGTTTGTATTAATAGTCTCCTGCATATAATCGATATTAGCACTTTTCTTCCTGCTACTTCCCGCAACTGCATCTCCAAAGGAAACCGCTTCTACTCCATCAATTTTAGAAATTTCTGACTTCAGACGCTCATACTTCAGCCACGGTTTAGGATCGTTTTCATTGAAGGTAATCAGCATGATTTGCTTTCCATTAAAACCAAGATCTTTATTCATCATATATTTTACCTGGCTGTTTACAATAAGCCCACCGATGATAAAAAACGAAGAGATCATCAACTGAAGGGTAAGAATTCCGTTTCTTAACCATATCCCGTGCTTACTTCGTGAAAAATTCCCTTTCAGTGTTTCAATAGCTTTAAAGCTGGAGAGATAAAAAGCCGGAATAAGTCCTGACAGCAAAGTAACCAAAAGTACCATGATCAGGGAATAAAGAAAGACATGCCAGTCATTCAGCTTTATTTCTTTATCAAAAAACTTATTAAAGCTCGGAAGCAGGAGTTCCGTAAGCACCAGCGAAATAAAATAGGATACCATGCAAATTATAAAAGTCTCTAAAAGAAATTGTCTCATCAGTGAAGACCTTGTTCCTCCGATTGCCTTTCTCACTCCTACTTCTTTGCCTCTTTGAGATGCTTCTGCAGTTTTTAGGTTAATAAAATTAATAGCAGATAAAACAACGATCAGTACAGATAAAATAAACAAGATCAGCACAGTTTTAAAATCTCCTGCAGCCAGCGGGGAAGATTTCGCATGGAGTTTTATCTTATCAAGTGGAGTCAGTAAAACGGTGTTGGGGCCATATTTTTCGAGAAATTGCTGGGTGCTGATTCCAGAATCTTTTGCGTCTACCGCTGCCCTTACTTCAATGATGTCTCTTTTAAATTTCTCACTGAAAACCGACGGATCCACTCCCTTTTTTAACATGAAGAAACATGCATAACGATAGTCGTTCCAGTGGTCACGGTCACTTCTGAACTGTTCCACAGGATTAATGATAAACTCCGGTTTTATCTGCGTATTTCCTTCCGGAAGTTCGTATACCGCGGTAACGATATAGTCTTTATTTTCAATCTTTACAGATTCCCCCGCAACATTTGTCTTTCCGAACAGCCTGATAGCCGTCTGTTTGGAAATAGCAATAGAGGTTTCTGTTTTTAAAGCATCTTTTGCTCCTCCTGAAATAATCTTAAAAGGAAAAAAATGAAAGAAGCTTTCAGATGCCAGAAGACCGTCCTGCTGAAATGCTGTATGGTATTTTGTAGTCATTTTATTACCGATTCCGGTACCAAAGAAAAGAACGTAATCCTGAACTTCGGGAATTTTCTTAAGGGCATTGAATGCCATAGGATAAGAAATACTGCTGCGGTAAGAGTTCTCTGCCTTAGAATAGGTTTGAAAGGCATAGATATCATCTTTTTTAGGATTCCATTTTTCATAGGATTCCTCATCATTCCAATGCATCAGGATCAGCATAAATCCTGTAAGCCCTATCGTAAGTCCAAATATATTGATAATGGTGGACAGCGCATTTTTTTTTATAATTGACGAAAGCAATTTTAAGCCAGTTCTTGAACATAATTCTGTTGTTATTAATAATGGATGGTACAGATCATTTCCATGATCTTCATGGGTACACTGAAGGATTTTGATTTATCCGAATTCTTTAGCATCCGCCTTAGCGAATACATCTTTTCTCTGAGAAGCATGTTCCTCATTAAAAATCTCTCCATCTTTCATGGTGATGATTCGGGAAGCATATCCGGCATCATAGGAAGAGTGTGTTACCATAACAATGGTAGAGCCTTCTCTGTGAAGTTCTGCCAACAGGTTCATCACTTCGTTTCCATTAGAACTGTCCAGATTCCCCGTAGGCTCATCGGCAAGGATCAGTTTTGGCTTGGTGACAAGGGCCCTGGCTACGGCTGCTCTTTGCTGCTGCCCTCCCGAAAGCTGTTGGGGATAATGTTTGGCCCGGTGGCTGATATTTATCTTTTCCATAATTTCTTCCACCTTCTTTTTTCTTTCTGAGGAGGAAACCCCATTATAGATCAAGGGCAGTTCAATATTTTCATAGACGGTAAGCTCATCTATCAGATTAAAATTCTGAAAAATGAAACCTATATTCTTTTTACGGACATCCGATTTACCTTTTTCGCTAAGTCCCACCATTTCCACTCCTGAAAACTGATAGGAACCGGCTGAAGCGGAATCCAGAAGTCCGAGAATATTGAGAAAAGTAGATTTTCCACAGCCTGAAGGTCCCATTACAGCAAGGAATTCTCCTTCTTTAATGCCCAGGCTTACCTTATTTAATGCATGGGTCTGAACATCTTCTGATATATAAATTTTTGAAAGGTTATGAATATTGATCATGATAATTTGATATTTAATTGTATTATGTATTGTTGATAAATCCCTGATACCAGGTTCATTAGAGAAGCTTTTACCTAAATTGCTGAATCGGCTTCATCTCTGTAACAATATGAATTAAAAGTATTCATATTTTTACTTTTTTATGGTGAGTATCTCATATTTTTTAAGATCCGCATAATCTGATATGATTACCGTTTCTCCTTCATGGAGCCCCGATTTCACTTCATAATATAAAGGGTTTTCCCTACCCAGGCTTACGTTTCTCCGTTCGGCTTTATTTCCTTTAACCACAAACACCCATTTCCCATTGGTATCTTTATAAAAATTCCCTTTTGGAATCATGGTACTCTGTGTATCTGCCGAAAGTTTTAGTTTTACTCCGAATGTCATCCCTATTTTGAGGTTTTCAGGCTTTTTGTCCGTGAAATTAAGCTCTGCTGAAAACTGCCCGTCTTTTACTTCAGGAAGTATTTTGGTAATCACCACCTCATCTTCCTGTCCGTTATTATCCAGAACTCCCTTAATTCCGTTTTGCAGTTTGTTGATGTAATATTCGTCTACTTTAGCTACCAGCTTATAGCCGTCCATCAGATCTATTTTTCCAATGCTTTGGCCATTCGTAAGGTTCTCACCTACCGATATTGTGAAAGATGAAAGTCTTCCGGAAGCCGGAGCCATGATCAGGAAATTATTTTTGTTAGAATGTAGGATTTGTAAGCTTTTATCCATCTGGTTTATCGATGTATTAATTGCCGACATTTGAGCGCTTCTGGAATTTTTTTCACTGGAATAGCCTTTTTCTACAATTGATTTCCTTTGTTTCTGGTACGTAAGATTCTGCACACTGATGTCATAATCTGTTTTCTTCCCGATCTCTGCATCATAGAGACGCTTTTGAAGGTTAAAATTCTGTAGGGCTGTATTATAATCATTCTGTGCCTGCAGCAATTCCTTATCCTGAGCCAGCTCCTGATTTTTCAGTTCCAGAAGTGTACTCCTCATCTGGCTGATTTGCTGCATGATCCCTGTTTCCTGATTCATATAGCTGAATTCGGTATTCGGATTGTAGACTCTTGCTATCGGCTGACCTTTGGTGACCATCTGACCGTCTTCAGCAAATATTTCCTTAACCGCTCCTCCTTCCAGAACATTTACAAATGAAGATTTAAGCGATTGTGTCTGTGCATTCACCATCAGCATATCTTCAAATTTCCCTCTCGTAACCTTATCGGTCTGGATATCTTCAGCCGAAACATTATAGGTCTTTTTCTGACTGCTGAAATACATCCCGGAAAGCGACAAAACAGCTATAGCTCCCAATCCCCCTAAAACAAATTTTAATTTCGATTTCTTTTTTACTATTTTCGTATCCATAATAAAGATAACTCTTTTTGTTACAGTAAATTACACAACACAGATGCCAGAAAATTATACTTTTATAAGTGTCTGATAATCTGAAATAATATTAATAAGAGGAGTTGATCAGGTGTTCATTATCGGACACTTCTTGTCCGATAATGAACATTTTTAATAGAAAAGAATAAGTTTTAATACAATCAACAAATACCGATATGCGAAAAAAAGAAGCGCACATTCTCATTGTAGATGACGACGAAGACATTTTGTTTTCTGCAAGAGTCTGGCTTAAAAAATTTTTCACAGAGGTCAGCTGTCTTAGTAAGCCCGTACAGATCATGAAATTCATGACTGAAAACCAGGTTGATACAGTAGTACTGGATATGAACTTCAGAAAAGGTTTTGAAAGCGGCCAGGATGGTTTGTACTGGATGAAGGAGATTAAAACACTTGAACCTCAGCTTCCCATTATTCTTATGACCGCTTACGGCGAAGTAGAACTTGCGGTTGAAGCTTTAAAAAACGGTGCGTCGGATTTCATCCTGAAGCCGTGGAATAATGAAAAGCTCTATGCTTCTGTGAATCTCGCTGTAGATATTTCCAGAAAAAATAAAAAGCTGAGTCAGTGGGAAAATATAAATCAGAAAAACCATCAGTATCAGCTTGATAGTCATTCTCCGAAAATGCAGGAAGTCTTAGAACAAATCGAAAAAGTGGCCCCTACGGATGCCAATGTTCTGCTTCTGGGAGAAAACGGAACGGGAAAATATGTCCTTGCCAAGTCTATTCATGAACAATCGGAGAGAAAAAATCAGCCTTTTGTGCATATTGATCTTGGAAGTATTTCCGAAAGCCTTTTTGAATCAGAATTATTCGGTTATAAAAAAGGAGCATTTACTGATGCCCACCAGGATTACGCCGGAAAAATAGAAAATGCACAAAATGGAACAGTTTTTCTTGACGAGATCGGAAATCTACCGCTACAGTTGCAGACAAAATTATTAAGCCTTATTCAGAACCGGAAATTGTCGAGATTAGGTGAAACCAAGGAACGCTTACTGGATGTCCGTTTTATTTTTGCCACTAATGAAAACCTTAAAAAAGCGGTAGCTGAAAACCGCTTTCGCCAGGATCTTTACTACCGTATCAATACCGTGGAAATTCATATCCCTGCTTTAAGGGAAAGACAGGAAGATATAGGTCTTCTGGCTCAGTATTTTCTGGACCGCTATAAACAGAAATACCATAAACCGAACCTGGAACTTACGGAAGGTTTAATGCTTATCCTTACCACTTATTCCTGGCCGGGAAATATCCGGGAGCTGGATCATTGTCTTGAAAGAAGTGTTATCCTGTCCACCGATCATCATCTCCAATTGCTGATGCCTCAGCCGGAGGAGCAAGAGCAAACCATTATCAATCTTAATATCGAGGAAATGGAAGAAGTACTGATCAAAAAGGCATTGAAAAAACATACCGGGAATATTTCTCTGGCAGCCGAAGATTTAGGTCTTTCCCGGGCTGCACTTTACAGGAGAATGGAGAAATTTGGGATATGAATGGTAGATACTAGAAATTAGAGGTTAGAGGTTAGAAAGTAGATTTTATATTTTATATTTTAGACAATGTATTAAAATTATGAATAAATATAAATATTGGTGGTTGCTTTACCACTTTCTGGCAATCATGAGCGGAATTACTACCTATCATTTTTTTTTTACAGGAAAAATGGTTTAATGCGAGTCTTTTTGCCGGAATAATGGTGCTCTTTGTTATTTTGATCAACCAATCGCAGATTGCTTTAGCATCAAAAACAGAGAAGATTATATCTTCTATCAGAAAAAAAGATTTTTCATTATTTCCCAAAGAGGAAGGAACAGCGCTTTTGGATAGCAGCATCCGTTTGTACTACCAAAGCAAGGAAGAACAATTTTCCCTATCGTCCTATAAGCTTCTGTACGAAAGTATTCTGGATCAGATGGAAACAGGACTCATGATCCTTTCCGAGGAAAATAAAAACTGGGAAGTATTTTATGTGAATGAAGCTTTTCTTACAAGCCTCCAGGTTCCAAGATACAACAGCTGGAGCCTGTATGCATCTAAAGCCCCTGAATTTTTTAAAATTATTGAGGATACAGGATACAGCAATTCTCAGGAATTTTTTGATATTTCTATTCGTGGAAATTCAAAGCAGTCCTTTTCATTAAGAACAAAACAGGTAAAAAATCCGCAACACCGTTTTTACATCATCACCCTGGAATCCGTTCAGAAGATCATAGAACAAAAAGAGAAGCTCGCATGGAATAACCTGATGAAGGTGATTTCACACGAACTCCTCAATACACTGACCCCCGTAAACAGCCTGATCCAAAGCCTGGAATACATCAGTAATCAGGAAACCGTAGATAAAGAAGACCAGCAGGAAATGAAAGAAAGCCTGATGATCATTAATTCCAAATCAAAACAGTTGCTAAGCTTTGTTGATGATTACCGCCAGGTTGCAGAATTACCCAAACCTGTTCTGGCTTCTGTTTCCCTGAAAAAAATAGTAGAATCTGCATTAAATTTCCTGAAACCGGAATTTGAAAAGCAAAATATTTCAATCGTCCGCGAAATTGAAGATTTCAGGGTTCTGGCGGATGAGAAAATGATAGAACGCAGTCTTATCAATTTGTATCTCAATGCGATATTTGCCGTTTCTGAAAAAGCAAATAAAACCATCACAACCACTGTCCGATCTCAAAATAACCGCATCATTATCGCTATTACCGACAACGGATCGGGCATTACTCCTGAAATTAAAGACAAGATCTTCCTTCCTTTCTTTACAACCAGAGCCAGTGGTTCCGGAATCGGGCTCACACTTACCAAAAGTATAATGGAAGCGCATGGAGGGTATCTCAATTACCAGGCACTGAATGAGGGCAGCAGTTTTGAATTATGGTTTTTAGTATAACTGCTTTTCAATTGTAATTGGAAAACCTAAAATACTCTGCTTTATTCAACCAGGCTTATCTGCTCAAAGATTTGCCTTTTGGACTTTTCAAATATCTCTCCGCCGAACTCTTCATTGTCCAGAGAAAAAAGGGTTATATCTTTTACTCCCATAATCCCGAATATAAACTCCAGATACGTGGTCTGAAAATTCATATGAGCATTTTTCTCTCCTGCTCCATAGCCTGTATCTCCCCTGCT
Organism: Chryseobacterium proteolyticum; assembly: GCF_046591535.1. Classification (NCBI taxonomy): domain Bacteria; kingdom Pseudomonadati; phylum Bacteroidota; class Flavobacteriia; order Flavobacteriales; family Weeksellaceae; genus Chryseobacterium; species Chryseobacterium proteolyticum. The sequence goes on along the minus strand of NZ_JBJLWK010000006.1, from coordinate 283,811 downwards.
GGACAGTATAAATATCTTTTTATTTTCAAGTAAGCCTACATAATCCCCATCAGGAACCCCTGATCGGAATTTCCAGGTTTTATTGAATCTCATCACCTGGTCGATATAGGCTTTCAAACCACTGGGAAGCGACCAATTATACATTGGTGTGGCAATGACATAAATATCATGTTCTTTCAGTTCATCCACCAGTTTATCACTCAGCTCCAAGGCTTTATGATCTGCTTCTGTCCTGTCTGCAGGCTTGGTAAACGCCCCGGCAATCCAGGATTCATCAATTCCGGGAATCACCTCTGTTCCTACTTCCCTGTAGGTAAATAGATCCTGAGGATATTTTGATGTCCAGTTGTCTGCAAAAAGCTTTGACAGTTTTCGGCTGTGTGATCTTTCATTTCTTACGCTTGCGTTGATGATCAATACTTTTTTCATATGCTTCGTTATTATAATGAAGCAAAATTCCAGATTATAAAAGAGAGAAAAATTGACCTAGTTCAAGAGGATTTATTTTTTTTTTCGCAGTCTGCTAATAAATTCTGCCGACACTCCCAGATAGGAAGCAATCAGATACTGCGGAACCCTGGAAGCGATATCAGGATATCTTTCAAGAAAATCAAAATACCTGTATTCTGCATCATATACATTATGGTAGATCAGCCTCTTTTGCAGGACCCCCAGGTAACTTTCAAGGATAAGCCGGAAATAACGTTCAAGTTGTGGAATAGCCCGCAACAGATTTTGAAATGAATGGTAATTGATCTGTAAGACCTTGGTTTTTTCAAGAGCCTGGATATTGTAAATAGAAGTCTTCTGTTTAGAAAAGCTATCGATATCACTGGCCCACCAATCGTCAATAGAGAAATAAAGAATTTCTTCATTACCATTCTCGGAATTGATATAAAATGCTTTCACGAGACCTGAAACCACATAATTATCATACCGGCAGACATCCCCGTTTCTCAAAAGATAATCTCCCTTTTCCAAAATTTTCTCTGTCCAGAAACTCTCAAAAATTTCAGTCTCTTCCTCTGTTAAAGTAACATATCTGGAAATATTTTTCAGTAAAGGGTTTTCCTTCATAAGCGATCTTTAATGAGATGATCAACAAATGTACAGAATATTCCAATCTATTCATGGTTTATAAAAGATCAGGTAATGAGTTAATGCATGAGCACTCTCCATTTCATATATCCCAGAAAAAATTACCGCGAATTGTGCTATCATCCCTGTAAGTTCTTCATTGATTGCGTCCCTTTAGTATTCTATTTTTGTGGCAATAAAATCCTTTTACAATGAGAATAGTAACAATAGAGGAACACGTATCCTTTCCTGAGATGTCCCACTTTCTTCCTGACGGTATAACGGATAAAAAGCAGCCATCGGGTCCGGCAATGAGACTGATGCCTATGTTGTCGGATATTTCCGGACAACGATTGGAATCGATGGATCAATCGGGTATATCCATGCAGGTCCTTTCTGTAGAAAATACCGATGTCAATTTACTGGATCAGTCATCTGCTCCTGCATTTGCTTCGCAATATAATGATTTGCTGGCGGAGAGAATAAAAGATCATCCTGACAGGTTTGCGGCATTTGCCCATCTTCCGATGGTGGCTCCCTCTGCTGCGGCTGATGAGCTTGAACGCACCGTAAAGACTTATGGTTTCCGTGGTGCTATGATCCGCGGACTTACCTGTGGAGAATTCCTAGACGCTCCTAAATTTGCACCTGTTTTTGAAAGAGCTGAAAAGTTAGGAGTTCCCCTATATATACACCCCGGAATCCCACCAAAACCTGTCTTGGATGCTTACTACAGCAATATAGGCACAACCTTCGGTTCTTTTGATGCCCTTGCCTGCTGGGGATGGGGATGGCACTCAGAAACAGCTATTCATGTACTGCGACTTCTGATAGCCGGAGTTTTTGATGATTATCCCAAACTGAAAATAATCATAGGCCATATGGGCGAAATGTTGCCGATCATGTGGGACAGGTCCAATAAGGCTTTTCAGCCGGGTAATGGAGGCCGTAATCAAAGAACAATGGCTGATACATTCAGAGAGCAGCTTTATATAACAACGAGTGGTTTCTTCACCCAACCTCCTTTGCAGATAGCATTGGATACGATAGGCATAGATCATATTATTCTATCGGTAGATTATCCTTTCAGTGATAATCAGATGGGTATTGATTTCTTACACGGCATAAATCTTCCAGCTGAACAGATCGCAAAGATTGCCCATGGAAATGCAGACCGCATCCTGGGACTTTAATAATTGATTACATTCTCTATGCAAAATATTCCCATCCATCAACTACAGGAAAAAACTGATCATAGTTTTTTAATTTCACGATTTGGCCCTGAGCGGATCAGTCGGAAGCATTCCAGAGATCTTGGGGCGCACCGTGACGATCATTATATATTTTTTATGATGTTGAAAGGCTCCGGATCCACAATTGTAGACTTTGAAAATAAAATTATCCGTGAAAAACAGCTGTACTACATTTTACCGGAACAGGTTCATTACCGGATTCAGTCGAGAAAAGCTGAAGGATGGTATATCGCTGTAGATCCTTCATTGGTGGACCCATCATGCCGGAATACTTTTGAAAGCTGGCTGGGCTTTCAGGAACCTATTGATCTTCGTCCGGAAGATGCGGAAGATATGGATCAGCTATTGAATATTTTACATAGAAAAACAGATCATTCTTCCCGGGATAAACTCAATTTAAATATAACTTACTCATTACTGCGTTCCTTTTTTGAAATGGCAGCAGATGTTGTTCGTATCCGGGAGAAGTCTGAAGCCAATTCAAGAACCGCTGAACTGTCCTTTCAATTCAAAAATCTTCTTAACAAACATATCAGGAAATATAAAAGTCCTTCTGATTACGCAAAAATGCTCCATATTTCAGAGTCATACCTGAATGAATGCCTGAAAAAATATACGGGTTCCCCTGTTTCATTCTGGATCAGGTATAATATAATTCTTGAAGCTAAACGGCTTTTATACTTCAGTGACCTCAATGTAAAACAGATTGCAAATGACCTGGGTTTCGAAGATCATTCCTATTTCTCACGCTTTTTCTCTAAAGAAACGGGAATGACAGCCCTTAATTTCCGTAAAAAATTCAGAGATTAATTTTTCTACTGACAGACTCTTGTCACAACCTGAGCTTACTTTTGTTCCAGGATATTATTAAATTCAACAAACATGAAATTAACATCATTAAGAATTATCACAAAGGACATTAAGCAATCCGTGCAGTTTTATGAGAATGCAATGGGGCTGACAGCTCAATGGTATACAGAAGATTTTGCAGAGCTCTCTACAAGTTCTATCACTTTAGCTATAGGAAGCACACGCACCATGACGCTCTTCAGTGAAAACCTCACAGCATCTACCGGAAGCAAAAGCAGCATCATAGAATTCATTGTCGACAATGTAGACGATGAATATGAGAGAATTAAAGGAATTACAAGTGAAATTGTCCAGGAGCCCACTACCATGCCGTGGGGTAACCGGTCACTTTTATTCTGTGATCCGGACGGAAATCTGATCAATTTTTTCACACCTGTTTCTCCGGAAGCAATTAAAAAGTTTAGCTAAAAATTTATATTGAATCATCATATCCTTCATTTTCTAACTAACAGCAAACTCCTGCTTCTTCGAAGCAGGAGTTTTTTATTGATCCGATGTGTAAATTCAGTACGGCTTACTTAATCATCCACATGGTCTCATTAATATTATCACCAGCCGGATACTGCTTGGTGATGGCATTGTTAAGATTGGTATTGTTATTATTGATTTCAGAAGAAGGATACATCCATCTTTTAGGAATCTTGCCGTTGTTCAGAATTCCGGGACCATCAGTATTGAAGTGAGGAAAACCTGTTCTTCTCTGATCATAGAATATTTGCCATCCCGTATTAAAAAACAAGGCCGTATGCTTCTGATCCATGATCTGTTCGATCTCTTTTCCAGGCTGCAGATTAATGGTTGGCTGAGCCAGATAAGCCGCTACATCTGTAGGACTTATTTTATAGAAAGTCATGGATGCATTAATGGCATTCAGGTAGTATGTATTTGCGTTTGCATTGATCCAGCCTCTTACGGCCGCTTCGGCCAAAACAAATTGGAGTTCAGCATATCCCATTAATAAAGAAGGCTCATTGATCGGATCATTAAAATATCTCGGATTAATTCTTGATGCCAGACCATTAGATGCTTTGGTAGAATTCTGCCCCAGATCCCCACTTCCATATAATCCGTCATAAAAGCTAAACGGATCTGAAGGACTTGTCCCAACTGTACTTGTTTTCTTTTCAGCCATTTTAAATAACCTTGGATCTTTGGAAGTCCTGAGTTTATCTACAAAACTTTGCTCCATATAATAGGCCGTCTGCAGATCATTACTATTAAAAAACGGATACCGGTTATTTACAAGATTATAAAACGGTAATGCACCACTGTCATTGCTGGATTCCATCACAGGATTTTGGGCCGGATTATTGATAATATTGGCAAAAGTCTGTTTTACATTCAGATCCGGATCATCCGCTTTTTTAGAAAGATCCATTAAGATCCTTAATCTGTAGGAATTGATCAGTTTTCTCCACTTAAGCAAATCTCCATTATAGATAATGTCCCCACGGATTGGAGTATTCAAATTGGAAAGCTCGGTATTGGCTAATGCCAGCTCATTAAGGACGTTTTTATAAATGCTTTTCTGGTCATCATATTTCGGATAAAAATTAGCCGTGTTTATCGCCTCACTATAAGGAATATCACCAAATGTCTCGGTTAAGGAGATAAAATAATAAGATTTAAAGAAGCGGGCCAGTGCAATATATTCCTTTCCTCCTTTTTTATTGGCTTCCTCCACCATCTTTTCCACCTGCTTGATGTTGTCATAAACACCAAATGATCCTCTTTGCCAGTTGTAATACTGCTGCGCATTAACTCCGTTGATATAGGTAAGTTGTCTAGATGCAAGAGCTGCTTCCGCCTTAATCGTACTGAATGCATTCACTTCGATTCCCGGAAGGATGTTTTCCGCATCTACACTTTTAGGACGGTTGGGATCATCATGGAAATCATCTACCCTGCTGCAGCCCGTAAGTCCTATTAAAGCAGTCAGCAACATTATATATATTTTAGCTACTTTCATTTCTATCGTATTTTTATCATTAGAATTTTACATTGAGATTAACTCCAAAACTTCTTGTTGCAGGAGTCTGAAGCTGGTCGACACCAGAATCGGGATCTACATTTTTAATCTTTGAAGCCAGCCAAAGGTTTCTACCGATTAACGAAACACTCGCTGATGATACTCCTAATTTTTCAGCAAAAGATTTTTCAAAATTATAAGTAACCGTGATCTCTCTCAATTTGATAAAGGTTTGCTTATAATAATGGTAATTGCTTTCAAAAGCATTGCTGGTACTCTGCATATAAGCATTGTAGTTTACAGCAACATCATTGGGAACAAAAACGCGGGTATCGGATTTTATATTACCATTCTGGTCATACGTTATAGAGCCGCTTACCACTCTTACACCCGGTGCTATGTAAGTATTGTTTCCGGCATTGGCATCATCCCTATACTGATTAACTGTTCCCGGAGCAATCCCTCCCCACCACATTTTCTGATTGGTAGTGGAATACATGGTTCCTCCAAGTCGGCCATCAAATAATAAGGAAAGTGAGAAGTTCTTGTAACTGAAATTATTGGATAAACCATAAGTCCAGTCCGGATCAGAATATCCCATATTGCTTTCAAAAGGTGCTGTGGAATTCACGGGATATCCGTTTTGAAGGACCAATTGCCCGTCCGGTGAAGTTTCATAAGGCATGGCAGTCAGTTTATCAGCTCTCTCTCCTACCCGGATGAAATTGTTCCTTCCGTTGGCAGCGTTATAGATTGTTGTATAATCTTTACCACCATAAGCTTCTTTTAAATACTTCCGGTAGTGGCTCAAATTCAGCTGTGTACTCCATCTGAAATCCGATTTCTTAATGACATCCGCATTCAGGGTAAACTCTACCCCTTTTCTTTGAAATACATTTCCGTTGGTTAGGTACGTTTTATATCCTACTCCCTCAGACAGAGGAATACTCGCCAGATTATTATAATCCCGGGTTTGGTAATAAGCAACGTCTAAATTAATTCTGTTTTTTAGAAATGAAATGTTCGTTCCTATCTCCCAGGAGTTCGATGTTTCAGGCTTTATATTACTGTCGATCAATACATCCCCGAAAACAAATGTTGATTGTCCGTTCCAGCTGATATCACTTTTTTCAAATGCAGAGATATAACCATACGTATCGTTGGCCAGCTTACCGTTGGAAACCTGCGCCAATGATCCGCGAAGTTTGGCAAAACTGATCCAATCCGGAAGCGTTACCAGTTGGTTCAGTAATACTGATCCGGAAACAGACGGATAGAAATACCCGTTATTTCCTTTCGGAAGTGTGGATACTTTGTCATATCGGGCAGTCATATTCAGGAAAAATGCTTTGTAAATTTCCATATCTACGTACCCGTATACGCTATTGATCTGTTCAAATTCTTTCCGGTTTCCTGCTTTTGGAGCAAATAGCGGTCCTATACTGTTAAAAAGATTATACCATCCCGGGCTTACCAATCCATCAGTACGGATCTCACTATTTTTCTGTTCCCTGTAGAAATTAGACACATATCCTTCACCGGTTAATGAGAAGTTTTCTGAAAAGCGGTTCTGGTATTTAAGTCCCAGTTCTGAAGTAATATCAAAATAATTTCCGTTAATCTGCGTATAGTTTCCTAATGACTTATTTCCATACCCTATATAGCTTTTAGGCTCTCTATATTCGCGGTTCAGGGCATACACATTTGTCCCCACTCGGGCTTTAGCTGATAATTTGGGAATGATCTGGTATTCCAGGTTTACATTTCCCATTACATTGTCCTTATAGTAAGGTCTCAGGTATTCATACGCCTGAAAATAAGGATTGTTGTAGTAAGAAACATTGTAATGCCTTTGCTGGTATCCTTCTTTTCCGGCTACCCAGTAATTTCTCAGGTCTCTTACATCTACATCGGCACCGGTCCATAATACCAGATTATAAAGATAGTTCGTAGGTCCGTATCCTACTTCCGGGAAGTTGGAGGTATATTCTTTATTATAGGTTAAAGTAGAATTAATCGTAAGCTTTTCAATAGGATTTACGGATCCTGCCAGACTGATTGACGTAGTTTTCAGATCGGTATTCGGAACGATTCCCTTCTGATAAATATTAGAAAGGGAAAGTCTGAAAGTTGCTTTTTCACTTCCCCAGTCCACACTCAGGTTATTGGACTGGATAACGCCGGTATCAAAGAAATTTTTAATATTATTCTTTCCACGGGAAATCCATGGTAAGGGTATCGGTTTTCCGGTTGAAGGATCAATCGGACTATTGTATTGCGGAGTTTCATAATATCCGCTGGGTGTTGTAGGATCTTTCTGGTCTAGCTTAGGACCCCAGATCCATCCGCCACCTTCACTTCCGGAACCACTTCCGTCTATATAGGCATATTTCCCGTTATTTCCTCCCCCGTATGTTGTCTGCACTTTAGGAATACGTATAAAAGAAGTCTGAAACATGGTGGAATTATTAAATGAAATACTCATTCTTCCTTTCTTACCTTTTTTAGTGGTAATCATGATTGCTCCGTCCTTTCCCACTGATCCGTACAAAGCAGAAGCTGTAGGTCCTTTCAATACACTGATATTATCGATATCATCCGCATTGATCCTCCACAAATCAGCGGTCCTGTCTGGAACACCGTCAATAACAATAAGCGGCTTGGCACCCCTCAGGCTGATTCCCGGATCCTGAAAAAGATCCGTACTGTTCTTAACATTCAATCCGGCTACCCTTCCGGAAAGGGAATTGATGAAATTCGGTTCCTTTGCTTTTTCAAACACATCGCCTTTCACCTCCTGTACTGCATATCCCAACGTTTTTTTGTCTTTCTTGATCCCAAGTGCTGTAATAACAACCTCATCGATCTTTTTCTCATGGGTCTTTATGGTATCGGCGCCATCTATTTTCTGTACGTTCTGGCCATAGACTTCCAGGCCTGTGACTAAGCCCAGGCCGATTAAAAGATGTAATTTCATAAGTAGATTCCTTATTTATTTTGTTGAGTGATCCACGTATTCAGAAAGCCTTCTTTGGTTTTCAGAACAATCTTGTAGATATCGGAATGATCGAGTCTTTGTTTTGAGATAAACTTACCGCTACTCAGATCTGCCTGTCCCAACAGCTGGTAATAGTCTTTACCACCGGTTTTGAAATTATTGGTAGTGGTTACATAAACCTCCGCAGATTCCTTCGTGGGAGTTACCACTTTCCATGTTACTTCCAATGTTCTGTCAGATAACAAAGAGGCATTCAGCTGGCTTACCGCTCTGTTTTTAAGCAAATCGATTCCGTCCATTTCCTGTTGAACATTCTCAGGTACTTTGATACTGAGAAAATCAGTCATCGTAGGAAGAATATCTGTAATGGCAACACGATTATTTTTGGCATATGCGTTAATATTGGGTTTATTGATTGTAATCCAGGTATCCCGTTCTCTATCACTTTGCCCGCCATGCCCTTTTCCGTTACTGGCAGATCTTCCATGATCCGTTGTAACGATGAATAACCAATCCTCTCCATGCTTTGCCTCACGCTCTTTTACGGCATCATATATTTTTCCGATCAACCTGTCCTCGAAGGAGATTGCCTTATACAAAATATCTCCATCTCCGTGGCGATGTCCCATATCATCAGAAAATTCCAGGTATACCCAAGACAAATCAGGGGCATTTTCTTTAATATAGCTTGCTGCTTTTCCTGCCACCAGGCTATCGATCTTACGGATATATCCGCTTTGTTTATCGTGTGGAAATTTCAAGGTATCCTTTTCCAACCCATCATAAGAAAAATCCATTTTTATCTTTCCTGTGGCCGCCAGGCCTTCACCGATCAGTTTCGTGCGGTTGTCTTCCCAGGTTGAAAATACAGCTGTCTTTTTGCCGGGATACTGATCTTTAAAAAGCCTGAAAATGGTTGGATAGCTATAATTAGGATCTTTAATATCGTTATCAAAAACATGATGTTTATTCACCCAGGTTCCTGTCAGCAAACTATTGTATCCTACTGCTGAAATCGTGGGCGTTTCACTGTACCCTCCTTTTTCTCCTCCTACATACGCTTTCAGGAGTGCACCGTCTTTTTTAATCTTTTTAAGATTGGGAATTTCAGACTTGTCCAGCATATCTTCAGCGATACCATCTACGATAATAAAAACTACTTTTTTTTGTGACGAATGTTTCTGTGCGTGCCCGGCAATACCGGTGAAAGAAAGAAGAATAAAAAGAGAAGTTTTGAAAAGGTTCATGCTACATTTTTTATTGGGGCAAAATTCCATAAAAAACAGAGAGTATCTTTTAACAAACCGTTAACAAGTTTAAATAATATATTAACTTTCATTAAAATCTTTTATATTAACAACAGTACTTTGAAAAAATCTATTAAAAATGTTTCTAAAAGCCCTACATAAATTATGGGACTATAAAATGGTTAAAATCTAGATACTTTGATTAATTTCTTATATTTGGATTCTTAAAAAACTGAAATACACCTTTATTAAATTGAATTTAAAATCATATTTAGAACTTAAAATAATTTATGTTGATGAAGAACTGATCGAACTCAAAATTAAAGGGTCAGACACCTGTTTTTCAGGATCAACAGATGTATATGCAAATATTGAATCAATCAATCTATTTGCTGAACAGTTAACTGATTTCCCAAAAAATGAAAAATCAATTTCTTTCGAATTAGGTGTTAAAGATTCAAAGTATTCTTATTTTTCAATAAACCTTTATCCAGCCCATTCACTTTCTCATATTGGAATACAAATAAAAATGGCAACAGAAGCGGAACTCAGAATAAAAGCTCAATCTAAAATCCAGTTTGAAATACTGGCAGAGCCCAATGCAATTGATGAATTTCGGAAAGCTCTCAATCAGATTACAATTAAAAAATCAGGAGCTGCTATATTGTATGGGATGGATAATAGACTATCGTAATTCATTTACATTCTTTCTTCAAAACCATTATTATAGATATAAAAAATACCGCCTCATGGAGGCAGTATAAATATTGTTTATCTATTTTTGCAATTGATTTATTTCCCAGATTTTAATCTTTTATTTTCTTCTTTTAAAGCTTCGATCTGCTCTTTAAGAAGGTTGATGTATTCCTGTTGGTTTTCTAAGATATACTCAGGAATATTATAATATTGATTAAAATTATTATTTGCTGACTGATCGTTAAAAACAAGGTTATCATTGTTTACGACACGGGCGGATCTTTCTTCTTTAATTTCGTTTACAGGAACTTCTAACGCTTTCGCTAATTTCTCCCACTCATCCTCAAATATTTTGACATCTCCACTTTCCTTCCGTGAATAGTTGGAAACATCCGTTGATAAGATTTTTGACATGTACTCTTGAGTGTACCCTCTCTGCTTTCTTAGACTTCTTAGCTTTTCCATAGTGGTTTGTTGTGCTTTGTACAAATATAGAGAAAATTTGGTTTTATATATTATGTTTCCCGGCTGAATAATAGTAAGTCGGGATTATTTTAGCAAACCTATTATTTTAAAAAAATTGTATAATTGTAAAAATTTATTAAATAAACATAAAAGATTTAAGAATTGGTAATATCGTTCTTTTCGCTACAACAGAAGCTGAAGTTCTAGGAATTTCTGCAGAAGATATTATGTATCGTCACGAGGACGGTTTAGGGAAATTACCACGTAAATGCTTGATACAAGGGATTTCAGGCTTAAAATTAACTAAAAATAATCTTAAGAGATTTGGATTTATACTTATGCCAGAAAGCTAATACACTCTGAATACTTATGAAATAGATGGGTTTCAATTGTTGGATAAAACGGTGATTTTTCCTAACTTCTTTATTTAAACAATCGTGAATCTATCGATTTGAAAACGGTCCACGAATTACAAAACCTTTTCTTCACACTCAAAGGAAAAGAGTTATATTTGGAGAAAAACAATCATGAATAGTCACTTTTTTAAAGCAGGTAATTTTGCAAATAATTATGGTAATCAAAATTATACTATTACAGAGTATGATATTACACAAATAGATCGTATTGATACGGATGCATTTCAGCCAATACCATTATCGGAGGAATGGTTGGTTAAACTAGGATTTGTTACGCTTGATGAAAAAAAAAGAAAAAATCAATACATATAGCAAAGATGTAAACGACCAAGAAGTATTAAAAATTGTTGTAGAAGACGGGGAAATTAAGGAATTTAATCTTTTACGTACTAATAATTTTGATGAAAAAAGCTATGAGCATATTACTAATCAAAACAAATTCTTCACTGTGCACTATCTTCAGAACTTAATTAAAGACCTTGAGAAACCAGGATATCCATATAAGTAATGATAAAGCCCCAATTAAGGGGCTGTTTTATTACATTTTTTTGAAAGCATTTTCAGCCAATTCTATCTTATTTTCTGGTATCCCTTCTCCAATTAATTTTGCATTACTGTTCTGCATATCAATTTCAACGTGTAAATTTAAACCTTCCAAATCATCTTTTGCTCTCCTAAGCCTTGATCTTATTTGGTTTTTGATTGCTTCTTCTGTTTTCTCCCATAACATCCTTTCAATATCAGAGTGATGAGCCTTCTTGTTAACTGTAGTAAATTTTATGAACATAATAAAATCCCACATTAGAGTGGTTAACTCTAATATAGTGAAATTTAACTAGATAATGAAGTCAAGTTAAATCAAAAAGCAAGATACTTCTTAAAACTTTCATTATGAATTAACACCTCATCACGAATAACAACTTCATACCAATGCTTGAAATTCTCTTCTCTGTATTTCTGGTCGTTTTCTCTAGCTATTGTTTCTTTTAAGTAAATAAGAAGTTTTGCAAAACCGTTCGATAAATCCGGATAGAGATTTGAATCTATTTGCTTGTAAAGTCTTTCGATATGGTGTGATAACTTTTGGTAAATATTAGAAAGGGAATTATCATTGTAGAAGTGAAAGCAATAATACTTTATTCCTGGAAAGTCGTCACCAAATATAATAACTTCACAGTACCCCATAAAGGAAGGAGTAAGGGCAATAAAATGCATTTCCATTTATGAGTTAGGCAATCGTATTCTTTGTATTCTTCTGGTTTCACATTAATTTTATGTAAAGTTATAATTCAAATTGCTTGGAATAAACCTATAAGGATTAGCTAAGTTGTAGTAATTTATCATTAATTCATTAAGACAATTTGATTTAAATACTCTGCCTATTTCGATGTCATCACCAACTCTTCCCGCATAAATACCTAAGAATCTAGCTATTGTCGACTCTCCTGACATTAATTTACCATCCACAAGAGCATGTCCTGTTCTTACACAATATACAGGTGAACCGCTCATACCCTCTCTTGTTGATGCATCAATCAGAAACATTGGTTTATCGTCGTGATTTAATTCAAATTCACTCGCAACATGTCCTGTTTTCCATATCGGAAACTTTCCACCAGTGCTTATTCCTTTTGGAAACCCAACAACACTACAACTTTCTGTGATATTAATATCTATATTATCTACTATATTGCCTTCCCATAAATTATATAATTCAACATCTGGATAGTCTTCTAATTTAATTGCCACAATATCTATTTCTTGCCCTCTAGGGTGTTGGATGTAAAGCTTTTTCCCTTTCTCGTCTATTAATTTTATCCTTTTAACAGCCCATTCATTTAAACTGTTCTTTTTTAAAAAAATGAGCATCCAAAAATTCTGGGTCTTTATGTTCATTTGTTGATAGTGCTTGATTCGTTTCAGGATTAATACCAGTTACACAATGCCAGTTTGTTACTAGAAAACTGTGTCCTTGATCTGTTTTAACAGTAAAACCAGTTCCTACACCCAATGGCTGATCAGCAGTATCTGTTAAGTACATTTCAATGTATATAGAGCATTTCGTTAAATGATTCATATATTATAGTTTATGTAATACATTTATTCAGTATTTGAATCAATAAAAATATAAACTATTTCACAAACTTCCTATTGCTTTGAACGAATTCAGGAAGCAACTTTCTACGATCTAACATTTCTTTATTTTCATTTATCCAGGAATGGAAGTTTTCAGGTGGATAACTACAAAGTTTTGTGAAGCCCCCTCGCTGGCGCGAGCGTCACGCTCGTTGCCCATTCCTTATAAATTTAAACGAAAATATTATGAAAGATCCGAGAAAGTAAAATTTCCCGGATCACTTTATAATTAATTACAATGTCATTTTTATTAATTCTAGGGTATTACTAAAAATTGAAGGTACATCCTCATCAACCAACATTTGATAATTTATTTCCTTCTTACTGAGAACATCAACCACTAAACAATTTTCGGGACTTATTTCAAATTTTTCATCAAAATTACTAGAGAGATAAATGTAAAGTGCCTCAACAAACATTCCTAATTCCTCGGTTTTGTACCCTTCTAATTTTGCAATAAACCAAACTGCACCAACACACTGTTTCCCTTCTTTTTCAAAAGAATATATCTGGCTAGGAGTAATTTGAACAGGAATAGTGTTAATATAAATAATTGATTTTTTATTCGTTTTAGTCAAAATTTCAGAGTTCTCTGGCAGCCAGTTCGAAAAATCAAAATCTTCGTAATTATGAAGAATACTAAGATTTCGCTCATACATGTCTTTTGTTTGTTTTATTAAGGAAGGAGTAAAAAGCTCCAATATTTCAGAAATTTTTTCTTTTATTGGTTGCGTATCTTTTAACTTAAATCCATTACTTAAAGCACTTAAACTTCTTACCCAATAATTCCCTCCACTTCCATCAGATTTGGCTTCCCCTTCTCTTTTTAAATTATTTAGAAGCGTTTGTCTTCCTTTATCCGACTTTTGTCTAAATAATATGATATTATTTAATGATATCTTTTTCATGGTTAATATGTTATAATAATTGATATCAAAAATAACAAATGGAATGTACTTTAAATTACGGTTTCCCATAAAAACAAAAATTCCACTTTTCAAGTGGAATTTTAACTATTTCTTTTTTGGTGGGTTTTGGGGTTTTGGTTTTACTGTTTCGGTCACAGTTGTACCAGGTCTTTTTGTAACTTCTTCTTTTTTTACAAACCTACCATTACCCGCGTCTCTGTAAATTTTTGCCATGATTAGTAATTTTTAGTTTATATAAACTTACAAATAAAAACAATATAATTAGCCTTTTATGATCTTCTTCGTTGCCTATCCTTTAATTATTTAACATAAATAATATTCAAGAAAAGCAAACTTTTACAGATTAATCTACAACCTCAGCAACCACCTTACTCCCCTTCTGCAATAAATCCTTCCTATACTTCATCCCCCACTCACCCATCGTATCAATAATCGTATGGAGACTTTCTCCAAAACAGGTCAGTTCATAATCTACAGAAACGGGCATGGTATTATTCTGGGTTCTTTTGATCAGGTTATTCATTTCCAGTTCTTTTAATTCCTTGGAAAGGGTTTTTGACGCGATGCCTTCTACCTGTCTTTTCAGATCCATAAACCGCATTTTTCCTATATAGTACAAATGGCTTATGATGAGCGTTTTCCATTTCCCATCCAGCAGATACATCGTATCACGTACGCCACGGATGTGGTTTTGGCATTTTATTGAGATCTCAATTTTATCTTTTTTCATACCCTGAAAATTAGACTTTAAAATTACGGAATTATTTGTATTAAAAGTCACCTGGTTACTTTTTTGTAACTGGTTACCAATGGGTAACAGGTATGTTTTGGAAACCAAAACGCCCTAACTTTGTTCCATCAAAATGAGATAAAAACCTCAACAATTTTTAATAAAAAACACTCAACATTATGTCATTACAAGAAACATTACAATGGAGATTTGCCACTAAAAGCTATAATGGTAAAACAGTAGAAAATGAAAAGGTCGACCAGATCCTGGAAGCGATTCGAATGTCGCCTTCAAGTTCCGGTCTACAGCCTTTTAAGGTTTTGGTGATCACCAATCAGGAATTGAAGAAAAAGTTGTATCCTTATTCATGGGAACAGAAACAGATTCTTCAGGCTTCTCACTTGCTGGTTTTTGCAGCATGGGATGAGTACACTCCGGAAAGAGTAAACACCTTTTTCGAATTTAGTAATAAAGAACGCAACCTGCCTTCCAGTGCCACCGATGACTACCGTTTAAAGCTTCTCGGCATTCTGGAAAAAAGAAGTAAAGACCAGCATTTTGTGGGTGCTGCCCATCAGGCTTACCTCGCATTAGGATTTGGCCTTCTTGCCGCAGCCGATCTGAAAGTAGATGCCACTCCTCTGGAAGGATTCGACAGTGAAGCCTATGATGAGATTCTTAATCTTCGTGAACAGGGATTAAAAAGTACGGTTCTCCTGGCGCTTGGATACAGAGATACAGAAAATGACTGGCTGGTGAACCTGAAAAAAGTAAGGAGATCCAATGAGGAGTTATTTATTGAGATTCATTAATAAGTGGATTTGGTTAATCGCAAAGACGCAAAGATTTTTTAATATGCTGCTGTTTTTAAGGCGCAAGAAAATCAAAGATTTTCGGCAAAGAGGATATAACGTTTACCTAGAATTTTATGGAACGAAATTCTTTTGGCTTCAATAATCATATTTACTAAGCTATACCGTATATACACTAATACTCAATATTGTCATTCCGTAGGAAACTCAGCACACCTTTATAAAAACTAGGGTTTAGATTCCTACGGAATGACATAAATGGGTAGAATACAATTGAATTGTAATTAGTAATCATATAAAATACTGGGTTTCTCGCACTTTAACAACATACAGATGGTAAAATAATTGTGCCTTCGCGTTTAACAAAAACTCCATTAATTTTATTACGACAAAAAAAGCAACTTCTCGATACGATTTTTTCAAAATCTACTCGAAGTGACGTTGCCTTTTTCCTTATATTCTACAAATAGTAGTCTACCATCAAATTGAGTGTTTTTCGAAATACAGGATGTAATCCTGCGAACGTAGTTCAGGAGAAAAATGTATCGAGATCAATTGTAAATATGTTGATAAAATGATATAGTCTGATTAATCGCCAAGACACTAGAAAATAACATATTTTCGGTAAGCAGAATACAAATTAATTTCAAAATTTATTGTAAGTTAGCATCATTACAAGTAGATCTATGAAAAACATTTTCCAAATTTTTATTTTCATATTTTTTATGCAATCTTGTCATCCACAAGAATTAAAAATTGACTACGAAACAATAGAAATTGATATTCCTGGAAGTCCTGGCCCCTGGTTAAAACATAATTCAAAGTATTATTGCTATTTTCAGACTGATAATGATAAATTCAGTTCTGGTTCGAATCACAACTTTTATATTTTAGATGAGGAAGGAAAAGTTAATTCTAAAATAAGTGTTCCTGAAAAGCTCCAAACCTATTATTATGATTTATATATAAAAAATGATTCCATCTTTACCACAGAATATTATAATCACCATACTTTTTATCTTGATGAAAAAAATAAAAAATGGATTGAAACTAAAAAAGGAATTGATCTGGTATATGAAGATAAAGAATATACAGTATATACTCGCGACTTCGGAGAATGGGGTGGAGTAACTTGGTTCAAAGATAATTTAACTAATAAACAATATGAAATAGCAGCAACAAATCCCGTGATCAACAAATTTGATAATGCTTATTATTTAACGACAAGTAAATTCATCCTTAAAATATCAGATCCTAAAAAATTAGAAATAAATAAAGAAGCTTACGATTACAAAAAAGCAGTATTAGCAGAACGTTATTTCAGAGAAGGGAGCAACTCAATGAAAGGAGGTGAAATGATATATATTGATACTACTGATGTTAAATCTAAATATTCGATAGCAACCTCTTTTATAGCAAACAATAAATTTTATCATTTATTTAACGATGGTATTTCAACAAAAATCGGAATAGTGGAGAATAAAAAGTTAACACCAGTTCTTGATCTTAAATCTGATCTACGTCCCTTCAAATGGTATTACGATACAAGAAACCCAATACAAAACAATCAATATCAAACTATTCAGTTTTCTATTAAGGGTAAAAATAATTTTGGGATTATTGAAATTAACAAAAATCACATCAATGTAACTTCATTCAAAAATTCTTATAAGGAACCTATTATGGGTGAAGACCAGACAAAGGAGTGGGTTGAAACAAATTTCGATTACTTCTATTCTAATTTAAATACTTTATCTTTAAATCAAATTGATGATATTGAGCAAAAGGAAAATGCAAGAGACCTAACCCAAAGTCACAAAATCTCTCATTATATACTTGATGGAAAAGATATAGAAACTCCTAGAATTTATCGAAAAAAAAGAAAGCCCATTTATTCATCTGATAACGATGTATTATTATACAACGAGAGAAAAATCAATTGAGCTGATAGAATTCCAATGGGGTATTAAATCACATTTTGACAGTGTAGAAGAATCTCAAACTACTCCTAATATTGATACACAAAAATTATATAAATCAAAATTTGACTGGCTCTTTGCTTTTCTAATGCAAAAACTAGGAAAGCCTATTCTAAACAATCAGGATAAAGAAAATGCTACTGTGAAATGGAAAAATGGTAATAAATCTGTTGAATTATCCCTTAGTAAGTACATTTTTGAATTAAGACTATATAAAAGCTAAGAGCCTACCAACATGGTAAGCTCTTAACCATAAAAACAAAAACTACTCACTCAAAAACGCCACAGCCTTCGCCACAAACGCATCATGATTCTGAAAGAAAGACGCATGTCCTGAATCCGGGAAAATCACGAGTTCCGCATGCTCCAAATTTTGTTTCATATTCTGTGCATTCTGAACCGATACGGGAAGGTCATTTTCCCCGTGAACGATAAGCACCTTATTTTTGATCATTTTTATTTCTTCAAGAGCGTTGGCATCAGGTTGCGCCCAACTCAGAACAGCCGTAAACTGAGCATTGGAAGTCGCATCGCTTAATGCAGGATCCCGATCCGTTGTACGAAGCTGAATCCTCTCATAAGATAGCTTTCCTGCCGCAATACTCGCTGCAGATTGGGTAAATCCAAATTTCAGGAAAGATTCTTCAGGACTTAATCCTGCAGTTCCGGCAATGATATTCGGCAAATTGGATAATCCGATTGCACCTTTAGGTCCGGTACCTGTTAAAATAACTTTATTGATGAGTGTAGGTTGCGTTAAAACCACTCTTTGTGCCACAAATCCTCCCATCGAAAAGCCCATAATATTTACTTTCGTCAGGTTGAGTGCCTTGATAAAGGCAATGGCATCATCGGCCATTCCCTGCACGGTATTAGGGGTTGTTCCCTGGGAAGAAGCCACGCCCTGGTTATCGAATATAATGATCTTATATTTCTGAGCCAGCCCGTCTGTGACTGCCGGATCCCAGTCGTCCATGGAGCCTCCCAATCCCGGTAATAATACCAACGGTATCCCTCCTTCTTTTCCCCAGGTACGATAAGCGATGTCATTCCCCTTTACTTTTATAAATTTTGTTTTGGCGTTGCGGTGGTTCACCATCTGGACTTCCTGGGTGATGATCTCACTTTCTTCACTGCATGACACAGTTGCTACTGAAAATAGCGTTACACATAAAATACTTGCTGCTGAAATGGTTCTGAATGCTTTCATTGTTGTTTATTTTTGTATGATTATGGTGCAAACATAAAGCGCACAAAAAGGCGGAACACTTACAAAGTACCCCAAACGGACAATTTCAGGGGTTAATCAGACATTTACCTCACTTAAAAAAGCTTCTTCCCTTCCGTTTATTTCCTTGAAATGCCTTTCTGCCGATTTTCCGCAATCTGGCTACGTGATCCCTCAATCAGGCTACATGAACCTTATGCTATAAGCTGAACTTTGCGACATCAACTTTAAATAAGAATACAATGAAATCAAGAAAATTGAGAACTCTCGAAGTATCGAGTATCGGTTATGGCAGTATGGGACTCAGCCAAGGGTACGGATCAGTACCAGAACGGAAAGAATCCATAGAGTTACTTCACAATACCTATGATCTGGGCTGTACTTTTTTTGACACTGCAGAAGCCTACGCCATGGGAGCTAATGAAGAATTACTGGGTGAAGCTTTAGCCGGTTTCAGGAATGAGGTAAGTATTGCCTCCAAATTCTGGATTCAGGATAGCATAGAAAATTATTCCGCAGAAAAACTAATGGGAGTGATCCGAAATAAAATAGAAGGCTCATTAAAAAGATTGAAAACAGACCACATCGAACTTTATTACCAGCACCGTGTAAACAAAGATATTCCTGTAGAAGATATAGCCTGGTGTATGGGTGAGCTGATCAGGGAAGGAAAAATACTGGGCTGGGGCCAATCACAAGCCACGGAAGAAGAGATCAGGAAAGCACATGCTGTAACACCCATTACCGCAATTCAAAGTGAATACTCTATTATGGCCCGGCAGTTTGAAAAAAATGTGATACCGACCTGCGGAGAACTGGGAATCGGTTTTGTAGCCTTCTCGCCTCTGGCTAATGGATTTCTATCCGGTCAGGTAAACGCAGATACATCATTTACCGGAATTGATGCCCGTAGAGTAATCACCCGCTTTCAAAAAGATAACATTCTCGCAAATCAGCCTCTACTGGATCTCTTGCTTGGGTTTGCCACTACGAAAGAAGCAACTCCCGCGCAGATCTCCCTGGCGTGGATGCTCCATAAAAATGATTTTATCGTACCGATTCCGGGTTCAAGAAATTTAAAAAGGATCCGCGAGAATATAGAATCTTCTGATATTGTCCTTACTGAAGATGAATTTAAGCAGATAGAAACAGCACTGGCTACCATTCAGGTTCATGGCGACAGAAAAGATGAAGATCTGGCAAAATTAAGAACATTAAAAGATTAAACTGATAATAGAAGAGTCGGTTCTTTAAGGCAATTTATTTGTAAATTGTAAAAGAATTTCTGATCAGATACAATTATATAAAATGGATAAAAACATTCCACAAAAATTTGAATCTTTATATGACTTGCATAAGGTGTTCGGGCTTCCCAAGCCCGTACATCCTTTGGTAAGTTTTATCAATATCAGAGACATCCGAATCAATCCGGATGAACTTTCCCCAACCATGATGTTGAATTTTTATAAGATCGCCTGCAAAACAGATCTATGCAGCCACGCACGGTACGGGCAAAACTATTATGATTTCCGCGAAGGAGGACTGGTATTCACGGCCCCCAACCAGATCTTTGAGAGCCCGGATGATCAAACGAATTCTGGCTTTATCCTGCTTTTTCATCCCGATTTTATATTGTCTTATCCTCTGGTAAAAAAAATAAAGGAATATGGCTTTTTTTCCTACGCTGCCAACGAAGCTTTACTCCTCTCGGAAAAAGAAAAGGAAACCATTTTATCGGTTTTTAAAATCATTGAAGAAGAACTCAATAACCGGATCGATGATTTCAGCCAGGATGTAATGATTGCACAAATAGAGCTTCTGCTAAGCTACAGCAACCGGTTTTATAAGCGACAGTTTATTACCCGAAAAGCAGTGAACCACAGTATACTTGAAAAATTTGAAGAAGTTCTTGATCAATCCTTCAATAATTCAAGCCTATTGGAACATGGAATTCCCACAGTTCATTCCCTAGCAGAAAAACTGAGTATTTCCCCCAGTTACCTGAGCGATCTTTTACGGTCGCTAACCGGACAGAATACCCAACAATATATTCATCAGAAACTCAGTAATCTTGCAAAGGAAAAACTGTCAACCACCCAATTATCAATCAGTGAAATTGCTTATGAGCTTGGATTCGAGCATCCACAGTCTTTCAGTAAATTTTTTAAAAAAATGACGAAGACAACTCCGATTGGGTTTAGAGAATCGTTTAATTAAATATTTTTTTTAGAAATGCTCATAAATCGGGATAGGATAAACCTATTTTTCTTTGTGAGAAACAAAGCCTCCTTTTTATTATATTCTTTTGTCTTGAAACAAAAGAAACAAAATTCAAGACTGGATACTTTCGCTAAAAATGTATTCTGTTCTCTAAAAATTCTAAAACTTGCGCGAATTCAGGATGAGTTATTCGAATCGGTATTGTTGTCGCGCTTCGGACAATAGAATTTTCTTTACGTTCACAGAATACATTTTCTTTACGCTACAGTTTCCTAGGTCAGTTTATAATTGTTGTCAATTTTTAATTTTTTGACATTTTAATATGCGTGATCAGTATGATCTGAGAATGAGGAATCGATAGTCCCTTGGAGAAACAAAGCCACCTTTTTATTATATTCTTTTGTCTTGAAACAAAAGAAACAAAAATTCAAGACTGGAATCTTCGCTAAAAATGAATTCTGTTCTCTAAAAATTCTAAAACTTGCGCGAATTCAGGATAAGTTATTCGATTCGGTATTGTTGTCGCGCTTCGGACAGTAGAATTTTTTTACGTTCACAGAATACATTTTCTTTACGCTACAGCTTCCTAGGTCGGTTAGGAATTGACTTCAAAGTTGAAATATAGGTCTTTTTTTAAATCTGCAAAATCTGTGGGAGATAAACCTACCGTCATTGCGAGGAACAAAGCAATCTTTTTATTATGTTCTTTTACCTTGAAGCAAAAGAACCAAAGTTCAAGACTGGAATCTTCGCTAAAAATGAATTCTGTTCTCTAAAAATTCTAAAACTTGCGCGAGTTCAATATGAGCTGTCCGATTCGGTATGGTTGTCGCACTTCGAACAGTAGAATTTTCTTTACGTTCACAGAAATCATTTTCTTTACGCTACAGCTTCCTGGGTCGATTTATAATGATGCAGTTTAAAAAATATGAAGCTATTTTATTTATCAAGTGTTTTCAATTATGCGTTTTCCGGCTACAACAAAGTGTGTTTTGGCTACATAGAGAAATCCTGTTCTTTCCAACTTTGTAGTGTTAAAAACAAACAGGAAATGAAAGTATTTGTAACAGGAGCTACAGGATTTATAGGCTCTGCAACAGTAAAAGAATTACAATCCGGCGGACATCAGGTTATAGGATTAGCCCGTTCTGAGGAATCCGCCGAAAAACTAAGGAAGTCCGGTGTAGAAGTATATTACGGAGATCTCAGTCAACCGGAGACATTGATAGAAGCAGCTGAAAAAGCTGATGCAGTAATTCATCTTGGATTTATCCATGATTTCAGCAAATTTAAAGAAATGTGTATCCTGGACGGAAAGGTCATTGAAACAATCGGCTCTGTACTGGAAGGAACACAAAAGCCATTTGTTATTACTTCAGGAATCGGTGTGCTTAAAAAACAAGGTATGATTACGGAAAAAGATATGCCGGAAGGTAATAGCATCCCAAGGATTATTACAGAACATGCAGCCGACAAAGTAGCTGCTAAAGGAGTTCAGGTATCCGTTGTCCGTCTTCCCCCTGTGGTGCATGACCTGGGAGATAAAATTGGCTTTATTCCTTCGTTGATTGGGATAGCAAAAGCAAAAGGTTTTTCTGCATACATTGACAACGGTAAGAATTTCTGGCCTGCAGTACACCGTAAAGATGCGGCCAAACTCTTTCGACTGGCCGTAGAAAACCATTCTGTTAACGGAATACGCTACCACGGAGTTGCAGAAGAAGGCATCGAATTTAAAAAGATCGCCGAAACGATAGGTACAAAACTGGGTATACCAGCACGTTCCATTTCAACAGGTGAGGTAGCAGATCACTTTACCTGGTTTGCCCATTTTGCAGAATTTAACGTCCTTGCTTCAAGCGCTGCAACACGGGAAATATTAAATTGGGAGCCAAATGAAATCGATTTGCTATCGGATTTACAGGGAGAAATTTATTTTCCTGCTCAATAAATTGTAAATTTACTATACCACATCAGGGAAGAGTATGTGACAACTATTTACATATTCTTCTCTTTTTATACCCTAAAAGATTATGTCCGCAAAAGAACCCATAAGGATCAAAACGATTTCACAATTTCATGCTTTGCGTGGCTTACCAAAGCCTAAACATCCGCTGATCAGCATCATTGATTTTAGAGATATGCAAAAACCCGATAAAGGAAGTGAAAGCCTGGTATTTGATTTTTACTCCCTTTCAGTAAAAAGAAATATGAACCATAAATACAAATATGGACAGCAAGACTATGATTTTGATGAAGGCATATTATTTTTTATGGCTCCGAACCAGGTACTCCGGATTGAAATGGACAACCAGCCACGTCCCGCTGAAGGCTGGATGCTGATGATCCACCCTGATTTTTTATGGAATAAACCCCTGGCTAAAACTATAACCCAATATGAATTTTTCGATTATTCCCTGCATGAAGCCCTTTTTCTTTCTGAAGATGAAGAGCAGATCCTTCAGCTTCTGATAGATAATATCCGAAAGGAATACAATACTAATACAGATAAGTTCAGCAGTGATATCATGGTTTCATTACTGGAAACGCTTTTTAATTATTCAAACCGATTTTACCAGCGCCAATTCATTACCCGTGATAAGGCACATCATGAAATCCTTGAACGGTTAGAAATCCTACTCAACCAATATTTCAACAGTGAAATGATCATAAATAATGGCATCCCAAGTGTTCATTATATTTCCAGAGAGCTGGGTATTTCTACAGGATATCTGAGAACATTACTCCAAAACCTTACCGGACAAAGTACCCAACAGTTCATTCATCAGAAGCTGACCGAAAAAGCAAAGGAAAAACTCAGCACGACAGGCAGCACCGTAAGTGAGATTGCTTATGAATTAGGATTTGAGCATCCACAGTCTTTCAGCAAATTCTTTAAGAAAATGACGAATACCACTCCGCTTGGATTTAGGGAACTTTTTAACTAACCATTATACCTTGCCAAGGTTAGGCTCTGCTATTTATTATCAGACCCATTTATAAACAATCCAATAATCCATTATTCTATCTGAAAAATCATACGGTGTTCCCAACCTTCATCGCTTTCAAAGCTTCCATTGCTTTTTCTGCATCATCTTTTGCAACAAAAATATGATCATGAAAATAAGCAGCCACCACATTGCAGCTAATGCCTTCGTGCTTGAGTGCGTTAGCGAATGCAGCCGTAAGCCCTACGGCTTCAAGTGAGGAATGAATACTCAAAGTTATCCATGAAGAAACATAATTGTATTCCAAATTCCATTTTTCAGCGACCGGCTTTTCCAGAACAACGGTTATGGCTTCTTTTTCACGAAAGAAAAATACAAGTTTTTCTATATCCGGAATCTCATGTAAGTGACCTACTTTGCAAAAAACATATTCCCCTGAATTCAGCACCGGTTCCATATGTTGCAGCAATATTTTTAAATCTGTTTCTCCTGACATCTTTTTTGTACAAAACTACAGGTTAAGCCTTAGGATTTATTTATCAATTGATAAAAAATGCTTCGTGATAGTTATTTAATGGAACTATGAACCACGATACATAAAATACTCATTGAATTAAACCGTGAAATAGGAACGGCAAAATTAACGCCCCTGGAATTCAGGGGCGTTAATTAAAAACTTTTATTTTATTGTTTTTAAAATCTTAATTGCATTTTCATTCTCTGGATTGATTTTCAATACTTTCCGGTAATTTTCCAAAGCTTTATCTTTTTGTCCTGCTTCAAGGTAGGCTTCCCCAAGACTGTCATAAGTATTCGCACTTTGAGGATACAATTGGGTATTGACACGGAAAAAATCTATCGCATTGGTATATTTCTTTTCGCGAAGTAAGGTATAACCGAGACCGTTAATATAGTCTTCGGAAAGCATTTCATTATCAGCATCTTCTTTTTTTGCTTTTTTATAAGCTTCCAGACCTTTTTCAAAATGTCCTTCAAGAATCAATTCCAATGGTCCTTTCTCATCTTTCGCCCATTGTGGGTTTTCTGAACGGATGGTTTTATTCAGGAGTGTTTCCACCAATTCACGCTTTCCTGTCTTTGGGTTAGTCCTAAAACTTATTTTAAAATTCCAGTTTCTTAATGCATAGTTATTTTCCCCGATTTTAAGAAGTTCAATCGGTGTTTCCATATTCACCTTCATCATCAGTTTTCCCTTTTCCTGATATACCCTGTAAACACCATACTTACTGAATTTATATCGACCGGTATTGCTGAAGTCCTCTTGTTTTAAAGGTAAAATTTTAAGAGTGGGAGCCATAAATTCCGGCCACTGATATTCAGTTGCCACAGAACGTATGACCTCATTGATAAACTGAGGTTTGTTGGTATTGGTTAATACTACAATTCCATCCCCACTTGTTTTATTCGCCGTAAAAAGGCTGGAAAAACCTTCATTCCAGCCACCGTGGGAGAAATATACCTGATTGCCATAGGTCTCCAGCACAACACCTAATCCCTCAAAAGTTTCAATGTAAGGAGTGGTAAATGCTTCCGCCATCTTTTTGGAAATAATGGTATTACTTTTACCATTCAACGTATTCTGGATATCGACCACAAAACGGGCATAGTCTTCTGCTGTGGACCATAAACCGGCGGCGGCCTGTTCAGGATAGATATGATATCTGCCTTGGACTTTAGTTCCGTTTTCTAAATATGCTGTTGCGGCAATTGCGGATTGAGATTCTGGCAAAGGCTGAGTGAAGCTGCTGTTCTTCATTCCCAGAGGCATCAGGATTTTTTCCTTCATCAAAGTTGCAAAATCCTTTCCTTCAATATCTGTAAGTATTTCCTGCAACACAGTATATCCACCGCCAGAGTAACGAAAAGATTTTCCGGGAAGCTTATCCACCTTCACAGCATCAGTATTGGCAGGCTTTTCTCCGTTCAACACCTGAATCACTGTAGGGAGAGGTTTTCCTGCCTCGTATCCGGGGAATCCATGTACGGTGAAACCGGCTGTATGGCTAAGAATATTCTTAAGCGTTACCGGCTTCTGTTTTGTCCACTCATTCTCAGGGATTTTCCAGGATTTCAGATATCTGTTCACATCAGCATCGGGATCTATTTTTCCTTCTTCTACCTCCTTTAATGCAGCATATGCCGTTACAGGTTTACTCATAGAAGCAACCTGAAATAAGGTAGCGGTGGTAGCTGGAGTTTTATTTTCCACATCTGCGAGTCCATATGCTTTGGTCCATATCACCTGGTAATTTCTGATCACTGCTATACTGACGGCTGGAATACTATAAAACTTCATTCGGTCTTCCAGTTTCCATGCAGATTCTCCCTCAAATCTAACAGCAGGTAATAAGCCTGATTCTATTCGGGCAATTTCATTTTTCAGCTGAGCATCTGTCTGCGCAGATAAATAACTGGAAATCAACCCCATAAATAATACAATATAAAAACGAGTTCCGGTTTTCATAATTTTTAATTAATAGCCTAAAAATAAGTAAGTATTACGAATATCAGCGGAATTAATTTTATAAGATACCTATTATTATATTCAAGGCAGTCAAATTCATCCCATAGATTGCTGATACACTTCCTGTAGTGTTTTATTTTCCTATCTCTTCTGAAAAAAATCTAATGAAAAGAAGGGCTCCTCATTTCTTTTTTGCCTTTTGAACCACTTTATTATAAGCAAGACAGAGGTCTATATAGTATTGAAAATCTTTGTTTTTGTGATATCCTTCTTTACTCACAAAAATATACCCTTTTGCTACCCTTTTCCCATGAATCATCGGGCGGCAATACTCTTTTTCCAGCTCCAGCTCTGCTTGTTGAGGATCAATCCTGCATAAGATCTCCTCATTACGAACTCCGATGCATAGTTTATCATCTACCATAAAGCTTAATCCCTGGAACATTTTTTTTCTCAACCACATTATTCTCATGCATCAATGTTTCTCTTATCCGGTTTACCAGTTGTTCGTTGTACATGATTATTTTTTTTAATTCTTGCAGGTATACTCTTTAATGAATCACCATTTTTCAGGCATCGATTTCCATGTGTGCTCGATATTGGTCATCAGCAAAGCATTATCAAACGTTATAGAGCCTTTTGGGAAAAGTGTTTCATCTTCATAAAAAGTTGATTTCAAATCCATCACTTCAAGAGGTCTTATTTCCCATGTATAGGTATTCAACTGAAGTCCTTCCAGCTTATCTTTATGAGGCGAATACCCGAGACATCCCTCCTGAAAAAAGTCTGAAGCCTTCTGCAATGTTTCAAATATGGAATGATTATCAAATACTTCAATTTCCTTAGCATCAATTGAAGTAATCAGCTGATCGGAGCTTTTAAAATCAACATGGTAATGCTTGTTATTTTCCTTTACATTAAATTTCGCATAATAATGTTTACCCGGAAATACACGTCCGCCTACAAGCGTATTGATCTTCGATGAAGTATCTCTTCTCGGAATATATACCCCGGTCCTTACCTCTCCGCCTTCGTCCCATTCAACAGCAATTCTGTGTGCTCCGTTCTCGGAATCGATCCCCATAAAATCCGGCAGCCCCAACGCTTTAATATTTTTAAGCCTGATCAGGCAAATACCTACTATTGCTTTATTTTTATAAAGCTTTGGTCTGAATGGAAAAGGGAGAATCTTTTCTACTGCGTCAGGATCAGCAGTAAAATTGATCAAAATCCTTCGATCTATATATCCATGTATTTCTGGTAATTTCATTTTTATATGTTAAGATGCGGCCATCCCCTGTCTTAGAGACAAATGTAATTCATTTTTTGGTCAACCTGATAAAGTATTTCAATATGTTTTACACAGAAAAGATGTTAATTTCGTTCTATTTTTATTTGCTGTTTTTTTATGAGATTTGCTGCTATAATTACTTTCAGTATTATGAAAAAATTAATTTTAATCTGCACCTTTTCTTTTGCTTTTATCCAAATAATAAATCCTCAACAAATCATATCCTGAAATTCAAATTCCGATCGTGAACTGTATGCTCAGAATATTGGGAAAATACTTTTTCTACATTATTCCATCATCTTTTTAATAGATGTACATACCTCATCAAGCTCTTTGCGATCCGGAAGGACTGAATATCTTTCACCAAACCGCAAACCAAAACCATCATTACGGAATCTCGGGAAAATATGCAGATGGGTATGAAAAACCTCCTGGCCGGCAGCTTCACCATCGGCAAGAAAATAATTGATTCCCTCAGATCTTATATCCGATTTCCTAAGGGCCCTATTAATTTTAGCAGCAACATTGAACATTCCTGAAGTAAGATCTTCGTCCAGTTCGGCAATGAATTCCCTGTGTATTTTCGGCACTACTAATATGTGTCCCGGATTAACGGGCTGGATGTCCATAAAAGCAATTACCTGATCATCTTCGTGGATGATGCTTGCAGGGAGTTCTCTGTTTATTATTTTACAAAAAATACAATTGTTCATAAGGGCTGGAAAGTTTTTTATAAAAATAGTAAAACGGAAATGATCATAAAATACAGGATTGTTTATTCAACAAAAAAAAGATTAATCTAGTTACGGTTTCCTGTTTTGGCCTGCCGCACAGCCTGGTTATCTTTTATATTCAATCGGTAGACCAACGTCAGGCGATATCGGGCGGCATTAGGGATATTGGTCTGGTTGATCACATAATCTGCTCCGGTGGTTACGCTGCTTAGTTTGCGTAATTCAAAAAGATTGCTCACATCAAATGTGACGGTTGCCCTGTCTTTTAAAAAAGTTTTGCTGCATCCAAAGTCGATACTGTGTACCGCATTAGTATGGGTTTGAGCTGTTGCATTGCCCCCCCCTGAAATTATATATTGTCTGGAAAGAAAGTTTATCCTTCAGTTTAAGCTGAGCACTTAAACGGGCAGTCAGTGTAGTTCCTGAAAAATCAAAAGTCTGTTCCCGATAAGATCCTTCCTTTGCATAATGAAACAGGTTGAGCTCTGTATTCAGCTGAATCCATTTTAACGGATTGTATAATACGGACAGCTCTATTCCACTCCGGGTTTCTTTATGAATATTTACAGGCATGGTAATAAAAAGCCCTTCAGCATTCCTGTACGTGTAATCCTCAATTATCCCCTTGTTTCTTTGGTAGTAAACCGATGGATTAAAAGTAAGCGTCTTTGTGTTCTTTAGAAAAGAAAATTCCACTACCTGTGCATATGACGGATTAAGATCCGGATTTCCCACATAACGGCTGCTGAGATCTGTCAATTCATTAAAAGGATAAATCATGGTAAGGGACGGCCTGTTGATCCGCTTGCTATAGCTACCCTGCAAAGTCGTGTTTCCGTTAAAACGATAACTTAGATTTAATGTTGGAAACAAACGGGTGTAATTTTTATTGCTTGTGTAGGTTCCCATACGGTCTTCAATTCCTATTTTGGTAAGCTCACCACGTAATCCTCCCTGATAACTAAAGGCTCCTTTCTTACCTGAAAACTGAACATAGCCACTTCCGATCAGCTCTTTATATAAAAGGTGATTATCAATCTGATCAATGATCTCCCAGCCTGAAATATTTTGCTGCTCAGCAATGAAATCACTGTTGACCCTACGATCCTCCAATTTCAATCCGTATTCAATGGTAGAAGTACTGTCCAGCGGGTGGATCATATCCGTTTTGATCATAAAATCCTTACTGCTTCCTACTGAACCTGTTCTGATCAAAGGCAAGCCAGCCGCCAACGGGAAAACCCTTCGCGTTTCAAGATTCCATTCTTTATCACTGTCCCAGAAATCATACTGCATATCGACAGTAAATTTCTTTCCGGGCTTATCAAAGCTTTTAGTATAATTAAACTCCAGCTGATTGTAGCTCCTCTTTTCCCAGGATTCTCCATTGCGTGTGACACTGCTGTCTGCCAAACTATTTCTCCCAGAGTACAGATAATTCATACGGGTTTTATCATGATCACGTGTTGAGTTCCGGAGAAAAGCAGCAGTAAGGCTGTTCTGATCATTAATTTGAAAATCTGCTCCAAAATATAACAGTTTGGCATCGTCATGCCTGTTTTCATCCTGTCTCTGATCCAGTAAATAAGAGGCATCGGAAAGTCCTGAAGACTGCTGCATGGTGTATACCCCCACATAATCAGACAACCTGAGTCCGTACGTAGCAAATAAATTGAGTTTATTGGATTTAAAATTCAGACTGGGACTTATTCTGGTTTCATTGGGAATACCTCCAACAACACGCAACTGGCCACTAAAACCTGCTTTTTTATTCTTTTTAAGGATTATATTGATAATACCGGCTGATCCGGCTGCGTCAAACCTTGAAGAAGGGTTGGTTATCACTTCTACCCGTTCTACCTGATCCGCCGGCAATTGCTCCAACGCATTACCTTGCGTTAACCCTGTTCTCCGTCCATTAATCAGTACGAGGACATTGTTGTTCCCCCGTAAACTGATCCCGCCACCCGGATTTACACTTACGGAAGGGACCCTGTTTAACAAATCGGTAACTGCTCCCGATTGTGACAGAACATCCTTACCTACTTCAAAAATCTTTTTATCAAGCTTCAAACTGACTGGACCCCGTTTCCCTGTTAAAGAAACCTCTTCTAAAAGCTTTGCATCAGGTTCCAGGAGAACAGTTCCGACATGTATTGTCTCCGAGTTTACCTGTATCTGTTTATGGCTTTCCCGATAACCAATCAGGTGATAAACAATGCTATAATTTCCCATGGGAATTTGGTCCAGCCGGAATGCTCCTTTGCTATCTGAGATAGCCACTGCAATAGATTTATCGTTACTGTCCTTTAAGGTAGCAGTCACGTCGGATATTGGCTGTCCGGAATTTTCGCTGATGACACCTGTTATCAGGGCTTGCTGGGCAAAATAAAGCGGAGCCGCCACCATGATCAGAAAGATGATTATTAATTGTTTCATGAAGTAAAATTAGAGCGTGCTCATGTCTGTTTAAAGTAAAAACATGTGAAACGCTCCAGAGGCTTTCGAACAGCAATCCGGAAGATTAGACTCAACTATTACTCCTGTAAACTTCTCTCTTTTACCACTTAATCTTATAGCTGAAAAGCCAGTCGTTTCCTTTTGATCCAAAAAGATTGATGAAAATTCTAATCATAGTTTCCCGGATGAATTGCTTAAAACCGTTTACCACTACTTTATCCTCTCCCCTTCTTCTTCCTTCAAGTACAATTTTTTCTACACGAGGTCTGCGCTCTTGTTCAAATAGTGAAAATGCGGACAGACATTCTTTTTGATCTCTGAGCAATTTAGCCAGCAACATTGCGTCTTCCAAGGCCATAGACGCTCCCTGTCCGGAGTTTGGACTTACTGCATGGGCTGCATCTCCTATCAGTATTATTTTTCGATGAGACCAAACAGGAAGAAAACGTACATCAAAAACATTAATGCGTAGGTAAGAATCTGCATTATTAATGATATCCGATACCGGAAAACTATAGTTTCCATATTGTTTATTCAAAACTTCCTTTTCCTCATCCACATGAATGTTTTTCAATTGATCTTTAGACCAGGGCATTTCGGAAATAACATTGGTCCACCACATTAATTCTTTATCGTTTGCTCCGCTAAAGCCAAAGAAACCGTTTTTGCCATAAATAAAATTAATGTTCCTGAACTCCCTGTCTGTTAAACCTGCCAGCTTATCTCTCGAAATAAAACCGGCATGCGAAATAATCCCGGTAAATTCCGGTTGAATTTCAGCGGCAACGGACTTTCTTACCACACTATTGATCCCATCTGCTCCAATCAACAGGTCCCCGATTGAAATAGTATCATCATCAAAGGAAACGATCACTTTCCCATCGTCAGTCTGGACAATATCTTTTACTTTCTTTTCAAAATAAAGCGGGATATTCTTAGTTTGGACAGTTTTTCTTAAGATATCTACCAATGTTTGCCTCTTCATACTGACTGCAGGTTGCGGAAACTTCTGCAGATCTGTAAACAGCATTTTTGCCAGCCTTTTTCCTTTGGCATTTCTAAAAATTCCTTCATGAACGGGACATCCGCTTTGAATAATTTCCTCTGCCAGGCCAAGCTCTGCCAGTACATTCATTCCGTTTGGTGCTATATTCAGGCCACCACCTGCAGTTTCCTCTCGTGATCTTAGCTCAAAGATTTCGGAGGAAATACCAATTTTTTCAAGGAATAATGCCATGGCTGTACCAGCAATTCCGGCACCTAAAATAATGGCTTTTCGATTCTCTTCCATAACTGATCGGTTTTTGTTTACTTTGTATATAATTAAGTTTGATTTTATTTTACTTATGAAATATTTTACAAAGTAAAATAAATTATTTTACACCAACAACAATGAGCAGAAATAAAATAGAACAAATCGGTGAAAGACTCAAAGAACAAAGTACCCATGCTGTTAGAAGGAGCAATCTTATCGCCGCTCAATTGAAAATCAATCCTACCGATCTTGAAGCTTTGGAAGTCCTGTTACGAAACGGAAAAGCAACTGCAGGCACACTTTCCAGCGAAACAGGAATATCAGGAGGAGCCGTTACCAAAATGATCGATCGCCTTGAAAAAGCAGATTTTGTAAAAAGGGTCCTGGATAAATCTGACCGAAGAAAAGTAATTATTGAACCCAACTTAAATACCATACAACAAAGGGTATTCCCGTTATACGCTCCTTTAATAGCTGCTACAACAGAATTATTCAAAACATATTCTGACCAGGAACTCGATATTATCAACGGTTTTATGGAAAAAATACTTCAGATAAGCAGTGATGATCTGAACCAGATGACATCGGATCTGTAATATGATGTGATAAATAAGTCTATGTATCTGCAACCTAATTAAAAACATGCAAACAGCTCTACAGACTTTCAAACGACAACCAGGATTTATCCATTACCTTGTATATTTACATTATGCATAAGGTCCTGCTTTTATTGGTATTCCTGAACCTGGTGAATATCCCGGTTATTCAGAATGATGAACCTGTATCGCTGTATAAAACAGGAGATGATCCGGCCTGGGCAGCTAAGAACTACAATGACAAAAACTGGTCACGGGTAAGAGGAGATACTTCTGATAAGATATTCTGGTCACGGACCCGTCTTGATCTCCGGCAAGTAGAACCTGAACTTACGCCTTTAGGACTTCAGATTGAATCTTTTGGCGCATTTGAAGTATATTGGGATGGTGTTTTTATCGGAAACAACGGACAATTACCTCAAAATGGAAAACCTGAAACCCCAGGTTCCGAAAGCAGTTATTACAGAGTTCCGGACAGCCTGATTTCACCGGGTTCCCATATTGTTGCATTGCGAACTTCTCAATCATTACTTCCTCATGTACATCGTGACATTGGATTTAAGATGAATAAATACACGACCTTATTAACCAAGCCCCTGGTTACCATGTCGTACATGAATCTCATGGCAGGAGCTTTTCTTATTGCAGCAGTCTATTATTTTTTCCTGTACCTGAACAGCAGGCGAAGACCTCTTGATATCCTTATTTTTGCAACCACCTGCCTTTTATTTTTTGTTTTACTGATCATGGAATACCTTAAATTTCATGTGGTTATTCCCTACTCTCAGTTTTTTATCCGCCTGGAAATTATTGGATGGCTCACCTTTGCCAATGCGCTTTTGGTTCCCTGGTATTTTATTATTCAGTTTAATTTTAAAAGAGGAAAGTGGCTCATGGCAGCCCTTCTGGTAACGCTCTTATTATTATATGGATTTAATTACGGACACTACGACCTTACCGCAAGACTATACAGTCTGGCAATGCTGATAGCAGCTATCATTGTCGTTCTGAACGGCATTATCCAAAAAGAAAAAGGAGGTTTTATCGTACTGGCAGGACTCTTGATCAGCGGCTTGATGCATAAATTTATTTTTTACGACTATGGACTCTTTATCAGCTTCACGATCATTGTTTTAAGCATGCTTTACCTGCACTCGATCCGGACCAGTGTTATTGAAGCCGAACACCAGCAGGCTGTATTGCTTTCTTCAAGGCTGCAACTGGAATTGCTGAAAAAAAATATCCAGCCTCATTTCCTGAGAAATACCCTGACCTCTATGATGGACTGGGTCGAAGAATCACCCAGGGAAGGATCGCGCTTCATCCAGGCATTGGCCGCAGAGTTTGACATTATGAACGAGATTTCCGAACAGACCCTGATTCCCATAACAAAAGAGCTCGAACTTTGCCGGCAGCATCTTTCAGTCATGGGTTTCCGGAAAGAGATAAACTATAAATGGGAGCAAAACGGAATAGATGAAACGCAATTCATTCCACCCGCCATTATTCATACTTTACTGGAAAATGGCATTACCCACAGTGAACCATTGCCCGGAAATATCATTACATTTAAACTGAGCTATTCCTTATCGGGAAATCATCACAAATATGTATTCGAAACCATTGCAAAAAACCGTGAGGTATTCACAAGCCGGAGTGGCGGCAACGGACTTAAATATATTCGTGCCCGTCTGACAGAAAGTTACGGACAAAACTGGGTATTCAAATCCGTTCAAACAGAAAACGGTTGGCTATCGACCATTCAAATTACAAGATCATGAATATACTGATTATAGAGGACGAATCAAGGATCGCACATCGCCTGCAGCGTATGACAGCAAAATTCTTCGAAAACAGACCTGTTCGGATTACAGTTTGCGATTCTCTGCAAAAAGGACTTTCCCAAATAGAACACGATCTTCCTGATCTGCTGCTTCTCGATCTGAACCTCAATGGTGATAATGGTTTTGAAGTATTGGAACATATGGTAGCCTCTTCTTTTCACACCATCATTGTTTCAGCCAATACCGATAAAGCAATCACTGCCTTTGCATACGGAGTACTGGACTTTGTTCCCAAGCCTTTTGATGAGGACAGGCTTTTTCAGGCTCTTAACCGTTTTAGCAGCCCTTCCATCAAATCCGGTGACGATATCCAATACCTGGCTGTGAAGAGATCCGGACAAATACGGTTGGTGAATATTTCGGATTTGATTTATATAAAAGGAGCCGGAATTTATACCGAACTTCACTTAAAAGATGGCCGGCAGGAGCTGCACGATAAATCTTTAGAGCTTTTACAACAGCTTCTTCCGGGAGAATTTGAGCGGATTCACAAATCCTATCTTGTCAATCTGTCTCAAGCCGAAAAGATCACCATCAGCTCCGGCTCCCGTTACGGCTTATTGCTTAAAAACGGGGAAATCCTTCCGATTGGACGTTCAAAATACAAAGAGCTCAGAAATAAGACCATTTGATTGTTACCGTTTTATTTTATCCATCCTACTTTCTTCTTCCAGATTTCCAGCTCATTTTTTCTTTTGCTAAAATCTTCAGGTGGCGATTGATTTTCTCTTTTTACCTGCTCACGGATTATGGCCGTTTGCTCTTCGAGTGTATTCAGCCCAACAGATTTTCTTCGTTCATTAACTTTTGTGATATTGTCAATAAAATTCGGGACCATTTCTCCGTTCTCATTCCAGTCAAATTGGGTTCCGTATAGCTGCGGCTTTCCTTCAAACACGGCAATCCGGTCACTAAGATAGGCGAGATTTTTAGGATCGGCCTTTTGTTCGTCTACTGCATCTTTTAATAACCGGACGCATTTTCTCATCAATTCAGGCTGGCCGATAGCATGCTGTATAATCAGCCAGGCAGCTTCACTGGCTTCTTTACCCACTTTGTCAATACCGGGATAACCAATAATATCCATGATATCATTCAGTTTTTTCGCATTCCTGCTATGCAATTGTTCCATTTCTTTGTGATATCCTTCCCCGAGTTCCCCTCTTTTGATAAGCTGATCACGCAATTCGAGATCTTCATTTTTTAGTTCAATAATTCTTTCTGCAAAATGGTTATGGCTCATAATAAGTTTTTAATAATATTTACTACAGGTATTTTTGATCGCTTAATACCTATCTTGATCTGCCTTTATAAATATACTCTATATTTTAAACTAATTAATTGAACAATGACATTCCCGTGAAACTTTCCAAAACTCCGGAATGCGGATTTGGGAGAAAGATAATTAACACAACTTTAACGCCTTTACTTAAATTCGGAGGCTGTGATTTTAATACATAAAGCCGTACTTTGCAGCCTAAAAAACAACGAAAAAGATGGGGCTATTTGATATGTTTACACAAGAGATCGCAATGGATCTTGGAACCGCTAACACACTAATTATACATAATAACAAAATCATCATTGATCAGCCCTCGATCGTCTCTATTGACCGTACAACGGGAAAACCAATAGCAGTCGGAGAACAGGCGAAGCTTATGCAGGGGAAGACCCATGAAAATATTAAAGCAGTACGTCCGTTGAAAGACGGTGTGATTGCTGATTTTCATGCTTCCGAACACATGATCAAAGAATTCATTAAACAGATACCGGGAATTAAGGGAAGATTTATACAGCCAGCACTTAGAATTGTCATTTGCATTCCTTCAGGGATTACGGAAGTGGAAAAAAGGGCTGTAAAAGATTCTGCATTGAAAGTGAATGCAAAGGAAGTTAAGCTGATCTATGAGCCAATGGCCGCTGCAATTGGTGCGGGTATTGACGTTCAGAATCCGGAAGGAAATATGATCGTAGATATAGGCGGCGGAACAACTGAAATTGCAGTCATTGCACTGGGTGGAATCGTTTGCGACAGATCGCTTAAAATAGCCGGAGATGTCTTTACCAATGATATTGCTTACTTCCTGAGATCCTATTACAATCTGTATGTTGGAGAGAGAACAGCTGAAAGAATAAAAATCGAAATCGGATCTGCACTGGAAGAGCTGGACTATCCTTTGGAAGACATTCCGGTACAGGGAAGAGACATGATCACCGGGAAACCTAAAGAGATCATGGTGAATTACAAAGAGATTTTTAAAGCCCTGGATAAATCCCTGATGAGAATTGAAGATGCGGTGATGGAAACGCTTTCCCTCACTCCGCCTGAACTGGCAGCAGACATCTATAAAACGGGAATCTATCTCGCCGGAGGTGGCGCCCTTCTTCATGGACTTGCAGACAGAATACACAAAAAAACAGGATTACCTGTATGTGTGGCGGAAGATCCTTTGAGAGCCGTTGTACGTGGTACAGGTATCGCGCTTAAAAACATCAATAAGTTTAGCTTTCTGATGAGTAACTAATATTGACCGGAATAAATAGCAAAAGGCTTTGAATACATATTTAAGGCCTTTTTGTGTTGGGTAAAAAACAACAATATTACAAATGGTTAAAATATATTTATCACCTGAAATTGAATTGTTTTAATTAAAATTTTATATTTGCTGAGTACATAATTTGCATCCGGATTATAAGAAAAGCAATACTAAAAAGGAAAAAGTGTTCCAACATATCATCACCCAAAAAGCCATGAAAACTTTAAAAACAGCCTTATCTGTATCTATTTTCAGTCTTGTTCTTACTTCCTGCGCTACCATGCAGCGAACCGATCTGTATTTTGGAACCAATATCCCGACCGGAGGCAATGTAACCCAGCGGCAGTGGAAGGAATTTTGTGACGGGGTTATTACCCACTACTTCCCTGAGGGATATACAGAAGTAGATGCTGTCGGGAAATGGATGGACACCCAGACCAAACAAACCATTTCCGAAAATACCAAGGTGGTGACCTTTCTCGGTAAACCCACCAAAGAAAGAAATGCTTCCCTCGACAGTATTACACAAAAGTATATTCGTCAATTTCACCAGCAAAGTGTACTGAGAATAGATAGCAAGCCCAAAGTAAAATTCATCAGTAAGACATAATCTGTTTGTAAATTACTCTTTTCCTACATTTCATCCTTCAGGAAACTCCGTGTATACCCTTTCCATTAGAAAAATCATTAGTAACTGATTTTACTTATATTTTTTACAAGTAAGCTCAAAGTGAAATTCTTTTGTTCAAAACCCTCATCATCATTCACATAAAAGAATGACCAAAAAGTGAAATGACTTTTAATATGTAATTCCGGATCAATAGCCTTAACTTGGCAGGAAACTTGGTAAGTAAAACAATAAAGCCAATCAGGTTAAAAAATAAACGGAAATACAATGGTAACGATCAACAATTTTAAAGAATATAAGTCCTTTGAAGGAAAAACCATAGGTGTTTCCAACTGGCATCAGATAGATCAGGAACAGATCGATAAATTTGCTGATGCAACTTTAGACCGGCAATGGATACATGTCGATCCGGAAAGGGCAAAAAAAGAAGGACCTTTTGGATCAACCATAGCCCACGGGTATCTTACTCTTTCTCTTATCCCCTATTTATGGAAGCAGATAGCGGATGTCCGTAATGTAAAAATGGAAATCAATTACGAAATAGAAAGCTTCAAATTTGGGCAGGCTGTACGTGTTAACAGCGAAGTACAGCTACAAGCCACCGCAAAAATGATATCCAACCTCAGAGGAACTGTTAAAGCGGTGATCCAGGCTAAGCTGATCATTAAAGGTGAAGAGAAACCCGCATACACCGGTGATGTTATTTTTCTTTACCACTTCGCTTAAAAACAGGAAGAATTCATTATTTTGATTCCGTAAACATGAATAATGTTTAGTTGCATCTATGAAAGACCATGAATTACATCAGCTTACTGATCTTCTTTTCAAATCCGGGAAAGAAGAAAAATACGGGCCTAAAAGAGTAATAATCGAAGAAGGAACGGTTTCGCGAAAGTTCTATTATTTAAAAAAAGGAATTTTGAGAGGCTGGACTGATTATGACGGTAAAGAAGTCACATTTCAATTCCTTTTTGAAAATCATATTTTTTGCTGTTCGGAGAGCTTCTTTTATCATCAGCCAAGCTCTTATACAGTGGAAACGATCGAAGCATGCAGCCTTTTATCAGTAGAAAAAACGGATATCGATACATTATCCGAAGACATTACCTTCGTGAATCTCTTTAATAAATATCTCATAAGCCGGGTAAATGATTACCAGCAGTTATTGATCTCTCAGATCCGGGAAAAGCCGGAGATGCGCTACAAAAAGCTTCTTGAAGAATATCCGGAAATCATCCTCCGTATTCCTCAGCATTTGATCGCGTCTTACCTCGGTATGACGCCGGTCAGCTTAAGCAGGATCAGAAATCGATGAACGCTTCATTTCTTTACAATTGTTAACGACGGGTTACTTACTTCCAGGCTACATTTGTTGAAAATTATATCAACAATGGAAAAATTAATACAAGCCGTATTCAAAGAAGTCATAGAAAACAAAAATTATGACGAATCCCTGATCAACAAATACTTCAGTGAAGATTATATTCAGGAAGTAGATGGCGTAACGCTGGATTTTAATTCTTTTAAAAATCATATCCGGAAATTAAAGGAAAAAGTAGTTGAGCAAAAGGTAGTGTTTGAAAATATAATGAGTGATGAAGATTGCGTGATTACAAAGCACTATGTGACCAGTATTCTTCAGAATGAAGAGATAGTAAAACACAAAGTCTTTGCAGAATTCAAATTCAAAAATGACAAAATAGTCCATTGTGACGAACTAACTTTCCTTTTAGAAGGTGATTCATCTGAAAAAAAAATTAGGTTCTGAAGTTTGATCTATTTCAGGCTATAATCTAAAACAAAAAGAGCCTTCTCAGGAAGGCTCTTTAAACGAAAATATAAAAAACTGTTCTTTAATTTCCAAAATTCACAAAATGCGGAATATCGGTCGAAAAGTTATTGATTGGTAAAAGATTATTTCGGTTGCTGTTAAAATCAAAAACCGAATTATTATCAAACGGAACACGCGGATAATAAGTAAAAGAGATCTGGATCCTGTTGAAAACCAGAAAAGGATTATTGATCAGAACACCAATTCCTATTTTTGTGTTGGCTGTTGTTTTCAGTAATTTGTCATCAGGCATACCCAGCCAGCCCACTGCGGCGGTTAAATACGGGCTGAAGTGAAAATTCTTCCATGTTTTATTAACGAACAACTGAAGCTGATATCTCAGAACCAGTTTCTTAGTCCCGATATAATCCGAGTTATAAACCGGAAATTCATCTGAAGCCGAAAGATTAATTCTGTCTTTGTACGAATAGTTATGCTGTGGATTTCCCAAAGCCAGGGTCGGAGAGAAAAAATGTCTCACCTTGGCAAATTTCCAATCCATAAGATGGGTAAAATAAGTTCCATCCAACCGGAAGGACTCGCGATTTTGATTGTCTTCATTAAAAAACCTTCCGAACTCAGCTTTTAAATTAAAATACCCCAGCCTGGTAAAATTACCATAAGATGCCGCAACTCCCACATATGGTTTTACGTCGTTATTTCTAGACAATCCCCCAGCCGTCAAATTCAATGATTTACCATAAGCAATATCTTCCGGCAAATCATATTGAAAAATATTTTTCTGAACCGAGAAATTCCTTTGGATAAACCCGATAGACATCAGGAAACTGCTGTAAGAATTAAAATACTGATACCGGTCGATTCCCGGGCTGTCTTTATATTGATAATTTTGAAACCTCCCGATTATGGCAATATTACTGGAGACTTTTTCATTCGGATCGGATGAAACAGGAATCTGATATCCACCCCATACATCCTGGCTATATACCTTGATCTGGACTTCCGGATATGTTGTATCATTCTCTACAGGAAGTAAAACATGCCTCATGAAATATTCCAGACTAACACCACCGGCCCATTTGGTGAGCGGTGAGAAAAAGTCTCTCCTGACATTGAAGTTGATTCTTTCATTTTTAAAAAAATCCCTCTCCCCCAGAATCTGTGCATCAACATAGGACCCGAAAAGGTTATAGGCCGTGTAACTTCCCAAAAGGTAGTTTTGCTTTTCTTTAGAATCGTTCCGGTAAAGGAAATCGAAGGTATGGCCTAATCCCAGAACATTTTCTTCCGTAACTCCAAGGCCGATTTTACTTCCCGAGTAGCTTAGCCTGGGTTTTAAACTCCATGAGTCGAGAACCCTTACCACCACATCAATAGAATCATTGTTGGAATTACTTTCCTCAACACCGATATGAACCCTGTTGACAAAAGCCATCTTTCTCAACAAACGTTCGGATTCATAGAGTTTCTGCGCATTATACTCTTCCCCCTCGTGAAAAAGCAGGTAATTATTAACCGTAGAAGTCCTGGTATTAGGATGAAGGTGATTGGTGATCCAGTCGTACCATTTAGATTGCTCTTTGGTATCCTTGGAACCATATCCAAAGGGGTCTATCGTTTCTATACGGATATTTCTGATGTATTTCCTGTTATATTTCTCCTGCGATAGCTTTTCAGTTCTGGACTTAACAGAAGTAGAATCCGCTTCTCTACGGAATATGAGACGGTGAAAGAATTTGGTCACTTTATGATGATCCGAAAATTCTTCTATTTTGTAATAAAGAGAATCTTTTTTTTCCTGTGCATTTAAAAAGAAAAAACCACCAAACAGCAAAATTAAAAATATAGTAGATCTAGTCATTAGTCATCAAAAATTCAATAAGCTTGATAATATCAATTTACAAGCCAATAAGAATTAAAAACGTACTAAATTCTATTGAAATCATATCATCTTTCACTCCAGGAAAGATGAACGCATCTGCAGATAGCAAATGAAAAAATCATCTTTTGGTAGAAGTTGAACTCAACAAATTTAAAATCAACCCATTACTTTGTTATAGATCAACTGGCAATTTATTGCGCTTTGAACCAAAGTAAACAGCAAGCAAAATGCTGGGGTGTTGAACCGTAATAGCGCAAAAAACTTTTGTCGAAAACTAATTCAAAAGCGACCAGATGAGAACCCCCGCACCGGCATAGGCCGCTACCGTAATGATGTCAGCTATGGGCTGCGAAAATCTTTTTTCAGCAATTCTTTCGGCATTAATCTGATTCTTATGAAATTTTAGAATTTTCTTAGGATTATGGACCGGATGCGCAACCAGACTATCACTTTCCCATCTGTCCACTATTACTTTGTAGGTTTTGCCGTCTGCTTCAATCCTCACATTTTTATTAGGTGAGAGCTTCTCCTGAACATTCACAGGAGCGGATACTTGTTGCAGATTCAGATTTTGGGAATCAGCGTTTGGATTTTTCGTTTGCGCAGGAGCATTATTACCAGAGCTCATTTTAGATGCCTGCTTATTGTCGGCTTTGGGATTGGCCTGTTTTTTTACCTGATAAGTATAGCAACTCACAAGAGAAAATGATAGGAGGATACAATAAAAATTCTTTCGCATGAGTCAAATTTAAGAAATAAACGCAAAAATCAGTATTTTCTTTTGAAAGATCCTGTGATATTATTACCAAAACAAAAAACACTGTCAACAATAATATTTCCATGTTTTTAAATGTATTGATTTCGGCCTTTAGGAGAAAGGGTTCAGGTCATTTGTTACTCCTGATTATCGGTTCTGATCAAGAACAAATTTTAAGTTCGCAAAATCCGTATCGGCTTCCACCAAAGTACAAATTCCATTGCTGTAGGTATAAGTAGTGGAGTTTCCGTTGGGGAGATCGATTCTGTACTTTCCCGAAGTAATCTTCCGGACAGGAATCATTTTTTGGAATTTCTCCGAAAAAACGGATTTTATATTTCTCGGTTCATTAAAATACAGACTTGCCGTCGAACTGAAAATTGACTGTTTCAGCGAACCATTCGCTCCATCTTTATCAGAAAGATGATAAAAACTTCCGTTCCAGGTAGCGGTATTGTTCACCTTTAGTTTCCCGTTCATTGTCCGGTAAAGTCTGGCTTGCTGAAGGATATTCTGTTTAAAGGTAACCCCCATTTTGTCGTAAACTTCAATACTGTAAAGAAGCTTTACTTTGGCCCTGGATTCAAAAAGATATTCAGT
This sequence comes from Chryseobacterium proteolyticum, assembly GCF_046591535.1. Lineage (NCBI taxonomy): Bacteria > Pseudomonadati > Bacteroidota > Flavobacteriia > Flavobacteriales > Weeksellaceae > Chryseobacterium > Chryseobacterium proteolyticum. Next base: position 240,977 of record NZ_JBJLWK010000006.1, on the reverse strand, counting down.
GACATCATCCTTTAAAGAACGTTCCACATGGATCTTGCCAATCATTTTATTATCCTTGATAATGGAATAGTTCAATTCTTTGTTAATAGGTGGTGCCATGAAAGGTTGAAAATAATTGTACACCATCACCGTAAAAATCAGGAGTGCTTTCATAATAAAAATATTTATGAAGCAAAATTAGTCCGGGAAAAAGCTTAAAATGTTCCGGAGGATAAATGTGAACTTATTATTTTTAAATAATTTAAACAATTGAAAACAAGATACTTGAATATAAATCTTCGTTCTGATTTATAATCTTGAACTTTGTTTTTCAGGTAATTTTACTAAGCTTAGTAACTGATTCATATTGCTGTGATACAATTGACTTAGGATACATATTTCTTCACATTCTTTCCAATTTAAAAATGTTCTGTTATTGCCAATATTTTACAGGATAATTTTCATCAAAAAAACTAAAAAAAAGAAATGATAATTTTTAATACGACGAGTTCTGTCGCTGTACAAAAGTACCTTTGTATTAGAGATAAGATAAAGAATCCCGGGAAATTAATTGTCTTACTAAACCAAATTTTAACCTAAAAACAACTTTTTTACATGATGTTTAAAAAACAACTGATAATCATTTTTTTTCTTTCTTTTTTCATTTCCTACGCGCAGAATGAATTTACTACGCTCTGGAAACCAAATGCAAATGGCATTATTGATCATTCAATAAAGTTTGGCGGCACAGGAACCGATTATACCATTTATTGGGAAGAAGTAGGATATCCTCAGCATAACGGAATCATGAATTCTGTCACTTCTAACAGTAACAATCCTATAACCATAAATTTCGGACCTTCATTACATACAGATCCTTTGCAGGCTACCTACGAAGTGAAAGTATCCGGCGGTAACGGATTATTTTATGGGTTCAGGGCCAATACCGGCATTATGCCTCCTGAGGGAAATCAGGAGCTCATAGAAGTAAGTCAGTGGGGAAATACTACATGGCTTCAACAATTCGAAAGTGCATTCGCCAACTGTCCCAGTCTTAATGTAACGGCAGCAGATACTCCTGACCTTACACATATAAACAATTTGTCACAAATGTTTCTAAACTGTTCATCTTTGACAGGGCACACTTCATTTTCTTATTGGAATCCATACAATATTACGGATATGAGCGGTATGTTCAGCGGAGCTACTCTGTTTAATCAGAATATTGGAAACTGGGATACAGCAAAAGTAACCAATTTTAGTGGCATGTTTTCTTCTGCTTCTTCTTTCAATCAAGATATTTCTTCCTGGAATACAATGTCCGGAACTGACTTCTCTTCTATGTTTTCGGATGCTACTTCTTTTAATCAGCCATTAAATTCATGGAATACGGAAAATGCTACTAATTTCCGTTATACATTCTATAATGCGAAAGCATTTAATCAGCCTCTTAATAACTGGAATACAGGTAAAGTAAAAGATTTTGAGCATATGTTTGAAAATGCAGTATCATTCAATCAGCCCATTGGAAATTGGGATGTAAGTAAGGTTGATTATATTGCCGGATTTAATATGTTTTCGGGTGCTTCCCATTTTGACCAGGATATTTCTTCGTGGAATATCAAGCTTCAAAACTTCAGCTGGAATGCAATCTATTTCGGATTTAAAAATGCCGGCTTATCATGTACAAATTACAGCAAGTTTCTTATTGCTCTGAATAATAATCCTACATGGGCGAACTCAACAATAACATCCGGAACTATAGATGCAACAGGACTTGTTTATTCTACACCGCAGGCTATGCTGGCCAGAGCTCAGCTGATCAATAAAGGCTTTAATATTATCGGAGATTCCTATATTGCCGGTTGTTTTCTATCAACAAGAGAAGTTTCACCAAAAACTAAAACCTCCGCTTATCCTAATCCAACAACAGGAGTGATTAATGTGGAATCCTCATCAGACGAAAATGTTCATTTATATGATATCAACGGTAATCTTATTAAAAATATAATCTTTAGAAAGGGGAAAAACACGATCGATCTTACTGAATATCCGTCGGGAGACTATTTCTTAAAAGGTGATACGATTCTAAATAAGATAATCAAACAATAGTAGGTTAGTTAACAATTAGAGTCAGCTCCAAAGTCATTGTACTTTGGAGCATTTTAAATATTATATTTGTGTAAGTTAGAAGAATTACTATAATGACGATCAGGAAACCTTCGAAGTTGATTTAAATCTGTAAGATGTGGATGAGCAATGAGCGTGACCCGCGCGCCAGCGAAAGCAGCTAAAGAGACTACCAGAAAAGTGTTCAAAATAATTATAGAAAATCTATCACAATTCTCTTCATTCCATCGTTTTTTGAGATTTACATTTCATTTTTAATATTCTGATCACCCCACAAATAAATTCTTAATTTCCAAATGATGGAATTCTATTTTATTCTTTTGGGTTATGTACATCAAGAAATAAAACCAATGATTTAAAACTTCAATTCTGTATTTTCCCATTACAATGATAGCAGAAGTGCTATTTGAATATTTTAGAAAAGAAATTCATTAAACTGAAAGAGTGCTTTGGTTTAATTAATCTTCTATTTGTCTCTTTTTCAGTAAGTATATTTTCAATTTTTTTTTGGGTCATTTTTTTTATAATAATCTATTTGTTTCTCTAAAAATTGGTTATACCAATCTAAAAAAGATAATTTTTCATTTTTTATATTTGTTAGCGGCATCATTCCATTACATGATACTCGATAATCACCCCAAACATTCCCATATTCTTCTCCATTAACAATCAATATTTCAAAATCTCCACATCCGCAATCAGAAATCAATATAACTCCATTTAACAAAGAATCATATTCAAAATGGTTTAGTTCATCATCTTCTTTTTTTTCTGTAAATGGAAATTCTTTTTGTAAATCATTTTCTAAAATACGGTGACGTAAATCATTATATTGATTTAAAGGAAGAAGTCCTTCATTAGGCCCAAAACCAAAACAACCTACATTTGTTACAAAATCAATATATTCTTCTGGCAGCTTAATTTTATGGTTGATTTCGAAAAGTTCTATTTCTTTTAAAGTTAAACATCTTCCAATTTTGAAATTACCTTTAGGGTTTAGTTCAATTAATTTTTGAAGATTTTGTTTAACTTTTTCTAATTTTGATTTCATGAAGAGTTTGCGTTTAATATTTCTGCTAATGTTTTGGGCTTTGCGTTAGGGAAGAAATCGAAGCAAAAAGCCTACGTTATTATTAAAGTAATTGATTCAGCTTTCGGAAATATTAGTAAATCTGCCCAAATAACAACTGTTTATGTTTCTTTGTGGATGATATACCGATTCTTGATCCTGTTAATAATTCTGTAATGAGTTCAGCTTAATTCAGTACGCAGCGAGTTCCAAATTCAGAATATGAAGAAAAAGTTTGCACATTATTAACGCTTATCTCATTAAATCGTTTTTTGAGATTATAATTGATCTATTAAGTTTTGAATTTGTTCTTTGTTTTCCGGAACTTTAAAAAATTCATAAACTTTGTTACCAAATTCAGTGTCATTATACCCCCATTCTTCGGCTATATTTTTAATTTCAGTTGGCAAAAAATTAAATGCAACGACTAAACTATCTTTGGGTAAATTAATATTAGTTGAATCGTAGACAGCATCATGAAATCTATCTAAGTTTTCTAGTGTCAAATTCTCCATCATTTTATCTTTTTTGAGATTACCTTATTATTTTTTGTAGCTCTTTAAGCAATAATTGTTTTTCTGCTTCAGTCAGGTCATTCCTACTTCCATCCAAAGCATATTCAATATGATGAACATCTTTTTTACACCATTTTATCATTCTGTTAATTCCTGTTTTAGTAATTACTCCTTCGTTATTTTCAAATTTTGGAGGTAGTGAAAGATGCACCAATTTGGTGTAATTTTTCAATGCAAGCACCAATTTGCTATTATTTAAGCTTTGTTGCAATCCATATTTTATAAAATGAGTTTGGTCAGAGCTAACAGCTTTAATTTGTATCCCATCAAACTCTGTCTGATCGTACTCATCAAATACCCACCATAAATATTCCTTACCATCAACAGAAACTTTGCTCTTATTTTTCTTACTTATTGCCATCTCTTTTTATTTTATATTCTAACTTCTTGGATAAGTTTTGCATCTTTTTTTGAGATTAGTTATTTCGCTAATCCATAAAGGTATTGGTTATTCCTGTTGAAATGTGCTCGATAAAAACTTTCTTACTAATTATATCGGAATTAATAATTGCTAATACAAAACGATCTATCTCTTCAATTAGGTTGACTACAAAGTTAATATTAAAAAACGCTAGAGGTTTGCCTTGTAAAAATTGATATTCTACACCATTATAATCTACATTAGTACTGGCTTTTGTGTGGTACCCCTCGAAGTGAATTGTGTTTCTAGTGTAAATCAATAATGTTGCAAAGTCTTGATACTTTGAATCAATATTTAAATGTGTAGTTAATTTTTTAAGAGTTTCGAGTAGTGAGTATTCTTCTTTTCCTTGATCTTTTGCTATAATTCTCGCAAAGCTTTCAAATCTTAAATATATACGGTGAAATAGATTCTCTCTAATGTTATTAGCAATGATGCTTAATTTATTATTTAAAAAATTATTCATTTCTTCTTCAGTTCGAAAATTTAGTGTTTGGATAACTGGGATGTTTGGATAATTTTCAACTAATAAATCAACTAGAAGCACTGCGGTTTCAATTTCAGAGATCATACAATTATAGAAATGAGTTCTACAGTCGTTCTCAACATACATATTGTGATTGATTGATTTAAATGAAATCATTGTTTTCCGACATAAGGATTTATAAATTTCAAGTAACTCTGGTGTAGTTGTTGAGTAATGTTTCAATTCCATTTATTTGAGCAATATTAGTTTTTGAAAAGTAAGGTTATTTATCGTTTTGTGAGACTTTTTTATATATTTTAAAATTTATATTATGGAAATATTTATTATTGTTTTTAAACTACAATCCCAAATTTGTAGGATTAAATGGCCACTTTTTACTTTGATCATTCCATGAATTAATATTATTAAGCATCCTCATGTAAGATTGCGGTTGAGAAGCTTCCATCACAGTCTTCCAAGATGGTGAAAGGAATTGAGCCATATTTGGTTTTTGAACTGTTCCCAAAGATTCCCAAGTTTTGAAAAGATTGTTCTGAGAACCGTATATTTCCTCACCTAATCTTTTGCTTGTTTGCCAAGAAGACTCCCTATCTCTTACACTTTGATACTGCCATTCGTCATTATTTGAAATGATTTTTTGTTCTTCTTCGACCATCTCTTTTGTTACTTCAATCTTGACTATTTCAAAAGCTTTTGTTAATTTATTAGTTAAAAATATTGAATTTTCTGAGTTAACTCTATCTTTGAACTCTTGTGCCAACCAGTCATTTAAATGTGGCTCCTGTTTGAATATATATCCATAATCAGAATCTCTTGTTATAATAATTACAGATTTTCCCGAGGTCTTAGCACACTGTATTATCCACTCCCAATTAATAGCATCACCGATTGAGTTATCGCTATCTTTTCTTGGGGGATATCCTAAATCAAATCGTTTTCTGGCAGCTTCAGCTATAACAGTATTTGCTATATTATCGCGGTTAAGATTAAATTCTGATTTATGAACAAATATCTCTTCAAGTTTTTTATAAACTTGGTCATGCTCCAAAGGATTTGTCAAAATTGCTGCAAATTTGTCCTCCAGCTTTGATTGGTAATCGTTTAATTTTTTTTTTTGTCTCATTAAAATCCTTAACTTCTTCTTCAACTGTTAAGATATGTGGCAAGCTCAATGAAAAATTTCTAGTTTTAATTAGTTCAGTATAAGTTTGTCCAAAAACAATTTGTCTGTTTTTTTTAAACTCCATTTCTATTTGAGTTGTAATAATTATAGAGTCTTTGTGTTTCAGTATTTCATCTAATAATTTTATTGAAACATCAGAATTTCTAATCCTATAAAAATCTAGAAAAACATTTGTATCTATAAATATAAGGGAGTTAATAAAATCAGAAACTTTTTCCACTTCATTTTCTACACTTTCTGTCTGAGTTGATTTGTCATCTATTTTTTGAGGTACATCCTCATTATTATTTTTTTTCATTTACATTATGGTTATTTTTTATCAATTTTTTTTTTGAGATTGCTTATATAAATTAAAATATTATTCAATTATCTCTGGGAATTTCGTAAACATCATAGAATCCCACTTTTCTCTTACCTGATTTATTAGTAATAAAAATTTCTTTTGCTTTTTTATTTTTGATTTCTTCCATGTTTGATATAAAAGGATCAAAAACATATGATCTCATATAACCTAAATTAAATTCTTTATCATGCACATTTACTTTTACTTCAGTATTTGCTCCAAAAAACATTATATGCTCTTCTTTATTAATATTTAAAAATCCTTTATCAAAACTTTCATCAAGAACAGCCCTTAGTGGTGGTAGTGGCAATTCAACAAAAGTATTTTCCGCCTTCGCTATTATAGATTCAAGTGTGTGATAGTTATTTTCGTTAATGTCGTTTCTACTTATGTCCTTAAATCTTATCATGTGCAAAGTTTCAACTTTGCATAACTTTTCAAGATAGTTAATATAGAACTTTAAATCTTCTGGGATTTTATTTGCGATGAGTTTTTTTGTAAACACAGATTTTCCGTTTACCAAAAATGAAAAGCGAACTCCTTCAATAATTTTAGCAAAAGCTTTATAATATTCCAAAAGTACTCTTGGATTTTTAATAACTTCAACTATTTCAGATTCATAATTTATATTAGCTCCCTTAGCTCTTGGCATAAATGCAATAGACCCTTTGGCTACATCTGTTTCAAAGGACAATACAACTTTCTCTTCTATTATATCTTTATATACTTTTACATTAAAATCTATTACAGACATGCCATCTTCAAAAATAATATCAATTTTACCTTCATACGAAGGAAGTTTCATAATGTATAAAAATTCCATGTTTGATAAATCTTGAAGTTTGAAATTATCTACATGCATGACAAAATCAGATAATTCAGTTTTAGGAATTCTGAAACTTTTTTCTGTGGTATTCCCTTCCATAAAACTTTTTAATTTACTAATAAAGTCTTTGTTATTTTTAGTTGTAAAATGTATTTTCTGTTTTAAGACACCATCAACTTTTTCTATTTTTTCAATAAAAAAATTCGAGGCCGTATTGGTGCCTACTGTTACATTATATCCTAGCTTTTTAGTAAATTTGTATGTACTATCAGTTGAAACTTTATTACTTTTTAGGTCTAAAAGTATATTCTCATTTATATGTTCAAAAATTAAAGGAAATAATTCTTCTCCAGTTCCCTCAATAAAATTTATACCGTAGCTACTTAGCTTATTTTTTTTTAGGTTGTGTTAACGAAGGAGCAATAAAAAATACCTCTTTTTTATTGTCACCAAGTTGTTTTAAAATATCAGTAAAAATAAAATCGATATTGGCATCTTCTAAAGAGTAACCTATAAATAGGATACAGTTTGATGCCATTTTATCTTTTACCGCATTCCAAAAAATGGAATTTTGACTATTAGGGTTAAAGAAATTCGTATAATCTGTTTTTCTAATGATTATTGAATTACTGTCAGCTAAGTGTCCATGAATTTTATATATATGTGTTTTTTTAGGATCAGCTAAACTAATATGACTATTATTATATAAGACTTCACCATTTTCCTTGTAAGCACCTTCAAAAAGTCCGTCGTAATTTGTTGTTATAATTGTCTTAAAATGAGGAATTGATGAAATTATATCGTGGACAAAAGTAGACACTGGCAGCTTTGTATAATTATCTTTCAATATTTTTATAACTTGATTATTGCTTTGATATAAGTGAAAAATATCATCAGTCAAATCTGCTAATGAACGTGTCGGTTCAATATATTCTCTTGCACTAGCTGATAAACTATTGTAAAAAATACTTTGAAGTTGAGCTCCCATAGGATATCCGGCATATTTTGATAAACCTGCTCCAGCAAAAAGAATCACATCTTCTCTGCTAATTAATTCCAATAACCTCTCTAAATTTGGTGTTTTCTGCATTAGTAGTTATTTTGCACTAAATATTATATTATTGATTATTTGATCTTACTATACTAACTTTTAACTATTTTATAAAAAGTTGCTTTACTTCCAATATTAAAAGCTTTCATAATTTCCTCAATTGGAACATTCTTACTTTCATAAGAGCTCTTTACTAAAGGAGCAATCTTTTTATATTTTTCAGTCATACCCTTTGGTCTTCCTCCGTTTTTACCTCTTGCTCTCGCAGACTGCAATCCAGCATTTTTTCTTTCAATCAAAACATTTCTTTCGTGTTTAGCTAAAACACAGAAAATCTGGAAAATTAATTTTCCACTTGCTGAACTTGTATCAATGTTTTCCGAAATAGATTTAAAATGGATTCCTTTTTCGTTCAGTTCTGTCACAAACTGAATTAGCCCAACTGTAGTCCTCCCGATCCTGTCTAATCTCCACACGGTTAATGTATCCCCTTTTCGTACGAAATTTAATAAATCGTTAAGTTGCGCCTTTTCTGATTTAACACCACTAACCTTGTCAATAAAAATTTTTTCAATTCCTAAACTCTTTAAAGCATCAGTTTGTAAATCAAGATTCTGTCAAACTTGCTTACTCTTGCATAACCAATTAACATAAGTTCACTTTACTCATTTATCTCAAATATACTGTAATTTGTTTTCGTGTACAACGAAAATGAACTAAAAACAGAACAAAATAGATATGCTAGCGAGATATTAACAGATGTACAGGAAACCGACCATATTTCCAAAAATGTTACGGTTTAAAGGCATCAAGAAACCTATTCAAATATTGAGAATAATTTGCAGAAAAACTTAAAATACAGCAATTTCCAAAAACAAAAAATCCTGCAAATCTAAGATTTGCAGGATTTACCTATTTTTTAATGCCATTTGAAAACTTTCGTTTTCGCATCTTGCGGAGAGTGAGGGATTCGAACCCCCGGACCTGTTACAGTCAACAGTTTTCAAGACTGCCGCAATCGACCACTCTGCCAACTCTCCCTGAACTCCGGCTATGCCTTCGTTTTCAGTGGTGCAAATATAGAACGTTTTTTAATTCTGACAAAATAATTCCCGGATAAATTTTAACAAAATAAAATAATCAGCTAGAAATCAACCGGATTAATTTTCTGGGATTGTCTTTCTGTGTTTATTGATCAACAAACAGAATAAAAAATAAACGCACCAATTCATGATGCGTTTATGGTATAATGTATTGACTCAGTTATTAATGCAGTTCAGCTAGATACTTTTCAGCATCCATGGCTGCCATACATCCGCTTCCCGCAGCTGTAATGGCCTGTCTGTAGATATGATCCTGAACATCTCCTGCTGCAAAAACACCAGGAAGGTTGGTTCTTGTTGATCCTTTCTCCGTTTGAATATACCCGTTTTCATCCAGATCAATTTGTCCGGCAAAAATATCTGTATTAGGTTTGTGACCGATGGCAATAAAGATCCCGTGCACATCCACGGTAGATTTTTCCTGAGTCTGGTTATTGATCACCACAGCTCTTTCTACCAGGTTATTCTCCCCTTCGATCCCGATTAATTCATGATGAAACTTCACTTCAATATTCGGTGTATTCTGAACTCTGTGAACCATTGCTTTTGAAGCTCTGAACTCATCCTTTCTTACCAACATGGTTACTTTATTCACCAATTTTGCCAGATAAGTAGCTTCCTCAGCAGCTGTATCACCCGCTCCTACTACCACTACGTCTTTTCCTCTGTAGAAAAATCCATCACAGGTTGCACAGGCAGATACTCCTCCTCCATTATATTTTTTCTCATCATCCAGCCCCAGATATTTTGCAGTAGCTCCTGTAGAGATAATTACTGTTCTTGCCAGGATTTCTTTGTTTCCCGCATACAATTTATGAACACCACCCACTTCCTTAGAAAATTCAGCCTTTGTGATCATTTCATAATGAACTTTGGTGTCAAATCTTTCTGCCTGTTTCTGCAAATCCATCATCATTTCAGGACCTGTAATACCTGCAGGATATCCGGGAAAGTTATCAACCTCCGTTGTTGTTGTTAATTGTCCGCCCGGTTCCAAACCTGTGAACAATTCAGGTTTAAGATCTGCTCTTGCTGCATAAATTGCCGCTGTGAACCCAGATGGCCCTGATCCAACTATTACACAATCTAAAATGTTTTGCTCCATAATTTACTTTTCAAAAAGATTAAAATTAAAGTTCGCTAATTTCGTAATTTTTAATGTTTTATTAAAGGAATTTTAATGATACTTGTCAATAATCAATATGTCGATTGTCGATGGATGTGGTATGGATTATGAGACGCTGGTTTCGGGTTCATCAGAGTTTCAAAATTGCTTAATCGCGAAATCGCTTTATATGTCAACATAAGCAATCTCCGACTTCTCAACGCTCTATAAAAATCTTACCCCCGTAACTCTCAACTCTCAACCAACCTACACCTTCATCTTAAACTTATCCACATTAATAATCTTATATACCAGTTCCTTGATCAATTCTGCTTCGCTCATATTCACGGCACCAAGCCCCTTTCCTTTCATATCGAATTCCCTTAAAATAGAAATGACCCTTGTGGCATGTTTCAGAGGATATAGCCTGGCTGTCTCCGCATAATCTTTGATAAAATACGGGTTAATTCCCATCTGAGAGGCGATAACCTGTGGTGGCTGCCCTGCCATCGTCTGGTAAATAATTACATTTGAAAAGTAATTGTACAAACTGGCCAGCATCATCACAAAAGGATTATTCTTGGGATTCTTTCCCATAAAATGGGCAATTTTAAATGCTGCATTGGAATTCTTTGTTCCTAAAGCCTTCTGAAGTTCAAAAACATTGAATTCTTTACTGATCCCGATGTGGTTTTCAACGATCGTTCCGTCCAGAACTTCTCCTTCCTTTAGAATGATCTTTAATTTTCCAAGCTCATTGGCGATCCGTGAAAGATCATTTCCAAGATATTCCGCTAAAAGATGGGAAATATTAGGTGCTGTCTTAATGTTCAGTTTGATGCATTCATCAGCAATCCATTTAGGAAGATTATTCTCCCGGATCGATTCGCTCAGGAAAAGAGCCTTTGCCTTGTCCAATGCTTTTGTTACTTTTTTCCGGCTGTCCAGCTTTTTATGCTTGTGGGCAAAAACAAGAACGGTGGAAGGTACAGGGTTTTCAACATAAGCTTCCAGGATTCTGCTTTCCTCTTCATTCAGCCTGAGATCCTGCGCTTCTTTTACAATGATCACCTGCTTGTCCCCCATCATAGGAAATTGTCTTGCCAGCGAAAGAACTTCCTGATAGGTAGTATCTTTCCCATAGCTCACGGTCTGGTTGAAAGCTTTTTCATCCTCTTCCAGAAAGTCGTGTTCAAGAGCCTTTACGGCAACATCAATAAAATAAGGTTCATCTCCGTGGAAAAAATAAATCGGTAAAACTTCTTTATTTTTAATATTTTTGAGGATTAAATCTAATTCTTTCATCTTTTAATGGAACTTCCAAAACTGAATTTTCAGGAAACTTTTGATTTTAAATTCAAGAAAGACAAAGATAAGTTTTTTATTTATGACTTGGTTCGTAAAACTTACCTTTTGCTTACCCCTGAAGAATGGGTAAGACAACATTGGATACATTATTATCTTACTGTAAAATCCTACTCCGTATCTGCTTTGGTTACGGAAAAAAAGATCGTTTTAAACGGTCTCACAAAAAGAGTTGACCTGCTGATCACAGAAAAAGCCAAGCCTATTGTTTTGGTGGAATGCAAAGCTCCCCATATTAAACTGACGGAAAAAACTTTTGAACAAACGGCAAGATATAATTCGATCATCGGAGCTAAAGAAATTGTCCTTACCAACGGCCTTCAGCATATCAATGCTTATTTTGAGAATGAGCAGTATCAGTTTTATAAAGCGGATCATTAAAATTCCATTTGCCATTCAACACATCAGCAATCGATTGTATATGAATCTTCCCGTTAACTAATAGTTCACAATTTTTAAACACAGTCTATAGTTCATAAGAGTATAAATCTCCCTACATTTAAGCTACAAAAATTGTAAATCATTAAATAACAAAGCACTTAAGAGATTCAGTTGAATGTAAAATTCAGATGATAAAGCTATTGTGCGGTTAGTAAATATTGAGCGTATTACTATGAACATCAGGAATATTATATTCGATTTCGGGGGCGTTTTAATGGATTGGAACCCAAGATATTTTTTCAGAGACTATTTCAATGACGATGATAAAATGGAATATTTCCTTACCCACATCGCACAGTCGGAATGGAATGAGGAACAGGACCGGGGAAGAAGCCTTATGGAAGGAACCAACATTCAGGTTCAGAAATTTCCGGATTGGGAAAGAGAGCTTAGAGCCTATTATGACAACTGGCACGTTATGCTGAAAAGTGATATCCCGCAGAATGTGGAGGTTTTAAGAAAACTCAGCAAAACCAATTATCATCTTTACGGACTCACCAACTGGTCTGAAGAAACATTTCCTTATGCTCTTGAAAATTATGATTTCTTTCAGCTTTTTGATGGAAAAATTGTGGTTTCAGGAACCGAAAAACTGATAAAACCGGATCCCAAAATATGGCATCTCCTACTGGAACGTTACGATATCCATGCTCATGAATCTGTTTTTATAGATGACAATCCAAAGAATATTGAAATGGCAGAATCTTTAGGTTTTCATACCATACAGGTATATCCTACAACAGATCTGGAAAAAGAACTGATCGGTTTGGGATTGAAATTCTAATAAATAACGGCTTAACAATGTTTTAATGGTTCTTCTAATAAGTTATTTTTATTAACTTAGATGAGGATTTTGATACATTTTTGTTACTTTATTGAGGAGAAATCCCCTCTCTTTACATGCAGTTTCAAGATCGTATCTCATCCATATTCCTTCAGCTATTAAAGAATAATTAGTGTAATTAAAATAACAAAATATGATACGTTCCATCTTATTAACCACCCTTTTTATGACATCGGGAGCATTATTCAGTCAAAACTTAAAACCCGTTTCTTATCAGGACGGCTCACAGAAGCTCAATGGCCTTGTAACATCCAATGCCGGAAAAAAGCTTCCGGGAGTACTGATTTTACCCGCCTGGAAAGGAATTGATGACGAAGCCAAAACAGCTGCTGTAGAGCTTGAAAAACAAGGTTATATTGCGTTTATTGCTGATATTTATGGTGAAGGGAATATTCCTGCCGACAATGACGCAGCCGGAAAAGCAGCGGGACATTACAAACAAAATTATACGGAATACCAAAAACGGATTTCATTGGCGTTAGAACAGCTTAAAAAGAGCGGTGCATCCACTGGGAAAGTAGCTGTGATCGGCTATTGTTTTGGTGGAACCGGAGCTTTGGAAGTTGCCAGGGCCAATATGCCTGTAGCCGGTGTTGTATCGATTCATGGAAGCATTGGTAAAGATCAGACAAGAAAGAACGGTCCGATCTCAACGAAAATGCTGATTGAAAATCCGGCAGACGATAAAGGAGTTACCCAACAGGATTATGATAACCTGGTGAAAGAAATGAACGACGGGGCTGCTGACTGGCAGATCATCACCTATGCTCATTCAAAGCATACGTTTACTGATCCGAAATCTCCTGATTACAATGAAGTGATGGCTAAAAGAGCATGGAACCATACCCTGATGTTTTTGAAAGAAATTCTGAAATAGCTTTTATCCGGACAATGTATTGATCTGGCGATACAACAACGTTATATTGCGAGATCAATATACTGTCCGGTTTCTTATTAGTGGCTACTCTTCCCTGTTCACCAGTTCAATGGAAAAGGCGGGAAGACAGATCGCAATGTATTCACAGGGCTCAGTAAAAGGATTACTGTAACGTACTCTGGCTCCCTTTTCCACAAGAATGCTTTGCCCCTTTTCAAGGATGACCGTTTCACCGTCAATTTCAAACTGCTTTTTTCCGGAAACAATAATGGTAAATTCATCAAACTGAGGAGTCTGGTGAGGTTCGCTCCAACCGGGAGGTGCTACCATATGAGCAATTGATATATCTGAATTATTCGTAGAATTTCCCCAATGTTCCTCAATAAGTTTCCCATCTGTAGTGGGAACGATAAAAGGTGATTTCTGAATTTTATATTTTTTCATTTCAGCCAGCTTTCTTTTTTAATTTCGTACACAAAGTTGGTCCGGGTAGGTTCTGCAAAATAAGCAACCTCTTCTTCTCCTGTTTTTACACCTCCCAATCGTTCCATAGCAATCTGGGAGCGGAGATTTTCTTTTCCTACATGGAAATGAACTTTATCCACGAACTGAAAAATGTAATCAAGCATCAGCTTTTTCACTTTAGGATTGATGCCTTTTCCCCAGGATTTTGTTCCATAAAACGTATACCCGATAAAGATGCTGCTGTCATCTTCGTCGTAATTATAATAACGGGTGCTTCCCAATACGTCTCCCGATGCTTTATCAATAATTTTAAAAGCTCCTTTACTTTCCATCGCTCCCTGAAAAAAGCTTTCAAAAACGTCTCTCTTGTAACGGTCTTTGTTCGGGTGTTGTTCCCAGACCTTAGGATCTGAAGCTACCTCGTATACAGATTCAAAATCCCCTTGTACCAAGGGGATTAATTGAAGTTCATCATTTTCTAAAATAGGTTGAACAGAGAAATTCATACGTCTTAGCTTTTTGTTTTAGCTGCGTCGGTTTCTATTTTCTTGATTTCTTTCAACTTATCAGAAATTTTGATCACCGCATCTAATTTTGCCGGCTTCAAAGCAACTTCTGCCTGAGCCATATCCCACTTAATAACCAAATTTCCGGAATTTTCATCGGTAGGGTTTAATGTAATTTCAAACCATTCCTGCTTATCTGCTAATTTATTTACGGGTACGGTAACGTCTACAACATCCTGCTTTGGATCATAGGTGTAAGCACCCCACTGCTGGAAATCTTTATTTAAAATAACTTTCCATTCTTTTTCTGTTGGAATAATGAATAGTCCATAAGTTCCTGCAGGAACTGTTTTCCCTCCAAAGTTAACGGACTGTCCGAAAGTAATTTTTGTCGAAGAGTTTGCTCCTGCTCTCCAAACCTGTCCATAAGGAACCAATTCACCGAAAATTTTACGGCCTTTCACTCCGGGTCTTCCATAATCGATCGTAATCTTAGACATCGAAAATTGTTGTTCCACTCTCTGACGTGGACTTGCTGCCGGTACAGAATAATCCTGTGCAAAACTTAAAGCTGAAGCAGACAGGCAAACTGCGAATAGTAATTTCTTCACGTGTAAATTTTTGCCTAAAATTACGAAATCAAAATAAAACAGCCCTCCCCATTCTTAATAATTTTTGCTTTCGCACTATTAATTTTTAAGACTTTCCAATACTTTTTTTGCCTGCTCAATATGCCTCAAATGATGATAGATCACAAAACGTAAAGTGTCTCCGAGCTTCAGTTTAATAAGCTTTGAAATACTGATGTTCGTTCTGGTCTTTTCAAGGTTAATATCTTTAGCTTTCTCAAGTATTCCGAGTAATTGATGCTGTTGTTCAATAAAATCCTTCAACACGTTCTTATCCAATTTACTGTGAATGGGATTCATTGTTTTGAATGTTTTCATTGGATTAAGCTTCTCTTTTGGAAGCATAGACTTTGCGAAGTAGTCCCCTAAAATTCCAGGTGAAAAAGTAACTTTGGGTGGAAATTCTGAGGATAATATCCTTCGGTGGATTTCCGGAATATAAAATTGACCGTACCGATTAAGGTGCGCTATACATTCCAGTACAGTCCAGGAGTTTTCAGAGGTTCTGTAATTGAGTTCCTGATCCGTTCTATTGAGAAGAGTTTCTACGTACCGGGTGTTATTTTGCGTAATTTCCTTTAATTCTGATAATAATTGAGCGGTAAGAATTTTCATTGATCCTTTTTCTACAAATTTCAGGATTAATCCATTCTGAAATCTTGATTGAACTCAAGATTTCTTTAGCCTCGATAATGTTTCGGGGCTCATGCGCAGATAATTGGCAATATATTTATTGGGAATCTCCTGAAACAGCTTCGGACTCCTTTTCAAAACCCTCTCAAAACGCTCACGGGGAGAATAGATCAGGAGATCTTTTTCCCTTTCAATCTGTTGTAGAACGAGATCTTCCAGAACATGGGTCCACCAATTCAGATGCTGGTCATCCGACCGGATCAACTCATAAAAATTTTTCTTGGTGGCTATTTTTACAGTAGTCCTTTTTATAGCCTGGATGTAAAAATCAGAGGGTTTTTCTGATAAAAAAGAATCAAGTGAAACAATAATGTTCCCCTTATATCCAAACCTGACGATCCGTTCTTCATTCTCATCCATGATAAAAATCCTTACACTTCCTTCTTGCACAAAGTAAATATGAGTATCAGTCTCTCCTTTTACTTTTAAAAACTGGTATCGCTGAATGGTTTTCTGAGCCTGAAATAAACCGGCATCGATCATTGTTTGGATGGTATTTACAGAACTCATAAATTCCGGATATTTGTTATGATGTGTTCTATAAATTTAAATAAAAAATCAGAATAAGATCGCTTTTTCCAGCTCCAGTAATTTTTGTTTTCTCCAGATGCCACCGGCATAGCCAACCAGGTCACCATTAGACCCGATCACCCTATGACAAGGAACCAATATAGCTATTTTATTAATCCCATTGGCGGTTCCTACAGCACGTATAGCCTTTGGGTTTCCTAAAACCTCAGATTGCTGCTTATAGGTCCTGGTCTCTCCCATTGGAATTTCACGTAGCAGCTGCCATACTTTTTCCTGAAACTCTGTACCCGTTATGTATAACGGAACATCAAAAGACTTTCGCCTTCCCTCAAAATATTCCTGTAATTCTCTTTCGAGCTGCTGGAAATGTTTGTTTTCTCCCTGAACGATTTCTGCATTGAGGAATTTTGACAACGAAGCAAACTGCCGGTCCATATTTTTCCGGTCTGTAAATTCAAGAAGACAGATTCCTTCATCAACAGCACAGGCAAACATGGTTCCTAAAGGTGTTTCAATCCTTTTAAGGTCAATAATCTTCTGCCTTCCTGTATGTTTTGGGGAGACTCCTACTATATTTTTAAAGCGTTCATTAAAACCACTCAGGCTTTCATAACCCGAGGCCATTGCGGCATCGAGAATGCTTTCCCCGTTTTTAATCCTTTTGAAAGCCTTATTTACCTTCAGTTTCCTTTGAAAAGCATGAAAAGTGATCCCGTGATTTTTCAAAAACCAACGGCGAACTGTTACAGGCTCTATATTTCTCGCGATCAAGTCGGAGTCCTTAATTTTCACCGATTCATCACCCATTAATTCATTCAGCAATTCCCGGATGTAGGATGGTGTTTCATTGAGTTTTTCCAGCGGCCTGCATACTTTGCATGCTCTGTAACCATGTGCGATAGCCTCTTTCGTGTCTAAAAAAAACTCCACATTTTCTCTTTTGGGCTTTCTGGCAGTGCAGGTGGGGCGGCAGAATATTCCGGTCGTTTTTACGGCCATCCAGTACGTTCCTTCAAATGTGGAATCCTTTTCCAGGGAAGCCTGATACATTCTGTCTTCTGTAAGCCTCATTATGATATAAAAATAGGTGAAAAGCTTTGTTTTGCAACAACCTCGCGGCCCGCATCTTCCAAACGATCATAAATGTATCCGTTTAAAAAACTACCGGAGGAAATTCTTTTAACATTAAGCGTTTTTAAAGTTTCAAAATCGGGTAATTCCGGCATACACATAACATTGATAGGAGTCTCCGTGGCGTTCACAATGGTTTTGATATCCTCTTCATCGGTAATACACGGTACAAAGATCCCATCCACTCCCAGTTCTTCAAAGATCCGGATTCTTTGCAAAGTTTCTTCAACAGGATTTTCAATTCCCATCAAAAAGGGATCTGTGCGGAAATTGATGAAAATCTCAACAGCATTGTCTTTCAGTTTTGAAATAACAGGTCGGAATTTTTCATAAATCTCATCCTGTGATAGTAATCTCCTTTTTCCGTCCACCACGATACTGTCTTCAATATTAATCCCTACAGCTCCGGCAGCCGACAGTTTGGAAATATTGGAAACGATCTCATCGGTTGTATTTCCATAACCCGCTTCCAGGTCCACAGATACAGGAATATGAACAGATTTCAGTATCCTTTCAGCCATATAGAAATACTCATCAAAACTCATCTCTTCTCCATCCTCGTACCCCAAACTATGCGCTACCGCAGAGCTTGAAGTGGCTAAAGCTTTATAGCCCAGCTTTTCGTATACTTTCGCGCTTTGTACATTCCAAACATTTCCCACCAATAAAGGTTCATTACCATGATGCAGATCTCTGAAAATTTGAATATTTGTCATTTCGCTTTTTTTTTATAAAATTAAGTACTGTGGGGTATATTTTGCAACCGAAAAATGAACAAGTATTTTTATTCTTTTATATTTCAAAAATAAAGGTTAATTTCTATACCGAAATCTTTTATCCATGCTGACAAAAATAAAATTCATACTCTTTTTCTTTATTGGCCTCACTACTCTTCACGCACAGGAAACAATTCCTTTCAGATTAACCAAGCACAATAATATTATTGTGAAAGCACTGGTTAATGACAAGGATTCACTAGATCTGATGTTTCAGATTGCCATGGAGGATGCTTCAATATCCCCTCAACGAACCCGGAAGGCAGATCATATTATTTTTAATAAAGATGAAATCAGTGATAACAACAGAGTACAATTGGAAAAAATCACCTGGAAAAATGTGCGTTTTTTTGATAATGAACTGACCGGACATGAAGCTGACGGAAAGTTCGGAACAGGAGCTTTCTCCGGAAAGGCCTTCAAGATCGATTATGACCAGAATCAGTTTGTAATTTATGATCATCTACCCGATCTGGAGGGATTTCAGTCTATAAAATTATATCCGGAAAGGGATCAGTTGTTTATTGAAGCAGAAAATATAATCGATGGGAAAACGATTACCTGCCGCTTTCTGTTACAATCGGGATATTCCGGTGGACTGCTCTACAATAATCAGTTTGCAGAAGATAACCTGCTGGATAAAAAATTAAAAATAACGGTCGAGAAAACATTAAAGAATTCCAGCGGAAAAAGTGTGATCACAAAACAAGGAATCTTACCTGAGTTTAAAATCGGAAATACAACATTAAAAAATGTTTCTGCAGGATTCTTTGCCGGAGATCTTAAAACGCAAAAAGTAAGTTATTTTGCAGCTGACCTGATCAAAAGGTTCATATGGATATTTGATGCAGACCGGAAGACAGCTTATATTAAACCCAGCCGGTATTTCTCCGATCCTTATTATAAAATCAATTAAAAATAAAAAACTAGCTGATGTTGGGCATTCTATGGTTATATTACAGAGGCTGAACTCATCATAGACATGTAATAATTGGCACAATGCAATGAAGTGATCAATATAATTTCTTTATCAGGAATTTCCTCAAAAGCTTCGGAGGTAGCGATCTGGTATTCATAATCGGGGTTATTCCACTTAAAATTAGGTTTCATCACTACATATTCAGAACCCTCTTCATCCACCAGCACGAAAGATTCTTTAAAAATCCCTCTGTGCTTAAAGGCATAACTTTTTTTACAATCATTAAAATGGGTCTGAATGACGATTTCTCCGTTCCAGTTCATTCTGAACTTCAGTAGAACACGATCATGGTATTTCAGTTCAATCGTTGTTCCCCAAAAACCTTTAGGTTCTATTACATAATGGGAATAATCCGCCAGGTCAATGACTGCATTGAACTTAAACCAGCTATTATAAGAAAGTTTTCCAATTAATTTCTCATCTTTTGTCACTTCAAAAGATAAAGCATTATTTGATTTTGCGTTATATTCTGCCATGGTTACTTTTGATTTGATGGAATTCCTATTAGTTTTTTTACAATTTTAACAGCCTGAATTTTAACGCTCTAATTTATAAATAAATCGGCAAAAAAAAACTAATATGTTTACATCAACTAAAAACCCCGTAAAAAATTTACGGGGCAAAAAATTATCTGTTTTTTTATATCAAAATATCGATTATTCTTTTATCGTATTCAGGAAATCCTGGCTGTTGACCAACTGCTCTACAAGATTGTCGATAGCCGGTGGCAGGAATTTTTCAAATTTGGCTCCTTTTGTGTTTGCCTTTCCTGTTATCAGATCAGTCCAAACCACTTTTCCTTCATTGTCAATCAACTGAAACTTTACGGTGATCTGAGGAATCAGCTGAACAGTAGAGAATCCGGAAATGGCTTCGTAATCCATTTTTTGTAATTCTGATTTTAACGTAAAACTTTTATTATCGCTGCCTAAGTTAACATTCTTTTCTTTAAGCCCGTTTTTTATAGCGTCCGTAAGGATTTCTGAAACAGGTTTTTCAGCCATATAAGCACCGGACATGGTTTGGTTGTACATGTTTTTCTTATAGAAAATAACTTTATTATCCTGATATCCCCTTGTATCTTTCATAGGATCGATCTGAACAGTCTTACTGGAAGCTAATTTATTATCAATTTTTAACCCTGATTGATAATTAATTTGCTGAACAGAATTAGATAATGCACAACTCGTTAAAGACGTCAACGAAACACCTAAAACAAAAATTTTAAATTTTGATTTCATTCAATTTTATTTAATAAATTTTAACGGGCTAATTTACATATTTATCAATTTCCTTTTACCTACTCTCTTTAATTTTTCCAATGTTTATCGTACATTAAAATAAACCCAATAAAATATTTGCCAAAAATAAAAACACACCTTAAATTATTCATTAAAGTACGTTTAGAACTATGGTAAGAAAAATGTCCGAAGTCATTTTATGATAAGCCTTGTAATATCGTAAACCTTATATTGTAGAACCAAAACTTTACTCAAGATAATATTGATTGAAATCAATAGAGTCTTTTGGCTTATTTAACCCCGTCTTATTTTTAAACTCCTTATCAATTACAAAATTCTTTTCTGTAATCACTACCTCTTCACTGTTTTTGAACAATTTTAAAAGTTCAATTTTATATTGTGAATGTAATGTTTGAAAATATTTACCATACAAACACATCCCAATTTCTTTTTCAGCGAACTGTTTTCCAAATGCTGTGGTTGGTTGTGGTTTTATATAGGAATCCCTTAGTTTCCAATCATCAAAATAATAGTCTCTGTAAGTATATTCACAATCGAGTACTTTGATTGTTACGGTCTTATAGGGGGTTTCAAATAAAGCATAAAAAAATGCAGTTAAAAAAAACTACTATACACACTCCAACAATGAAAATTCTTTTATTTTTCATATAATATATTGATCCGAGAAAATTAAAATCCGAAAAATATTTTAAAAATTTCTTCATACATTGATTCAAATAAAATAGTGAATCATTCAAATTTAGACAATGATTTCTTCATTATCTCTATTATCTCTATTATCTCTATAAGATTTATTCTTTACAAAAAAACGCACCCTAATTACTTAGGGTGCGTTTTACATTTATTTTTTCAGGAATTACATCGCTTCCATTTTGAAAGTCATGCTTTCAATTACTTTTAGAATTGCTTCTACAGTATCCATGGAAGTTAAACATGGTACTCCGTTTTCAACACTCATTCTTCTGATCTGGAAACCATCTCTTTCAACTTGCTTCCCTTTTGTCATGGTATTAACTACATACTGTACTTTACCTTTCTGGATCAGGTCGATAAGGTTGACATCCTCTTCTCCGATCTTGTATCCTATTTTACAAGGAATTCCTTTCTCTTCAAAGAATTTAGCCGTTCCCTCGGTTGCCCAGATTCTGAATCCGACTTCATGGAATCTTGCCGCAAGATCAGCAGCCTCTTCTTTATGCTTATCAGCCACAGTGAAGAGAATAGAGCCATGCATCGGAACTTTTCTTCCTGCAGCGATCAAACCTTTGTAAAGTGCTTTTTCCAGAGTTGTATCTTTTCCCATAACTTCTCCTGTAGATTTCATTTCAGGTCCCAGGGAGATATCAACTTTTGTTAATTTGGAGAAAGAGAACACAGGAACTTTTACAAACACCCCTTCTTTATTAGGTACCAGTCCGTTTTCATATCCAAGGTCTTTTAGTTTCTGACCTAATATTGCTTTTGTTGCCAGATTAGCCATCGGCACATCCGTAATTTTTGAAAGGAAAGGAACCGTTCTTGATGAACGTGGATTTACCTCGATCACATATACATTTCCTTCAAAAAGAACATATTGGATATTCATTAATCCGATCACATTAAGGCCTTTTGCCAGCCTTTGTGTGTAATCTACCAATGTATCAATTTCTTTTTGAGAAACATTCTGCGGTGGATACACTGCGATAGAGTCTCCAGAGTGAACCCCTGCTCTTTCAATGTGCTCCATAATTCCAGGGATAATTACAGTTTCCCCGTCACAGATGGCATCCACTTCCACTTCTTTTCCGGTGATGTAACGGTCTACCAGTACCGGATGTTCCGGGCTTGCATCTACCGCAAATTCCATATAGTGTGCCAGTTCTGCTTCTGTATATACAATCTCCATGGCTCTTCCTCCCAACACATAACTTGGTCTTACCAACACCGGATATCCGATTTCATTGGCAATCTTTATTGCCTCTTCTTTCGAAGTTGAAGTTTTTCCCAGTGGTTGAGGAATTCCAAGTTCCTGAAGCGCTTTCTCGAATTTATCTCTGTTTTCAGCTCTGTCAAGATCTTCTAATGAAGTTCCCAGGATCTTTACTCCATGGCTGGCCAATTTATCTGCAAGGTTAATCGCTGTTTGTCCTCCGAACTGTACAACTACTCCTGTTGGCTTTTCCAGTTCGATGATGTTCATTACATCTTCTTCCGTCAGAGGTTCAAAATACAGCTTATCTGAGATTGAGAAATCTGTAGAAACAGTCTCAGGGTTGTTATTGATGATGATTGCTTCATATCCCATTTCTTTGATCGCCCATACTGAATGTACCGTTGCATAATCAAATTCTACCCCTTGTCCGATTCTGATAGGTCCCGAACCTAAAACAATAACCTTTTTCTTATCTGAAACCACACTTTCATTTTCCTCCTCATAGGTTCCGTAGAAATATGGGGTTTCACTTTCAAATTCAGCTGCGCAGGTATCCACCATTTTATAAACCGGCATCACCCCGTTTTCTTTTCTGAAGTTGAAAACTTCACGCTGTGTCGTCTCCCAAAGGTGGGCGATATTAAGGTCTGCGAAACCTAATTTTTTAGCTTCAATTAAAGTCTCTTTATTGAATTTATTATCTGCAATAACTTTTTCGAAATCAATAAGCTTTTTGATCTTCCAGATGAAGAATTTGTCGATCTTACTCCATTCTACGATCTGTTCCCAGTCATATCCTCTTCTCAACGCATCCCCGATGATAAATAATCTCTCATCATCACAAACTCTGATTCTTCTTTCGATTTCTTCTGCTGTAAGCGCTTCTGCCTGTTTTTTCTTTAATCCGAGATGTCTGATTCCTGTTTCTAGAGAGCGGATCGCTTTTTGTAAAGACTCTTCAAAATTTCTTCCGATGGCCATAACCTCTCCGGTAGCTTTCATCTGAGTAGAAAGTCTTCTGTCAGCAGTTTCAAATTTATCGAACGGGAATCTCGGGAATTTGGTTACCACATAATCCAGTGCTGGCTCAAAACATGCATATGTTTTTCCTGTAACCGGATTCATAATTTCATCCAGTGTAAGTCCTACTGCAATTTTAGCCGCAATCTTAGCGATCGGATATCCTGTTGCCTTACTTGCTAAAGCTGATGATCTGGAAACCCTAGGGTTTACCTCGATGATATAATAATTGAATGAGTGAGGATCCAGGGCCAGCTGCACGTTACATCCCCCCTCAATTCCTAATGCTCTGATGATTTTCAGTGATGCATTTCTCAATAGTTGATACTCTCTGTCCGAAAGTGTCTGTGAAGGTGCCACAACAATTGAGTCCCCCGTGTGAACTCCTACCGGATCGATATTCTCCATGTTACAAACCACAATGGCATTGTCGTTCGCATCACGCATTACCTCATATTCAATCTCCTTGAAACCGGCAATTGATTTTTCGATAAGACACTGGGTAACCGGGCTGTATTTCAATCCTAATTCAGCAATCTCCTTCAATTCAGTCTCATTGGAAGCGATTCCACCTCCTGTTCCTCCCATCGTAAAGGCAGGACGAACAATTACCGGATATCCGATTTCTTCTGCAAAATTAAGTGCTCCTTCCACTGTATTTACAATATCAGATTCCGGAACCGGCTCGTTCAGCTCTCTCATCAACTCACGGAACAGATCTCTGTCCTCCGCTCTGTTGATCGCTGAAAGCTTAGTTCCAAGTACCTCAACTTTACATTCTTCAAGAATCCCTGATTTCTCTAATTCTACCGCCATATTCAATCCGGTTTGTCCTCCCAAAGTAGGAAGCAATGCATCCGGACGCTCTTTTCTGATGATATGACTTACAAACTGAAGGGATATCGGCTCGATATATACTTTATCAGCGATCTCCACATCCGTCATAATCGTTGCAGGATTTGAGTTGATCAAAATTACCCTGTAGCCTTCTTCTCTCAAAGACAAACAAGCCTGCGTTCCTGCGTAATCGAATTCGGCAGCCTGTCCAATGATGATAGGCCCGGAACCAATTACTAAAATTGTTTTTATATCTGTACGTTTTGCCATTTTCTTTTTTTTAGATACAAGATGTTAGATGTCAGATTTCAGACTTCCAACATTGTGTTTTACTTTTTTAAATTAGATTTGAATGTATAAATCATTCTTTGAATTTCATTCAGTTGTGATATTAGACTGTCGACTTTTTCCACACTTAGCAATTCCAATTCTCTTGTTAATATTAGCTGTGTCTGTAGCTCAAAAGAAGAGGCATTTGCAATACCCAGAAAATGATAAAATTCTCTATCATTATTTCTTCCTGCTCCCTCCGCAATATTAGATGGAATTGAGACTACGGATCTTTTAATTTGAGAAATCAAGCCAAATTTCTCATCCTTCGGTAAATCAACACAAACAAGGTAAACTTTTTTTGCAAGTTGAATTGATTTCTGCCAGAAAAGTAATTTCTCAAAGTTGTGCATATTTACTTTATTAAAGTCTGAAGTCTAGTGTCTGATATCTGATGTCTATATTATTACTTCTTAAATTTCTCCATTAAATCAATAAACTCATCAAACAAGTAGTTCGCATCTTCAGGGCCTGGGCTTGCTTCCGGGTGATACTGAACAGAGAAACAAGGGTGGATTTTGTGTTTTAATCCTTCATTTGTTCTGTCGTTCAGGGCGATGTGTGTTTCGATAAGATCGGTTCCTTTAAGGCTTTCCTGATCCACTGCATAACCGTGGTTCTGAGAAGTGATTGAAACTTTGTTTTTCTCTAAATCTAACACCGGGTGGTTACCTCCTCTGTGTCCGAACTTCAATTTGAATGTTTTAGCTCCGCAGGCTAATCCGATCAATTGGTGTCCGAGACAGATTCCAAAGATGGGAACTTTTCCTAAAAGACCACGGATCATTTCCAAAGCTTTAGGATTATCTTCAGGGTCACCAGGACCGTTTGAAAGCATAATTCCATCCGGATTCATTAATAAAATTTCTTCGGCTGTAGTATCGTGTGATACAACAATAATATCACAGTTTCTTTGGGAAAGTTCTCTGATGATTCCCAGTTTGGAACCAAAATCTACCAGCACCACTTTAAACCCTCTTCCCGGATTAGCATATGGTGTTTTTGTAGAAACTGTTTCTACCTGGTTGGTAGGGAAAGTTGTTGATTTTAATTCCTGTACGATTGTGTTTTCATCTGCATCGGCGTTCACGATTTTCCCTTTTACAACTCCTGAATTACGAAGAATCCTTGTCAGTCTTCTTGTGTCAATTCCTGAAATTCCTGAAAGGTTTTTCTTTTTGAATAATTCATCTAAAGTAATCTGCGTACGGAAATTTGATGGTAAATCGCAAATTTCTTTTACAATAAGACCTTTAATAGCCGGCTCAATACTTTCATAATCATCACGGTTGATCCCGTAATTTCCGATCAGCGGATACGTCATACATACAATCTGACCACAATAAGATGGGTCGGAAATCAATTCTTGATATCCCGTCATTCCGGTATTGAAAACCACTTCTCCTGCAGTTTCCAATTCTGCTCCGAAACCTTCTCCGTAAAAAACCTCTCCGGATTCTAATATTAATTTCTTTTTCATTTTTATTTTTGTTGTATAATGTATTCATGTATTAACGTATTAACGATTTTCATGAATACCTTTTACATTAATACTTTTTACAATAATTATTTAAATTTAAATCCTTTTTCTTCCAATGCATTTTTCAGTATGGCCATCCTTGCAAAAACCCCGTTCTGCATTTGTTTGAAGATCCTTGAACGTTCACATTCCACAAGATCTGTGTCAATCTCCACTCCTCTGTTGATCGGTGCCGGATGCATAATAATAGCTCCTTTCTTCATTGCCTGCTCCCTTTCTTTTGTTAATCCGTATTTTCTATGGTACTCGGATGCTGAAAAGCTCATTTTAGCATCGTGTCTTTCGTGCTGAATTCTCAACAGCATCAGGACATCCACTTCATGGATCAGCTCGTCTACCGATTGGTATGTTCCGTTGATTAAGGCTCCCTCATCAAACCATTGCTCAGGCCCAGAAAAATATACTTTGGCACCTAACCTTCTTAATGCCTCAGCATTCGAGTTGGCTACCCTGCTGTGTTTCACATCTCCTACGATTCCTATTTTCAGTCCTTCGAATTTCCCAAACTCCTGGTAGATGGTCATGAGATCCAGCATACATTGTGATGGATGGTTTCCGGTTCCGTCTCCCCCGTTGATCACAGGGATGTTGATATTTTTCAATTCTTCGAAGAACCCGTCTTTTTTGTCTCTTATTACGACTAAGTTTACTCCAATACTTTCGATCGTCTTCACAGTGTCATATAAACTTTCGCCTTTATTTACTGAACTGTGAGAAGCATCAAAAGGAACCACTTGCAATCCCAGTTTTCTTTCAGCCACATCGAAGCTTGTCTTTGTTCTGGTGCTGTCTTCAAAAAACAGATTTGAGCAAAAAACCTCACCGTCAATTTTAGCTGTTTTTCCTTCAGCAAAAGCCAGCGCTTCTGTTAGTATACTGTTGATTTTCTCTGTACTTAGTTCTGCAATCGTAAACATAATATCTTAATTTTTTTACATAAAAAAAGCGAAGACAAAATCTTCGCTTAATAACAATAAATATCGTAAAGGGCGCTTTCGCCCGGTAAATCTAATGATATAAATACTCTTTTATTCATTAGGTGCAAAGATATAACAATTAACCGAATTGACAAAACTAAAGTTCTAAAAAAATTAAAAAACTTTAATCACACCTTATTCTCATTTTTTCTTAATATTTTTGTTAAAATTCAAATTGCTCATATGGACGCCAAAGACAAAATGATTCTCAGTATTATCCAGGAAGACTCTACCTTATCAGTAAAAGAAATCTCCGAGAAGATAGGTCTTACTTTTACTCCTACTTATGAGCGTATCAAGCAGCTGGAGAAACAGGGTGTCATTGAAAAATATGTAGGCCTTCTGAATCGTGAAAAACTAGGCCTTAATATTGTGGTGTATTGTAATGTCCGGCTCAAAGAGCAATCCAAGAAAGTATTGGAGACTTTTGAGAAAAACATCAGCAAATATGACGAGGTTCAGGAAATCATAAGTCTCTCCGGAGAATATGATTATATGTTAAAGATCATCGCTAAAGACATCAACTCTTATAATGATTTTGCCGTAAGCGTGATTTCAAACATTCCTAATATTGGTCAGTACCACAGCTCCATCGTTCTGCATGAGGTTAAAAAATCCACCAAATTTAAAATTGACCTGGACTAACTTCTTTTAGCAGAAAGGCATAATGGCCATTATACGATTGGGCAATTCAGCTATTCTACCTTTTTGCCGGATTGGAAATCCAATGTACTGATTTACCCTACTATCTTATTTTTTAATTTATTGAACTGGTAGCTTACTTTATCCAGACAAAGGTTTCCGATACTTCCCTGGTGAGAATGATGGAGGTCTGTAATTTCATAATCAAACTCATTATTCTCAATTTCCTGTCCTACCTTTATATATGCATCACGGAAAGAACTTCCTTTTTTAATCTCTTCATTGATCTTCTCTACACTGAACAGATATTTATATTTCTCGTCTTCAAGAATACCATCCTTTACTTTAATATGTGGTAAAGTGTAGTTCAGGATTTCAAGACATTCCTTCAAAGAGTCAATCGCAGGAAATAAGATTTCTTTTGTGAGCTGCACATCTCTGTGATATCCCGACGGAAGATTATTCGTTAATAAGATAAGCTCATTGGGTAGCGATTGAATTCTGTTGCATCGTGCCCGTACCAGTTCGAAGATATCAGGATTCTTTTTATGGGGCATGATACTGCTTCCGGTAGTAAATTCTTTAGGAAAGCTTATGAAATCAAAATTCTGACTTAAATACAAGCATACATCATACGCAAATTTCCCAAGGGTCCCAGCCATTGTTGCCATTGCCATTGCAAGCATTTTTTCAGATTTACCACGGGTCATCTGTGCATATACTGCATTGTAATTCATCGTCTGGAAACCCAGATTATAGGTGGTACTTTCACGATCTATAGGAAAAGAGGAACCATAACCCGCAGCAGACCCTAACGGATTTTTATTAATGATGTTTTTTACTGAAAATAACATTTCAAGGTCGTCTAACAAAGCTTCTGCATAGGCTCCGAACCACAGTCCGAAGGAAGATGGCATTGCAATCTGTAAATGGGTATACCCGGGAAGCAACACATTTTTATGTTGGTCTGCCAGCTGGATAAGCAGTTGGAAAAACCCATCCGTAAGACCTGCTATTTCACGGATCTCATCCAGAAGGTATAGTTTTATATCCAGTAAAACCTGATCATTACGGGATCTTGCCGTATGAATTTTTTTACCGGTATCTCCTAATTTTTCAATCAGGATGGCTTCAACCTGTGAGTGGATATCTTCTGCCTGGGTATCGATTTCGAAATCTCCGTTTTCTATATCTTTTAATATCATCGACAGAACAGAGGTCATCTGTTCAGCTTCGTCATGGGAAATAATTCCAACCTCTGCAAGCATCTTACAATGCGCCAAAGAACCTTTAACATCATATTTCGCCAGACGTTCATCAAAATCAAGGTCTTTACCGACAGTAAACTTATTGACTAATATATTGGTGGCAAGATCATCTTTCTGCCATATCTTTTTCATAATTGTTTGTTTAAAATAGTATTAATTGATTTTAGGTTGTTTTTTTACCCAGCATGCTCTTTCCGTCTTCCTGAACTGAACATCTTCCACATTCAACAAAGTCTTTTATTTTTAATTGTCATTTTGCATAAATCTTATTAAAAACGATACTCTTCATTATGATCATGCTGGGTGTCAAAACATTTTCTTTAGATTTCAGATGTCAGATATTCAATACTTTCAAATAATTCTGATATCTGCTGTCTTTTACAAAACCCTTTCTAAAATCCGGATATAAATATCAATCCCTTCTTTTATCTCATGGAGTTCTATAAATTCATCAGCCGTATGAGAGCGCCTACTGTCTCCGGGACCGATCTTAACAGAAGTACATGGGATAATTGCCTGATCCGAAGATGTCGGGGAACCGTAAGTCGACCTTCCAATAGCCAGTCCTGCCTGTACAAAAGGATGGTCAGGTTCTATTTTTGAAGAATTCAGCCTGAAAGACCTTGCCGTAAGGTTGGATTTCATTTGGGACTGAATGATATCAAAAGCCTCTTCATTCGTATACTCATCCGTCACCCTCACATCCAATGTAAACTGGCAGGATTCGGGAACTACATTGTGCTGAACTCCTGCATGGATACCGGATAGGGTAATTTTAACCTCTCCGAGATAATCAGATACCTTTGGGAATTTAAAATGGGTGATATGCTGCAGATCCTCCATACATTTTACAATGGCATTATCATCATTGGGATGGGCAGCATGGGAAGCAGTGCCTTTCATTTCACCGTCAATGACAAGAAGTCCTTTTTCTGCTATCGCCAGATTCATCTGTGTAGGTTCTCCCACAATAGCCAGCTCCACATTAGGTAATTGTGGAAAAAGAGCTTCAATTCCATCAAATCCTGAAATTTCCTCCTCTGCCGTCAGGGCAATAATTAAATTATATTTTAAATCGTCTCTATTATAAAAATGTAAAAAGGTTTGTGCTAAAGAAACCAAGGATGCTCCTGCGTCATTGCTTCCCAAACCATACAGTCTTCCATCTTTTTCAATCGCCGTAAATGGATCCAGTGTATACGCTTTATTAGGTTTCACCGTATCATGATGGGTGTTCAATAACACAGAAGGTTTGGATGCGTCAAAATATTTATTGACAGCCCAGATGTTATTTTTAAAACGTTTTACCGGGATCAGATGCTTCTGAAAAAAGTTTTCAATAGCTACAGATGTATTGTACTCATCCTTGCTGAATGAAGGAATTTCAATCAGTTTTTTCAGCAGTTCAATAGCATTATCGAACAGTTCTTCTTGACTATAAACAGATTTCAGTGCCTCCATGATGGTTTTCTATATGGTTTTTTAATTGAGTTTCTTTTATTAAGAATACCTTATTTACATTGTTTTTAATCGCACCCAGTGCATTTTCAAGTTTTGGCAATATGCCTTTATGCAGTTTTCCTTCTTCTTTCAGGGTTGAAAAATCTTCGGACGATACACTTTTAATTACAGAATCAGGATCATTCACATTTTCCAATACTCCTTCTTTATCAAAACAATAGAGCAATTCCACATCGTATTTCTTCGATAAGGCCTGTGCAATCACCGAAGCTATTGTATCTGCATTGGTATTGAAAAGATTTCCTTTTTTATCATGCGTAATAGCCGAAAATACAGGAACAAGCTCAAGCTTAATTAATTTGGATATCAATTTATTATTGACGCTTTTCTTCTCAATGTCTCCTACAAATCCAAAATCAATTTCTGCATGTTCTCTTTTCTTGGCTTTAATCAAATTGGCATCAGCTCCCGAAAACCCTATTGCCTTACATTTTTTCTGCTGAAGTTTTGCGACAATATTTTTATTAATTCCACCTGCATACACCATTGCCACAATATCCAGAGTCTCCTTATCTGTAATTCTGCGCCCGTTGACGAGCTTCTGCTCAACTCCCAATTTATCAGCCAGGTCAGTAGCTAGCTTTCCGCCACCATGAACAAGAATCTTCTTTTCTTTGATTTGAGAAAACTGATCTAAAAACTGATCCAATAACTCTTCGTCATCAATTAAGGCACCTCCTATTTTTACAACAAAAAGCTTGTCCATAATCTCCTGTTATTTACTTTGGTTAATTTCATCCAGGATTTCACTGAATACTGCCTGAGCAGAAAAAATCCGGTTTTTAGCCTGTTGGTAAATAATAGAGTTTTCACCATCCATCACTTCGTCACTCAATTCTACATTCCGGCGAACCGGAAGACAATGCATTACTTTTCCGTTATTGGTTTGCGCTAACTTCTCAGCTGTCAACATCCAGTTTTCCTTCACTTCTGGTATCGCAGCATATTCATCAAAAGATGACCAGTTTTTAACATAGACAAAATCCGCATCTTTTAAAGCTTCATCCTGGTTATGAATGATTTTCGTCTGTTTTGTGAAGTTTGGATCCAAATCATATCCTTCAGGATTGGTGATAACAAAATCCACATCCATTTCCTGCATCCATTCCGTAAAGGAATTCGCAACTGCCTGAGCGATCGGCTTGATATGAGGAGCCCAAGTAAGGACTACTTTAGGCTTACGCTCTTCTTTCCAGTTTTCACTAATGGTTATACAATCCGCTAAACTCTGCAGAGGATGACGTGTTGCCGACTCCAAAGAAATTACAGGGACCTTCGCGTGTTGCTGAAACTGGCTTAGAATACTTTCATTCACATCATCTTCTTTACTTTTCATTCCCGCAAAGCAACGAACCGCAATGATATCGCAGTATTGATTCAATACTTCTATCGCATCTTTAATATGTTCTACAGTATCTCCGTTCATTACAGCTCCGTCAGCAAATTCAAGATTCCAGGCTTCTTGTGCAGCATTTAATGTTAAGATATTAAGTCCCAGGTTCTGTGCAGCGATCTGGCTGCTTAAACGGGTTCTCAGACTTGAGTTAAGAAATACCAATCCAATGGTTTTTCCCTTTCCTTTTTCGGTTTCAGAATGGGAATTTTCTTTTATATATAAGGCTTTTTTTATAATTTCCTGTAAGTTTTCAATATCGCTTACAGCAGTAAAGTTTTTCATTGTATAAATTTTATTTAATGGTCAACAGACTCTTATTTCTATATTTTTAAAACCATTAGAGACGTCTTATGACTATCCTATAGTTTTACCCTTTTACGATCCTGCAATTTTACGCTTAGCAATCTATCATTTTCGTTTTTGCAATTCCGCAATTTTCACTCTTACAATTTCGTCAGTACTTCCCTCAATGCATCAATGAAAAGATTTGTTTCCTCTTTCCTGATATTGAGTGCAGGAAGGATCCTCAGCACCGTTTTATCATTAGAATTTCCGGTAAAAATATGATGATCGTAAAGCAGGCTTTTCCTTACCTCTGCACAATCCCTGTCCAGCTCTATCCCTATCATCAGGCCTTTCCTTCGTATAGAGATGATATGTGGTAAATCTTCAATTTCTTTTTCGATATAGCTTCCCATATGCTCAGCATTATCAATAAGGCTTTCATCCCTGATAACATCTAACACTGCAATCGCTGCAGCACATGCCAGGTGATTACCTCCAAAAGTAGTTCCCAGCAAACCATGGCTTGCTTCAAATTTAGGATGGATCAGGACTCCACCAATCGGAAAGCCATTTCCCATTCCTTTTGCGGTTGTAATTATATCAGGCTGGATACCGAACTCCTGGTGAGCAAAGAAATAACCCGTTCTACCATATCCTGACTGAACCTCATCTAAGATCAAAATAGCATTATATTGATCGCATAGCTCTTTAATTCTAGATAAAAACTCCGGCGTTGGAATCATAATTCCACCCACTCCCTGAATCCCTTCAATAATCACCGAAGAAATTGAATCTCCCTGAGTTCTGAAAACTTCCTCTAATTGCTCTACATTATTCCACTCCGACTTTATGAAACGTTCGGAATAATTGACAGGTGCTACAATTTTCGGATTATCCGTTACGGAAACTGCCGCAGAGGTTCTTCCATGAAAAGAGCCGGAAAAATAAAGTACTTTACTTTTTCCATTATGAAAAGAAGCAAGTTTTAACGCATTTTCATTAGCTTCAGCTCCGGAATTACACAGGAAAAGATCATAGTCTTCGTATCCTGATATCTCTCCAAGTTTCGATGCCAGTTCAGTTTGCAATTCGTTTTGTACTGAATTGGAGTAAAAAGAAATTTTTTCTAACTGATCCCTTAATTTCTCCTGATAATAAGGATGATTATGACCTATAGAGATCACTGCATGGCCTCCATAAAAATCAAGGTACTTTTCTCCCTTATCATCCCAAAGAAATGATCCCTTTGCTTTTACAGGATTTATATTGAATAATGGATATACGTTAAATAAGTTCATTTTTTTTTAATTGAAGTTGAAAATTTTTAGTTACCGGTTTCGGGTTATTGTTTTACAATTCCATCCTTCCCCATTTTACTTTTATAAGAATGTATTTAAAAACCTATTGGTTTCAAATCCAGTCCCAGGTTTTCTTCCCATCCCATGGCAATATTCATATTCTGAACAGCCTGTCCGGAAGCTCCTTTTAACAAATTATCAATCGCTGAGTGAATAACAACAACATTATTATTCTTTTCAACATGAATCACACTGCGATTGGTATTGATAACCTGTTTGAGATCAATTGCTTTCTCACTTACCTTTACAAAAGGTGCATCTTCATAAAACTTCCTATACAATGTCTCAATATCCGAAAGCTCCAGGTCTGATTTAACCGTTGAGCTGGTAAAAATCCCTCTTGTAAAATCTCCCCTCCAGGGAACAAAATTCAGGCTAACGTCTTTATTGTTAAAAGAATTCACTTGCTGCAAAATCTCATCTACATGCTGATGGGTAAGTGTTTTATATGCAGAAATATTATCATTTCTCCAGGTAAAATGAGTGGTTGCCTGTAAAGACTGCCCGGCTCCTGTCGATCCGGTAATTCCTGTTGTATACACATCATGCAAAAGTCCTTTTTCAGCCAATGGCAATAGAGCCAGCTGGATAGCAGTTGCAAAACATCCCGGGTTGGCAATACTTTTTACCCCTAAAAGATTTTTTTTATTGATTTCCGGAAGCCCGTAGATAAAATTTCTGTTTCCGAAAGCACCTTCCAAACGAAAATCATTTCCCAGATCAATCACCAACGTCTCATCTGTAAGAGCATTCTGATTCAGCCAATTCTGACTTTCCTTATGAGGAAGACACAAAAAAAGAATATCTACAGCCGAAGGTTTGTCCGTTAAATCCATTTCACAAACCGTCGCTAAATCCGGGTACAGATCAGAAATCTTTGTACCCGAATTAGAACGACTATATAAAAAACTCAATTCAATATTGGGATGAAAAGCCAACAGGCGCACCAATTCACTACCGGTATATCCGTTAGCTCCTACAATTCCTACCGTTTTCATATTTTTACGCCGTTAATCTGGTGGTAAATATTCAGGGAATTGCTTACAATTTTTGTGTACCCTTTTACATCGTCTCCGCTCCATGCTCTGTTTGCCTCTCCGTAACTTCCAAAGTGATCAGACATCAGATCATGTTCAGATTCAATGCCATTCAAAACGAATCTGTAAGGATAAAGAGTGATGAAAACTTTTCCTGTTACCATTTTCTGAGAGTCAGTAAGGAAAGATTCTATATTTCTCATCACAGGATCTAAAAACAATGCCTCATGCAGCCAGTTCCCATACCAGTCGGACAATTGCGACTTCATCATTTGCTGGTATTTCGATAAAGTATGTTTTTCCAATAAATGATGGGACTTGATGATCACAGATGCAGCAGCCGCCTCGAATCCTACTCTTCCTTTAATTCCGACAATAGTATCCCCTACGTGAATATCCCTTCCGATACCGTAAGCAGAAGCCAATTGTTCTATTTTCTGGATAGCATACACAGGATGGCTGAAGTTCTCCCCATTTACTGCTGTAATTTCACCGTTTTTAAATTCGATTTCCAGTTCAGATGACTGGGTTTCTTTGATCTGCGACGGAAAGGCCTCTTCCGGAAGGTTATTTCTGGAAGTCAGCGTCTCCTTTCCACCCACAGAAGTCCCCCACAACCCCTTATTAACAGAATACTGAGCCTTTTGAAACTCCATATCATATCCGTGGCTTTTCAGGAATTCAATCTCCTCTTCTCTCGAAAGTGCCATATCACGGATCGGCGTGATAATCTCAACATGGGGAGCCATTACCTGGAAAATCAGATCAAAACGAACCTGGTCATTTCCCGCTCCTGTGCTTCCATGAGCAATAGCATCCGCCCCTTTTTCCAGTGCATATTTTGCAATTTCCTGAGCCTGAATGGTACGCTCAGCGCTTACGGAAAGCGGATAAGTATTATTTTTCAATACATTTCCGAAGATCAGATACTTCACACATGAATTATAGTAATCTTCCTGAGCGTCAATACACCTGTATTCCTTTACCCCTAATTTCAGGGCTCTGTTTTCAAGTTCTTTTTCTTCTTCTTTTGAAAAACCTCCTGTATTCACAGTTACTGCATACACCTCATATCCCAGGCTTTCACTAAGATATTTGGCACAGTAAGAGGTATCCAAACCACCACTAAACGCTAAGATTACTTTCTTTTTCATCGA
Source organism: Chryseobacterium proteolyticum (assembly GCF_046591535.1). Classification (NCBI taxonomy): domain Bacteria; kingdom Pseudomonadati; phylum Bacteroidota; class Flavobacteriia; order Flavobacteriales; family Weeksellaceae; genus Chryseobacterium; species Chryseobacterium proteolyticum. The sequence goes on along the minus strand of NZ_JBJLWK010000006.1, from coordinate 204,926 downwards.
TCTTCTTTTTCGTATTATTGTTCGTATAATGTAATCCACCGGATGTAATCTGCCCCGAAGACAAAAGCCCATCCTGATTTACTTCATCATTATCCTTATTTTGAGGTTCATTATTTTTCACCTCCTTTATATCATTGTTGGAAGGAATAAAAAGCATTGCTGTACATAAGCAGTTCTTTCTTTCCTTTTTCATTAAAATTTCGTAATTCACACAGTTTTTACAACCATTCCAAAATTCCTCATCCTGCGTAAGCTCAGAATAAATAACGGGCTTATAACCTAAATCGCTGTTGATTTTCATGACAGCCAACCCGGTTGTTAATCCAAAAACCTTAGCCGCAGGAAATTTACCCCTTGATAACTGGAAAACTTTATTTTTAATCAGGGTCGCAACACCCCTGTTCCTGTATTTTGGCGAAACGATCAGCCCCGAATTGGCCACAAACTGACCGTGGGACCAGGTCTCTATATAGCAGAAACCTACCCATTCCCCGTTTTCAGTAGCAACAACGGCATTGCCTTCTGAAATCTTCTTACTTAAATATTCTATGGAACGTTTTGCGATCCCCGTTCCTCTCCGTTGTGCAGAATCATACATTTCCTGCTGTATTTCACTCACATACATTAAATGTTCGCATGAGGAAATTTCTATTTCCATTTATTTATCTGAATTTTTTGGCAAATTTAAAGCATAATAACTTTAATAACCAAATTAAAAAGATATTTTTTTTGTTTAAATGATTATTACAAGATAATATATCTTATTTGAAATATATAATTTTGCTAAATTATTATATATTTGCTAAAATATTATATATGGAAAATAAATGCCCTAAATGCAATAGCACCCACCTTGTAAAAAGTGGGGTGATCAATCAGAAACAAAGATTTCATTGCAAATCCTGCAATTATTATTTCACCGTAAAAAAAAATAGGCAAGCAGATCGATGACTACTACGTTACCAAAGCCCTTCAGCTTTACCTCGAAGGATTAAGCTTCCGCGAAATAGAAAGGATTATCGGTGTCTCTCATGTAACCATAAGCTCATGGATCAAGAAATACAATATCACCCGGCCACCGCATTCCGAATTCCATCCCGTATATAAAATCCTGAAGCAAAACGAATTGATCGAATACATGTCCAATGAAGACAATATTAAAAACTCAGGATTGATCATCACACAGTTCGCAGATAAATACATGTTGATCAAGTGGGAACGGTTTAAAAATTAAACAGACAAAAAGAAGGAATCATAAAATTACCTATTTGCAAAATCAGGAAATGAAACTCTCTATTCCGAGCCTTCAGCTCGAACTAACAAACAGGCACTTATAATAAAACTATATACTTACCATTAATATATATTAAATTTCTCTAAATAAATTATTAATTCCAATTTGGCTTTCACAAAATTAACGCCAAAAAATTGATAATTTATGAAGAAAATACTCACTTTTATTGGATTAGCTTTAATCAGCAATACATTATACTCCCAGGGATCTCCCGACTACGGAAACGGATTAAAAATAAACCTTAATCCTGAAGGAGATAAATTTGTCAGATTTATTTTATGGGATCAGTTCTGGTTAAGGAACTCACAAATGAACCCGGGAAGTATGGTCGGAGGAGAACCCACAGACAATACCTGGAATGTAGGGAACCGCAGACTCCGTGCTTTAACGTACGCCCAGGTTACTAAGCGATACATGATCCTCCTTCACTTCGGTATCAATAACCAAACCTTCATCAATGGAGGAGCGCCGGGTACAACAGGAACAGGAGGAAACGGAAATGGCAAAAAAACACAGCTTTTTTTCCATGATGCATGGAATGAATATGCAGTCCTGATGCCGGGAGAAGCAGGAAAATTTACTTTAACATTAGGAGCTGGGCTGCATTATTATATGGGACTCTCCAGAATGACTATGGCCTCCACCCTCAATTTTTTAACCCTCGATTCTCCTATATTTTCGTGGCCGTTAATCGATAGCTCTGATCAGTTCGCAAGACAACTGGGTATGTTTGCCAAAGGAAAGTATGGAAAACTTGAATACCGCCTCAGCTTAAACAAGCCCTTCGCCACAGATCTGGTTCCTGTAAATGTAACCGATCCCTCAAAAGCTGTTGCGGTAGATAATAACGGAAATCCCAGCTTTTCAAAAGCCGGATACGTAGAATATCAGTTTCTGGACGAAGAGTCCAATACCCTTCCTTTCAAAGTTGGATCATATCTGGGAACAAAGAAAGTGTTTAATGTAGGAGCCGGCTTTTATCATCAGGCGGACGGAACCAGAACTTCCGTAAACTCAAATATCGAAAAGCACGACATCACTCTTCTAGCTGTTGATGCTTTTGCAGATATCCCTTTGGGAAATGCCAAACATAAAATGGCAGTTTCTGCCTACGCAGGATATTATAATTATCAGTTCGGCCCCAATTATATCCGAAACCTGGGGACTATGAATATCGCAGCAGCTGATCCTAACTTTGTAGGACAAAAGGTAATTGCCGGACCTGGAAACTTACAACCGACAATTGGAACAGGTAATATTATCTATGCACAAGCCGGATTATTACTTCCCAACGAAGCAGAAAAGCCTAAAATCAGAATTCAGCCGTTTGCAGCATATACCCATAAAAACTTTGAAGCCTTCGACAAGTCGTCTTCACAGTTTGACGTTGGAGCCAACTGGTTTATAGACGGACATCACGCTAAAATAACAACCCAGTACTCCACCAGACCTGTTTATACCAACCCTACCGAGCGTCCAAAATCCAAAGGCGAGTTCATTGTTCAGTTTCAGATTTATTTATAATAACAGACTCGTTTAAACCCACATAAAAAAATTAACTAACATCAAAATCAAGTGATATGAGCGAAAACCATCATGAAAGCTATGAAAATATGACCGATAAGCAGAAGAACAGAACCATATGGAGCGTTATTACTGCATCTTCACTCGGTACACTGATAGAATGGTACGATTTCTATATTTTCGGAAGTTTAGCTGTTGTGCTGGCAACAAAATTCTTTCCGGCAGACAACCCTACCGCAGCATTTTTATCTACCCTGGCCACTTTTGCCGCAGGATTTGTTGTACGACCTTTCGGAGCCCTGTTCTTCGGAAGATTAGGAGATATTATCGGACGAAAATACACCTTCCTGGTCACCCTGCTGATCATGGGATTTTCCACTTTCCTTATCGGATGTATTCCCAGTTATGAAACCATTGGATTTATGGCTCCGGTTCTGGTTCTGATCCTGAGATTATTACAAGGACTGGCCCTGGGAGGAGAATATGGAGGTGCAGCAACTTACGTTGCAGAATACGCACAACCCCACAGAAGAGGCTATTGGACTTCATGGATCCAGACCACTGCTACCGCCGGACTTTTTATCTCATTGATTGTTATTTTAATAACAAAAAACACACTTTCTGCAGAGGAATTCGACGGCTGGGGATGGAGAGTTCCTTTCTGGATTTCTATTTTAATGGTGGGCGTCTCTTACATCATCAGAAAAAACATGAAGGAATCACCGCTTTTTGCTAAAGCCAAAAGTGAAGGTAAAACATCAAAAAATCCATTAAAAGAAAGTTTCGGAAATAAATACAACTTCAAATTCGTCCTGCTGGCGTTGTTCGGAGCCGCAATGGGACAAGGTGTCATCTGGTATACAGGACAGTTTTATGCCATGAGCTTTCTGCAAAAAGTAATGAATGTAGAATCTGCTCAGGTTGATTCATTAATGGCCACCGCACTATTTTTAGGCACACCATTCTTCGTATTTTTTGGATGGCTTTCGGATAAACTGGGCAGAAAAGCCGTTATGATGACCGGGATGCTGGTTGCCATTTTAGCTTACCGCCCGATTTACAACAGCATGTACAAGAGTGTTAATCTCGAAAGCAAAACCATAGCTTCCAACGGCATCAGTGAAAAGAGAACAGCAAAAATCCATAAAGATATTGCCAGCGACAGCCTGATCACTTTCCATAAGGAAACCCTCTTTACGGATGGAACTTTAATAAAAAAAGACAGTATCATACACTGGTCGGCAAACGGCCCCGTTATAAAAGACGGAAAGATCGAGGAACCTAAGGTGTCACAGTCCTTAAAGCTCAGTGACGATACCAAATGGTACCTGATATTCCTGGTGTTCATTCAGGTGATCTTCGTAACGATGGTGTATGGTCCTATCGCAGCATTCCTGGTAGAAATGTTCCCGGTAAGAATACGCTACACTTCCATGTCATTGCCTTACCACATTGGTAATGGTGTATTTGGAGGACTATTACCTGCAGTAGCCACTTACCTCGTAACCACCGGAAAAGAGGCAGGACATCCTTCATGGTATCTTCAGGGACTGTGGTATCCTATCGGTGTTGCAGCCGTGTGTTTACTCATCGGATTATTTTATCTTAAGAGCAAGAACAATAATATCCACGATTAACCACTGAATCAGTCAAATTTTTATTAATTTTAAAACTACTAAAATGAACGGACTAAAAAAAATATTAGGTATCCTCTGGATTTTAATTGCTTTGGTTGTAGGATATTTCGGGATCACCGTTTTGGGTATTCCAAAAATCACTTCAGGAAAGCAGGAAGACCTTGTTTTTGGCATCATCATCCTTTTTGTTTTGATGCCAATTATTTCCGGAGGACTGGCAGTCTTTGGATATTACGCCTTAACCGGAGAATATTCTGACGACAAAATATAATTATTAATGATGAATGATAATTGATGAACAATCTGTACAAAGGATCTGTTCATCAATTGTCTTTTATCCATCATCATGTATGAAAAAAAGACACGAACAAAAACTGATCATACTAAGCATTGGATTAGTCATTCTCTTCAGCATTCCTATTTCATTGTTATTCAACAGTGAAAAAGATACTTTTGGCTATCCCGTGATTTTGATCTACATCTTCGCCGTCTGGATGATTTCGATCATCATATCGTTTATAATCGTGAAAAAATATGATGAGTAGTTTTGCTTTATTTGTTGTTGTCCTGCTTTACCTGGCCCTTCTATTTGTGGTCGCCCACCTGGCAGAAAAGAAAAAAAGCAAGTTATGGATCAACAATCCTTACATCTATGCGTTATCCTTAGCAGTATACTGTACAGCTTGGACCTATTACGGGAGTATTGGCGTTGCTGCCACTAGCGGACTCAACTATCTTCCCATCTACGTAGGACCTATTGTCATTATTCCTGCATGGATATTTATCAACACACGAATCGTAAGAATTTCACGAATCAATAAAATAAGCAGTCTCGCCGATTTTATTTCACTGCGCTACGGAAACAGCAGAAGCTTTAGTGCCGTTATTACCATCGTTTGCCTTTTAGCAATCGTCCCTTATATAGGTTTACAGATTAAAGCCATATCAGAAACCTTCCATTTGGTTACGAAAACTCCGGTATCTCAAAATATTTTAACCGATAATGCAACCTTCGTAGTGGTTTTGATTGCTTTATTTTCCTCCTACTACGGAACAAGATATGTGGATGCTTCAGAAAAGCGCCTTGGAATCATATCCGCTATTGCCTTGGAAAGTTTTCTAAAGCTGTTTTTCATTATCATCCTTGGATTATTTGTGATTTATTTTGCCTTTGACGGATTTTCAGATATTTATGAAAAGGCAAGCAAATTCGAAGATTTCAAACAAAAGAATACATTCAATGGTATTGAAGGTGCTTTGAACTGGATGATCTTATGTATGATCTCTGCAACAGCTATTTGTATCCTTCCAAGACAGTTTCATACAGCCATCGTAGAAAACAGGCAGGAAAAACACATCAAAACCGCCATTTGGTTTTTCCCTCTCTATCTTTTAATTTTTACCATTTTCATTTTTCCAATTGCCTGGGGAGGCAGGCTTTTATTTAACGGACAGAATGTAAACCCTGAATTCTATTCGATCCTGATCCCTCAATATTTTGACAACACTTTAATCACAGTATTTGTTTTCCTTGGAGGACTGAGTTCTTGTATTTCAATGATCATTATATCCGCGATCACATTATCCATCATGCTTTCCAATAACCTCATCATTCCTTACGGTTTACTGGGAAAATTTAAATCTGAAAATGAAATTCAAAACACAAGAAGCATAACGAATATCAGGAAGATAAGTATTTTTGCCCTCATCATAATGGCTTTTGCCTTTTACAAGTATTTTATCCTTAAAACATCCCTGGATTCAGTGGGCCTGATCTCTTTTGTTGTTATTGCCCAACTGGCACCTGCCTTTTTCGGAGCTTTATTCTGGAGAAGAGGAACCTATAAAGGTGCAGTAATAGGGCTTCTTGCCGGGCTGGCCATTTGTTATTTCGGTCTGATTATCCCACAGTATTATTTTTCTTACAATCAGGAATTCAAAGGAGTATTGAGAGATATGTATACTGTTTTTGATTTTTTCAGGATTCCTTACTTAAGTAAGATCCCGGAAATTTTCTTTTGGTCAATCTTAGTAAACACCGGGCTATTTACTACAATTTCAGTCAGCGTAAAAGGAAATTACAGGGAACGAAACTTTGCCGAGCTGTATGTGGATGTTGATAAATATATTCAAAACCATGAAAACGCCTTTATCTGGCGGGGTACGGCTTATGTTTCGGATATAAAAAACATCCTGGAACGATTTTTAGGAAAAAAGAAAACAGAACAGGCACTGCGGATATTTAATTTAAAATACAACATCGATTCTCAAACCGAAACAGCGGATTCCAGGTTTATAAAATTCTCTGAAAACCTTCTTGCAGGAAGAATAGGAACCGCTTCTGCGAAGATTCTCATTGAAGGTGTAACGAAAGAAGATAAAATTTCTTTAAAGGAAGTCCTGAACATCCTCGAAGAATCAAAAGAGAATATTACACTCAACAAAAAACTGACTGAAAAATCCAAAGAACTTAAACAACTTTCTGAAGAACTTACCGTAGCTAATGAAAGTTTAATAATTAAAGACCGTCAAAAGGACGATTTCCTGGATTCCGTCGCACACGAACTGAGAACTCCTATCACGGCCATCCGTTCTGCGGGAGAGATTCTAGCCGATGACGATGATATCCCTGCGGACATCAAAAGAGAATTTTTAAACAATATTATTACGGAATCCGATCGTTTAAGTGAGATCATTAATGACATTCTTTATCTTGATAAGCTGGAACATGGAGAAATTGCCCTTACGATAAAGAAAAACGACATCACAGAAACCTACAGGAAGGCATTAAATCCTATCCTCCACCTGATCCAGCAGAAAGATATCCAGGTTAGTGAAACCAATCTTCTCACAGAAAGCGTATTTGAATACGATGAAGCAAGAATGATCCAATTGTTTCAGAATATCCTTGGAAATGCTTTGAAATTTGCAGATCAGCAGGGAGAGATACAAACCCGTTTTTTAAAAAATGAAAATGCCTTAAATATCACTATCTTCAATACGGGTAAACCTATTCCTGAAGAAGATCTGGAGATGATTTTTAATAAATTTTATCAGTCTAAAAATCAGAATATTTTAAAACCAACAGGAAGCGGGCTTGGGCTTGCCATCTCAAAGCAGATTATTGAGGCCCACGGAGGTATAATCTACGCTGAAAACAAAAGCTCAGGAGTAATATTTACCATAAGCCTTCCGGAAAATATATATAAAGATGAAGTCGAACAGTACTAAAAACACATTATGAAAAAAATAATCATTGCAGATGATGAACATAAAATACTGATGTCTCTGGAATATAGTTTCAAAAAAAAACGGCTATGACGTATTCATCGCCAGAGACGGTACTGAGGTATTGGATTTTCTTAAAACTATGGTTCCCGATGTTATCCTTCTGGATATTATGATGCCGAATCTTGACGGATACAGCACCCTGGAAGCCATTAAAGAACAGGAACAGCTGAAACATACAAAAGTTATTTTCCTGAGTGCCAAAAACAATCCAAAAGACATTGAAAAAGGCCTCGAAATGGGAGCTGATGCCTATGTTACGAAACCCTACTCTATCAAGAAGCTGATACAGCAGATTGAGGAATTATTGGATAACTGAGAATAAAAGCTTGGAGAAGCCAGATACAAGACTGCGGACTATCACAAAACAAAAAAAAACACGAAATACTATTATTAATATGAATGCAGAAGATTTATTTAAAAGAAGTATCGAAGACAAAGAAAATTTCTGGAAGGAACAAGCCCGGGAAATAAACTGGTATACATTTCCTCAACAAATTCTTTCGGGAGATACAGACCGCTATCCGGAATGGTATCCGGATGGGCAGCTTAATATGTCTTATCTGTGTATAGATCAACATATTGAAGATGGTTTTGGAGATCAGATCGCTATCATTTATGACTCTCCTGTTACAGACCAGAAAAAAACATACACATTCAGGCAACTGCAGGAAGAGGTTTCAAAATTTGCCGGCGGACTTGCTTCTTTAGGATTAAAAAAAGGAGATACCGCTGTAATTTATATGCCGATGATCCCACAAACCCTTTTTGCAATGCTGGCCTGTGCCCGGATTGGAGTAATTCACAATGTTGTTTTCGGAGGATTTGCCCCGCATGAACTTGTGGTAAGAATTGATGATTGCAAGCCTAAAGCTTTGATTACCGCTACTGCAGGAATAGAAATTGCCAAAAGAATTCCTTATCTGCCATTGGTAGAAAAAGCAATTGAGCTGGCTCAGGACAAAGTGGATCACATCATTGTTTATAACCGTAAGCTGGTCGATAATAAAGATGAAATGTTTGATGGTCTGATCGATTATGAAGAACTCACTCAGAAGTCTTCCCCGGTTTCTCCTGTTCCGGTGGAGTCTACCCACCCACTCTATCTTCTTTATACTTCAGGAACAACAGGAAAACCCAAAGGAATAACAAGAGATACGGGAGGCTACGCAACAGCCCTGAAGTTCTCAATGAAATATATTTATGGGATTGAGCCTGGAGAAACCTACTGGGCTGCTTCCGATTTCGGATGGGCGGTGGGACATAGTTTTTCCGTCTATGGACCTTTAATAAACAGAAACACGACCATCATTTTTGAGGGCAAACCAATTATGACTCCGGATGCCGGAACTTTCTGGCGCATCATTTCAGAATATAAGGTTTCAGCCATGTTTACCGCTCCTACAGCCATCAGGGCCATAAAAAAAAGAAGATCCGGACGGGGAGCTCGTCAAAAAGTACGATCTATCGCATTTTAAAAAGCAATTTTTGGCAGGCGAACGGTGTGATGTGGCTACCCTGGATTGGTTCAGTAAACACATTGGAGTACCCGCCATTGATCACTGGTGGCAGACGGAATCGGGTTGGCCAATGCTGGGACTGATGACTTTTGATCATCATTATACCATTAAAAGAGCAGCAGCAGGAAAGCCTATTCCGGGGTATGACATTAAAATATTCGATGAAAATGGTTTTGAACTCGATCCTCATCAGGAAGGCTATCTGGTGATCAAACTCCCCCTGCCTCCAGGTGCACTTTCCGGAATATGGAAAGATGAAGAACGTTTTCAGAACAGCTACTTATCACAATATAAAGGATATTACTTCTCCGGAGACGGAGCCATACAGGATGAGGACGGGTATTTTTTCATCACCGGAAGAGTGGATGACGTTATCAACGTTGCAGGACACAGGCTCTCCACTTCGGAAATGGAGGAAATTGTTGCTTCCCATCCGGAAGTTGCTGAATGTGCCGTAGTAGGAATCGATAATGAGCTGAAAGGACAAGTTCCTTTTGCCACTGTAGTATTAAAAAACGGTTCCACGATTTCAGAGGAAGATCTTGAAAAAGACATTGTACGAATGGTACGGGAGAAAATAGGAGCAGTCGCACTTTTAAAGAATGCCATGGTTGTAAAACGATTACCCAAAACACGCTCAGGAAAAATCCTGCGAAAACTTATCCGGACTCTTCTGGATGGAAAAGAATTTCAGGTTCCCTCGACGATAGACGACGATCAGATCATTGAGGAAATACAAGAAAAAATCGTTAATTACAGGGCAAAATTCACAAATTAGACATACATTTAATATCAATAAAATTCAAATTTCAAAAACAAAAGGGATATGAGAAATTACTTAATAGAAGATTTACCACATTATTTTGAGGAGTATAAAAAATCTATTAAAAATCCTAAAAAATTCTGGGATAAAATAGCCGATCAAAATTTTGTGTGGTATCAGAGATGGAGTAAGGTAGTTAAGTATGATATGAACGAGGCAAAAATCACCTGGTTTAAGAACGCAAAATTAAATATTACCAAAAACTGCATCGACAGGCACCTGAATGAAAGAGGAGATAAGACGGCTATTATCTGGGAACCCAACGATCCTAAAGAAAAAGCTGAGCATATTTCTTATAGTGAATTGTACGTAAGAGTTAACAAAACGGCTAACGTCCTAAGGGATATGGGCATTGAAAAAGGTGATCGTGTATGCATTTACCTTCCTATGATCCCTGAACTGGCAATCACAATGCTCGCCTGTGCAAAATTAGGAGCGGTACATTCAGTAATCTTTGCAGGATTTTCAGCCAATGCAGTAGCTTCAAGGATCAATGACTGTGAAGCGAAATTAGTAATTACCTCCGATGGCAGCTACAGAGGAAATAAAGTGCTAGACCTTAAAAGTATCGTTGATGAAGCTCTTGAAAAAACAACTACGGTTGAGAATGTCCTGGTCGTTAAAAGAACAAACAATGAGATCAAAATGAAGGAAGGCAGAGATCACTGGATGTCTGAATTGTATGAAAAAGCTTCTCCTGATTTTGTTACGGTAATCATGGATGCCGAAGATCCCCTTTTCATTCTTTATACTTCAGGTTCTACCGGAAAACCAAAAGGAATGCTCCATACCTGTGCAGGATATATGGTCTATACCGCGTATACTTTTAAAAATATTTTCAATTACCAGGAAAATGATATCTATTGGTGTACTGCAGATATCGGCTGGATCACGGGACATTCGTACATCCTTTACGGGCCTTTGCTAAACGGAGCCACTACAGTTATTTTTGAAGGTGTTCCTACATATCCTGAACCGGATAGATTCTGGGAGGTTATTGAGAAGCATAAAATCACCCAGTTTTACACAGCACCAACCGCTATTCGCTCCCTGGCCAAGGAAAGTGCCGAATGGGTAGATAAACATGACCTTAGTTCGTTAAAGGTGATCGGGTCGGTAGGAGAACCCATTAATGATGAGGCATGGCATTGGTTCAATGACCATGTGGGTAAAAAGAAGTGTCCTATTGTGGATACCTGGTGGCAGACCGAGACAGGAGGAATTATGATCTCTCCCCTACCTTTTATAACGCCTACCAAACCTACCTATGCAACGCTTCCCTTACCTGGCGTTCAACCGGTGCTGATGGATGATAAACGGAATGAAATCACAGGAAACCAGGTAACGGGAAATCTTTGTATCCGTTTTCCATGGCCTGGAATTGCAAGAACCATCTGGGGTGACCACCAGAGATACAAAGAAACTTATTTTACCGCTTTTCCCGGAAAATATTTCACTGGAGACGGTGCTTTAAGAGATGAAGTTGGATATTACAGAATTACAGGCCGGGTAGATGATGTAATCATTGTTTCCGGACATAATTTAGGTACGGCTCCTATTGAGGACAGCATCAACCAGCATCCTGCCGTTGCCGAATCTGCAATTGTGGGATATCCTCATGATATCAAAGGAAATGCTTTGTACGGGTATGTTGTTTTAAAAGAAACCGGAGAAAGCAGACAAAGGGAAAACCTTAAAAAAGAGATCAACCAGCTTATTGCCGATCAGATCGGACCGATCGCTAAACTTGATAAAATACAATTCGTTTCAGGATTGCCAAAAACACGTTCAGGAAAAATTATGCGTAGGATCCTTAGAAAAATTGCCGAAGGAGATTTCAGCAACTTCGGAGATATTTCTACGTTATTAAATCCGGAAATTGTGGACGAAATTAAAAATGAAAGAATAGACTAATCTTTATCATTAATAAGAAATAAGAAGGCGCAGGTAAATCCTGCGCCTTTTTTTATCAACTCTATTCTTTGATAATTTTTATAGCTTGTCTACCGAGGTTGGAATGTGCACTAAGCAGATAATTCCCTTTAGGATAATGAAAATCCAAAGAATATTTTTTCAGCCCTTTCCCACTGATATCATCTTTCAGAATTTCTGTAATGAACTTTCCTGATGTGTCATACAGCCCGATAATGATATGATCGGAATGTAAAAAATGAATACTGAGATTCAGCTTGTCTTTAACAGGGTTGGGAGCTACATCGATCTGAAGTTTCCTTTCCTGATTCTCTCTGGTAGTTTCCTGCGTTGCAAGATTACCGACAGTCATTTTATAAATACCGGTACCAGCAGCATATGCCACATTACTGTTAACAAAAAATATCCTGTTCAAAGTACCGCCTACTCCTGTGTCCGTCCAGGTTTCACCACCATTAAAGGTTTCATAAAATCCTGTATTATGACCACCCATCCACCCATGGTCTGGTGAAGTAAAGCCCACAGCCTGAACAAAAGTATCCGGAAAATCCTTTGTTTCCCAGGTAAGTCCGCCATTTAAAGATTTCAATAACCTTCCTGTGTTAGGAGATTCTGCTTCAATAGAGCAGAATATTTTATTATTATCCAGAAGCTGCATTTTCCAGACGTACTCAAAAGGAATATTACTGTTATATATTTTTGTCCAGCTTGCTCCTCCATCAGTCGTCTTAAGAATAACCGCACCGTCATCATCACTTCCGGATGCGAAACCAACGTTCTCATTGATAAAAGTAATTTCTACCAGGGCGGTAGCATACGCGGACATATCCATATACTGCCATGTAGTACCGCTATCTGTTGATTTGATAATATAAGCAGGATAAAACCATGCTCCGCAACCGTACACAGTAGATGTGCCCACACAATCCAGACCACAGATCCCTTGCGGGTATGGCGAAATATTATTAACTCTTTGCCATGTAGCTCCGCCGTCCGTTGTCTTATAAAAATTGTTATTCAATGTCCCTAGAAAACCTACATTTTCATTTAAAAATTCAATATTCCTATAGTATTCATTGGGTGTCGTGCTCACAATTTGCTGTGTCCAGCTGGTACCACCATTTGTTGTCTTAAAAACAGCTCCGTTGCCGCCCCGGGCCGCCCATCCTAAATTTTCATTGAGAAAGAACACATCATCATACCGCCCTCCCCCATTTCCGGGAGGATAAGAGAATGCGGTCCAGTTATATTGCTGAGCCTGCAGAAGGAATGATGATAGAATAAGAGTAAATAAAATTCTTTTCATAGGTATTAATTTTAAAAACAAATTTGAGGTTTTTGAGATAAGTATACAATAAACTTCTTAATAATTCATTATACTGTCTATCAACGACTAACGGACTTTTAAGTTCAAACATTTGATTGATAGAAATCATCAAATATTTTAACATTTAATTATAGATAAAACAATATAAATCAAATTTTATTGAATTTTATTCAAATAATTTGAAATTTAATTATTACCTTTAAGTACAAATTTAAAACACACGATCATGACAAAAATATTAGCCGGATTATTTCAATCTCACAGTGATTATAAGAAGCTTGAAACGGACCTGGAAAGCTCAGGCTTCGGAGATTCAGATTATATTGTTTATCTCAACGACCATCAAAATTCACAATATCTTGCAAGTGTTGCAGTAAAAGATACAGATCAGGCAGACAATGCCAGGAACGTTTTTAATAAAAATGCTGTGGTAAAAACCTATTTATTTGAGAATATGGGAATAGAACAAGCAGACTACCATAACATAAAAAGATATATTGACGCACGAAATAAAGCTGAAATCCATAACAGTCCCGACGTTAAAATCAAGGGTTCAAGCAACGGCATGGATTCAGAAGTAAAATTCTAATAAAAACTAAAATCTAATAACCGGAAATCCGCAGATCTTTCTGCGGATTTTTTGTCATTGACAAGTGGGAAAATTTTCGTATTTTCGTTTAATTATACGGGATTTACACAAATGAGCTACGACTTAGAACGGGAGAACAAAGAAATACTGGCAAGATATAAAGACCTGATTTCTAATACTTACAGGACTTTGGATGAAGAAAACAATAAACTCATCCGAAAGGCATTTGATATTGCATTAGATGCTCATAAAGATCAAAGGAGAAAATCCGGAGAACCCTATATCTACCATCCTATTGCCGTAGCTAAAATTGTTGCAACGGAAATAGGTCTTGGAGCTACATCAATAGCCTGCGCACTGCTGCATGATGTGATTGAAGATTCCGACTATACCTACGAAGATATCAAGAAGATCTTTGGGGAAAAAATAGCCAATATCGTGAATGGATTAACCAAAATATCCATCATGAATCATCAGAACATTTCCGTACAGTCTGAAAACTACAGAAAGTTATTGCTCACACTATCGGAAGATTTCAGGGTTATACTGATTAAAATCGCAGACCGCCTTCACAATATGCGGACACTGGAAAGCATGGCCCCGGATAAGCAAAAGAAAATTGCTTCTGAAACCGTGTACATCTACGCTCCCATGGCTCACCGTCTGGGATTATACAACATTAAATCCGAGCTTGAAGATCTTTCATTAAAGTATAATAATGCGGAAGTTTTCAATGAGATCACTGAAAAGTTAGAACTAGCCAAGGAAAACCGGGAAAAATATATTGAAGAATTCAAAAAAGAAGTTTCCGAAAGGCTCAAAGAGGAAGGATTAAACTTCAGTATAAAAGGCCGTGCAAAAGCAGTTTCTTCCATTTACCGGAAAATGCTCAAACAAGGAGTTTCTTTTGAGGAGGTATTTGATAATTACGCCATCAGGATCATTTACAAATCAGATGCAAAAAATGAAAAGTTCCTGGCCTGGAAAATTTATTCAATCGTAACGGATGTATACCACAGTAACCCTTCAAGAATGCGTGACTGGATCACACAGCCCCGTTCTACAGGATATGAAAGTTTACACCTTACTGTCCTTGGACCGGATAAAAAATGGATTGAAGTACAGATCCGTTCAGAAAGGATGGACGAAATTGCTGAAAAAGGGGTAGCCGCACATTATAAATACAAAGAAGGATACAAGCAAAGCAGTGAGGACAGAAATTTTGAAAGATGGGTAACAGAGATCCGGGATGTTTTAGAACAGCAACAGAACCTTTCTACCTCCGAACTTCTGGATAACATCAAACTCAATTTATATTCTAAAGAGGTTTTCGTTTTTACTCCCAAAGGAGAAATCAAAATTCTGCCAACCAACGCTACGGCACTGGACTTCGCATTCTCTGTACACTCTGATTTGGGTATGAAATGCCTAGGAGCCAAGATCAATGGAAAACTGGTTCCAATCTCATATGTTCTTCAAAACGGAGACCAGGTAGATATCCTTTCTTCCCAGAATCAAAAGCCTAAATCGGACTGGCTCGAATTCGTAGTTACTTCCAAGGCAAAATCCAAGATTAAGAGTTATCTTAATTCACAAAAAAATCAGCTGGTAGAAGAAGGAAAAGAAATTTTACAAAGAAAACTTCGTCACGCTAAAATTAATTTTAATGATGAGGAAGTCAATAAACTTCAGAAGTTTTTCAACTTAAAAACATCACAGGAACTGTTTTTAAAATTCCAGAGCAATGAACTGGATGTAAGCAGTCTTAGAAAATATATCGAAAGTAAAAATGTATTCAATAATTTACTTTCAAGATTCAGGAAATCTCCTTCTAAAAACGTTCATTATGAAGAACCAAAGGAGCAAAACCTGGACATGATCGTCTTTGGAAAAGACGAAGAAAAGTTAAACTATAGTTATGCAAAATGCTGTACCGTAATTCCGGGAGATAAAATTTTTGGATTCATTACGATTTCAGACGGTATAAAAGTGCATAGTGATAATTGTCCGAATGCTATTAACCTGAGGGCACAGTATGATTACCGGGTTATTCCAGCCAAATGGGTTAATGCTGAAAGCTTTAAAAACAGGGTTAAAATTGAAATTGAAGGTTTAGACCGGATGGGAATGATTAACGACATTACCGCCGTAATCAGTGGCACTATGGGGATGGATATGAAAAGTCTTTCCATAGAATCCAATAATGGCGTCTTTATGGGTAACATTATTCTTGAGGTTAAAAATAAAGGTCAGTTGGAAGAAACCTTTAAAAAACTTAAAAATATTAACGGAGTTTCAAGGGTGAGACGATTACAATCATAGGCATGAATTTATCTATTTATTTTAAAAAATTTTTCAACAGCAGTCAATCTTCGGGTATCATCCTTATTTTTTGTGTAGCGATTTCTTTATTAATTGCTAACTCGAGCTTAGGAGAAGGATTTCAAAATTTTCTCCACTATGAAATAGGCACTCATCTTTTTCACTTGAAATATCCGATCCATATCTGGATCAATGATGGTCTCATGGCTATTTTTTTCCTTTTGGTAGGCCTGGAAATAAAAAGAGAACTGGTGGAAGGTGAGCTATCATCTTTTAAAAATGCTTCTCTTCCGATTTTTGCGGCAGTCGGAGGAATGCTTGTTCCCGCAACCATCTATACCCTATTCAACTCAGGAACAGAATTCAGCAATGGATGGGGAATTCCGATGGCTACAGACATAGCCTTCTCGCTTGCATTGATTTCCATGCTAGGAAGTAAAATTCCTAATTCCATTAAAATTTTCCTAGCTGCTCTGGCCATTGTTGATGATCTGGGAGCGATTTTAGTTATCGCTATATTTTATACAGATCAGATTCAATGGATGTATTTGTTGATCTCTTTCGGAATTGTCGCTTTCTTGTTTCTTTTGAACTTTTTAAAAGTGACGAGGCTTATTTTCTATATTATCCCTGGATTATTTTTGTGGTATTTCCTTCACAATTCAGGAATTCATGCTACCATCGCAGGAGTATTACTGGCTTTGTCTATTCCTACCAATGCATCCAATGTTCAAATTTCTCC
Source organism: Chryseobacterium proteolyticum (assembly GCF_046591535.1). Lineage (NCBI taxonomy): Bacteria > Pseudomonadati > Bacteroidota > Flavobacteriia > Flavobacteriales > Weeksellaceae > Chryseobacterium > Chryseobacterium proteolyticum. Next base: position 187,928 of record NZ_JBJLWK010000006.1, on the reverse strand, counting down.
TTTGGAAAAATTAGAGCATCATCTTCATATACCTGTAAGCTTTCTAATCATGCCAATATTTGCCCTTACAAATACCAATATTGCCTTTCACAGCGGAATGGCAGAAGGGTTGATAAGTACTTTGGGATTAGGGATCATCGGTGGTTTAGTCCTGGGAAAACTAATCGGGATCAATTTATTTTCATTTATTGCCATTAAACTTAGAATAAGTTCACTTCCACACAATAGCACATGGTCGCATATGCTGGGGGTAGGCTTTCTTGCAGGAATTGGTTTTACGATGTCTATTTTTATAGCATTACTATCCTTTAAGGAGCAATTTGAAATCCAGGATGAAGCCAAATTTGCAATCCTGATTGCATCGTTTTTATCAGCTATTTTAGGCGTAATTATATTAAGCCTAAGTGCTAAAAAGAATAAATTTATCGACGACGATAGTGATGAATAATTGCTAACTATAAAAATAAAAAAGAGCACCTTTTAGTGCTCTTTTTTATTGTTGTCGGGCAAATGTAAGTGGATATCTTACATAATCCGTTACAGCAGTAGGTCGTTCCCGGACAATAATCATCCCCGGTTCTGCATGCTAATCCTCCTTTTACGATTTTCAAATCGTTTCTCGTTAATTTTTTGATGTTTTTCATAATAAATTAATTTGGTCTTTGTACAAGAATTTCAAATTCTTACTAGTAACTAAATTACCATAAAAATGAATACGAAAAAATATAATCCGGTATTTTTTAATTGACCCATAAATAAAATATTAGCTGAATCAATACAATATTGATTGAAGAGAATTCAGATTAATCTTTTTCGTTCGGGGAATGATCTGCCTGCACTTCTTTTCGGAGTTCATCAGCCAGTAATTTTTCTATCCTGAGTTTTCTGATAGCCATATTAAGTTCATTACCAAATAATAGCAGATAAACATTCACATTTACCCATACCATTAAAAGAATCATACTTCCAATGGACCCGTACAGAACATTATAACGGGCGATATCTTTTACATAAATTGCAAATATGTAAGTAGTGAGAACAAAAAGAACAGTCGTTAAAATAGCCCCAGGAACCGCTTGCCTGAACCTGGCAATCTTCACTGTTCCCAACCAGTAAAACATCGCTAATAAAATAAAGTAAAAAAGAGGAAAAGACACAAATCCAATAATCTTAGAAAGGTTATTCACCAGCCAGGAAACATTATGGATAGGTGTAAATAGTTTTAAAACTACTTCTACATAATAGACTCCGAAAAGGGCTAAAAAAACTATAGTGATAAAGCCTATGGTAATAAAAAAAGAAAGAATAAACTCTTTTACGTCACTCAGCTTTTCTTCTGAATTTTCATTGAATCCATTAATGAGGGAAAAAGTCCCGTTTGTAGCAAAAACAAGGGCAAGAATAATGGTTAGATTACTGATTCCCCTCATATTGGGAATGATACTTTTCTCAATATAGCCTCTAACATCAGTTTCCATATTGGAAGGGAAAACATTGTGAATCAGCACTTCAAAAATATAAAAATGAAGCTTATCATAATGCGGCATATAAGGTAAAACGGAAAGCAAGAAAAGGAGAAACGGAAATAAACTGATGGTAAAACTCCATGAAATAGCGGCTGCCTTTCTTCCTATCTTATCCTTAAAAATACCCGAAATATAAATCTGAAACATTTGCCACAGTGATATTCCCAGGAGCGGGATATGGATATCATCTAAGAATTCCTGAATCTTCAGGATAAAATTAGGTGTTTTTATATTCATAATTATTTCAGGATATTATCTATTTTATCAAAATTTCTGTTGACTATTTGTGGCGCATTAAACCTCAGACCAATTCCAGCCCTGAATTGCCATTGTGTAGATGAATACAAATTGGAATTTGAACTATTTACCCAGTTAAGCTGAGTACCGGCTCCAACAAACCATTTTCCGTTATCATATCCGATCCTTACATTGGAATTCATTCCCATATTAAATTCATGAAAGTCTTCATCAATCAGCTTTGAATAATACAGCTGAGGATAAAATTCAACCACCGCATACCAATTACTATCGATCACTCTTTGTATTCCTGCACCTGTTCTTAATGCCAGCCTTATATCTTTCGTGGCAGAACCTTCTTCCCCGCTTCCTATCACTTCTCCCTTATATATTGCCCTATCGGAATCTTTCAATATATTATACTGATAAAACAGACCTGTAATAACGACAAAATCATTTTTAGCAGGCTTATAAGTCATATTAGTATAGCTTCTGTAGTTCTCTTTATTTCCGACCCATAAATAACTTGTCTCCCCTTTAAAAGACCTGTAATTAGCATCCGGAAACTGAATATATGCATCCGTGATACTTTCGTCTGAACCATTTAACAAAAGATCTATATACTTCCTGGTATCCCGGAAATACAACCCTTTGATCTGATTATAACCTATCATTTGTCGTAGCTTTGGATTCAGGAAAAAAGCAAAATTCACATTGAAATATTTCGTTTTCCCCTTGATATCATCATCATTATTTATTTTAATCAGTTTAGGTGTAAATGAAATACTGGTATCCAGCCATCTGTACCTCAGAAAAAGCTCAGTGTAAAAAGAATCATTTGGTTTTAGCCTGAAAATTTCTCTTTCATAGCGAAGTCCAAAGGAATTGTTAAGGTAGCTTACGCCTGCAACGAGAGAAATTGTATTATTATCTTCCCTGTACTTCTTATTATACTCATTAACTTCCTGACCATAAGAAGCTAACGGAAAATATAAAAATAAGTAAGGAATAGATTTTATTTTCATCGTGTGATATTGGCTCCGTAAAAATACAGATTTTTTTAGACTTGATAATGAACCGGAAAATTACACCGGTAGGCAACGACAGGTAAAATGTATCATAAGAACCCGGGAAAATTCCTTAATTTATGAATATCTTTGTCATCCTAAATGTGATTATATCCTATGCGAATAAGTTTACTTTGTATCGGTAAAACAGATGATAAAGAAATTAATTCTTTGATCAATTATTATATTCCCCGCCTTCCTAAACATTGGAATTTTGAAATAACAGAAATCCCTGATGTTAAGAATGCCAAAAATCTCTCTTCAGATCTTCTGAAAAAAGAAGAGGCAAAGCTTTTTATGAATTATATAGATAAAAATGATCTCGTTATTATTCTCGATGAAAAAGGAAAACAGTTTACCAGCAGGGAATTCTCTCAGAAAATAGATGCATGGATGAATTTGTCGGTAAAAAAGATCCACATACTAATCGGAGGAGCCTACGGGTTTTCTGAGGAAATATATACCAGAGCCAACGAAAAAATGTCATTATCTAAAATGACATTTACCCACCAGATGATCCGGTTATTTATCGTTGAACAATTATATCGTGCAGATCAGATTCTACAGGGAAAACCTTATCATAACGATTAAGTTTACTTGGCAGGAGGACATTTTGCAAAATGATCTGCAAGAATTGCTTTTTCGTATCCCAAAGCAACAGCTTTCTCCAGATTGACACAAGCTTCTTTCGGCTTGGCACCGTCAAACAAAATCAGAGATTTTGTTACATAGGACTGAGCAAATTTCGGATCTATGGAAATAGCTTTATTGATATCAGTCAAAGCCTCCTTCTGTTTTTTCATTTTTAAATAGACTTCCGCACGTCCGTTGTATAACAAAGACTCTGGTTTTTCAGAAATGAGCTGATTATAATCTTTTAATGCTCCGTCAAGATCGCCATTATTCTTCTTTAAATTAGCCAATCCCGTTCTTGCAAAGATATTTTCCGGAGCAAAAGATAAAATCTGGTTCAGATCTTTAATAGCCAGTTCTTTCTTTCCCTGGCTGTCATAAATTTTAGACCTTGTCAAATACATATCTACATTTTCAGCATCGATCTGTAATCCTTTATCAATATATTCAAGGGCTTTCTGTTTATTTCCTTTTTGGCTGTTTACCGATGCCAGATTAGCATATACTGGTGCCGACATTGGATTTGCCCGCAGAGCTGCTTCATACGATTTAAGAGCAAGGCTTGTTTTACCCAACCTCCTTTGGGAAGTCCCCAGATTATTGTAGTACTCCGACTGGTATTTCTGAATCTGTTCTTTTTCGGCTAATTTAGCGTACTGCTCTTCGGCGCACTTATAATCTGCTTTTTTAAAGCATTCTTCCGCTGTTTTTGCGTCCTGGGAATAAAGATTAGCAAATGTAAATGCTAATACTACAAGTAATAAATGTTTTTTCATGAGGTTATCGTTTGTTTGTTGATGACTTTTTTCGCGAGTGCACTAAATATCACTCCCAATAAAAGTCCAACAAACGCCCCCACCAAAATATCTATCGGGAAATGCACTCCTAAATATATACGGCTGTAAGAAACCACTGCAGCCCATACAAATATAGCATAAGGAAACCATCTGAGTTTTTTTCCTAATAAAACACTCAGATATGTAGCTAAAAAGAAAGTATTCGATGCATGAGCAGAATAAAATCCAAATTGTCCGCCACATTTTACGATCCTCATATAATGTTCCAGAGAAGGATCATGGCAAGGTCTTAACCTTTGTACTCCATGCTTAAAGATGCCAGCGACCTGATCGGACACGGTTGTTCCTATAAGTATAAATAAAAGAATAAAAACTAAGGATTTTAACTGGTAATTTTTATAAAGAAAATACAGAAAAATAATATAAAGCGGAACCCAGATCCATGTACTGGAGATAAGCATCCAAAACTGATCAAACGAAGAACTCCCCAAATTATTGAGAAATAAAAAGACATTTTTATCTTCCTGAATGATTTCTTCCATCAGTTATCTGCTTACAGGTCCTTCATAGGTTTCATCTTCAGAAGGCTTTGGCTTTGCAGGCTCAGAAGAAGGTTCGGTAAGAATATCTTTTTCAATATTCTTCATTGGGTTAAAATCTTTAGCAGCATCTTTCACCTTTTCGATCTCACGTTTGATTTCAGAAACAGGGTTATCCGTCTCTTTCATGATCTCGGTTTTAATGTCTTCTACCGCTCCACGCATCTTTCTTACGCCTGCTCCTAAGTCACGCGCTATCTGAGGGAGTTTATCCGGACCGAATAATACAACGATTGCGACTGCAATCAATGCCATTTCTCCAATGCTTAATTCCATGAGGTAAAATTACAAAAGATTATACATATATAATGTAGAAACATAAAATTTAAACAAATTTTAAGATTTTCCATTTCAAAGCTTTAAATATTTTCAATTCAGGCTTATTAATCATCTTAATATTCCGGTCTTTTTAAATTAATCAATAATTAATTCTCTCATTAAAGAATTATATGAAATTTTTCATTATTTTTATTTCTACACAAACATTAAATATATACTTATGAAAAAATTAGTAACTCCCTTCAAGGTTTTTGCCTTGGCAATGGTGCTGTCTTTAACAAGCTGCCAAAATGAAACAACTGAAGTACTTCAGGAAAATACCGCAAAAAAAGAATCGGTTTCCGATTTGAAAAAAGTATTAACTCCCTCTTCTCAAACACTTCCCGATATTGTTCAAACACAATTGAATGATTCAAAGAAAAATCTGGAACAATACCTTAAAAATGATCTTCAGATTACCGGAGTTTCAGTTTTAGGAAAGCTGTCTGATGCAAATGGAATTTCCATTTCCCAAAACCTCATTTCAGATAAAAATACTTATGTGGCGTTTGGTAATATTACAGACCCGGCATCAGTAAAAATAGGCAAAATGACAAATTTTAATTCAGGAGATGAACTATCAGTTGTCCAACAAAGCCTGAAGGATGTCATTAGTCAGGAGGTAAAACCAAATACAGAAGTACTTGAAATTACATGGAATCATAAGGGAGAGCAATTTACTTCATTATGTTTCTACAATACCAACGGAATTATCTGGGATAATGTGTTAGGAGGCCTGGTAATGATGGATAGAGGAAGTAACGTAGAAGCCTCTAATGACAATCAGGCAAAGGTACTTTCGAAGTGGTATAAAGAATGGTGGACGGCAAAATGGCTATGGGGATCCAAGAGAGGAGAAATCGGATATAAGATCACGATTTATTATAATGGATCTACCGTATCTAATACTGATGTAAGTGATTGGGGCAATATCAGTTTAGGAAAAGCAAAAAGCGAAAGCAAAATATTAAAGAGAACCGGAGCTTACGGACAATGCAGATATGCACTTGGATTATGTACACCGACAGGTTCTTTAAGCTTTAATTCAAGTAACTTTACGGTATCATTTTCCGGTTTGGGAAGTAATATCGTAAGTAACGGAACCAAGTCCCTTTATCCTTAATCAATACATAGCTAAAAAAATAAAGCAGGACATCATTATTGATATCCTGCATTATTTTAAATAATTTACTTTTTAATTTCTCTATTTTTCTCGAATGCATAATATGAAATAACCACACTTACAGCCATGAGAAGGAAAGCTAAAAAGAAAGGTGCTCCTGAAAACTTAAATGGCGCCTCATCATGGGTAAAGTAATAAAACAGGTTTGTCATCATAGGAGGGCCTACAATTGCCGTAGCACTCATCAGGCTTGTTAAAGCGCCCTGCAATTCTCCTTGTTCATTAGAAGGGACACTTTTTGTAATCACAGATTGAAGTGCAGGACCACAAATTCCTCCTAAACAATAAGGAATAAGGAATGCAAACATCATCCACCCTTCTGTAGCAAATGCAAACAATAACATTCCGATGGCATACAAGGCCAATCCGTAATAAATACTTTTCTGCTCTCCTAATCTTGGAGTTGTCCAACGGATCAAACCTCCCTGTACAAGTCCGACCAATAATCCTACTGCTCCGAGAGATAATCCAACCATCCTTTCCGTCCAGCTGAATTTATACATCGTATAAAAACTCCAGTTGCTCTGTACAGCATGACCTGCAATATAAATCAAAATTAAAGACACGATCAATCCTGAAATTTCAGGATGCTTACCTAAAAACTTAAATGATCCCACAGGGTTGGCACGCTTCCAGCTGAATTCTCTTCTCTTATCTTTATCTAAACTTTCTGGAAGAATAAAATATCCGTAAAGAAAATTGAGCAGGCATAAACCGGCCGCAGCGTAGAATGGAACTCTTGAGCCATAATGCCCCAGAACACCTCCCAGCACAGGTCCAATAATGAATCCCAAACCAAACGCTGCTCCGATTAGGCCAAAGTTTTTAGCCCTGTCCGCGTCAGTAGAGATATCAGCGATGTATGCACTTGCAGTGGTTACGCTCGCTCCTGTGATTCCGGCTATAATTCTTCCCAGGAATAACCACCAGATACTTGGAGCTAAAGCCAGTAAAACATAATCTATCGAAAATCCAAAAAGCGAAATGAGGATAATGGGTCTTCTTCCGTATTTATCACTGAGATTTCCTACTACCGGGGAAAATATAAACTGTGTAAACGCATAAGCGAAACCAAGCCAGCCACCATATTTTGCGGCCTCACTGATGTCTGCATGAATCAGTTCCTCAATTAATTTAGGAACAACGGGAATAATGATCCCCCATCCGGTGATATCAATCAGGAGCGTTATAAAAATAAAGCTCATGGCGGCTTTTTTCCTTGAATTTTCCATAATTGTGCAAAATTAATGAAATATAGAAGTATAATGAATCTAAATTATGAAGATTAATAATGATAATTGATTATCAAGGATTGAATAGTAGGTCGGATTTACAGCTTAACATTTAATTATTCAAACAATTTTCTTTCCTTAGATTTAAACCAATAAATAAAAAATAGCTTTCGAAATGAAAGGCTATTTTTTTATTTATTGTAGTATAATTATTTTGAAGCAAGGACTTCTTTATTCGAAGTCGTTTTTCCATGTACTCCTTCTTCTTTCCCTGACTTAAGGAAGTCATAAGCAATAGCCGAAGCAACAAATATGGATGAGTAGGTACCGAAACCAATACCAATTAGCATCGCAAACATAAATCCTCTCAGATTATCTCCACCAAAGATAAAGATTGCTAAAATTACAAGGATCGTTGTAAATGAGGTATTGAATGTTCTACCCAATGTACTTGAAATTGAATCATCAAATAAACCTGCCAATGTTAAAGATTTCTTCTCTCTCAGATATTCCCTGATTCTATCGAAGATAATCACGGTGTCATTGATTGAGTATCCTAGTACGGTAAGGATTGCAGCAATGAAATCCTGGTTGATCTCCATATTGAAAGGCATGAATTTATGCAGCAATGAATAAGCTCCCAGAATGATAATCGCATCGTGGAATAATGCAGCAACAGCACCCAGAGAGAATTGCCATTTTCTAAATCTGATAAGGATATAGATAAAGATACCTCCTAAAGCAGCAACAACTGCAAGAATACCGTGGGTTTTGATGTCATCTGCTACAGTAGGACCTACTTTCTCAGAAGAGATAATTCCGGCATGGTCTTTATCCGCAGATTTAAAATCGTGAAGTGAAATATTAGCCGGTAAATTCCCTTTTAATCCTTCATATAATTTTTGCTCAACAGTCTGGTCAGCCTTAAGCGATTCATCATCAATAAGGTAATCTGTAGAGATTTTCAATTGTTTAGAGTTACCAAAGGTCTTAGCCTCAACAGAAGAGTTCTTACCATCTTCCGTTTTAAACATTTTTACCAGATTCTGTTCGATATCTTCAGCATTTACATCTTTATCAAACCTTACCACGTAGTTTCTACCACCAGTGAAATCAATTCCATACTTAAATCCTTGAGTTGCAATAGATCCGATGCAGATAACAGTTAATATAGCAGAAATAATATACGCATATTTTCTTTTCCCAATAAAATCAATCCACGTATTTCTGAACAGATTTTTCGTCGGAGCTGTCCATACAGAAAGGTGTTTTCCTTTATTTAGTCTGTTGAAGATCATTACTCTTGAAAGCAATACAGAAGTAAATAAAGTCATTGCAATACCAATCATTAGTGTTAAAGCAAATCCTTTAATAGGTCCCGTTCCGAAGAAGAATAACACTACTGCCGTTAGGAATGTTGTCGAGTGACCATCAATAATGGCATTCAATGCATGTTTGAAACCATCTTTGTAAGCCTCCAAGATACTTTTCCCGGCAAATAGTTCTTCTTTTGTTCTTTCGTAGATAATTACGTTCGTATCCACAGCCATTGCCATTGTAAGAACGATACCTGCAATACCTGGAAGAGTAAGCGTAAAGTCTCCGGAATCCATAATTCCGAAAATGTAGAATAAGTTAATAACCATTGCGATTACAGCGTATACTCCAGCACCACCATAATAGAAAATGATATAAACGATGATGATTAAAAATGCAATAGCGAATGAGATCATCCCTGCATTAATAGATTCCTGTCCTAGAGACGGTCCTACCTGTGTAGCCTGAACTACTTTAGCTCCTGCCGGTAATTTACCTGCTCCTAAAACGTCTACCAGTTCTTTAGCTTCCTCCTGAGAGAAGTTACCGGAGATCTGAGTTCTACCGTTAGGAATAGCATTTACTACGTTCGGTGCAGTATATACCCTGTTATCAAGAGTTACAGCAACCGGTTTATTAACGTTTTTCTCTGTTAATGTTTTCCATTCTTTAGCCCCTTTAGAATCCATCTGCATATCAACTACTACTCTTCCCAGCTCATCATAGCTGATGTTAGCGGTTTCAACAGCTCCGTCTACTGGTGCTTTTTGGTTGATGTTTCCTCTTATGGCATACAATACCAGGCTCTCAGCATCTGTAGCTTCTGGTTTGTACCCCCACATGAATTGGGTATATTTAATGTTAGCCGGACGTAATGCCTGAGCCACTTTGCTGTTTAAAATTTTATTTACAACTGCAGTATCAGACAATTTAATGTTAGCAACTCCGTTGGTTCTTAACTTGTCTAAATGTAAAAGGTTCATGAAGTTCACATTCTTTGCAACTCCCATAGAATCTCCTTTTGCTGCAACCACACTTGTTAAAGTCTGAAAATAAGGTGCAATTTCAGGAACCTGCTGTACTTCCCAAAACTGAAGTTTTGCTGAAGTCTGAAGCATTTTCTTTACTTTATCGATGTCTTTCATACCAGGCATTTCAACAGAAATTCTCGCTGTTCCCGGTACTCTCTGAACATTCGGCTGTACAGCCCCCATTTTATCAATTCTGGTTCTGATAACCTCAAAAGCAGTACCTACAGAAGCATCAATTCTTCTTTTAACGATACTTTTTACCTGCTCATCAGTAGTATTATACTTAATCTCAGTAAGATTAGTGTTTCCGAATATTTCCGGATCTGCAAGTTTAAGATTGGTTCCTTTTGCTTTGTTTATAGCATCAAACTGATCGAAAAAATTATCTACATAAGATTTAGTAGAATTCTTCTGAACCTCATCAGTTTTATTTAAAGCTTCGATTAGAACAGGATTAGAAGAGTAATTCGTTAAATCACTCACCAAATCTCTTTGGTTGATCTCCAAAAGAACGTTGATCCCTCCTTTCAAGTCAAGACCAAGTTTCATTTCTTTGTCTTTCGCTTTAGAATAATAAAGCTTCGTATAACCAAGATTAAGAGTATCTTCCTTTATTCGTTTGATCTCTTTCTCGTTTCCGTTCGCAGCTTCAATCTGCGATTCAATTTTGCTGGCGTACCAGGTTGGTATAAGCTCATTTAAGCAAATCAACCCCAGTACAATAGCAACAATTGTAATAAGTCCTTTTCCTTGCATTTTGTTATAACTACGTTAAATTAAGTCGGCAAATATAATGATTTTCTTTATATTTTATGAACTTTCAATAACAGAAATGGTTTATTTTCAGATATATCGACAATATGACTTCCATTTAAGATTTATCAATTTTAAAAGCTTATTTTAATGAAGTTTATAAAGTTTAATTGGTATGAAATTTTCATTATGAATACAATACACTAAATATCAAAATATTATGAAAATTTTACTTTTTGTGATAGGGATTTTTTCTTCCCTATTTCTTAATTCCCAGACAATTAATCTGGTAGAATTTGCCACCGGGCTCACGAGTCCGGTCGAAATTACAAATGCCAATGATAGCAGGCTTTTCGTAGTACAACAGAACGGAATCATTAAAATTATTCAACCTTCCGGGACTATTAATGCGACTAACTTCTTAAACATTAGCAGTAAAGTTTTGTATGGTGGAGAAAGAGGACTTTTAGGATTGGCTTTCCATCCCCAGTATGCAACAAACGGTTATTTCTTTGTATATTACAACAATGCAACCAACGGAAACATTACTGTTGCCAGATATACAGTAAGCAGCACTGATCCGAATGTAGCCGATGCAAGCTCTGAAAAAATAATACTCAATATCCCAAAGCCTTTCGATAATCATAATGGAGGAAGCATTCATTTTGCGCCTGACGGCAAATTATGGGTGGTAACCGGAGACGGAGGTAGCGGTGGAGACCCCAACAATAATGCACAAAACAAAAACTCACTGCTGGGTAAAATGCTACGTCTTGACATTAACTCTACCAATGCTTATAATATACCTCCTGACAATCCATTTGTGGGTATTGACGGAGCAGATGAAATATGGGCATATGGACTTCGGAACGCCTGGAAGTTTTCCTTTGATCTCACCACAGGAAATGCCATGATTGCAGATGTCGGTCAGGGACAGATTGAAGAAATCAACAAAAATCCGCTTACCCAGGCCGGAATTAATTATGGATGGAGATGTTATGAAGGAAATACGGCCTATAATACCGGTGGATGCGCAGCCGCTTCAACAATGACTTTTCCGGTTGCCGTATATGACCACTCTGGTGGAAAATGTTCTATAACCGGTGGATATGTTTACCGTGGAACTCTTTATCCGGCACTACAAGGAAAATATTTTTTCGCAGATTATTGCTCCAACCAGATCGGAATGTTGAGCTCTGATAATTCCATAACCTGGACGACATCCTACTCTGGAAATGGTTTCTCAACTTTTGGACAAGATAATCAGAATGGTCTATATGTTGCCGGTGTTAATAGCGGAAAGATTTACAAAATTACAAGCGGAACACTCTCAACACAGGAAAATAATAATTTAGCCAAAATAAGGGTATATCCAAATCCTGCTTCTAAAAAAGTATTCATTGACGGTATTAAAGAACAGAAACTTTCAGTAGAGATCATTAACTCTGAAGGCAGGCTAATGAATCAGCTAAAAATTGGTAATGATAACAGTATTGATATTTCAGGTTTTAGCCCGGGAGTATACTACATCAATTTAAAGTCAGGAGAATTAAAATCCTATAGTCAAAAGCTAATTATTCAATAATGTTAACGAAAGCCTCAATTTTACTACATTGGGGCTTTCTTATAAAAACACGCAGTTCCTAAAGCTAGAAGTGGAATTAAAATCAGCAGCCTCTGAACTAAAGAAAAACGCTCCACTTCATCATCCAGTAATTGACTTGGAACTAACGATACCAATGCAATTGCAAGAGCAGCAAGCAAAATTTCAGATAAAGATAATTTTTTAGAAACATCGACTGTAACATTGTACCCGGAACTGAGAATCCAATAACCCAGAAACAAAATCATGAAAGGAAATGACCATATCCTGTAAGTGTCATAGGCAATAGCATGAAGTCCTAAGGGAATTAGAATAACAATAGCAAACAATAGCAAAAGATACTTGTTGGCCTTTTCAAACTTCCTGTAAACAACATACATCATAAAGAGAATGGGAATCCCAAAAAATATTGAGCATTTGGAAACAAATACCCTTTGAAAGAAATGCGGACTCTCATCTTGTATATAGTCTGTAAATTTTACAGTATAAGCAGATGCTACAGAATCGGCAACTTTTACGTTTATAAATTTTAAATGATCCAGATAATTAAAAATCATTTTATGATAGTTTGACCCACTCATTTCCTGGTAGGCTGACACTCCAAAAGTAACAGCAAGCGGTAATATAAGAAAGAAGCTTATTCTCTTTATTAAATGGGAATTTAAAGTGTCTTTAAAAGAAATTCTTTCTCCACTTACTCCATCCACCACCAAAGCAAAGCAACAGATAGGGAGCATCAGGAAAAATGAAACCTCATGTATAAGAACGCTAATAGAAGCAACTAATGATGCCAGCAGAATCTTTTTCTTCCTTAGAAGCCATATAACTAAAATGGTTAGCAAAAAGATGATATGATCCAGGTACCCTATAAGATGGGCCGTAAATATGATATATTGAGATAAAAAAAAAGGTCAGATAAAATACGAGAGTGTAAACATCCCCTTTGTTCCGGATTGTTTCTTTACTAGCCATAAACAACAACAATCCATATAGCAACAATATTATAAAAACAGATAAAACAAATATGTTCTGTTCATTTTTCTCTACAAATAATCCCAAAAAACCTCCGGCAAATCCTCTTTTTATAAACCCGAATCTATAATCGAGCATCCAGTGAGCAACGGACCATTGATTGGGAAACCTTATCGTTTTTAAGACACTAAAAACAAGTGCATATGTATAGATAATAATGAAAAGAACTTTTCTATTCATCTACTAAATAGTCATAGAGAAAATCCTGGTTTCAGGTTTATTTCGCATCATTCTAAGATCAAACACCATGGCTACATTTCTTGTAAACGCTCTTCCCTTTTCTGTAATCCTGATCTGATGATCTCTGATTTCAACCAGTTCATCTCTTTCCATTTCCTTAAGCATCTCCAAAGCATTTTCCAGTTCCGGGAAAGAGTTTTGGATATCCCATGTCGTTTCCAGCTGACACATAAGGTTCAAAATATGTCTTCTTACAATTAAATCTTCATGATTAAGGATATGACCTTTTACCACCGGAATCTCTCCCTCTTCAACGATTTTCTGGTATTCTTCAACCGTTTTTACATTTTGAGCGAAAGCATACCAGGAATCTGAAATTGAAGACATTCCAAGTCCCACCATCAATTGCGTTTTGCTTGAAGTATATCCCATAAAATTCCTATGCAGCTTTTTCTGAATTAAAGACTGATAAAGGTCATCATGCTCCAGGGCAAAATGATCCATCCCAACCTCTATATATCCCAGTTCCTGCAATAAGCTTTTACCATCTTCGTAGAGTTTTCTTTTTTCCTCTCCGCTTGGCAGGTCATTTTCATCAAAACCTCTCTGTCCTACTCCTTTTACCCACGGAACATGCGCATAGGAATAAAAAGCCAGTCTGTCAGGCTTCAGTTCCAGTGTTTTACGGATCGTGTATTCCATTGCATCCCAATGCTGGTGAGGCAGTCCAAAAACCAAATCGTGGCTTATTCCTCCATATCCTATCTCACGGGCTAATTCGGTTACTTCCTTTACTTTTTCAAAAGGCTGTATCCTGTTGATTGCTTTCTGAACTTTCGGATCGTAATCCTGCACGCCGAAACTTACTCTTCGAAAGCCAAGATCATACAAAGTCTGAAGATGCTCTCTTGTTGTATTATTGGGATGTCCTTCAAATGAAAACTCGGGATGTTCTGCAATATCTACCGTAGCAAATATTCCTTCCAGCAATGTCTTTAAATTCTTAGGAGAAAAAAAAGTAGGCGTTCCCCCTCCTAAATGAAGTTCTTTTAATTTAGGTTTTTCATCAAAAAGCTCAAGATAAAGCTTCCACTCTTTTAAAACACTTTCAAGATAAGGTGTCTCAACACTATGCTGCTTTGTAATACGTTTGTGACATGCACAGAAAGTACATAATGCTTCACAAAACGGCAAATGGATATAAATAGAAATTCCCTCACCTGAGTTACTTTCATGGAAAGATCTTACCACACTCTCCTTCCATTTTTCAGGAGAAAAGGTGCTTTCGTCCCAATATGGAACAGTAGGATAAGACGTGTAACGTGGTCCGGGAATATTATATTTATCGATTAAAGAGTTCATCTAAAAATTTTAAATTTTTATAAATTGAATAAAATTCACATAAGAATTTCATTCTGCAAAATTAGCTATAACTTATGAATTTTAAATCATGAATTATATTAGGGTTTGTTTTCGAAATTTATAATCAGTCTAAATACCCTTCACAGGCTCTAAATACAAAAAATAAAGCCTTAAAATATTCAATAACCTAATTGTATCCAAAATCACTCAAAGGTATACCGAAGAAAATAATAATGGGTAATAAAACTACAGATATCCTCTATACCAAAAATTTAAAATTTTAATTTCATCAGCTGGATCTTGTCTTTACCCGCAAAGGCAACGGAATTTTGATCAATCCACTCACACACGTATAAGTTTTTTTCATCAGAAATTTTCCTCCAAGTTTTTCCAAAATCTGAAGAATAACTGATATGCTGATCTCCTACTGCTATCATTTCTTTTCCTTTGGATCCCGGTCTAATTTTTACACAGGTAGTATAGCCTTCGTTCGCACCTGACGCCTGAATCTGCCAGGTTTTACCCCCGTCATTAGTCGTCGCTATGTTATTGATATTCTCTTTCTGTTTGGTATAATCTCCTCCGACTGCCACTCCAAACCGGTCATCATAAAAATCTATAGAATACATTCCCTGCGATGGTTCACCCTGAATAAATGGTGTAGTAAAAACATCAAACTTCTCCGTTTTAAGATCTAACCTCAGAATTCGGGAAGCTTTACCTCCTGTTGCGATCCACATGTATTTTTTAGTTGAAGCAATGTTTGTATTACTTGCTGCAAAAGCTGCTTCCCCACTGTTTAATGAAATTTCATTCTTTAGCAAATCCCATTTCCCATTTTTAAAAGCAACCAATTTAAGGCGATTACTTGAATCCGAATCACTGAAAGTAAAAGCAAGATGATCATACACAAAGTGTAAAGCATCATAAAATGCAGTTTTCACCGTATCCTTATACACTGTTTTTGACTGCATATCCTTTTTATCAATTCTAAAGAAATAAGCAGGACTTCCAACATTAATAGCATAAAAATCATTATTGTTCTGAGCCAATGTTCTGAACTCTAACTTCTGATCCGATAATGAAATCTGTTTTTGATTTTTAAAATTTTTAAGATCAACAAAACCAAATTTAGAATCCGTACCTGCATACCAGATTTTATGATCCCAGACCTGGAGCGCTCTTATGCTTATTTTATCATTAAAAATTGTTTCCATGTTTACTTCTTGGGAAAATGTCAATATTCCCAAAAAACAAAATACACATGCTAGAATATTTTTCATAAAAATTTAATTTGGTGAAAGACAAAAATAAAAAATCCACAACATTCTGTGGATTTTTTATTTTTATTTTTATTCTTACAAATCTAGATCAGGTTTTTCCAGTGGCTCTTGTTCCGCCTTAAAGGTTTCTCCGTATCCTCCGTTTTGTAATTTGGAATTTCTTTTACTATAAAGGAAGTAAATAATAAATCCGATGATCAACCATGCGAAAGAATACATTTTAGCTTCTCTACTTAAATTAAAAATCAGATAAACATTGATTAAAATTCCAAGACAAGCGATTAATGGCAATGCCGGAACTTTAAAGTTTCTCTGCAGATTAGGTTCTTTAACCCTCAACACCCACACAGCTACACAAACCATAGTGAAAGCAAATAAAGTCCCGAAGCTCGTCATGTGAGCAAGATCATTGATCGGTGTTAAAGAGGCAACTACAGAAATTAGAATTCCCAAGATGATTAAGTTTTTGGTTGGTACTCCTGTTTTTGGATTTACTTTTGAAAAAGTTGCTGGGATCAATCCATCTTTAGACATTCCAAGGAAAATTCTTGATTGTCCCATGATCATTACCATCAATACTGAAATCAATCCAACAGTTGCGGCAATTGTAATGATGTAACCAGCCCAGGCCTGACCAGCAATATCAAATGCATAGGCAACAGGAGCTTTGATCGCATCAGGATATTTCCCTAAAGGATTGAAATCCGTATAATGCATCATACCCGTTAATACAAGCGACACCAATATATATAAAAGTGTACAAATGATCAAAGAAGCAATAATAGCAAAAGGAACATCTTTTTTAGGATTGATTGCCTCTCCTGCCTGAGTCGACACCGCATCGAATCCTACATAAGCAAAGAAAATTGCAGAAGCTCCAGCAACAACCCCTCCTATACCATACGCAGAATGGGAAACCCCATTTTCAGTAATAGTAGTCGCTTCAGGAATGAAAGGAACCCAGTTATCCGTATTGATAAAGAAAATACCGGCAATAATAACAAAAATGATTGCTGATACTTTAAGCATTACAATAAAGTTATTCGCTTTTGCAGCTCCCTTTGTTCCTCTCACCAAAATAGATATAACAAATAATACAATCAAAAATGCAGGTAAGTTCATAGAAAAACCGGAATTTCCGGCTGCCCAATAAGTCTGGGGGTCAGTAGTAAGCCATGTAGGCAAATGCAATCCGAACATTTTAAGGAGTTTTCCAAAATAACCGGACCAGGATACGGCGACCGTCATAGATCCCATTGCATATTCTAAAATCAATCCCCACCCGATAATCCAGGCAAAAATTTCCCCTACTGTTCCATAAGCATAAGCATAAGCCGAACCTTCTACAGGAAGTATGGAAGCAAATTCAGCATAACATAAAGCTGCAAATACACAGGCAATTCCTGCAATTACAAAGGAAAGTGCTAATGCAGGACCTGCATTATAATAAGCTCCTGTCCCGGTAAGTACAAAAATTCCTCCTCCGATAATTGCTCCGATTCCAATAGCTGTAAGACTCCATTTTCCTAAAACGCGTTTCAGCTCACTTTTCTTAATATCAGCTTCATAAGCGCTCATTGGTTTCTTAACCCAAATTTTTGACATATTTTATTGTTTATTTAAGATTTACGAAAGTATAAAAAATTTACAAATACTAACAATTATTGACAAACTTTCATTATTAAATTTATATTTAAGGATATAAAAAACTGATTAACATACCATTCAACTCATTTTTCATCAATATTGAATTTTTGCTTATTTTTGAACACATTTGAACATATGAATCTATATGACCTCTTTGTAAAACCGTATGAAGACTATACAACCTTACAAATTATGCTGGAAAGCGCAGGAACTTTTTTCGGCATCCTCAGTGTCTATTTCTCCATCAAAAAAAATATTTGGGTATACCCCACTGGTATTATTTCGACCCTTATTTATGTTTATATTCTTTTTAACTTCGGATTGCTGGGCGATTGTATGATCAACATCTACTACACTGCTATGAGTGTTTACGGATGGATTTTATGGGCAAAAAATTCAGAAGATAATGTTCATGTGGAAGTTTCATGGGCAACCAAAAAAGAATGGATCTTTGCCAGCATCCTGTTTGCAGTTAGTTTATTACTCGTTACTTTTATATATTATTACAAACCTTACATAGATAATCATTTTTCCATGACAGGTGCTAATTTAGGATTGTATCATCTTGATTGGGCAAATTGGCTTGATGTATTTACCACATCCATATTTTTAGTAGGAATGTGGTTTATGGCCAAACAACGCATTGAGAACTGGATTTTCTGGATCATCGGAGATTTTATTTGCATGCCTATGATGATTTTTAAAGGACTTGGAATCACTTCGGTTCAATATTTGGTATTTACTATAATGGCGATCATAGGATTCGTCAAATGGAAAAAAAGTTATAAAGAAAAAAGAAAGATAAAGTCATGAAAAATTTATTAAAATTAACGTTTAGTTTTTTCACTATAGTTAGTTTAACTTCTTGTTTGGCATATTCTGACGGATATGCTGGTGGTTATGGAGATCCATATTATAATAACGGTTATTATTATGCTCCATCAGGATACTACGGAAGTGGCGGATATTATGGCAATGATGGATATTACTATAGAAATGATATCAATTATTATTACGATAATGGTGCTCCTTATTATTACTATGGGAACAATAATAACAGAAGAAGGGTTTATGTAGAAAGAAGAAGCTCTACAATTACTTCTCAGAGACCTAATAACGGATTGCAAAATACACGTACCAATAACAGTAATTATAACAATAGTAATTACAATAACAATAACGGATATAATAACAGAAACAACGGAAATAGCGGTTTCAGAAATAACAACTCCAATAGTCAGAGTAATCAGGGCAGCGGATATAGAAATGTTCCTCAGCAAAATACTCAAAGACCTCAAAATAACAGCGGTTTCAGAAGTAACAGTTCATCCAACTCTAATAGTCCAATAAATACAAATAACGGAAGTGGATTTAGAAGTAATAATACTCAGCAAGATAACTCTAATCGATCAGGCGGAAGCGGATTCAGAAGATAATCATTCTAAATAATAAAAAACGGGCAGTATTTACTGCCCGTTTTTTATTTTAATATACTAATTTTGTTTGTTTATTTTAATGTAAAGAAAGTATGGAATTTTATAAATATCAAGGCACTGGAAACGATTTCGTAATGGTAGATAACAGAGATCTGCAATTTCCAAAAGACAAAGCAATTATCGAAAAGCTTTGCGACCGACGTTTTGGAATTGGAGCGGATGGTCTTATTCTTTTAGAAAATGATGAAAAGTATGATTTCAAAATGGTGTATTACAATTCCGATGGTGGAGAAAGTACCATGTGTGGAAATGGTGGTAGATGTCTTGTTGCGTTTGCTTTTTTCCTTGATATCTTTGAAGCCAAATGTAAATTTATTGCTATAGATGGAGAACATGAAGCAGAAATCCATAATGGTATCATCAAATTAAAAATGATCGATGTTACCGACATTTCCAATGACGGAGCAGATTCTGTAATGGATACCGGATCTCCACATTATGTAAAATACGTCGAAGATTTGGTTACCTACAATGTTTTTGCAGAAGGAAACGGGATCAGAAATTCAGAAAACTATAAAGAAAAAGGTATCAACGTCAATTTTGTTGAAAAAATTACCGATGATGAAATTTTCGTAAGAACCTATGAACGAGGCGTTGAGGATGAAACATACAGTTGCGGAACAGGAGTTACTGCATCTGCTTTAACCTTTCTACAAAAAAACAATCTAATCTCTGTAAAAGTTAAAACTTTAGGTGGAAACCTTAAAGTGTATGCTGAAAAAAACGGAAATTCTTTCCAGAATATTTGGTTGGAAGGACCGGCAAAACAAGTTTTTAGAGGTAAGGTTGACTTGGTTTAAAAAAAACAGACAACTTTTAATCAACTATTAAATAATGAAAAAAACTATTCTCATTATCATACTGCTTGTTGTAGCGGTAGCAGGATTTTTTGGGTTAAGATTTTATAATACATATTACGGTAACAACATAGAAAAAGAAGGATATGTTTTAATCCCTCATGGAGCAAGCTTTAAGCAGGTACTTGATTCTATTGGACCGTATATACAAAATAAAGAGTCGTTTGAAAGAGTAGCAAAGGATAAGGATCTGGAACAACATCTCAAACCGGGTCGTTACCACATCCAGAATGGAACAGGAAATACGAATATTGTCAATATGATCAAAGCGGGAAACCAGACGGAAAATACCTTTAGAATAGGAGATTTTGGTGATATGTATCAAATGATTGGTAAAGTCACAAAAAAAACGGAGTTGGATTCACTCAGATTTGTAAAAGATTTTAATACGATTGCAACTGAAAAAGGATATACCAGCGCCGAAGACCTGAAAAAGTATTTTTTTATCGATTCATATAACTTTTTCTGGACAGTAAGTCCTAAAGATTTTTTTAAAAGATTTGAGGATCAATATAATGGTTTCTGGACAAGTGAAAGAAAAAACAAAGAACAGCAGTCCGGGCTAACAAGAGATCAGATTTATGCACTTGCCTCTATTGTCTATAAAGAATCCGGTGGAAAAAAAGATGAAATGGAAACTATCGCAGGACTATATTTAAACCGATACAGAAAAGGAATGAAATTACAATCTGATCCTACGGTGATCTATGCTATTAATAAGCAGACAAATTTTAAAGAGCCAATCAAAAGGGTTTTATATAAACATCTGTCTACGCCCTCTCCTTACAATACATACGCTAATCCCGGTATTCCTCCCGGCCCGATATGTATTGTAGATAAGAACTCTGTAGATGCTGTGCTTAACGCAGAAAACAACAATTATATATATATGTGCGCTGATCCGGCAAGGTTTGGCTATCACAAATTCACGGCAAGTGCTGAAGAGCATGCAATTAATGCAAAAGCTTATCAAAACTGGCTTAATTCAAAAAATATAAAATAAAAAGCAAATTTAACTTTATTTTAACAATTTCATAATTAACATCCAGCCTTAAAAAGCGACATATCTATTACAAACAATAAATTAATCGTAATATTTTGAAATTTAACCCATTAATAATTTCACAATATTAGGAGTTATCCCTTCACGATTTTACACAAACAATACCTTATGAATCAGACGGAAATTATTAACCTTTTTACAAAAAAAACCTTAGGGCTTACTTTTGTTCTTTCGGCGGCGGCATTTGCTTTCGGACAGGAAAAAGCAGCTATATCAGGGACAATTGTTAGTAAAAACAATCAGCCTGTTCCTTATGCCTCAGTCACCTTCAGCAATAAAGAAAATAAATTACTTAGTGATGCTGCTCTTACTGATGAAAAAGGACAGTATAAACTTGATCTTGCTCCCGGGAATTACGACATCACCGTTGAAGCAATTGATTACAAAAAAAGTGTAGTTAATAAACAAATTGCAGCTGCGGGAAATATCGGCGCCTTATCCATTGAGCCTGAAAAAAGTGCGACCAACCTTAAAACGGGAGATATACAGGGTGTAACGATTACGGTACAAGCGAAGCCATATAAAGTGGAACTTGACAAAAGAACATATGACCCCTCTCAGGATATTGTAAGTAAGGGAGGAAATCTTCAGGATGTATTATCCAATGTTCCTTCTGTTTCTGTTGAAACGGACGGTACAGTTTCTATGAGAGGAAGTTCTAATGTGAAGTTTTTAATTAATGGAAAACCTTCTGCATTACTTGGTATTGATGATGGCGCCAATGCTTTGCAAAGTATTCCTGCAGATCAGATCGATCGAATCGAGGTTATTACAAACCCTTCTTCGAAATTTGAAGCCAGCGGTACTGCAGGTATTTTAAATATTATTTTAAAGAAAAATAAGAAAACAGGTTTTAACGGTAGTGTTGTTGGAACTTTAGGATATCTTCCACAAACTTCTCTCAATACCAACTTAAGTTGGAGAAAAGGAAAGTTCAATTGGTTTTTAAATGGAGGTGGTGGATACCGCGAGTCTAAAAATACAAGCAGAAACAATTCATTATTTTCAAGTGGTACAACAAGCCAGATTGACAACGAGTCCATTACAAAGAGTAAAAATGATAATTATAACGCTTCTGCGGGGGTAGTTTAT
This sequence comes from Chryseobacterium proteolyticum, assembly GCF_046591535.1. NCBI lineage: Bacteria > Pseudomonadati > Bacteroidota > Flavobacteriia > Flavobacteriales > Weeksellaceae > Chryseobacterium > Chryseobacterium proteolyticum. The sequence goes on along the minus strand of NZ_JBJLWK010000006.1, from coordinate 165,620 downwards.
GATATCAATGACAAAACCTCCGTAAACGCATCCGGTACTGTAAGAACTTTTGACAACAACAGCAACGGGTACGTAACCTATTATGATTACTTCACCAATAATACAACAGGTTTCAGACAAAGATCGAATACAGGAAATGGCAATAACTTAGCATTTCAGGGAGATTTCGGACTTGATCACAAATTTGATGATAAAGGCCAGAATTTATCCCTCTCAGCAAGTTTGCAAAGGAACCGATCTAATAATGATACCAATATATATGATACCAACAATAACGTTTTCCAGCTTGAAGATTTTGTAGCACAGAAAACACTTAACCGATCATTTATAGGAAAAGCTGATTATGAACTTCCTATTGGTGAAAATTCTAAGATTGAAGCCGGTTATAGATTAGATATCAATAAAAATGACTATAATAACATGGTCATGGAAAGCACAGCATCCCATCCCTTGCTATCTTATCTTGAAGATTACTCATATAACGCGACTTACAAAGAAATGTTTAATGCATTTTATCTTCAGTTTAAAAGCAAAATCGGAAAGCTCGGGTATCAACTGGGTTTAAGGGATGAAATTTCCAAAGTAGATATTGATTATTTAAATCTTGCCGGAGGAGCTCAAAAAACAACCAAAAACTATAATAACCTTTTCCCTAGTGTATTTCTAAGCTATGAAATAGCAAAAGACAATCAGTTTTTAGTAAATTATTCAAGAAGGATTGATCGTCCACGTTCATTCTTTATGATCCCAAATCCAAGTTATAATGACAATCAAAACATTTTTGACGGGAATATTGATCTGAATCCATCTTATGTCGATTCTTACGAAGTAGGATACAGCATTTCTAAAAAAAAGCTTTACCATCAACCCTACGCTTTACTACAGACACTCAAGTGATGATGTTAAAATGCTGGTGTACAAAACAGTTGATGATAACGATATTACAACATTTCATACAAAGCCAATCAACTTAGGAAATGACGATCGCTATGGTCTAGATCTAAATTTTAATTGGGACGCAACCAAATGGTTAAAATTTATGGGAAATGTTGACCTGTTTGGCTATAAGACTACCGGTAGTTATTACGATCCTAAAACCATGGATAAACCAATGTCATTTGATGGAAGTGGCTTTTCTACAAGAGCCAGATTAACATCTACCTTTAAAGTTGATAAAACTTTTAATTTCCAGCTACAAGGTTTCTATAGAGGAGCACAAAAGACCCAGAGCCAGGACAGAAAAGATATGTATGCAGTAAGTTTAGGAGTTTCCAAAACGATATGGGATGGCAATGGTACGATAGGTTTCAATATTCAGGATATTTTCAATACCAGAGCAATGAGATCCACAACTTATGGTACTGATTTCACCAGAGATTCTTACATGCAATGGCAACCAAGACAGTTTGCTCTATCTTTAACTTACAGATTCAAACAAGGGGAAAAAGTAGACCAACCTAAAAAGAAAAAAGACATTAACGCTAATGCTGCCGGAGATGACCAGCAGGCACCAATGTAATACAAAAAAAATCCCGATTATTAATCGGGATTTTTTATTTTGCATTTACGGGTACTTTACTTTTCTCCGCTTCGAAAATTCTTTTTCTTAAATCGCTGGAGGAAAACCGGTGGTCCCTTTTATTATAATAAATTTCTATTCCTTTTTGCTCGCAGTATTTTTTTCCTGTAAAATCACGGTCCATATAATCGTCTCCAATAATTCTTACGTCTATTACAAAAGATTTCAAAATGTCTTCCAGATCTTCTTCTGTATAGTAAGGAATGATTTCATCTACAGCACTCACTGCCTTAAGCTGAATATATCTTTCTACAATGGTCTGAGTAGGCTTATTTTTATTAGGGCGATCATGGGAGGGGTCAATCTGTAAACCTACAATCAGATAATCGCAAACGGTTTTTGCTTCTTCTAACATTTTTATATGTCCCGCATGAAGTAAGTCAAATGAAGAGAATGTAATCCCTATTTTTTCTGTTTTCATATTAGTCTATTTAAAACTTCACTAAGATAGAAATCTTTTATTTAATTCCTTTCATAGAGAAATATTTTGTTAATCATTTAATTTAAATTTCTTGACTTCAGATATTTTTGCCATTCCCAAACCGTTTTTAATGCTTCCTGCAAACTGGTTTCAGCCTTCCATCCAAGTTCATGTTCAGCTTTGTCAGCATTGGCATATGTAACCGTAATATCTCCCTCTCTTCTATCACAGATCTGATAAGCAACCTTCACATCATTTGCCATTTCAAAAGCATTCACCACTTCTAAAACTGAGAATCCTTTTCCGGTTCCTAAATTATAAATATCAATAACGGTATTGTTACTAGAATCTGACATTAATTTTTTTAATGCTGCAACATGAGCCTTTGCAAGATCAACAACATAAATGTAATCGCGGATTGGTGTTCCGTCCTCCGTGTCGTAATCATTCCCCCAAATATTTAATTTTTCACGAATTCCTGCTGCCGTCTGCATCACATAAGGAATAAGATTATTTGGAACTCCAATAGGCAATTCGCCTAATTTACCCGAAGGATGTGCTCCAATAGGATTGAAATATCTTAATAAGGAAATCTTTCTTTTATATGCATTGGCAAAATCTTTAAGGATCTCTTCACCCATTTGTTTAGTTTTACCATAAACACTCTCCGGCATTTTTAATGGGGTATTTTCATCAATGGGCATTACATCCGCCTGCCCGTAAACCGTACACGAAGAACTGAAAATAAAATTAGAGAGATCTCTCTTTTTAAATTCCTGAAGAATATTGATCAGAGAAAATAAATTATTCTCATAATAATCAACAGGTATAACCTGACTTTCGCCAACTGCCTTAGAAGCAGCAAAGTTGATACATCCGTCAATTTGATGAGCATCAAAAACCTGACTTAAAAGCTCCTTTCTTTTTAGATCAAAGGGATAAAAAACAGGTTTCTTTCCGGTAATCTCTTCTATATTATTTAAAATAAATCTTTCAGAGTTAGACAAATCATCTACAATAACAACATCAAAGTTATTATTAAGTAATTCCACTACGGTATGGGAACCTATATATCCAAGACCTCCGGTTACGAGTATTGCCATTTATGTTTATATTTTGATTTTTATTCTTCTTTTTGTCCTATAAATTCAATGTTATCACATTTTACCTCTTTATATCTGTACTTGTTAATTAGTATGATCAGCCATGTTGTAACACAAATAAATCCAAACAACATTACATATTCAAATAAAGGAATATCTTCTTCCATCTTACCAAATTCTTGTATAAACACAGTAGTCAAAACCCCTAAAAACATTACAATAAGAAGTCCGTAAAATAAGTTTAAAAAAAATAAACTTTTCGATAATTTTAACAAAACCAGGATTAAGCTTATAAAGCTAAATAAAAAGCCAAATGCTAAGATCAACAGCGCAAAATATTTTACACTGGAAATTCTATCAGACTCACTTTTAAAAAGATTATAAACATCAAAAGTGGCAAAACCAAATATAAAAAGTATACAAAAATTGAATACAATTACAAGAGCATTTAACCACTTATATTTAAATAATCTTTTTTTCATTCTATCCCATAAATTCAAGCACAGCATCCGTAATATACTTCAACTGTTCTTCATCCAATTCTGTATGCATCGGAAGAGAAATCACCTGATCCAATAATTTATCCGTATTTACAAAATCTGCATCATTACTTTCCTGGAAATAAGCTTTTTGCTTTCTTAATGCTACCGGATAATAGATCATCGCAGGAATTTCTTTTTCTGCAAGGAATTTTTGTAACTCATTACGTTTTCCGTTTACTATTCTTAAAGTATACTGATGAAATACGTGGGTTGTGTTTTCGGCTCTTTTTGGCGTTAATATGTTTGGGTTTCCCGCAAAAGCCTCATCGTAATAATCAGCAGCTTTTCTTCTCGCTTCATTATAGGAATCAAGATTAGGAAGTTTTTTCCTTAAAATAGCAGCCTGAATACTGTCTAAGCGAGAGTTCACTCCTACTTCATCATGATAGTACCTTTCATACATTCCATGATTAACAATTCCTCTTAAACGGTGTGCCAGTTCATCATTATTGGTAAAGATAGCACCTCCGTCTCCATAGCAACCTAAATTTTTAGATGGAAAGAATGAAGTGGTACCTACCGTAGACATCGTACCTGCCTGTTTTACAGTCCCATCGGAAAACGTATAGTCTGAACCAATTGCTTGCGCATTGTCTTCAATAACGAATAAGTTATTCTCTTCAGCAATTTTCAGAATTTCTTCCATATTAGCACATTGTCCGAAAATGTGTACGGGAATAATCGCTTTCGTTCTCGGAGTAATTGCTTTTTAATCTGTTCCGTAGAAATTGTGAATGTATCGTAATCTACATCTACCAAAACAGATTTAAGTTTCAATAAATGAATAACTTCTACAGTAGCTGCAAAAGTAAAATCAGCAGTGATCACCTCATCTCCTTCTTTAAGGTCTAAAGCCATCAAAGCAATCTGTAAAGCATCAGTCCCGTTTGCACAAGGAATAACATGCTTTACGTCTAAATAAGATTCCAATTCATTCTGGAAAGACTTCACTTCTGGGCCGTTTATAAAAGCCGCTGAATCCATTACATTTAATACTGCATTATCTACATCATTCTTTATCTTGTAATACTGACTTTGCAAGTCAACCATCTGAATTTTTTTCATAAATAAATATTTCCGTAAAAATAAGGAATTTACAATCCATTCAAAAATTTTATTGATTTTGTTTTACCTTTATACAAAATAACACCATGAAGAAAACTCTACTCTTTTGTTTCTTAACCGGTTACTCTCTAGCTTTTGCACAAACAGCACTGGTATTCGTGTATTTCACTGATAAACCTAATAAGTCAGCATTTTATGCTAATCCCCTTTCTGAGCTTAGCCAGAAATCATTGAACAGACGAGCGGCTTTGGGAATTCCCCTGAATGATCAGGATGCTCCTATTGAGCAATCTTATATTCAGAATATCCAAAACCTTGGTTTTACAGTTACCGATTACTCAAAATGGCTTAACGGAGTAGCCGTAAATGCCTCTTTAGCCCAGATTGCAACACTTCAGTCACAACCCTATGTCCAGTCGGTAGAAAGTTTTGCAAGAAATGCTTCTGCAGGGACCAAACAGACCAACCCTAATAAATGGGAAAATTTTGACAATACAAATAAAAACCTGACCACATTTGATTATGGTTCAGGCTCAGAACAAATTGATCAGATCAATCTAAGACCTCTTCATCTTGCAGGCTTTACGGGAAATGGTGTAACCATCGCAGTTATAGACACCGGCTTTCCGACAGTAAACACAGGCTCTGCTTTTGCCAGATTATGGACCAATAATAAAATTAAAGGAGGATTTGATTTTGTCACTAAAACGAATGATATTTATAACCCCTCACTCAATGTTCATGGCTCTGTTGTTTTAGGTGCAATTGGAGGTTATATTCAGGATATATTCGTTGGTTCGGCACCTGATGCTGATTTCTATCTTTACCGCAGCGAAAATTCCCTTGTAGAAATTCCTGAAGAAGAATTATACTGGATTGAAGCAGCAGAGGAAGCTGATAGAAAAGGGGTCGACCTTATTACTACATCTCTGGGATATACCACATTTGATGATACACGATATAATTATCAGTATTCTGATATGAATGGAAGCACATCTTTTATAGCCAGAGCCGCCGGGATTGCAACAACCAAAGGTATTTTTGTATTCATTGCAGCAGGAAACTCGGGACAGCTTCCCTGGCATTACATCAGCACTCCTGCAGATAATCCCCAGGTGTTTACGATAGGCTCAGTAGATTCTTCCGGAATCTCATCCGGATTTTCATCTTTCGGGCCTAATGCGTTGGGTGTAATAAAGCCAGACGGTAGTACAAGAGGTACTGCATCTGCTACTGTTTTCAATAATTCAATAACTTCTGCTACCGGAACCTCAATTGCAACACCAATTGCTGCAGGTGGAGTAGCTTGCTTAATTCAGGCTTTTTCCAATATGAACCGAGATCTGATGAAAAACAAATTACGACAAACGGCCTCATTATATCCTTCCTACACAGATCAGATGGGTTATGGGATTCTTAATTTCGGAAACTTCTATAATGGAACTTTAAACACTTCCGAAGTAGTAAAAAAGCAAAAAGTTGCTATATTTCCAAATCCTGTAAAAAGCATTCTAAATGTCGCATCAGAAGCAGATGTTATTTCATTGGAGGTTTATGATAACCTGGGTAGGCTCATCATCCGGAGTAACCAGCAAAAATCTATTAAAGTTGAACATTTTCCGAAAGATACTTATTACCTTAAGATTCAGACAAAAGATAAATCTTATTATGAGAAATTTATAAAAGAATAAACAAAGGCCACTCAAATTGAGTGGCTTTGTTATAACGAGATTAATTATTATAGTTTTGAGATCCTTTGCTAAGCTGAGTTCCTACTCGCATTAATATTTCCAAACAATGATCTTGTTACCAGCTTTTCATAAGCTTCTTTGTTCCCTTCTCCTTTCTGGATCTTCATTAAAGCATATTGCTGGATGCTTAACAAAGGCAATACAATCTTTTCACGGATCTTTACAGATTTTCTTGACAAGGGATCTTCTTCCTGCAGCATGGTAAATCCGGTAAGTTCAAGCATAATATCTTTTGAAAGATTATATTCTTCAAAGAGCACATTCCAGAATGCTCCGAATTTCGGATTGTTTTTAATATAGTAAGTAAGCGGGAAATAAGATTTATTCATACTCATCATAGAGTTTAAAACTAAAGTTTTAAAGAAGTCCGAACCTTTGTATAATTCTCTTACTTCTTCAAACCTTCCCTGCTTTTTCATTTCCTCCATGGCAAAACCAAAACCAAAAAATCCCGGCACATTCTGCTTCAGCTGGGACCACGAACCCACAAATGGAATAGCCCTTAGGTCTTCGAATTTCAATTCGTTCCCGTTTCCTCGTTTTGATGGACGGCTTCCAATATTCGTTTTACCATAGTATTCCAATGTACTCATTTCCTGCAAGTACGGAACGAACATCGGATGTGCTTTCAGATCAGAATACTTTTTATAACTCATCTCTGCCAGCTCATTGATCAGCTTTCTTTCTTTTTCAGTAAGGTCTTTTTTAGAGTTTTTAAATACATCGTTTTCCACTCCCGCCGTTAATAGTTGCTCAAAATTGTATTTTGCCTGCTCTTTATTTCCAAAAATACTGGTTATAGTCTGTCCCTGAATGGTTAGCTCAATTTTATTATTGGCAATGGTATTTCCCTGAGAAGCATAAAAATCATGGGTCTTCCCCCCTCCTCTGGCCGGAGGTCCTCCCCTTCCATCAAAAAATACTACTTTGATCCCTCTTTGTTCGGAAAGTTTAGTAAGAACTTCTTTAGCCTTGTAAATCTCCCAGTTGGCCTTTAAATACCCACCGTCCTTTGTTCCATCGGAAAAGCCCAGCATAATGGTCTGCTGATTACCTCTTTTTTCAAGATGTTTTTTATAAACCGGATTTTCGTAAAGTTCTTTCATTACCTTTTCAGCATTATCAAGCCCTTCCATGGTTTCAAACAAAGGAACAATGTCCATATTGATATTTTCTTCCTGATAACCGCAAATTTTGAAAAATGCATATACATTCATCACATCTTTCACAGCATCGGAGTTGGATATAATATAACGGTTCATTCCCCTCATACCATTCAATTGCTGAATTTCAGCAACTTCTGAAACCGTAAGCAAAGTATCCTTTACAATGCCTTCAAAATCATCAGCCTTAACTGTTTTAGAATCCTGAATTAATCGGTTGAATTTTTCATTATGATCGGCTTCCTGATCTCCATATAATTTTGCAAAAACTTCATCTATAACCTGCTGATGAATCCTGCTGTCCTGACGAATATCTAATGTGGCGAAATGGGTCCCGAAAATTTTAACCCGGTCTTTGAAATTCACGAGAAGATCTAAAAATAATGAGTTATGTTCCCGTATAAGAATATGTTCTGCTTCATCTGCCCTTTTCAGAATATCTTCAGTGGTAATTTTGTGGTTATTAAAAATAGCCGCATACAATTCATCATTAAGCTGTTGTAAAACTTCCGACACGCCTCTGAAACTTAAACGTCTTCTGATAAATTTTAAATGGCTGTAATAAGATTTTAAAATTGCAGAACGAAGTTCTTCAGCGACTCTTTTGGTAACATCAGCCGTTACAAAAGGGTTACCATCCCGGTCTCCTCCCGGCCAAAAACCAAGCTGTATGATATCTTCATGCAAATGAAAATGTCCGTTTCCGAATGTTTTTCTGATCTTGGTAAACAATTCACCGATGGTATCGTAATACACATAGCGTAAATAGGAAATGATACTCAATGCCTCATCAATAGGAGTCGGTTTTTCTTTATTAACAAAAGGAGTTTTTCCCAGCTGCTGAAGAAGCATATCAATATTGGTAACAGAATCAGTGGTAATCGCTGACCTTAAATCCTGAATGATCCTCTGTACAGAACTTGGATAAAATTGTGTAGGGTGAGCGGTGAACACAACCTTTACTGTAAAATCCCTCAACTTTTCACGAACTTTTTCAAGTTTATGATCCTGCTGGGAGCGCTCAAAAAGATTGGTTACCGTTCCATTATCGCTCTCCGAATGTAGATTCGGAAAGGCAGCATCTTCAATACTGTCAAATAAAACTACCTGCCTTTCGATATATTGTATGATTTTAAAAAGCAATTCCAGTTTCTGTTCCTCAGTATGCAGGTCGGTATGGCTTTTAAAAAACTCCTCTACGATTTCTTCAGGGGTCTTTCCGGCCTCGTAACCGTTTTTGCTTTCTTCGTATAAAAATGGGAGTAACATCCCGATATTGGTCATTTTATCATAAGGCAAACTCATAAATAATGAATTGTAGATCTGGAATTTATTTTCTACAATCTGCCTGAATTTCTCTGCGCGTTGGTCATGTATCATATAACAAATGTAAGCGATTTTGAAATTAATTTAATTGACAAATGACAAAAATTAAGACCAAAATGCAAAAAAATAATATTAATTTTATAAATACTTTTCCAGAATAAACACATAAATTAACCATGAACTATCTTTGGAAAAGATTCAACTTAATTATTCTTATTTTTTTAATTATTATTTCTTTATTAGGAACATTTTACAAACACATTTCTTTTGGTTGGGGATTGGGAGATCTAGTAGGATATGCTATTTTATACTTAACAACAATTATCCATTTAATTTTTACTTTAATTTTTAGAAAAAAAAGCAATTCATTTCATGCTATTCTCACTTTGATTTTTTTAATTCAAACTATTATAATTGTTTTAAAAGCTACTATTTGGCGCGGTTCTGAATATCCTTGGAACGGAAATGTTTTTTATGAATCTCGTGTAAATTGAGTTTAAAATGTATATTCGCAAAAAATTTAACCAGAAATGAAATTCGGAATTATTTTTTATGCAATTTTAGGAAGTTTAGCTTTATTCATAGGTATTTATTTACTACAATATTTTATTCCTCTTTCTATTATTTTTTTCATTGCTTCATTCATCAATGGCGTTTTCATTTATAAAGAATATTCTTTTCATAAAAGTGATAAAATTGAATATGATGAAAATTCAGTTCCTGATGAAATTATAATCAAATATTCGCGTTCGGGTAGAATTATTGCTATTGCCACTTACGGTATATTTGTGATTCTAGGTTTGTTTTTTCTTTTAGGTTTTAAATTCAAATTTAACGGAGCTGCAATATTTATATTATGTATACTTCTTGGATTTACCGGCTATTTTATGTTCAAAATAATTTCAGAGATCAAAAAAATATCACAAATTATCATTTCTATTAATGGAAAAGGGATTCAGGTAAAAAATAATACTAGGTATTTGTGGAGTGAAATTCAACTTGAAAAGATTATTGTAAAGCGTTTGGTGAGCCGTGAATCTAAACATGATTATAAGCCTGAAATAAATTATTTATACTTTTTCCACAACAATGAAAAAATAGAAATCAACATTGATGATTTTGATGTTACAGATGGTCAGCTTGCACAAGTTTTGAAAATATTCAGAGGTCGTTTTAATAATTCGAATATAGTATAGTTTTGATTACCAAATATTAATACCTAAATTTACTCTTCACACTATCCATCATCCATGAAAAAAATATTTACTTTTTTACTCGTAGCCCTTCTCTTCATCTCATGTGAAAAAGATTGTTATAATGCTCCTCTGCCGATCCTTTTTAAGTTTGTGGATTCTAATGATGAAAATCTTATTGCCAATGGAACATTGACAACTTATTCAGTTCAGGACGAAGATAACAATAGCGTACAACTATCCAAAACATCTGACAATATGATCATTGTAGAAAATGTAGGTGCTTATAATGGAACAAAAAAGTATAAATTCTTTTCTAATATTAAAGACTTAGATTTTTCAATACAGTCATCAGAATTTAATGGAGGGTGTGATGGCTATCAAATCAATAAATTAACGTTTACAGGTATAGATATTGATGTAACTGCTGAAAAAGGATATTATAAAATTGTATTGGAATAATTCTCTTTCTTAAATTTGCACCGGAAACACATTCTCTATGAAAGTAATCATCGCATTTTCCCTGATTCTCTCCAATCTGCTTTACAGCCAGATCAAGGTTCCTGATGATTATAAAAAAATTCCTGATATTCTCGATACGGTAGAATACCTTTACCCGTTCATTGTTCCTGATAAAGACTATGCTTACTGGCGCGTTCTGAGCAATGATATGGACTATGAAAAATCAGTACTCTATGAAAGCCAGGCTCCTGACTTTATGACCATCAATGAACCTGTTCCTGAAAAAGGTTTTTTCCAGAAATGTATTGGGAACAACTGCTTTTCATATATTCTTGCGTGCAAAAACGAAAGGTCTGTTTATTTTTCCAATGAACAGCAACTGAGAGATTTTCTCGGAACAGTAGACAATCTTCCGGAGGCTATTTTACTGGCAAAAACGTATGGGTATTCTGTGGATACAAGTAACCGATTTACCGGATCATATAAAATTGAAGACCGCCATATTTCAATGTACCTTATGCAATCAAAGGGTTGTCCGGCTGTGAAAGAATCTTTTTGGGTTAATATCAATAGAAAAACCGGAAAACTGGAGGCAAAAAGCAATGGAGTATACACGAAGGATGAAAACTGTACTTCTTTGTAACTGAATTTAAAAAAAACGCCAAGGCGCAAACTAATTTAACAAGATACAGCTTTAAGGCGCGAGGATTTTATCTGCGATAAAATTTATAAACTGCTATTTTAAACCATTAAGATTTTTTAAGTTGATGAGGATAGTTAAGGGAATAGCTAAAGCTATTTTTTTGCAAGATGCTTTTTTTCATCTAAGATGAATCTTAATTATTCTTATGCCCTTCACAGATCTTAATGGTTAAAATTTTAGCATGATTACTTTATATATTAATTGCTCCTTGTCCTGAAGCAATCAGGTAAGCCTCTTTTAAAGTTTCAGAATAGGTAGGATGTGCATAGGAAATACGGAACATGTCCTCTGCTGTCACTTCATATTCCTGGGCTATAACCCCCTGGGCAATTAAATCCGCAGCCCTTGCTCCAATAATGTGAACTCCTAAGATCTCACCATATTTAGGATCTACCAGTACTTTTGCAAAACCTTCCGTATCCATTGATGCTCTGGCCCTGGCACTGGCCGAGAAAGGAAACGATCCTGACCTGTATTCGATCTGATTTTTTTTTAAGGTATTCTTCTGTAAATCCAACAGATGCCACTTCCGGCCAGGTATACACCACTGAAGGAATACGGTCATAATGGATATGGCGATTCTGGCCATTGATTGTTTCTGCAACAAGAACCCCTTCTTCCTCCGCTTTGTGAGCCAACATTGCACCACCGATAACATCACCTATTGCATAAATAGTAGAAACTGCTGTGCGGCATTTTTCATCTACTTCAATAAAACCACGGTTATTAACCTGCACCCTTGTATTTTCAAGTCCTAACCCATCTGTGTAAGGTCTTCTTCCCACCGCCATCAATACATAATCTCCTTCCAGCTCATTTTCTTTTCCGCCTTGATCACGAAAAAAAAACTTTTGCCGAAGCTCCAAGATTTTCCGCTTTATAAACAGACTGGTTAAGATGTATTTCAATTCCTTCTTTTTTAAGAATCTTTTGAAGGCTCCTGCCCAGCCCGTGATCCATTGTGGAAATAAGATGATCTGCGTATTCAAGAATGGTAACTTTAGTCCCTATTCTGCTAAAAATAGAGGCCATTTCAACACCGATTACCCCACCACCGATGATTATCATCGTTTTAGGCTTTTCCTGAAGAGAAAGAGCTTCGGTAGAAGTGATTATTCTTTTCTTATCAATTTCAATCCCGGAAATAGTTGAAGGCTTGGAACCTGTTGCAATGATATAATGTTTAGCCACAACAGTTTGTTCACCTTCCTTTCCGCTGATCTGTATAGTGGAATCATTAATAAATCGGGCCATCCCCTGAATATGGGTGATTTTATTTTTATTCATTAAAAATTCAAGCCCGGAAGTATTTTTAGTTACGACCTCCGATTTCCTTTTATACATCTGGCTAAAATCAAGATTAATTTCATTGAGCATAATTCCATGACTCCCAAACCCGTGCTGTGCTTCTGCGTAGTGATGGGTACTATCCAGTAATGCTTTTGTAGGAATACAGCCAACGTTTGTACATGTACCTCCCAATGTTGCATATTTTTCTATGATTACAGTTTTATAACCCAGTTGTGCACTTCTGATTGCAGCTACATATCCACCAGGGCCAGAGCCTATTACAGCAACGTCATAATTTTCCATTGATTTATTAATTTATTTATAATTAAATTTGCTTGCAAAATAAAAGTAAAATTAAATAAAAACTTTCATTTTGCAAGTGTTTTTTTCAATTAAAATTATGAGTAAAAAAAAGATCCGACTGCCCTATCAGCTCTTCCCTTGAAATATGGGGAGATAAATGGTCCCTGCTTATCATCCGTGACCTTATGCTTCATAAAGAATGTACTTACGGAGTTTTTTTTAAAAGCAGAGGAAAAAATAGCCACCAATATATTAGCCTCGAGGTTACAACATTTACTGGAAAACGGTATTATTGATAAAAAAGATCATCCTGAAAATAAATTAAAAGTCCTTTATTCTCTCACTGAGAAAGGAATTGACCTCGTCCCTATCATCGTAGAGATCAATCTTTGGGGTGATAAATATTTATCAACACCTCCTGATAAAGTAGAAATGCTGAAAAGAATAAGAAAAGATAAAGAAAAGTTTATAGAAACTGCCAAAGCGTACCTGAAGGGAAAATGATACAATTCCCATACACTAATAGTTTTCATAAAACAGAATCATAATAATTTTAAAACTCCATTAACTCAGTTTTCACTTTGCATTCCGTAAATTTGGGTAAAATAAATTTACACTAATGCTCAATTTCGAATTTAAAAATCCAACCAAAATACTTTTTGGAAAAGGTGAAATCGCTAAAATTTCAAAAGAAATTCCTGCTGATGCCAAAATATTAATGATTTACGGAGGTGGAAGCATTAAAAGTAACGGCGTTTATGATCAGGTAAAAGAAGCTTTAAAAGATTATGAAGTGCATGAATTCGGGGGTGTTCCAGCTAATCCGGAATACGAGGTACTTATCAATGCACTGCAGATGATCAAAGAGAAAGGAATTACTTTTCTCCTGGCAGTAGGTGGCGGTTCGGTTATTGACGGAACGAAATTTCTTTCCGCGGCAGCCAACTACCATAATGAGCCTTGGGAAATCCTCACCAAACCGGTAAGAACCTTTGAAGGAGAAGGGATGCCTTTCGGAAGTATTCTGACTCTTCCTGCAACAGGTTCCGAAATGAACTCAGGATATGTTATTTCAAGAAGAGAAACTAACGAAAAATTATCCACAGGAGGTCCCGGTCTTTTCCCGCAATTTTCAGTTTTAGATCCGGAGGTTGTACGATCGATCCCTAAAAGACAAATCGTTAATGGAATTACCGATGCATACACTCACGTTCTTGAACAATATATGACTGCTCCATCTTCTGCAGACCTGCAGGAAAGAATTGCAGAAAGTATTTTGATCAGTCTTCAGGAAACGGCTCCAAAAGTAATGGCCGACAATGTTGATTATGATGCTGCCGGAAACTTTATGTGGTGCTGTACAATGGCCCTGAATGGTCTGATCCAGAAAGGAGTAATCACAGACTGGGCTGTTCATGCTATGGGTCATGAATTAACAGCTTATTATGGCATTGATCACGCGAGAACTTTAGCCATTATTGCCCCTTCTCATTACCGGTATAATTTTGATTCCAAAAAAGGAAAACTGGCACAATATGCTGAAAGAGTTTGGGGAATTAAAGAAGGAAGTATTGAGGAAAAAGCAGAAGCCGGTATTAAGAAGCTGGAAGAATTTTTCCACAGCTTAGATATCCAGACTAAACTCTCGGAATATACCCAAGAATTTAAAGGAACTGCTGAAAGAGTGGAAAAAGCTTTTACAGACAGGAACTGGCTAGGTCTGGGAGAATACAAAAAGTTAACTCCTCAGGATGCTTATAAGATCGTAGAAATGAGTTACTAGACAGATTTGAGGCTGGAAGTCAGATAATGGAAGTTATTTGAATGATCAATTCCTTCATTTTAAAATATATAAATTCTAATCGTTTCTGACTTCCAACTTTTAATATAAAATTATTTTATTTGTAAACATTTGTTTAAAAAACCTTAATTTCATTATCTATATTTCAAATTTATTTATATTTTAGCATATTCTTAAATTTGTGAAAATGAAAAAACAACTACTTTTATTTGCCTTTTCAGCGCTAGCGCTTACTTCGTGTGAAGATGACAACATGCAGGCTTATGAACTGGATATGATGAAAGGAGAATGGAAGACAAGTAAAACAGAAATTATCTCCGGAAAAGACAATAAAACTGTACTTGCCTCTGATACTCCCAGTGGATGTAGTACCAAAAATACTACCGTGTTCAGAACCGATTATTTTACTTCATATACTTCTTACGCCGGAGTTGGTGCAGATTGTCAGCAGAATGGATTAAGTGAAGGAACCTTTAAATATGATACAGACTCTAAAGACCTTACCATAACCTATGGAAATAGTGGGGAACTAAAATACAGAGTTGCGATTTTAAATAGTACGGAACTTAAGCTCCAACAGCTTTTTGGCAATATAGATATTAATGGAGACCAGGTTGTAGATATCGCCTACATTACTTATAAAAGATAAAACCACACTCCCGAAAAGTTCGGGAGTTTTTTTTTGAGACGGGTTTTCAATAACTAAAAATTATTAAAAAAATGAAGAAGATTTTATCAGCATTCTTATTGCTGTCATTTGCCATTTTCTTTTCACAGGAAAAAAAAACCGATGTTCTGGCAGGACATTCAAAATTTCAAAAAATTAGATAAGGAAACTCCACCCCCCAAAGATGCTATTCTTTTAATCGGCAGCTCATCTTTTACAAGATGGACAGATGTGGCGAGTTATTTTCCTGGTAAGGTAATCATCAACAGAGGATTTGGTGGCTCAAGATTAACAGACCTGAATGCCTATGCTGATGATCTGCTCGCTCCTTATCAACCAAAACAAATCATCATTTATTGCGGGGATAATGATTTTGCAGACAATCACGATTTAAAAGCAGATGTGGTTGTCAAGCGTTTTAAAACTTTCTATAAAAAGATTCGTCAAAGGTTTCCTAACATAGAAGTCGATTACATTTCAATTAAATTTTCGCCAAGCCGGGAAATTCTCTGGCCACAAATGAGAGAAACCAACAAACAGATTGCCGCCTTTATGAAAAAGGAAAAAAATGCTGAATATATTGATATCACTAAGGCAATGGAAGATGCGAATGGAAATGTAAGAAGAGATATTTTCCTTGAAGATATGCTTCATTTAACTCCGGAAGGAAATAAGATCTGGGCAGATGTGATAAGACCTTATATGAAATAGCAGTTGTTAACAGAAGATACCTTCTCCACATCCGCAAGCAAAAAGCTTCATCTTAACCGATGAAGCTTTTTGTTTATTATTTCTTTCTTTTTGATTTCGAAATTGCTTTCTGCTGTGCCCTGTTAGCCCCAAATTTCTTTGGTGCTTTTCTTTTAGAAGGTCCACCCCAGTTTTCCTTTTTATTCTTATCTTTTTTCTCATGGAAAGCTCCACCTCCTTCGTAAAGCTTCACCTGTGCCGGATTCTTCATTATAATCTGGTCTTCTTCTGATGCAATCTTCTTAGGGTTGATTTTTACTTCTTCAGGGAAATCTATAAATTTCAGCTCTTTATCCATCAAAAGCTCGATATCCAGTACCAACGGTTCTTCTTTTTTTGTAACAAAAGTAACAGCTTTACCGTTTTTATCCGCTCTACCTGTTCTACCAATTCTATGGATATACTGTTCTGGAACTTCAGGAGTCTCAAAGTTGATGACATGGGTAATATCTGAGATGTCAAGCCCCCTTGCCATAACGTCTGTAGTGATCAGGCCTCTGATTTCTTCATTTTCAAAGCGTTTCATCGCTTTCAATCTATAGTTTTGAGATTTATTGGAGTGGATAACATCAAATTGTCCGGGGAAAAGTTCCTCAATCTTTGTAAATAACAAATCGGAGTTCTTCTTATTATTGGTAAAGATCAGAACTTTAGACATTTCAGCGTCACTTTTTAGTAAATGCTCCAGTAGATTGATCTTCGTATTGAAATTTTCAACTTTATATCCTGTCTGTTCTATCTTTTCCAGAGGAGTTCCGGACTTTGCCAATGAAATTTCTATAGGATGGGCAAAATATTCATCCAGCATTTCATCTACAGCTTCCGTCATTGTAGCAGAGAAAAGAATATTCTGTCTTTTCTCTTTCATCATTTCAAAAATATGAGTCAGTTGTGGTCTGAAACCTAAATTAAGCATTTCATCAAACTCATCAATAATCAGCTTCTGAACTTCTTTAAGAGAAATTGCGTTATCAATTGCCAGATCCATTACCCTTCCCGGAGTTCCTACCAAAATATCACATCCGTTATCAAATAAAAGCTTCTGTGTATTGATATTTTTTCCTCCGTAAATTCCGATAACTCTTGCGGTAATATTGGCGGTCAACTTTTCAAGAATTTCAGTTACCTGTACCACCAACTCCCTGGTAGGAACCAATACCAATACCGTTGGATTTCCACTTTTGTTATACTTCCAGGTCTTAAGAACCGGTAAAAGATATGCTAAAGTTTTTCCTGTTCCGGTTTGGGCAATTCCCATTACATCCCTACCCGAAAGTATCGGGCTGATACTCTTTTCCTGAATAGGAGTAGGTTCAAACAGTTCCAAATCTGCTAAAACATCAAGAATTTTTACCGGCAGGCCAAAATCTGCAAAAGTGAGTTTTTCCATTTTGCAAAGATAGGTATTAAAATGTACAATGTGAAATGATAGTTGAATGGTTGATGAATAGGTTTTAATTTACTTTAACGCTTTGACTCACTATCTTGATATCATCATCTTTCCATTGGCTTGACGTAATAATTACATGCCCTTTCTTTCGAGGATCTTTTTTGATCGGAAATTTATCGGCTTCCCATTGCGAGCAATGGGTTGAAATAGGTTTCACTAAAGGCTTCCAATCGGTTTTGCTGTTGGTATATACATAAAACGGAGCCCAGCAGCTTGTACACCAAAGCGTATAAGCCCCGATATCATCTTTTCCGTCCCCATTAAGGTCTCCGAGGTTGTACAGTTCAACACCATTTGCTTTTGAAACGGTAAAAGACTTTATTTTTTTGTCACTAAAATAAATTACCGTTTCGCACGCTCCATCACATTCTTCAGTACAGTCATTTATCTTAAAATAAGCATACTCCTTTGTTCCATTTCCATCGTAATCACCCAGAATTCCTTTTTCTTCTTTATTTTGAGCTGACAGGACAGAACCTCCAAATGTCAGAACAGCTAAAATCATTAGTTTCATATGGTTATTTTTTATTTTAAATGAATATTTCTTCTAAAAAAATTACTTTCTGGTTATCCTCAGTAACAGAATCAAAACCAATATCACTGAAAAGATAAACCCCAATACCGCTATCAGTGACATTTCTCCGATCCTCGGAGGAGCCTCTGACACAAAAACAATTGCCGTTGCAATCATGTTTGCTCCCAATATGAGCGCTAAAATCATATTAACCGCACTGGATTTGATGATCTGATTCGTTTTGTCGATATTTTTAATTTCACTGGAAATGCTAAACTTATTTTCATCCAGCTTTTGTAAAACAGAACGGAGTTCTCTGGGAATTTCGTCTACATTATCCGTGAAATTCATCATTTTATCCATTCCGGTTTTAAGTATATTTTTCGGACTTATTTTTTTGGCAAATATCTTTTTGGTATAAGGATTAAGACTTTTAACAATGTCCAGATCCGGATTAATATTCCTTCCTACTCCCTCTATAAGGCTGATTCCTTTAAACAACAGATAAAAATAATCCGGCATATGAAGGCGGTTATCTTTCAAAATGTCTTTCATTTTATTGATTACCGTCTGAACATTGATATCCTGTAAAGAAGAACTATGAACAAAATTCAGAATATCATTTACATCATTTTCAAATCTTCTTTCGTCCGGAATTTCATAACTGACAGCCATCTTCTTCAGATACCTCACTATTTTGTGTGAGTTTTTCGCTACAAAACTTACAATAAGATCCTCAAGGATTTCTTTATCATTAGGCTGAATCTGTCCTACTGCTCCAAAGTCAATAAAAACGACTTTCCCATCCTTCTTTACCAGAATATTTCCGGCGTGCGGATCTGCATGAAAGAAACCATAGTCGAGGATCTGAGATACAAACAACCTTAATCCTGCTTCAGAAACCTTTACAGGATCAATATTATGAGCTAAAAGTCCTGCTTTATCTGTGACCTTTATTCCATCAATAAATTCCATACAGAGAATGTTATTATTGGAAAATTCCTCATAAACTTTTGGAACGTAGGTCTCCTTATTATTTTTAAAGTTTCGTGTAAACTGTAAAATGTTATCTTTTTCATTGATCAGAGAAACTTCCTCAAGCAACGATTTTTCAAATGTAGATATAGCCTGTTTTAAGTTCAGTTTTTCTCCAATTTCAGAATAAGAAGAAACAAGCCTTTCCAGGTCTTTGATCAAAAGCAAATCATCCTCAATAACGGTTTGTACATCGGCTTTTTTTATCTTTAGGATTACACTGGTCCCATCTGCTAAAGTAGCCTTATATACCTGTGCAATGGATGCGGTTGCTAAGGGTTGGGACTGAATTTCCAGAAAATGATCCTTCACTGAAATATTGAATTCATTTTCCAGGATTTCAGTTACATTCATTTCTACAGTATCCACCTTATCCTGTAGTTTCTGTAATTCCTGAATCAGTTCCGGGGGAAGTAAATCTTCCCTGTTGCTAAATGTTTGTCCCAGTTTCACGAATGTTGGCCCCAACTCTTCCAAAACCAATCTGATCCTTTCGTAAACAGTTCCTTTTGAAATAATTTCATCAGAACGTTCAGAATCCTCCTCTTCCTGCTTATTCCCATTCATTCGGGCCAGCATATCTTTAAAACCATATTTGCTTAATACGGAAATCAGCCTGGCAGATCTTTTCAGTTTTCTCTGTTGCTTATCAAACATAATTGTGAATAATAAGTGCAAATTACTCCAAAAACCATTCCTAATACAATATCCAAAGAACTATAGAAGAAAAAAAATCCATCTTTATTGTTATTTGCAGGATTTTTTTATCTTTATAGGGTACAAAAATTATTACTAACCCGTAAAATATTACAAAATGAAAAATTTACCGATCAAAAAATTATCAAGAGAAGAATTAAGAACTGTTTCAGGAGCTGGAATTATCGTAGGATGCTCAAATCAATGTTGTCCTACAGACGGAAGACCTAGATGTCCAAAATTGATTTGCCCGGCTGTAGTTTGTCCACAACTTCAATAAGATAGAGATAACAAAAATTATTTATAAAAAACAGAATGCTTTTGCATTCTGTTTTTATTTATTAACTATTTAAGATAAGTTTCATAGAGATCATTTCTCCTGTCTTTGAGAATCTGAACAGAACCATTGTAGTGAAGGTCTTTTAAAAGATTTAGATCTACATCCACAATCAAGGTCATCTCCGTATTAGGGGTAGCTTCCCCTTTTACTGCATTAGATGGGAAAGCAAAATCAGAAGGGGTAAATACAGCTGCCTGGCCGAATTGAATATCCATATTATTCACCCCCGGTAAATTCCCCACACAGCCAGCTATGGCAACATAACATTCATTTTCAATGGCTCTTGCTGCTGCACAATGGCGAACCCTCATATAAGCATTTTGAGTATCTGTAAGGTAAGGGACAAAAAGGACCTTCATTCCCTGGTCTGCCAGAATTCTAGGCAGTTCCGGAAACTCCACATCATAGCAAATTACAAGACCTATTTTTCCGCAATCGGTATCGAATACTTTAATTTCATTCCCACCTTTCATTCCGTAGTATTTTCTTTCATTAGGCGTAATATGAATTTTCCTGTATTCATCAATGCGTCCGTCACGGTGCAACAGGTAGCTGACGTTATAAAGGTCATTATTTTCAGGATCAAAAACCGGCATGCTTCCTGAAATAATATTCACATTATAACTGATAGCCAGTTCCGAGATTCTCTCTTTGATCTGGTCAGTTAGTTTTGCCAACTCAATCATGCTATCTCTTTCCGACAGTTTGTTAAAGGGTGCCAGCAAAGGAGTATTGAATAGTTCCGGAAACAAAACGAAATCAGATTTATAATCTCCCATTACATTAACAAAAAACTCCACCTGCTCGTAAAAGGCATCAATATTCTTAAAGTGCCTCATTTGCCATTGTACAAGGCCAAGCCGTATAATGCTATCCTGCATGGTGTTAGGCTTTTTACTGTAATAGATATTATTCCATTGCAGCAAAACTGCATTTTCCTTTGAAGATTCATCTTCAGGAAGATATTTTTTTTAAAACACGGATGGGTAAAAAGTTATTGGAAAGCTGAAAAGATAAAACAGGATCATAAATTTCCTTATCCCTCACTTTCCGTATATAATCCCTCGTCGATAATTCGTCACTGTATTTGTGGTAATTCGGAATTCTTCCACCCAACACAATCGATTTCAGATTCAATTGTTCGCATAATTCTTTTCTTGCATCATACAATCTTCTTCCCAATCTCAGTTCACGGTATTCCGGATCTACAAAAACTTCGATCCCATACAGTACATTTCCTGTTGACGAATGGGTATTGAAAGTATAATTTCCGGTAATATCACTATAAGTATGATCATCTCCGAATTCATCATAATTTACGATGATGGAAAGCGCCACAGCAGCTAATTTGCCATCTACTGTAATACAGATCTGTCCCTTTGGGAATATTTTTGTTAATTTTTCGATGCTTTTTTTAGACCATACATATTCTGACATCTGAGGGTAGGCACGCCTCATTGTTTCTACCAACTCATCATAATCCTGTACACTTAAGGTCCTTGTATCTACTTGCATTTTATATAAATTTTATTAAATTTAAGTAAAATAAATCAGATTATGTGCCAGATTTCCTTGTATCCGGGGAGTTCTTTAATCTATTGAATAATTATTAAACATCCTTTGTTTTTCTCCACACTAATTTCATCAGTGATATTAAATGTCTTTGCTTTCTGAAAATCTTTAATTGCAGGAGTACTTATTTTCACGTTCTTCGGGTCTATGCCTAAACCTTTCCAATCTATTTTCAGCTTCACTCGGGTATCCTGAGGAGCCCAGCTTGCAAGGGAAACCATGATCTTTTTTTCCTGTTTATAAATTGTAGCCAGTACTGCTGGATTATCTGTTTTCACAGGATTGTCAGGAACCCAATAGCCAATCATCTTTGAGCCTTTAATTCCGAAATCGTCCCAGGCTTTCCACAGATGAGTTGGATTACTTTTTGCCGACCATCCCAGACGACTTGTCATGCCATAAAGCATTCCCCGCCAAGGATTGCCATCATCCTGAAGCATTTCTCCCATTAGCCCGAAAGGAATACCACTCACCTCAGTTAATAAAAATTCAGGATTATTGTTGTTATAATCAAAATATTCCCCAAACCATAAACGGTTGATATAAGGAAAATGCTCAAGATAAAGATTGGCGCTGTTATTAAAACCATCCTTATCGTTATACTGATTTGCAGAATGCAGATCAATGATACCGGGATGTCCATTCTGGGTCATTACTCTTTTAATCCTCTTCATGGTTACCCTGTCAAATGCTACATCGTCGAGATAAATTCCGTCAATTCCTAAATTATTGACCAGCCAATTCATCCCTTCCACATAATAGTTATGCCAACGGTTCATCCCACTATTAATAATTGCAGCATCTTTAAATTCCGGCACATACCAGGCTGCGATATAGTGATCATGAAGATGCTCCTGCAGCCATGAATAGCCTCCACCCTTTCCTGCGGAAAAAACTTCCTGACCCAAACTTTTCACGGGGTACAGCTCATACATCCGGTTAGAAACCTCCCTGATCGTATTGTAAATTTTCACCTTTAAACCTTTCTCGTGCGCTTTCATAATGTAGTCCTTCATCTCTTTCGTCGCTACAAACGGATAATTGATATAAGGATTGATCTCATTTCCGTGATGAATGTTGATTACATTAGCTCCACTGGCTTTTATCGTATCAACCGGCTTATAAGCATGATAAAAACGGTTATTCCATTGTTCCTCTGTATTGATCGGATGGAACGGAGTAATCAACAGATGAAAGTTATAATATAGTTCATCTCCTTTTTTCATGCTGCGGGGCCCACTAAAATTATTGACAACAATTTTTCCGCCGGTTTCTTTTATCGTGATCCCTCCTTTATTTTCATTACCCCATGAAGATGGCAGAATCAATGGTTTTTGAAGGTAAAAATTGGTATTAAGCGGACGTGAATAATTCTGGTCCCTCAAGGAAAATTGTATTCCGGCATTTACGTTGCCCAACCATGCTCCATCCTGATTTTTTTTGGCAACATCCCATTTCCAGTTAAAATGATCAGGTCTGTAACCTCCTTTCTGTCCTAATCCCATCATATAGGTTGCTTTATCTTTCTCAAAAGGAATCTGCAAGGCAATATCATCAATCTGCATATCTTTTAATGCAGTAATCTTCACACTGTATTCCATAAATCCGTCAAATTCTATGGAACCTTCTACCTTCATTTGTAAGTTCCCTGAAGTATTTGTGCTTATCCAGGATATTTTACCTTCTTCTTTTCCTATAAACTTAATTCCTGAATTTTTGAAGTTCTCAGGTTTTGCCCCGGGTCCTTTTACTACAAAATGTACAGGTTCACTTAGTATTGAATTGGCCTTTTCTCCTATTGATGTCATTTCCGGAGTAAAAAAAGTCTGAATCTGCTTAGGAAATCCTGAAGCATCTAATTGTACCTTCCTTCCCAGTAAGGAAATTTCCTGTCCTTTGAGCTGTAATGGTGTATATGGTTTGATTACGGTATTAGCCTGCGCCAAGGTAGAATTAAGCCATGGCAACCTGGTCATTTTCCAGGGTTCATCAAAACCTTTATTAACAGGTTTTTCCCCACTTACGTTTAATACAATTTTCACTGTTTCTACAGCAGCATTTTCTGGACGAATGGTAATTGTCCCTTCATAGATTCCCGGAGAAGTATTTTCAGGGATATCAAAGCCACACCAGAAAGCCTGTAAATCATCTTTTTTTACATTTGCGTTTAACTCCAGTTTTTCTCCTTTATAATCTGTACCGTTTGTATTGATACAATTAAAATATCGGGAATCTATTGTCGCTCCTGAAGTACTTTTTAATGAAGAAGCTGTTATTTTTACTTTTTCAAGATTAATTTTTACTGGTAAAACCCCAATCTGAAAAGCATAAAATAGGCCTCTTTCAGTATTTCCATGAAGAACAGATGAGTCCTTTTTATCATCCACCCAACGTTGAGGGATTATATTCATTTTAACAGGGGTTTCTCTAGTCTCCGGGAATACAAAATAAGACTGACCTTCATGTTTTTTCATGTATTCTGCAATCTCTTTTTTAGTAGCAATTACTTCCATCGGATCATTGGAGTTGAACTTATCCACCGACTCTATTCTTATCACACTGGCCAATGGTACGGCTCCAACATCTTTAGCAGTCGCTGTATTGGTCCTCTTAAGGTAAGTCGCTTTGGGGTAATTCGTTCTTTCATCCAACTTATAGGGAAGAAAATAGACATAGTAAATTCCCTTTCCTGAAACCGGATTAAAAACAAATGAACCTTCTTCTTCATTCATATTCAGGTACGCATCCGGCTCATACTGTTTTTGAGTAAGGCTGTCTATAATTATCATCTTCTGATCAGCTTTTACATTAATATTTCGCCAGGGAATGACGGCCTTTGCCTGCTTTGAAGATGCATTCCACCACAATACTGCCCGTTGATTACCCAATTCATCGGCATTCCATTTCTGGATTTGAGGAGGATAGACATGTTGTGCATTACTAAAATTTGGAATAAGGCTTCCTGTCAGAATCAGTGGGAAAATTTTTTTTTAAAAGCATATTAAATGAGATAAAGTGGTCAATGATTTACTATTTTTCAAATTTAAGATAAATCACAATACATAGAAAATATTAAATAACTCTTAACACATTACAGGTAAATAAAGAAGAAATATCTCCTTAGAAATAAAAAAACCTCCCATAAGGGAGTTCAAAAACACAAATGATGAAAAAAAAAATTATTATATCTATTAGAATATAAATCATGTAATTCTTGTACAAATGTACGGCCTAAAAATAAAATAAATCATGAGCTTAATCATAAAATACAAAATCCTACTAAAAAAGTAGGATTCTGCATTTTTATGTTTATAAGTAAGATTATTCCCACTCAATAGTTGCAGGTGGTTTACTTGAAATATCATAAGCTACCCTGTTAATTCCTCTTACTTCATTAATGATCCTGCTGGAAACAGTATCTAAAAATTCATAAGGAAGTCTGCTCCAGGTTGCCGTCATAAAGTCGATTGTATTGGCAGAACGAACTACCGCAGTGTATTCATAGGTTCTTTCGTCTCCCATTACTCCAACAGACTTAACCGGAAGCAATACTACAAAAGCCTGAGAAACTTTTTCGTAAAGATCATTTTTGTACAATTCTTCAATAAAGATATCATCAGCTTCCTGAAGAATTCTTACTTTTTCTGCATCTACAGCTCCTAAAATTCTGATCCCTAAACCAGGACCAGGGAAAGGGTGTCTGTATACCAAATGATGAGGAATTCCCAACTCTTCCCCTACTTTCCTTACTTCGTCTTTGAAAAGCTCTCTAAGAGGCTCTAATAGCTCAAATTCCATTTCCTCAGGAAGCCCTCCTACATTGTGGTGAGATTTGATCACTGCTGACGGTCCGTTTACAGACTGACTTTCGATTACATCAGGATAAATTGTTCCTTGTGCTAAAAACTTAGCTCCTTCAATTTTATGAGATTCTTCATCAAAAACATGGATAAATTCGTTTCCGATGATCTTTCTTTTTTGTTCAGGATCATCTACTCCAGCCAATTTTGATAAAAATCTTTCTGAAGCATCAACCAATTTAATGTTCATATGGAAGTGCTCTCCATAATTCTCCATCACTTTTACATCTTCATTTTTTCTCAAAAGACCAGTATCCACAAAGATACAAGTCAGCTGATCGCCAATTGCCTTATGAATCAAAACTGCAGCAACAGAAGAGTCAACACCTCCTGAAAGCCCAAGGATTACTTTATTATCTCCTACTTTTTCTTTGATATCAGCAACTGTTCTTTCAATATAATTGGTAAGCTTCCAATTTTTCTCAGCATTACAGATCGAGAAAACAAAGTTTTCAAGCATTTTACCACCTTCTTCTGTATGAGAAACTTCTGGGTGGAACTGAACGCAATAGATTTTTCTTTCAGAATTTGAAATAGCAGCGATAACTCCCGATTTTGCATTTAATTCAAAACCTGCCGGCAGATCACCTACTTCATCAAAATGGCTCATCCAAACCACAGAATTCTGACTCACCCCTTCTAATAGAGCATTTTCTTTAATAATATCAAGGTGAGCCTTTCCGTACTCCCCTTTTTCTCCTTTATTTACTTTTCCTCCTAAAACATGTGCCGTAAGCTGCATTCCGTAGCAAATACCCAGTACAGGAATTCCCTGTTCGTATAATGCTTTCTCAACCAGGTGAGCATTTTCTGCATTTACAGAACTTGGCCCTCCAGAAAGGATAATTCCTTTAGGCTGGCGTTCAAGAATTTCTTGTAATGGTGTATTGTAAGGTAAGATTTCCGAATATACTCCCATTTCACGGATTCTTCTTCCGATAAGCTGGTTGTACTGAGATCCGAAATCTAATATGATAATACCGTTGTTCATTTTATAATTGATTTGTTTGAAAGATATCAGATTTCAGACATCAGATTTCAGATTTTAGGTCTGAAGTCTTGAATCTAGCATCTGACTTCTTATTTCTAATATTAACTGTTTTACAAAAAAAGACTTGGAAACGTTCCAAATCTTTTTTTTATGATTTTTATTAAAACTTTCCGATGTCTTCTCTGTAGAAACTGTAATCGAAGTGAACCGGAAGTGCATCTTCGTATACTTTCTTGCGAGCTTCTTCATAAGTAGCACCCGTTGCAACCAGGTTAAGAACTCTACCCCCGTTGGAAACCACTTTGTCTCCTTTTCGGATCGCTCCGGCGTGTAGCAACTGACTGTGTTTTACTTTATCTTCTCCTTTGATCTCGAAGCCTATTTCTATATTTCTCGGGTAACCTCCTGAACACATTACCAGACATACGGCTTTTTCGTCTTTAAACTTAAGCTCGATGTCTTTTCCGCTCATACAGTCATTGATCACATCCAAAAGATTGTTTTCCATAAGAGCCATCAATACCTGAGTTTCAGGATCTCCGAATCTCATGTTGTATTCAAGCAGGTAAGTCCCGTTTTTAGTAACCATTAATCCGAAGAAGATAATCCCTTTAAAGCTAAATCCTTCTTCTTTAAGACCGCGAACAGTAGGCTCCAAAATATTTTTTTCAAAATCAGCCTGATGTTCAGCAGTAAATTCCGGGCTTGGTGCCACAGATCCCATACCACCTGTATTAGGTCCTGTATCTCCGTTTCCGGCTTTTTTATAATCTTTAGCAGCAATACAAGGGAATAGTTTTTCTCCGTTTGAGAAAGCAATGATTGAAGCTTCAAAACCTTGTAAAAATTCTTCGATAACCAAACGGATACCTGCATCTCCATAAATTCTGCGAATCATGAAATCGTGGATTGTAGCTTCAGCTTCTTCCAGGGTATCACAAATTACAACACCTTTTCCGCCTGCTAAACCACTTGCTTTGATCACTAAAGGGTATTCCTGAGTCTGAACGTATTCTTTAGCTTCGTTATACGAATCAAATACTACAGCTTTTGCTGTTTTAATATCATAGGTCTGCATAAATTTCTTAGAGAAAGCCTTGCTTCCTTCAAGACTTGCCACTTTCTGGTTCGGACCAAAAACTTTAAGATCATGTTTCTTAAACTCATCTTTCAAACCAGCTACAAGTGGAGCTTCAGGACCTACAATCGTTAGATCCACCTTTTCCTTGATAGCAAAGTCTCTAAGTTCTTTAATTTCTGATAAATGAACATTTTTCCCTATTACATCCGTACTTGCATTTCCATTAGCAAAAAACATTTTAGTAACTCTGGAGTCTTTATGAAGTTTCGCTGCCAATGCAGACTCTCTTCCACCTTCACCTATGATTAAGATTCTCATACTTTATTTAATTATCTAGTCTATATTATACAAATATATAATTTTGAAAGCGATAAATGCCACCTCAAAACTACTTTTTAATTCTAATTTAATTAATGTAAAAAATGTCTAACTCCTGTAAACATCATCGGAATTCCGTGCTCATTTGCAGCTTCGATGCTTTCCTGATCTTTTACACTTCCTCCCGGCTGGATGATCGCTTTGATACCTTCCTTAGCGCAGAAATCTACAACATCACGGAAAGGGAAAAAAGCGTCTGAAGCTAATACAAGATTTCCGGAGAATTTCTCTTTAGCTCTTTCGATTGCCTGCTGAGTTGCCCAGATTCTGTTAACCTGGCCTCCTCCGATTCCAAAAGCCTGAATACCGTTAGAAACTACTATCGCATTAGATTTTACATATTTTACAACCCTTTGAGAGAAAAGCAATGCTTTTTTCTGCTCTTCAGTAGGCTGTACATCGGTAACTACTTTAATATCTTCAGAGAAATAAGTATCGTTATCCTGAACCAGCATTCCTCCATCAATTTTCACCCATGTCTGCTTATCGGAAACCGGATTTACGATCTTTATAATTCTTAGGTTTTTCTTTTTTCTTAAAATTTCAAGAGCCTCCTCATCAAAATCAGGAGCCATAACAATTTCAAGGAAAGTTTTGTTTAATTCTTCAGCAGTAGCCGCATCGATCTTATAGTTCATTGCAACAATTCCGCCAAAAATTGAAATAGGATCACATTCAAAAGTTTTTTGATACGTTTCCAATGCTGAAGTCCCGATCGCCACGCCACAAGGTGTAGAGTGTTTCACTGCACAACAAGCCATCTCTTCTTTGAATTCAGTAACCACTTTCCAGCAAAGATCCATATCGCGGAGATTGTTGAAAGAAAGTTCTTTTCCTCCAAGTTGTTCGAAATCTTTCATCGCTCCGTTTTCGAAAGTGGAAACATAATAAGCAGCAGTCTGATGAGGGTTTTCACCGTATCTCAGATCAGCAGCTTTTTTATAAGATGCACTTAAATAAGTAGGATATTCCTCTTCTAAAAGCATTCTTGAAATAGCAGCATCGTAAGCAGAAGTAAGATTGAACACTTTACCGGCCAACTTTTTACGGGTTTCGATATACGTGTCTCCATTCTGTTCCATTTCAATTTTTACGGTTGTATAATCTTCAACATCAGTAATTACAGTAACAGAGTCAAAATTTTTGGCTGCTGAACGAAGCATTGAAGGACCACCGATATCGATAAATTCTACCTTTTCATGTAGAGAAATATCTTTGTTTACGTTTTCAAAGAAAGGATAAAGGTTTACAATAACCATATCGATCAAACCAATTCCGTGTTCCTGAACCGTCTTCATGTGTTCCTCATTGGAACGGACAGCAAGGAGCCCGCCATGAACTTTTGGATGCAGGGTTTTTACTCTGCCATCCAGCATCTCAGGGAAATTGGTCACCTCATCAATCTGAATCGGATTCAGACCGGCTTCCTTCAAATGTTTGAAGGTACCTCCGGTAGAAATCAATTCGTAGTTTTGAGCTTCCAAAAACTGAGCGAATTCTATTAATCCACTTTTGTCAGAAACACTGATTAAAACTCTCTTTTTACTCATCTTACTTTCAATTTTTTACTTTTCACAGCTATCTCAAACTGTATTTCCGGTCTTTCACCTCCGGATTTACTTTTATTTTACTTAGATTTTTTTAATTGTAACAATGTCCCTTTCCAGCAATGTAATCTTATCAAACAGGTATATTGTATTAATTCCCTAATACTTTATTGATCGCTATCGGAAAAATTTC
Organism: Chryseobacterium proteolyticum; assembly: GCF_046591535.1. Classification (NCBI taxonomy): domain Bacteria; kingdom Pseudomonadati; phylum Bacteroidota; class Flavobacteriia; order Flavobacteriales; family Weeksellaceae; genus Chryseobacterium; species Chryseobacterium proteolyticum. The sequence continues at coordinate 135,844 of NZ_JBJLWK010000006.1, read as the reverse complement.
GTACTCAATCTTGTGTACTTTTCCAGCCAATGTTTCCGGAGTATCATTTTCTGTAACGTCAAATGCTTTCTGAAGGATAGCCTGGCCTTCGTCAATTCCCGGAGTTACAAAATGAACTGTTGCCCCACTTTCTTTTTCTTTAGCTTCAATAACGGCATTATGAACATTCATTCCCCACATTCCTTTTCCACCAAATTTGGGGAGCAAAGCAGGATGAATATTAATTATTTTACCATTCCAGTTTTCGCAGAATTCAGGTTTCAGAATAGATAAGAACCCTGCCAATACAATTAAATCAGTATTTTCAGGAATTACTTTGCTCAATTCACTGCTGAAATTTTTCCCTCTTGGAATGAGTATATTTTTTATATGATGATTTTTTGCTCTTTCCAGCCCGTAGCATTCTCTGTCTGCAACAACCAAGGACACTCTTGCATTTTGGATTTCTCCACTTTCAATGGTATCTAAGATTCTCTGAAGATTGGTCCCGGAACCAGAAACGAGTACAACGATGTTTTTCATTAATTTAGATACTAGATGTCGGATATCAGATTTCAGACTATTCCGTCTTGTATCTGATATCTGACATTTGAGTCTTTTAAAATGTTAATTTTATTTTCTCACTTCCTTCCGTGATTTCTCCTATTTCGTAAGCATCATCCAGCAGGTGTAAAACTTTCTCGGCATGTTCAGCATCTACAACAACGATCATTCCCACTCCCATATTGAAAGTTCCGAACATTTCTTCGCGCGCTACTCCACCTCTTTTTTCAAGTTCAAGCATTATGCTTGGGATCTGTATTTTTGAAGCATCGATAGAAGCACACAAACCTTCAGGAATAATTCTTGGGATATTTTCATACAACCCACCTCCCGTGATGTGAGCGATTCCTGCAACTTTTACTTCTCCGATTACTTTATGAATATCTTTATAGTACAATCTTGTAGGAACCAATAATGTTTCATACAAAGGTTTTCCTTCAAATTCTTCTTCAAAATTCGGGAATACTTTTCTTACCAGTGAAAATCCATTGGAATGGAATCCTGAACTCGGTAATGCAATGATCTTATTTCCCGGTTTTATTTTAGAACCATCAATAATCTGATCTTTTTCAACAATTCCTACACAGAATCCTGCAACATCATAGTCTCCAGGCTGATACATCCCCGGCATTTCAGCGGTCTCACCACCTATCAATGCACAGTTGTTATCTTTACAGGCTTCTACCATTCCTAAAACAATTTCTGCTGCAATTTCAGAGTCTAATTTTCCACAAGCCAGATAATCCAGGAAGAACAATGGCTTGGCACCGTGACATAAAATATCATTGGCACACATTGCGAAGCAATCTACACCGATAGAGTCATATTTTTTAGAATCTAAAGCTACTTTAAGCTTAGTTCCTACTCCATCCGTACCGGAAACCAGTACCGGATTTTTATATCCACCGATTTCATAGAAAGCCCCAAAACTTCCCAAATGGTTCAGTACATTGGAATTGTGGGTCTCACCAACCGCTTTTTTGATCTTATCAACGGTTTTGTATCCTTCTTCTTTGTCTACTCCTGCAGATTTGTAAGTATTGCTCATGTTATTATTTAGATTTTAGATGCCAGATTTCAGATTGCAGACTATTGAAAATCTAATATCTTACATCTGAAGTATTCCTACCTTTTTATTATAATTTTATTTAAAATTTAGAAAATAAAAAAGCCGACAATCTTAGTAGATTATCGGCCAGTATTTTATCTGAGAATTTTAGAGCCCACAGTTTTCCCTTTTATGGAAAAACATTCTTTGAAAGTGGACTGAATTTTCATCTCTTTTTCTTTTTGCAAAAATAGTAATTTTAAATTAAAATTCAAATTCTATTTTTCAAGGATTGTTTCAATGGCAGAAATCTTAATAATTTTCTCTCTCAACTCATTATCTTTTTCTTCATTAGAAATCTTTTCAGCTGTTTTATCAAAATTATCGTTGAAGAAAGGAAGAGAGAATGTTTCTACAATATTTCCTCCGTGGAAAGGGAAACGTTTTGTTGCAGCTTCCAAAACCCCGGCTCCACCTCTCCCTCCCGGTGATGTAGACATTAAAAGCATTGGTATTTCATTCCACACTGTTCTGTCCTTGATTCTTGAAACCCAATCAAATACATTTTTAAAAGCTGTTGAATATGTTCCGTTATGTTCAGGTAAAGAAACCAAGAGTACATTAGCGCCATCAATTTTTGCTGCAAAATCTTTTGCTTCCTGAGGTACTCCTCCTGCCAATTCTCTCTCATGCTTATAAATAGGCATTTCGAAAGGGTTAAGGTCTACTACTTCTACTTCTGCTTTTCCCGCAAACAAAGAAGCTGCGTAGGATACCAAATGCTTATTCATTGATGCTTCGGAATTACTTCCTGCTATTGCTAAAACTTTCATTCTGTTTAATTTTTTTTAATGTCTACAAATTTAATTTTTATTTTAGATAAGATGGTAATTCCATTGGCACTTCCATCAATAATATTTCTGTGTCCTCAATTGCTTCAATATTAAAGCTTTGGGTATCCCAGATTCCTAATCCGTCTCTCTCATTTAAGATTCTGTCGCCTACTTTTGCACTTCCTTTTAGAACAAATGCATACACCCCATTTCCTTTTTTGTTAAACACATAGTTTTTACCATTCCCTTTTGTAAAGTTAGCCAGGTTAAACCATGCATCCTGATGAATCCACACTCCATCATCATTTTTGTTGGGTGAAAGAATCTGCTGGAAACCATTAATTTTCTCTCCTTCTTTGATGCTTTTCTGATCATATCGGGGCTCTACATTCAGCTCTCTTGGAAACACCCAGATCTGAAGAAATTTCACCTCCTCATCCTTGTTTTTATTGTATTCGCTATGCTGAACACCTGTCCCGGCACTCATTACCTGAATCTCTCCTTTTTTGATAACCGCCGTTGTACCCATTGAATCTTTATGCTCCAGATCTCCTTCTAATGGAATAGAAATGATTTCCATATCTCTGTGAGGATGTGTTCCGAATCCCATTCCCTGAGAGACGGTATCGTCATTCAACACTCTTAAAACTCCGAAGTTTGTTCTTTCAGGATTTTGATAGTTTGCAAAACTGAAAGTATGGTAGCTGTTTAACCAACCATGATTAGCATGGCCTCTTGAATCTGATTTATGATATACTGTTTTCATATTGTGATTAATTATGGTACAAATGTACAGAGCGTAGACGGAGTGGATATTGATGTAGGGTAAGAAAGGAAAAAAAGGAGAAATCGTTGAAAGGTGAAAAGGCAAAATCGCTGAATTGCGGAACTGCAAAATCGCCATCTTTGTCGATGAACAACTTTCACCCTTTGATAAAAACTTTTTTCAACAAACATTCCTAGCGATTAAACGATTTAACTGTTCTGACTTTTCGCCTTTCGGCATTTTTGCCATTTTGCTTTTCATCTATTCAGCCACATCGTCATTCTTCGCCTCTTCTTCAATTGTTGTCCCAAAGATATGCTGACGGTGATTTTTACCCCAATTTCCCAATGATTCTACCACAGGGTGAAGTGTTTTTGTATATTCCGTCGGTAAGTATTCAATAGAAACAGGATATGTATCCTTCACAACCCTTTCAAGCAAACCATTTTGTTCTAATTCCTTTAATTCTTTGGCTAAAACTTTCGAAGTAAGCTTGGGAATGCTACGTTCAATCTCTGTGAAACGCTTATTTCCGGCATTCAAAGAAATGATGATCTGTAATTTCCATTTCCCATTAATGACATCCAATGTATCCTGAACAGGTTTAAGAGCCTTTGTACAATCTTTATGATTATGTTGTTTTTCCATTATTCCACTTTCCTTTAGGTAACCACTATACTTTTGAAAGTAAATTTACAATAATTTTGACATTAATAAAAACAAAAAAAATTTAAACAAAATGGCTAACATTTTAAATATCAAAACAAGTATTGTAGGAGAAAATTCTATAAGCAATCATTTATCTCAGACTGTTATCAATCAATTGCTGGATAAAAATCCCGGGAGCACGGTTGTTGTCCGTGATCTTGGTTTAAATCCTATCCCCCATCTGGAGATTCATCATTTTAGTGCTTCAAGAATTCCGGATGAGGAAAAGAATGATGAACAGAAAGAAGCTTCAAAATATTCTAACGAAGCATTAAAAGAAGTTCAGGATTCAGATATTATTGTTATAGGAGTTCCTTTTTATAATTTCAGTTTTCCGTCAACTTTAAAATCCTGGATCGATAGCATATCTGTTGCAGGTAAAACATTTTCTTATATTGACGGGGTTCCAAAAGGTCTTCTGCAAAATAAAAAAAATATACCTGAATTTCGCATCCGGAGGTGTGTATGAAAATGGACTTATTGAAAATATGGAAACCTACTTAAAAACCTTATTCGGTTTCATCGGTATTACGGATATCAAAGTTTTCAAATCTCAGGGAACCATGGTTCCACAGTTGAAAGAAACAAATTTATCAAAAGTAATTGCTGAGATTGAAGAACTGGTATAATTCAATTGAGCTAATAAAAATGTAAGTTTTGGCTAAGCCGTTTTTATACTCTTATTGTTGAGGTGGGTTTAAACCCACCTTTTTCATTACAGGAGGATTAGTATATTTTTGGTAAAAAGATTAAAAAGCCTCCTTAATTTTGGAATTTCGTTTAAGATAGAAAAGTAAAGCGAAAATAATCAGCATAAGGGCAATCAGAGATTCTAAAATTGCAGAAGTATAATTGGAAAAACTGCCCAAAACATTCGTTACAACCCCTGTCCCTATTTGATTGGCCGCCATCAAAAAGCCAGATACCAAAACCGAAAACATCGGAAACTCTACTGTTCCCCAACCTATAGATCCGGGAAAGATACTTCCCATAAAAAAACCAATGAAAAACATCAGCAATAAAAGGATATTTATATCAGGATCAACTACCATCAGGGTAAGAAATCCGGCAACAAACAATGGTGATATCAGAAAGACATATGATATATTAAATTTCTTTGAGAAAATCCCAAACAGCAGGCGGTTTATAGCAATGCCACCCCAAAATAAAGAAAGCCCAAGACTGGCTTTGCTGTTATCCAATCCTTGATTTTTGAGTATTATTCCTCCAAAGCTCCCAAATGTTCCTTCGATACAGCCGTACAAAATAATGGTGATAAAAAAGATCCATAATTTTCCAGGGATTTTAAAATGATTAGGAAGCTGGAACAATGTTCCTTTTTGTATTTTTAAAAATAAAAACATAACAAAGGCAACGGATACCATTATAAATATACTTCCGGGAACATATTTCCAGTTTTTCACATCACCTATCAGATTCATCATTAAAGGAGAAGTAGATGTCCCCAACCCTACCAGAAACTGTAAAATTAAAATTGCAGAAGACCTGTTATCATCAAACAGGCTTGCAGCCAATGGATTCAAAGTGGTAATAGAAAGTCCGAATCCGGCTCCCATAAAGGCTACTAAAACCATCAATACCGGAAACACCAGAGTTTTATTCGCCATAAAATAATGGAGCATCCACAAACAACCTGTAGATATAATCATCAGCAAAAGCCCACAAACCAGAACCGGCTTAGGTCCTGTTTTATTAATCAGGAACGGTGCTCCGAAGCAGGCAACTATAATACATATAACCTGAGGGATAAAAAGATTTCCAAATTGTGATGAAGTAAGTGTAAATAATGAAGGGTCTGTAAAAACAGTTCCCAATGCTGGAAACACCACAAAATTAACTCCCGTTAAAAATGCTAAAATATAAACGACAATGATGGTGACTGTTTTAGAATTCATTACATTAATTTAGCCTTTATATGATCCCCAACACGTAAAGCCATCGCAATAATAGTAAGAGCCGGATTTACAGCACCACTGGAAACAAAAAATCCTCCGTCTACGATATACAGATTTTCTAAATCGTGACTTTTGCAGTAGATATCTACAACCGACGTCCCCGAATCGGTTCCCATTTTTGTCGTTCCGTTCTGATGAGCCGGAGAAGCAATGTCCATCCCTTTACTAAAATAGAAACCTTTGAATAAAAAGCTCTCAAATTTACCTGATGCTTTTAAAGCTTTGATCAGCTCAGCCTTTAAAAATTCGTGTCCCTTTTGATTGTTTTCAGAATAGGCAATCCTGATTTGTCCGTTTTCTACAGTAACCCTATTTTCAGGATCCGGCAAATCTTCTGAAGTCAGCCAAAAATCTACGGCGTGTCTGGCCATCAATTCAAACGTAAAGCCGGGAGCTGCAACAGGACTATCGGCTCTGATCTGATACTCATCTGATTTTCCCAACATCTGAATATGTCCAAGAGGAAACTCATATCCACGGTTAGCATGGTAGAAGTCATTCACACCGAATGTTTTACCGAATTTTGTAGGATTAGGTTCTGTGTACAACGCAACAAGAGCTGTATTCTGGTGGAACATGTAGTTTCTTCCGACCTGATCCGAAGTATTGGCGAGCCCTGTAGGAAATCGTTCACTTTTACTTTCAAGCAATATAGCCGCAGAATTGATAGCTCCTGCTGAAAGAATAACAAGATCTGATGTAAGGGTTTTTATCTGTCCATTTTGTTCTATAACAACTTCTGAAATCCTGGTTCCGGTATTATTGGTATTCAATCTAATGACTTTTGTATTCGTCATCAATTCCACGTTGGGATACTCAAGCGCTTTTGACAATGAACATAAGTGCGCATCTCCTTTTCTTTCGGCGGCATCAGGAAAACCATCAAAACGGTCCAGCACATAAGGCGTATTAGCTGTTTTATGAGGTTCAAAGTTAACTCCTATGGGTAATTCAAAAGGATGCAGTCCATAATCGGTGAGTTCATCAACAATTTCCTGTATCCTTGGCTCATGGGGCAAAGGCGGGTATGGATAAGGTTCTGCATCATAAGGTTCCGTAGGATCAGATCCTCTTTTACCATGAACATGGAAAAGCTTTTCAGCTTCCAGATAGTAATCCTTTAAATCTTCATATTGAATAGGCCAAGCTGGTGAAGTTCCGCCATAATGTTTTATTTCTTTAAAATCTTCCTCCCTTAAACGAAATAAAGCAGCTCCATAAAATTTGGTATTTCCACCTACATTATAATGCATACCGGGACGAAATGGCTTCCCATGTTTATCCAGCCATAAATCGGTTGTTGTATATCTGTTCTTTTCAAAAACCTCTATGGAATCCCAATTCTCTTTTTCAACGGGCACATAATCTCCTCTTTCAATAACCACAATTTTTTTGCCGCTATCGGCCAATCGGTAAGCCATTGTTGCACCTCCGGCTCCACTTCCTATAATGATGATATCGTACATTATTACTATTTTAATCAATCTAAATTAAAAATTTAAAGCCATGACTAGCTTAATAAAAGTTTAAATTCCGATTGATTGTATAAATAAAGAACGATGACTCGTTCTGAATATGGATATATTAAATAATCTCATCAATTTTATGGAACAGTTGCAAACTTCATTTTATGATGGATAAATCTGTAATTTAAACTATGTTTTGGCTAAAGCCATTTGTATAAATTAGAAAAGCGGGCTAAAGCCCGCTTCTGTTGATATATTTTTCGACATAATTGTATTTCTGCCTTCTAACTTCTAATATCTGATATATTATTTATTGATATAAAATTAAAAATGGACCTGTTGAATTTCTTCTTCAATTTCTTTAGGTGTTTCATCTTCTGATTTAATAAAAATCATTGTAAGGACGGCTCCAAGCAACATACAAACACCTCCTACAACAACATACCCAATTGCATAATTCCCAAAGAATCCGCTTACAATAGGCCCACCAAAAAGACCGTTGATAATCTGAGGAATTACAATAAAGAAATTAAAGATTCCCATGTATACTCCCATCTTTCTTTGAGGAATCACTTCTATTAACATGGCATAAGGCATCGCTAAAATACTCGCCCAAGCAAAACCTAATCCAACCATTGATATCCATAGATGATTTGTATCCTTAATAAGGTACATGGAGATTAATCCTAATCCTCCACAAGTTAGAGCCAAAGCATGCGTTTGTTTCTTTCCAATCCATTTTGCAATGGGAGTCAGTAAAAAAGCAAAAGGAATAGCACAAAAGTTATATACTGCAAACAATTCATTTTGCAAATCACCAGCATTATTAAATTCCTTGGAATGTGTATTTTCTGGAGAAAGTCCAAAATGATGAGTAGCTATGGCACTTGTTGTAAACACCCACATTGTAAAAAGAGCAAACCAAGAAAAAAAACTGAACAATCCCTAATCTCTTCATTTGCTTTGGGATACTAGCAAAGTCTTTAAAAATATCACTAAACTTAGATGATTCTTCCACGACTTCCTTTCCATCTGCAAATTCTGCAAACTCTTTTGGAGAATACTCCTTAGTTGTTAAAATTGTATAAAGTATCGTTATCAACAATAATATTGCCCCTACATAAAAAGAGTAAATAACATTATTACCCACAAAGCCAGTACGAGCCTCATTAGATACCCCTAGTTTAGTAAGTAAACTTGGCAAATAAGAACCAATAACTGCTCCAATACCTATCAATATTGTTTGAACTGAAAATCCAATTGTTCCCTGATGTTTTGGAAGCATATCCCCTACCAACGCACGGAACGGTTCCATTGCAACATTGATGGATGCATCCATCATGGCCAAAAATATCACAGCTAATAATAAGACATTTGCTGCCATCATATGGGTTGCGGAAGCAGCATTGGGAAGTAGTACCAGGCCTATTGCGCACAAAATGGCTCCTATTAAGAAGTAAGGCTTCCTTCTTCCCAATGGGCTCCAGGTATTATCCCCCATGTGACCGATAATAGGCTGAACAATCAATCCGGTAACGGGAGCGACCAACCAAAACCAGGAAAGCTCGTGAACATCTGCTCCAAAGTTGGCAAGAATCCGGCTGGCATTTCCGTTTTGTAAACCAAAAGCCATCTGAATCCCTAAAAATCCCATACTCATATTGATGATCTGAGCCATGGAAAGATTCGGTTTTACTTTTTTAGCCATTGTCTGTTATTTGGTTTTCAATTGCTGCAAAAGCACATCCTCAATCGGTGCCTTTTCAGCCACCACTTTATCTATTACATCATTTGGAACCGTTACGGAAAGGACATATTGTTTTACTTTCCAGCTTCCGTTTATTTTTTCCACTACACCGGAACCACGACAGATTTTCATCTGGGTATCCAGTAATTCATCGAACCAGGCTAGTTTACCGTCTTTACTGAAATACACATTTCTTTTCAAAGAAGTAAAATTCCAGGTCTTCTTTTTATCAAAATACGGCTTAGCCCAAACCATAAAAGCTTTTTTATCCCAAACTTCTGTGGCATCAGTCCCGATGAATGTAGACTCATCAGCAAAATAATTAAAATATGCAGTATAATCTGCTTTGGCAGCAGCAACATTGAATCCGTCGAGCATGGTTCCGATCTCAGCTTTATCTTTCTCGAATTTAGACTGCGCTGAAGAATAGTTGATAGCAAACACCAGGAGTACCAGCGTATAAATGATTGTTATTTTTTTCATATTCTAATTTAAGATATTTGATGTCATTATTTTTGTAATTCAATCACAAGCGATGTTTTTGCAGGTATGGTGATGGTGTTCTGTAATGAAAATTCCTTCCCTGAAATGATATCTTTTCCCTTTTTAATGGTGCCTATAGATTCAGCAAATCGTTTTAAATCCAAAACCTGCTCTTTTTTATTATTATTTAAAACAACCATAACACTGTCTTTTTCATTATACCTGAAATATACGAAAACATTGTCTTGGGGAATATAATTTTTGGTTTTTCCCGTATGAATAACCTCTTTCCCTTTTCTCCAGTTCAGAAGTTTTTGGGTAAAAGTGTAGAATTCCTTTTGCTTTTCCGTTTGGGTTGAAGGATTAAAAGCATTTTGACTGTCTGATTTCCATCCTCCCGGAAAGTCTCTTCGAATATCAGCATCTCCTCCTTTCTTTTTATCCCCCCCTCATTCCTATTTCAGAACCATAATATATTTGCGGAATTCCCCGGACAGTTGAAATTACTGTTAAAGCCATTTTGTACGCATCCGGGTCAGCATTAAAAATTTCATTCCATCTCTCGGTATCATGATTTTCGAAAAAGACCATCACATTATCAATATCAGGATACAGGAAATCACTGGTAAATACGTTATACAATTTAATCAGCCCGCTATCCCAACCATTTTTTTCAGTAAATGCTTTAGATAGATCCCCATACAGCATAAAATCCATTACAGAAGGTAAATTGGAATTATAATGAGCAGCCTCTCCTGTTTTTGAATCTTTCTGCCAGGCCGAAATCTGACCGGCTGTATATAACCACGTTTCACCAACAATATTAAATTTCGGATATTCATCAGTAATGGCTTTTGCCCATTTTGCCATCGCTTCTTTATCGTTATAAGGATAGGTATCCACACGAAAACCTCCCAGCTCGGCATATTCGATCCACCAGATTGCATTCTGGATCAGATATTTCAGAACCAAAGGATTTTTTTGGTTGATGTCGGGCATTGTTTTATCAAACCATCCATCCAAAGCATATTTTGTATCAATATCAGATGCATTGGTATCAAACTGAGTCGTTGTTTTATAATTCGAACGATAGAAGCCTTTTTCTCCTTCATCAAACCAATGGATCCAATCTTTGGTTGGCAGATCCCTGATCATCCAGTGTGAAACTCCCCAGTGGTTGGTAACATAATCCAAAACAAGTTTCATATTCCGCTTATTCAGTTCACGGGACAGTTCACGGTAATCTTCGTTGGTACCATAACGTCCATCGATTTTATAAAGATCTGTTTGTGCATATCCATGATAAGAATATACTTTTTCATTATCTTCAGTAACCGGAGTTAGCCATACGGATGTAGCACCTAAATTCTGGATATAATCAAGATTATTGATAATACCGCGGAGGTCGCCACCATGCCTTCCGTTGGGAAGCTTTCTGTTTGCTTTTTCAGTAAGATCAGGCTGAGAATCGTTCTTCTCATCACCATTGGCAAAACGATCCGGCATGATCAGATACATCACATCTTTAGAGGTAAAGGACTCCCTGTTGGCTGAATTGGGATTTCTTTGTCTGAGTTCATAAGAATAAGAAGCTATATTTTCAGTTCCTCTTTTTATGTTGATTTTAAACTCAGAAGCATTAATTTCATCCGTATTAATGGTAACGAAGAGATAGTTTGGGTTCTCAACTTTCCGGATATCTTTAATTCTAATACCATTGGACAGCTCAATCCCATAATCTGCGATGTTCTTTCCATAAATCAATAACTGAAGCTCAGGATTTTTCATCCCTTTCCACCAAAATGCAGGCTCTACTCTTTCTAATGTTTTCAACTGGGAAAAAGCAAGGCAACCTGTCAAAAGAGCTAATATTGTATATAGTTTTTTCATAATGGACTTGGTTTAAAAAAACCTTACAGGAATCATATACCTGTAAGGTTTAAGTTTTAAGTTGGTTCTTAAAATTTATTTTATAGGCTTAATGGAGATTGCAAAACCACCACTTCTTACCATTTTAAAATTGATCTTAGACTTGCTTGTAATCTGTTTTTTGTAGATGTTATAGCTTTGAGGATTATTAATATAATCAGCGTCTTTACCGTCTTCATAAATTGTTGCCTCATATTTCTGACCTTTATCCAGGAAAGAGAAGTCTACTGTGTATTCACGTTTGTTCTCGTCTGTAATTCCACCCACGAACCAATTGTCGGTTCCTTTAGCTTTTCTGGCTGTAATTACGTAATCTCCAGGCTCTGCTGCCAGGATTTTTGTATCGTCCCAATCCGCTGCTACATCTTTGATAAACTGGAAAGCATCCATATGCTTCTTGTAATTCTCAGGTAGATCGGCAGCCATCTGAAGTGGCATATACATGGTAACATATAATGCCAGCTGTTTTACCAAAGTAGTCTTTACAAATCGTTTATCACCTGGGAAGTAATAATCCAGTTTAGTCTGGAAAATTCCCGGAGTATAATCCATTGAACCTCCCATCCATCTTGTAAATGGTAAAATGGTTTGATGATCTGCATTATTTCCTCCAAATGCCTCATATTCCGTTCCACGGGCTGCTTCTGCGGAAATGTAATTCGGATAGGTACGGCTTTCTCCTGTCGGACGTACAGATTCATGAGAATTAACCATGATCTTATATTCATTCGCTTTCTCTGCAATTCTGTAAAAATGATTGATCGTCCACTGAGAATAATGGTGCTCGCCTCTTGGAATAATATCTCCTACATATCCTGTTTTTACAGCATCGTATCCATATTTATTCATTAACTGGAAAGCTTTATCGGACCATCTTTCATAATTGGTTGCCGAACCTGAAGTTTCATGATGCATGATCAATTTGATCCCTTTGGAGTGGGCATAATCATTCAGCATTTTGATATCAAAATCCGGATAAGGTGTAATGAAGTCAAAAACAAATTCCTTTGAATGTCCAAACCAGTCTTCCCAACCGATATTCCAACCTTCGATCAGAAGTCCCTGAAATCCGTTTTCAGCAGCAAAGTCGATATACTCTTTAACTTTAGTATTGTTCGCAGCATGCTTTCCGTTTGGAGTTAATTTGGTAAAATCGGTTTTACCTAAATGAACATTTTCTGCCGTAGAATAAGCCCATTGGGATTTTCCGATGATCATTTCCCACCAAACACCCATATATTTTGTAGGGTGAATATAAGAAGTATCGGTATATTTAGTCGGCTCATTAAGATTAAATATCATTTTTGAGTCCATTACCTCTTCTGCTTTTGGAGATACTATAATCGTTCTCCATGGCGTAACAGAAGGAGTTTGAATATATCCTTTCGCTCCTTGCCTGTCGGCTGTAAGATGCGTTTTAAATTTAAAATTCTGAGCATCCACTTCCAGATGCGAAGCAGGATAATCCAAAACCGCCGCTTCAGCTACATTGACGTATAAAGGACTTTTACCTTCTTTCTTTAACATTAAAGGAGACTGAACTGCATTTTTAACCAATGACTGAGAAGCATTGGCATCAAACGCTTTGTCCCATCGACCCGGGATTTCAGAAATTTTTGTTTCCTGATATTGGTACTCCTGAGAATCATAATCAGCCACAATCCACCATGCTTTCATATCTGTCGGAAAATCAATTTCAGAATCTTCCTCTCTGATCACAAAATAATTAAGGTTCTTCTGTTGTGGGAATTCATATCGGAAACCTAATCCGTCATTAAACAACCTGAATTTTACCACAATGCTTCTGTCTGTGGAAGCCTGATTAAGCGTAACAGCTAATTCATTATAGTTATTGATATAGTTTTTCTTTTCTCCAAGTACAGGCTGCCAGGTTTCATTTTTAGAATCCCTTTTCTCATCTGTCTTGGTAAACCCGTTATTCAAGTCAAATTTAGCGTCTTCTGCTTTTGCAATTTCAGAGGCAAATTTAATAGCTGTGTCTTTAAATAATCTCAATCCCAATTTAGAATCTTCAACAACTACTGCCCCATTATATTTTAAGTTATAATAAGGTACTCCCTGCTTTAGCTGAAAGTCCATTTCGAACTTTCCGTCCGGCGATTTTAAAGTTTGTGCATTAACACCCGCAAACATCATTGAGAACAATAAAGCTCCAACTGTAATTTTCTTCATAATGACTATTTATATGTTTAATAAATAAATAAAGTGTTACTAAAAAGCAACACCTTACTTTTTAAATTCTATGTAATTTAATATTTGATATAGTATTTTCAGGATATTTTAAAATACAGGAATTACAGAATATTCACCTGTTATATCATTAAAATATACATCATAATGGAATGCTGTAGCTAAAGGAATGTTGGCTCCTCCTACGGCTGCTACTCCAAAGAATTCCTGTGCTACTCCCCAACTTGTTCCCCAATCATGATTAGCTCTGAACTTAAATTCACCGGAATTCATTGCAACATTCTTCTTCACCCAAATATGAGGATCAAAAGTTGATTTCTGAAGATCAAGATCCGTATTCCAGTCCCCTGATGCTGTTCCAATCATTGAAATAGTTGTATAAGTTGTTGACGGAGCAGGTACAGATACTAAAGTATAAGTCAAAGCGGTTGTATTAATACTGAGCTTATAATACCCCGCAGCTGCAACAGGAATATTCCCTGATCCACCACTTGTACTTAATGTTCCTGGAGAACCTAATCCATATTGCGGATCCCATGATCCAGGAGTTTTAATCATTTTAAATTCTCCCTGTGCAAAATACCCAGTATAAGAATAGATCCCGGCAGTAGCCGTTTTTTGCAATGGAAGGAAATTAGTATTAGCTGTTGTATTTGTCCATCCGGCTGATGTGGCATCCCCTATTAGATATAAATCTGTATAGTTATAAACAGGTCCTAAAAGATATGGAGTGATTGTTAAAGTAATTACCTCAGAATAAAAGGGTGCTGCCCCGACTAAAGTTCTTAAGCGAACCTCAATTTCAGCTGCTGCATTTGTAGATGCTCCTAAACTCAATGCTATATTGTTAAGTTGTTTATGAGTAAAGGCTATAGGAGAATTTGTAGCTTCCATAGTAGAAGCATCTTTAAAACTTTTCCCTTTTATTGCAAACTGTAACTGTTGTGTGTAAACTACAGGTAGATCAAAAGTTGACTTACTCCAGGTTACATTCAAAGCTACGTTATCAGGATTGTTTTTATCCAAAACGATCGTTGTCTTATCTGGTGAAATCTTACTTTTGGTAGTTTCAGTAATAACAGCCTCATCATCGTCTTTTGTACATGAGATAACCCAAAGCCCTACGAAAGCTATTGCTAAGATTTTAAAAAAAATGTTTCATTTTTAGACTTTTTAAAGTTAATACCCTGGATTTTGAATCAAATTAGGATTAGCTACGATATCATTAGCTGGAATAGGAAATAGATTTCTATATTCATCCACTCCTTTTCCTTCTTTCACACCACCTTTCCAAGGCCATATATAAGCACTTGAGGTAAATTTCCCATATCGTATTAAATCAGTTCTTCTGGTAGCCTCCCACGACATTTCTCGCGCTCTTTCATCTAAGAAAAAGTCAGTATTAATTGATGTAACTAAGTTTCCTCCTGCTCTTGTTCTGAGAGCATTTACATATCCTAATGCAGTTGCAATATCACCTCCTGAACCACCTCTAGTAACAGCTTCGCCATACATTAAATAAATATCTGCTAAACGATATAATGGTATATCAGCATCTACAAAATTTCCTGTAGGGTCAGAACCTGGTGCATTGTTAGCATATTTTATATTTTTATATTTTATAAAAGCATATCCGTCAGTAAAAGCAGTTATATCATTAATCTCCAGATTTTGCCCGCTTGTATAGAAATTACCTCTTTGGTCATTAGAGTTTCCGTTAAACAAACTCACAAAGGATTTCGTCGTTCTTAAACCACCCCAACCACCATTGACACCAAATTGAGCAGCAGGCATTGAACCTCCAATAGCAGCATGTACCATGAAAGTTGAGCCCCCATAAGTTTTTGTACGCATTCCATCATAATTTACTGATAAAATAACCTCCGGATTATTCAAATTATTATCCGCCATAAACAATGAGCCATAATTTGATTTTAAGGCATACCCAGAACTAATTACTTTTTTACAATAAGTAATACAATCTGTATTTCTTTCTGTCCCCGTATAAACTTTTGCGTTTAGATACAGTCTTGCAAGTAATGCCCAGGCAGCAGCTTTATCCGCTCTACCATATTCATTTGTTTTAGGATCTTTTAAATCGTTGGCACAAGCCAATAATTCAGTTTCCACAAACTTAAATAATTCTGGTCTTGTAATTCTTGGAGGCGGATTATTAATGATATCAGTTGTTTCCAATACATAAGGAACATTTCCAAATAAATCTAAAGCATGATAGTATGATTGAGCTCTTAAAAATCGAGCTTCAGCATTCATATATTTAGCTTCAGTAAGATTACTTCCTGAAATTCCATTGGTAGCAAGTTTTTCATCGGTTGTATTTTTGATGAATTCATTACTAACAGCAATAACGTTATACATTCTATAATAAATCGCCGCAACAAAAGGATTTGAAGCATTCCAGGTCATATTATGCATTTCAGGCAAACCAGCATCACTCCAGGCAATAACAGCCTCATCTGTCGTCAATACCTGCATACTATACATCTGACGAAGATAATTGGAAAACCCACCATCTATACCTCCGATATCCGTATTTCCATCTCCATTATTTTCATCACCTTGTCCTCCAATTGCTAAACCTGCATAGATTTTTGCGAGAGCAGGTTTATAATTATTAAAATCTTTGTATAATACGGTAGAGGTTAAACCCAAGGTTGGCTCTCTTTCGAGATCCTGTGTACAAGATCCTGTTGAAATTAAAGTTCCTAATGTAATAGTTCCAATAATTAGTTTTTTATATAAATACTTATTTTTCATGATAGATTAAAATTGAAAGTTAAACCCTACTGAATAAACTTTAGGTCGTTGATAAAATCCGTTATCAATTCCACCAAAAACCTCAGGATCCACACCTTTGTATTTGGTGATTACAAATACATTTTGAGCCATTGCATTTATTCGTAAATTTGTGCCTTTCCCCATAAATTCACCTGCGTTATATCCAACCGTAATGTTATCCATTCTTAGGAACGAAGCATCTTCTATAAACATATCAGAGAATAACTGTGTAGTTGCAAACTGAGTATTTAGAACACTTGAATTGGTATTGCTTAAGAAATTGTTTGCCTGAATATTTGCTATGGAACTGTTAGAAGCTGAATTATTATAAACATAGTTACCTAAAACCGCTCTAAGGGATGTTCCAATATCCCATTTCTTAAACTTCACCTTTGTGGAAAAACCTAGTATAACATCCGGATTCGGTGATTTGTAAAAATATTTATCATCTTCTGTTATTTTTCCGTCCCCATTTCTGTCAATGTAAGCCCCGTCCAATGGTTTTCCGTTAGCACCGTAGACCTGTTGATAAACGTAAAAGGCATTAAGAGGTTGACCAACTGTAATTGCCTGAATATAATTGTTGATTCCAGAAATACTTCCAGCAGGTATCTTATAAGCAGAATCTACATATTGTGAAAGACTCGTAACTTTAGGATTGAATCTCGTTGCATTAAAATTTACATCCCACGTTAGATTTTCATTTTTTATCGGAATGATATTTAAATTAGCTTCAAATCCCTTATTAGCAATAATTCCAACATTTTTAATATTAAAGTTATTTAAATCTCCAGCCCAAGTTGGAACTTTTGCAATCAGATTCTCAGATTTCTTATCAAAATAATCTATTGAACCATTAATCCTACTATTAAGAATTTCGAAATCCAACCCTAAATTTTTTGTGGTTGTAGTCTCCCAAACCAGATTAGGATTATAAACATCCGGACGAAGTAACGTATAAAAGTTATTCCCAAATTGATACTGAGCAGTACTACTATTGCTATATGAATATGAACCAAAAGCAGGATAAAAATTACCTGTTTCCTGTTGTCCTGTTTTACCCCATCCAGCTCTTATTTTCAAGGAATTTATACTTGAAATATTCTTCAGAAAATTTTCTTCATTGATTTTCCAAGCAACTGACACTGCCGGGAAATTACCCCATAAGTTATTTTTATCAACTCCATTCCAGAATGTAGAAGAACCATCTCTTCTTATTGATCCGTTAATGACATATTTATTAGCTATAGTAAAAATACCTCTAGCATAAAAAGACAATAAGGTTCTTCTTGTGTCTCCGGGAGTTGAATAATCTGTTTTTTGGTTGCCATAATATGTAGGTGCTTCAGGAGTAATAGAACGAGTATCCTGATAAGAATAACCTGCAATAATATCCAAATTGGTATCTATTGCATCAATTTTCTTAACATAATTTAAATATGACTCGAAAAGTTTACTTTTTATTTCTTGGGAATACGAACGGTAAGATCCTAAACTCCCTATTCCTTGAGCATAGTCTTTTGATACATTTACAGATCCATCACTTTTTGCATAATCATATGATCCCGTCACATTTAAACGTAAATCAGGCAGAAAATGGAATTTATAATCTAATTGAAGGCTAGGTATAATCCTAAAAACAGACGAAAGATCTCTTTTCCCGTACAATAATCCCAAGGGATTTCTGGTACCATTTACATTTAGTCCTGTAGCCTGATTTTGAGGATCCAACCACTCATAATACCCTCCATAATTTGAATTACCAGAATACACAGGCTGAGTAGGATCAAAATAGATAGATGCTCCAATAGCCCCTTTATCTGGAAATCTGTTCTCAGAAAATGTTCCTTTAAAGTTACCATTAACAGTTAAGTGATTATCAAAAAATTTAGGTGAAAAATTTAAACCTAAAGATGTTCTTTTAAACTCATTTGTTCTAACAATACCATTTTGTTCATTATATCCTATAGAAACTCGATAAGGTAATTTTTTAATACCTCCGGAGAAAGCTATATTATTGTCAGTTCCCCATGCTTGTTGATAAATCTGATCCTGCCAATTGGTATTTGCATTTCCTAGGTATGTCTTTTGAAGTGCAGTTCCGTATGTATTTACAAAATCTCGAAATTGGCTGGCATTGAGGACGTCCACATTACCCATTTTGGTAGAGACTGAAAAATTGGTATTGAAGTTAACTTTCAATTTACCTGTAGTTCCTTTCTTTGTTGTAATTAAAATGACCCCATTTGAAGCTCTGTTACCATAAATCGCTGCGGAAGAAGCATCCTTTAAAATATCAAAAGTTTCAATATCATTTGGATTTATGAGAGCTAATGGATTAGTGGCACCACTTAAGCTATTAAAGTCAATAGGTACACCATCAATTACTATTAATGGATCATTATTAATAAATGAAGAACCTCCTCTTACTCTTATAGTAGAACCTGCACCGGGCGCTCCACTGTTCCCAGTTATCTGCACGCCTGGGGTTTTTCCCACAATTAATTGGTCTGCAGTTGCTGCACCACCATTAAAATCTTTTGATGTCACTGAAGAAATAGATCCTGTTAAATCTGTTTTCTTCTGCTTTCCATATCCAATCAGCACCACTTCCTCTATTTTCTTTTCTTTAGTCACAGAGTCTTGTGCATAAACCATTGAACTGGCCAATAAAAAAGCAGGTGCTATTTTTAATACCGTTGTAAAATTTCTCACAATATTTTTTTTTATATAGTTTCGTTTTTGTAGTAATAATGGCGTGAAAACCACGCTTGCAATTTAGAAAAAAATTAGAATTATCATAAATTTAATAAAACTTTAGATAATTTTATGTAAATTAAACGCGGTCCAAAGATTAGATTTCTGCTTTTCATCAATTTACACGATCTTATGCATTGCATAATATTATCGCAGGATTAACAAAAAGTTAAACAAACGTTTAACAAAATGTAATATTTATTTCCCAATAATCGCTTATTGTTGCTAATATTAAGGGCCATCAAGAATTTTCGGGAGATAATCCGTATATTTGTAGTTAAATTATTACTATAAATGTCAAACAGAAAGATGATTACGGCAGCTTTGCCTTATGCAAACGGACCGGTTCATATAGGACATTTGGCAGGTGTTTATATTCCTGCGGATGTTTACGCAAGATTTCAAAGAAGGTCAGGAAAAGATGTAGCGTTTATCTGTGGTTCGGATGAGCACGGAATTCCTATTACCATAAGAGCCAAAAAGGAAGGAGTTACTCCTCAGGATATTGTGGATAAATACCATGAGATCATTAAAAAATCTTTTTCAGATCTTGGAATTTCATTCGATGAATATTCCAGAACCACTTCTAAAAAACATTATGAAACCAGCCAGGATTTCTTTAAAACATTATATGAAAAGGGAAAATTTACTGAGGAAGTTTCTGAACAATATTTTGATGAGCAGGCTAACGAGTTTTTAGCGGACCGCTATATTGTAGGAACATGTCCTAATTGTGGGAATGAAAATGCTTACGGAGATCAGTGTGAGAAATGTGGTACTACCCTTTCTCCTTCAGAACTGATCAATCCGAAATCAATGTTAAGTGGAAATGTTCCGATCCTTAAAGAAACCAAAAACTGGTATTTACCTTTAAATGAATATGAAGATTTCTTAAACGAATGGATCATTGAAGGCCATAAAGACGACTGGAAGCCCAATGTATACGGGCAGGTAAAATCATGGTTAAATGACGGATTAAAACCACGTGCAATGACCAGGGACCTCAACTGGGGAGTTCCGGTTCCTCTTCCTAATGCAGAAGGAAAAGTATTGTATGTTTGGTTCGATGCTCCTATCGGATATATTTCATTCACTCAGGAATGGGCAGAGAAAAACGGAAAAAACTGGAAGGACTACTGGCAAAGTGAAGACAGTGACCTGATTCACTTTATCGGAAAAGATAATATTGTATTCCATTGTATTATTTTCCCGGCAATGATGAAGGCACACGGAGATTATATAATGCCTAAAAATGTTCCGGCATTTGAGTTCCTGAACCTTGAAAACGATAAAATCTCAACTTCAAGAAACTGGGCGGTATGGGCACATGAGTATGTTGAAGATTTCCCGGGACAACAGGATGTTTTGAGATATGCTCTTCTTTCTTCTGCTCCTGAAACAAAGGATAATAATTTTACGTGGAAAGATTTTCAGACAAAAAATAACTCGGAACTAGTAAATAAGTTTGGAAACTTTATAAACAGAGTTATTTCGTTTACAAATAAAAACTTCGAAGGAAAAGTTCCAAATGGTATCTTAGATGAAGAGACTAAAAATGCAATTAAAATTGCATTAGATGAGGTAAGTAATTATCTAGAAAAATATGAATTTAGAAATGCACTAAATTCATTTATGGCTCTAGTAGATTATGGTAATTTATATCTTCAAAATGCCGCTCCTTGGAAAGCGATAGCTGAAAACAAGGATGCAGCGGGTCAAACGATGTTTGTTGGAGCACAAATTGCAGCAGTTGTTGCTCAATTATGTGAACCTTTTATGCCTTTTACTGCTGAAAAGCTATTTGGATACTTTAATATTGACAAAAAGAATTGGAACGAGATAAAAAATTCTGAAATCCAAATTGAAGCTGGTCATAAAATTGAGAATGCACCATTGCTTTTTAATAAGATTGAAGATGACGTTATAGAAGCACAGATTCAAAAACTGGAGAATACAAAACAGAATAATAAAAAAAACAAATCCTAACGCAAAACCGATGAAAGAGGAAATTACTTTTGATGATTTTACTAAAATAGACTTAAGAACGGCTACTATTATAGAGGCTGAAAAAGTAGAAAAAGCCGATAAGCTATTAAAGTTTACGGTTGACACAGGAGTTGATATAAGAACAGTAGTTTCAGGAGTTGCTGAGAGTTTTACTCCGGAAGAATTGATCGGAAAACAGGTGATGATCTTATTAAACCTGGCTCCAAGAAAAATTCGTGGAATAGAATCTCAGGGTATGTTATTATTAACCACAAAGCCGGATGGAAAACTATCTTTTGTTACTCCGGATGACAGCAATGTTGAAAACGGTATTGAAATAGGCTAAATATTTAAATGCATAGTAAAAAAATCCCCTAAGGTTTTACCTTAGGGGATTTTTATTTTTATACAATTGTCCTCGCAGGGATACTCATATTCTATTTCTTCATTAGTTTTGCCAAATAAGCATCTTCATCCTGCATCACCTTTTCAATATTGAAACCATTATTTTCTGCAGCATTCTTTAAAGTCTCAAAATCCAGGTATAACCACTTGATAGGATCTTCGGACTCTCCTTTATAGTGTACGATATAATCCAATTCTCCGTAATAACCTTCTGCCGGGATATATACTCCGCCATCTTCATCCCGGTCAAACATGTATAAAATATCTGTACTGTCGATTAAAACCTGTCCGTTATCATTGAGCAATAAATGCAGTTTTTGGAGGTAATTATCTATTTCAGCCAGGCTTCCAAAAATCCCGGTTCCATTCATTAACAACAATATGGTATCAAAAGTTTCGCCAGAGAAATCAAGCATATTCTCGCAGACAGCTTTTTTAATTCCTCTTATCTGACACACCTGAATCGATTTTTGGGAAATATCCAATGCCACAACATCCAGATTCCTGATATCCTGAAGATATAAAGAATGAGAACCAGCTCCGGCTCCGATATCTAAAACCTTTCCATAAGATGATTCCAGAGCTTTTTGTTCCAAGGCATTCATCTCTTCAAAGGTTCTGAAAAGATAATCTACAGGAAGTTCATCCAGTTCGGAAATTGAAGTTTCAGTCTGCAAATCTTCAGGATCTTCATTATGATGGTAATCCCAGATTGCTTTTCCCATTAAATCTTTCATAATAACTTTTAATCAAGCAAAGATAAGATTTTTGCCTTGAAAAGCTATCGCGGTAATTGATAGAACAAAAGATAGTCTAATCCAATTAGCGGAGATTAATTTGTTACCGGTAGTAACAGATAGCCCCGATAGGAACGGTTACCCCACAGCAAGAATCGGGAAAGCAAGGCGCGAGGAGTATGAGTGGATAGCGGGAAAAAGCTTCAAAATATACCTATCAAAAGAAACCCGAACGATTTGTCGGGACCATTCTTATTCATTCGCATGCAATTCTCTCCTCCTTTCTGCCTGTGACTCATCTTGCGCAGCACCGGCTTTCCAGTATGAATATGCATATAGCTCAGACTGATTCCAGCTCTTTTCTTTTCTGAAATAATTGCGAACCTCTTTCATGGTGGAGAGTTCACAGGCAATATATCCGAATTTTGAAGTTTCCGGGATCTCCACCCTTCGCACCACCTCAGCAAGCTTGTTTCCTAAGTGAGCATCAGGATTATGAACCCATATGAATTCAATATCGGCCTTGGTTTCCAATTCCTGCTCGTCTTCTCTCCCATGGACTTCGATGACACAAACTCCTTTTGCCGTTTCGGGAAGGGTTTCTAAAATGGCACTCAAAACCGGAATTGCAGTACCATCACCAATAAGAAAATACCAATCTGCCTGAGGATAAAGTTCCTTGGCCTCTGTACGCATCATCACGCCTAGCTTTGAGCCCTTTTTCGCATCTCTAGCCCATTTTGAAGCAGGACCACTATCACCGTGATCAATAAAGTCAATAACCAGTTCATTGGCTTCAAAATCAATTCCCCGATGCGTATACGTACGGATAAAGGGAGCGACTTCCTTTGATGGATGGATCCATTCATGATTTTCATTTAAAGTTGGAAAATAGATCTCGTTCAGCCCATGGGGAGGAATCGCAATTTTATTGTTATCACCGATCGTTGTATTTCTGAACATCGAAACATCTTCGGCCTTAAGATAAACTCTGATAAAATGAGGAGTTATGTATTGTTTTTTGATTACTTCGGCAACGATCTGCCCTGCTTGCATTGTAGCCATACCTTTTTTTTTTAATTAATATGCTATACACCAATCATCCTTTGAAGCCTTTGATAATAGGACATAAGGATAAAGAACATTCTTCATAAAGAATGATACAAATGTAGTTAATTATTTTTATTACGTCTAAATAAAAATAATATTATTGAAATAAATTACATTTTATCGGGTTCATTTTCATACCATAAGATACCAAACAAGAAAACGTAAACCCCAGACTCAAAATAAATCCGGGGTTTACAAGTGAAAAACAAGGTATCTTTACAAAGCGGGACCAGCCGCATCTTTTATTTCTTCTAACAATTTTTTACGTTCTCTCAATCTCCTTCTGGCAATCACGGATTTACCACCCAGCATTCTGATAAATCTACCATACTGAAACCGTTCTTTACCGAAATGATGGGTTAAAACGTAAGCCAATACCCCTAAACCTACTATTATAATGTAACCAAATATCTTTTTGGACGCGATAATGATCGCATTCAGCTGAACGAGTTTCATATTACCGGAAAGTGTTTGAGGAGTCACTGTCATTCCATCAATATAAACAGCCAGATCTCCTACCGCCACCACCTGAAAGTGGTATTGAAACCATGAATAGATTGCTGAAAATATACCTACCGCTAAGAATGTTCTCCAAACCAGCACCAAGCCAATTGCAGCAAGCATATCATCAAGCTCCAGTTTATCAAGCGTATAATACCATACTGAGATAAACAATGAACACATCCCATAACCTTTTAAAAACATAGGCAGATACCAACCTTCATAATTGAATTCCAATACCATTGAAAAGTACATGATCACAGCATATCCTATCATCGCAGAAAATCCTGAAAAAATGAACATCTTTAAAGGTTTTTCATTTTTAAACCAGAAAATAGCTGTAATCCCGGCCAGAATAATTCCCGGAATCATCAGGATGCTGAGCCTTGCATTGGTCAATTGATCATATCCCAATACTCCCACCGCAAACGTATTTTGCAAAGTTGTTGTCCCTAAAAACATTCCCAGCCAGAACAACATGAACAATCCATTCTGGACATTGTTTCTTTTGAATATGGAAAATGACAGATAAGGTCTTTTTAATGTTAATTGTCGTGTTGCCAATAACGCAAAACTTATAAAAGCACCAATGCTGGCCTTTATTATTTTCGAAGAATTCCACCAATCCTGCTGTTTTCCAAAAGAATATACATATGCCGAAAACATGAATGAGGAAATAAAAAGCAGAATACTCAGCCAATCAATATAATGCAAAGGAACTTTAAGGGCAAAATATTTATCATGCATAAAGATCCAATGAATCAGTGCCAGTACAAAACATAAAACGGACACAATAATGTAAAAATGCTGCCAGTTGTAAAGAACAGACACTTCTACAGCATAATAACTTGCCACCTGATTCATCATAAGGACGAACGTATAAAATGCTCCGTAGAACATCCCCCTGTTTCCTATCATTGCCATTAATGGTAAGAACAGTTCAATAGTAACCATCATTTTCAGAAAACCGATGACTAGTGCTGTTATTACGATTACCATTGGCTGCAGTGTGGTAGCATTAACATAGCTTAGTAGTCCTAAAAGAACAAGAATTAAAGTGATCTTATCCCGTACTTTAAATCTCATCTTCATTCTTAGAACTACGGGCATACAGGCTCCCATTCCTATTGTCGTTGCATAATTTGCCCATAGAAAATATTCTGACAGAGCTCCCGTTCCTCCTACAAGATAACTTATATTACCTGTATACACTCCCCCCAACGGCATTACCACGGCAAGAAGTAATACGATCAGTAAAAGCTGAACCGGCTTTGGAACCCAATCATGATATAAGCCTTTATTGTACATTTTTTTATTTTTTTTAGATGTTACAGACAATTGAAAAGTTGAAAATGATATCTTACGGACAAATCTTTCAATTTTTTAATCTTTTTTGTTAACATTCACATTCATATTCATCCCCGCACTCAGTTTATTGATATCCTCTTTTTTATTAGCGGCAGTAAATTCTATTCTTACGGGAATTCTCTGCTGTACTTTAATGAAGTTACCGGTAGAGTTGTCTGTCGGAACACTGGAATATCTCGATCCAGTAGCTGCAGAAATAGCCGTAACAATTCCTTCAAATTGTTGTCCGCCGAGCGCATCCGCCGTCATTATCATCTTCTCTCCAATTTTAACATTCGGCATCTGGCTTTCCAGAAAATTGGCAGTTACCCATTTCTGACCATTCAGTACAATCGTAGCTACCTGCTGCCCCGGCTGGATCAGTTGGCCTTCGGAAATCGTTCTTCTCCCCATAACGCCGTCATAGGGTGCAGTAATTACGGTATAAGAAAGATTGATTCTTGCCATATCCAATGCCGATTTTGTTCTTTTGATCTCGGCATCATTGATCCTAAGCTTGCTTTTAACTTCCGTCGTAGAAAGGTTCGCTGATTGCTTTTGATTAACTAATGTTTCGTAAGCTGCTTTTTGTGCATCATATTCTGTTTTCACCTGGTCATATTGTTGTCTGGTAACAGCTTCTGAAGCCAACAGGTTTTTGTACCTGTTCAGGTTTTGTTCGGCATTCCATAATCTGGCTTTTGCCCCTGCTATATTAGACTCCATCACGTTAACATTATTAGAAACCGTATTTACGGATGATGACGTAGCGGAGCGCTGTGCCAAGGCATTTTGATACGCTGCTTCGGCCTGGCCTAGCTGGGTTAAAATTTCATTTTTATCTAAAATAACCAAAGTATCTCCTTTTTTTACCTGCTGGTGCTCAATAAATTTAATTTCTCTGATATAGGCTGAAACCCTGGTATTGATTGGATTGATAAATTCTTCAACCTGGGCTGCTTCTGTATAAGTCTTATCTCCGATATGAAAATATTCCCTAACCAGCCAGAATAAGCCAAAACCAATAGCCAGAAATACAATAATGTTGGAAATAATTGCTCTAATTTTATTTTTCCTGGCTTCCTTCTTTTTAGCTACTGCGCTTGAAACCGCAGGTGCCTGTTCTATATTTTGTTGTTCCTTGTTTTCCATTATCTTGATTTTCAGTTTTAAAAATTAAAGTGTTCCCGTAGATTTTAAAAGATTATAATATTGATACAGAACATTGATCTCTGCATTGGCAAAGTCCAGTTCAGACTGTAATTTCTGATTTTGAGCATCAATCATTTCGGCTTGTACAGCCAGCTGATTAAGATATTTAGCCTCTGTAATCTTGTAATTCTCTTCGGCCAGTTTTTTGGCGTCATTAAGAATATCAGCCTGCTGAATAGATTCCTGGTATTTTACATAAGCCGCATTAACTCCCATATCTACATTTTGCTGAACTAAAGTCATTGCATCTCCGGCTTGCGTTTTTTGCATTTCTCCAAGTTTAATTTTCTCTTTCGTTTTATAAAGATTGTCGATATTATAACTTAGAGAAACTCCTGCCTGCCATCCTCCGGAATACATATCCAGAACAGGATTTCTTGTCGTAATCGGGCGCTGTAAAGTATAACCTCCAAAACCGGATAACGTAGGAAGCTGATCGGTTTTTATAATCTCTATATTTTTATTTGCAACATCAATATTCGTTTTGGCAGACTTTAGCTGTGGATTACTGTTATGAGCCAGATCCATATAATACTCCATTCCGATACCCGCTTCCTTATTGTCTAAACTTTCGACAGGAATAATTTCTGTTTCAGAAGGTAACCCTAATGCAATATTCATATTATAATTAAGGATCTTCCGGTTATTAACAAGCGTTAAGATTCCCTGATCGAGATTCTTTATTGCCAACTCTCCACGGATTACTTCATTGCGGGTAACCATTCCTTGCTGATAAAATTTCTGGATGTTTTTCAAGCGTTCCTGGGCCAGCTTCTTATTGTTCTGAAAAACGGATTCCTGATTAAGAATTTTGTAGATATCCAGATAATTGGATATAACTAAGAGCTTAACGTCCTGTTTATTCTTTTCAAGATCCAATTCAGAAAGCTGTTCCCTTAATCCGGCTAATTCTATAGATTTATTCACCAATCCTCCTTTGAAGATTAACTGAGTAGCCTGTACTGCATATGAGCTTCCATAGTGAGGCATAGGAATAGTGGTAGAACCCGAAAAATCTTTGTCAATTGCTACTGCATCTCCCAAGTAAAACTGACTTGTTGATGCTGTTATATTTGGCAACTTCTGGAGTTTTGCGACACCTGTCTGTTGTTTTGCAATATTGATATTTTGAGCGGTAACTTTTAGCTGCTGATGATTCTGAAGAGCCAGTTCAGCGACCTCATTCGCTGTCATCTGTCTGACTTCCTGAGAAAAAAACAGCGCAGGGAATATAGCTATCAAAACTGATAGTGCTGTTTTTATGTAATGTATCATTTTACCTTGTTTTTACATAGGCAAAGTTACGGCAACACAGAAATCAAACAAATGTTTGATAACTGGAAAAAGATGTTCAAATGTAGGATTTACCTGTCAAACTGATTTCTGTATTGGGTGGGACTGATCTCTAAATGTTTCTTAAAAAAGTGAGAAAATGAATACTGATCACTAAACCCAAGCATGGAAGAAATCTCCGAAACAGGCTTTTTGGAAGAGTTTAAAAGTACTTTGGCTTCGTTGACCACTATAGCCGCTATGATCTGACTGGCCGACTTTCCGGTAATAGATTTCACCACGGACGAAAGATGTCTGGTTGTAATGGACTGTCTTTCGGCATAGAACTCAACAGCTCTTTCCGTATGGTGATGTTCTGCGAGATCTGTCAAGAAGATAAAAACAATTTCTTCCTGTCTAGACATCTGCCCCATGGCGTTGCTATCCTCCTTGGAAATAATCCCAGCCATCTGGTAGCAAAAAACGGAAAATAAGTGTTCCACTATCTCCTTTTTATACATCATTTCCGTTTCCGAATCCAGTATATATTTAAGGAAATTAACACTTTTCCACACCAACTCCATTTCATCCTGCTGAAAAGGAACTCCTTTATTCATTTGTTGCCTGAAATAACGGTATCCGATAAGACGGTTAAATTTCAGGGATAAAGCAGAAATAAACTCCCTTTTATAAGAAACCATTCTGGATTGAAAGTCATCACTTACCGATACCATTTCATAAACAGTCTGGGGATCGGTTACCATAAACATATTGGGCATAAGTTCAAGGTCCCTGAAATGCTGACGAAGCTTTATAGTCCCGGTTTTAACAAATATAAACGCAGGATTATCTGGACGAAAGGGTTTTTCGACAGAAATTCTTTCAAAGATATTATGCTGTGTAAAGATCTCTACACCGAATTTTTCAAGGACAGACATACCACAAATGTATTCAATCTCTTGGACGATTGCAAAATTTTATTAATTTCGTATTAACCAAATTCCAAATTATGAGAAAGATAGATTTATTTTTCGCAGAATATTGTAAAAACCACAGAAATAAAACCAATAAGCTCATTCATTGGATGTGTGTTCCTCTCACTTTTTGGAGCATATTAGGCTTTATCTCCTTACTTCCCTCACCGCATATTTGCTCTCCTTACTTTGGTTGTGCCAGCATCATAAGCATGGTTGCAGTTGCATTCATTACACTATTTTATCTTAGACTATCCTTCCTGATCAGCATGATGATGCTTATTATCATGATATTGATGGAGGGTTCAATATATATGGTTAATATACGATTCTTGAAAAACGCATGGATTATTTATTTTTCAATATTCGTGGTTACCTGGATCTTAAGACTTTTCGGACACAGGATCGAAGGTAAAAAGCCTCCCTTCTTAAAAGATCTTCAATTCCTTCTAATGGGGCCTATTTGGTTATTAACCTTTATTTTCAAAAAGACAGGAATAAAATATTAACAGTCTTTCTTTTGAATTATGCATCATTTTTGATAAGATTCATAAAAAGAATCATGAAGAACTTAATTTTACCCTTATTGCTCATAATATGCATTCATTGCAGTAAATCAGATGGTGTCGCCAGTCCAAGAGCTAGTGCTGATCTTGTAGAAGTACTACCGGATGATAAAACAGCTAATTTCTCAAAAAACGAACTAGTTCCTTCGCCTCAAGAGGAACCGCGGGAAAATACACCCAAAAAAATTGATACCATTTCTAAAAAAATCATTAAAAATGGAGAAATGCGTATCCAAGTTTCAGATATTAAAAAATCCCTGGATCAGGTAAATGAAGCCTTAAAGAAAAATAATGCTTATATACAAACAGAAGATTTTCAAAACTCAGATGAAGATGAAAACCTGAGCCTTACGATCCGTGTGCCTCATAAAAATTTTGATGCTTTAATCAATTCTTTTTCTAATGGGATAGGTTCTGTTTTATCTAAAAACATTTCTTCTGAAGATGTTACGGAAGAGTATACAGATGTAAGCATCAAACTAGCCAACAAAAAGATTTATCTTGAAAAATACCGGGATTTGCTTAGGAGAGCCTCCAATACGAAGGATATGCTTGAAATCCAGGAAAAAATCCGTGGTCTGGAAGATGAAATAGATGTTGCAGAAGGAAAACTTCGTTTTATTGATGACCGTGTGAACTACAGCACACTCAATTTGAGTTTATATAAAGAAAAAATAAGAAGTTCTGCTACATCAAAAATAGGTTTTGGAAGCCGGTTCGGAGACTCCATTACCCAAGGCTGGAATAGTTTTATAAGTTTCATACTAGGACTCATCTCTTTTTGGCCATTCTTTTTAGCTATCCCTCTTATTGTTTTCCTTTGGAGAAAATGGAAAGGAAGAAAAAAACAAAAATAGATCTCAATATCTATATCCGGATCTATTTTTGTTTTTAAATTTATGCATTAAAATGCTTCTTTACCATTTCCAGCACTTTCTCGTCTGACATTTGCTGGGACGTGTCTAATGTAATTTTCAGATCCTTGAACTGAGCAGTATCATGTAGATAGTGCTTTAATTCTTCCTGAATTTTTCCCGGACCGGTAATATATACTTCCTGAGAATTTATTAATAAATGTTCAACTTCTTTAAAAAACTTAATCCGATTCGTCCTTTCCGCATTATTACCTGCATTTTCACTTGAATTACCATGCTGAATCTCAGCTTTTACAGGATTACAAAGAAAAAATTTAAAGGCATTTTGTGCATCGTGATTTTTTGCAACGATAGCTTTTTCGGTATCTATCCAGATTCCTGCTAATTTTTTGTCTGACATAATCTTGTATTTTAATGTTACCCTATATAGAACAACAATGGTGCAAAGACGACGTTAATGCATGTTAAAAATAATTGCACTAAAAAAATTAAACAACAATGAAACAAGACCTGTTATACGAAAACTCTTTATAAGAAAGATCTACATGATTATTTACCAAGCACAAATACAGCGGGGATTTTATGAAGTTCCGGTTTTTTCTTTTGCCATTCTTTAATGGTTTTCGTCTGAATAAATTCATGCTCAGGATCGTTGATATTAGCAGCGATACACAATTTTGTATTGGGAGATAAAAATTTACACAGATCTTCTATAAGGGGATTATTCCGATAGGGCGTTTCCATAAAAATCTGAGAATATCCTGTTTTCTGTACCAGGCTTTCCAACTGTAGAATTTGTTTTTTCTTTTCTCCTTTATCAATAGGAAGGTATCCGTTAAACGAAAACTCCTGACCGTTAAACCCACTTGAAATCAGAGCCAGGATAATAGAAGATGGTCCTGAAACAGGTATTACTCTTATATTTTTTTCATGGCACCATTTCACAATCAGATTTCCCGGATCAGCAATGCAGGGAAGTCCAGCTTCAGAAAGCAATCCAAAATCCTGACCTTTTAACATGAGTTCCTGAGCATCTTTAATGTCCGCATTCTCGGTGTATTTATCCAGTAAAAAAAGCTTGAGATCGGATTGTTTTTTTTCAGGAGCAAAGAATTTAATGACCTTTCGGGCAGTTTTTTCATTTTCCACAAAGAAATAATCGGTTTGCATGATATAATCATTCATCACCGGTGAAAAATGATTGATAGGAGTATTTTCTGATAAATAGGCTGGAAGTAAAAAAAGCATTTTTTTATTTTTGGGTTCTTTCTTTTAATGAGGGTTGTTGAAAATATTGGGTCAGATCCATTGAGAACGTTACTGAGGTGATTTTCCATGTCCCGCTGATCTTCATTAAGGTCCATATTTCTTTTCCCCAGTTACTCATTTTTCCGTCATACCAAAAGCTATAATCGAAATTAGCGGAAGCTATGGAACCGTCTTCAATGATCATGATATTATCAAACTTTTCTTCTGATTTATCGTCTTTAAAAGCCTTAATAAAGGTTTTATAATCATCGGTAAAGTGGCTTTCTGCTTTTGGATTTTTTTCAAGACGTTTCAATTGAGTCCTTTCACTATAAGTTCCCGTCCATAAAACCGGTTCCTGAAAAAGGGAAAGAAATTTACTTTCATCCTTGGTTTTGATGCTTGTCATAAAATCATCCATTACTTTCCTAATAGCAATCTCGTCGTTTGTCTGGGCAAATAGAAAGTTGGCAATTAAAACAAAAAAGAAAATCAAGTATTTCATTTAATTTAAAATTTGGTTACGGATTGCATTGCATGCTTCATCCAAAAGTTGATAAACATCTTCAAAATCATCCATATTTCCCCAGTAAGGATCAGGAACTTCAGCATTTTCGTGGTTTCCTGCCGCTTCTAGAAACAGAAATATTTTCTGTCTTTGTTCCTCATTTTTTGCTTTTGAAATTACATCCCCATAAATATCAATATCCATACAGTAGATTTTATCAAAATTTTCCAGATCCGCTTTGGTGATGGGTCTGGATCTTTGTTTGGAAATATCAATCCCATGATTAGCTGCCGTTTTTATCGCCCGTTTATCCGGATGTTCACCTTCATGCATTGAAATCGTTCCCACAGAATCCACTACAAAACCGGGAGGGAGCTTTTCTTTCATAATTCCTTCTGCTAAAGGGCTCCTGCAAATGTTTCCCTAAGCACACCATTAATATTTTCATGTTACAATTCTATGAATTAAGGACTAGCATATCTATCAAAATTAAACAAAAAATGAAGAATAATTCCTATCCTTCATTTTCTTTATATCAAATTAAATTATTCTAGTGTTTGATTCTTTCCGTAAGCTCTTTTACGTACTTTTTCACTTCTTTGTCTATCTTGGAAACATCTTTAATAGTTTCACAAGCATACATTACCGTTGAATGATCTTTACCTCCCATTTCTTCACCGATTTTAGTAAATGTAGCATTGGTAAATTCCTTTGCAAAATACATGGCCAGCTGTCTTGGAAGTGCAATTTCCCTTTTTCTTGTTTTCGAAAGTAACTGCTCTCTTTTAATACCAAAATAATCACATACGATCTCCTGAATATAAGGAATGTTGATGATTTTTTTCTGATTGGCTGCAATCTTATTGATGGTATCTTTCAATAACTCAAGACTAAGATCGGATTTATAAATTGTGGAGTAAGCAATTACAGAATTGATCACCCCTATAAGTTCTCTTACGTTGGTCTTTGCTTCAGCCGCTAAGAAGTCGAGCATATCTTCCGTCAGTACAATACCATCTCTGCTTAACTTATCAACGATAATTTTTCTTCTGGTTTCCAGATCCGGAGATTTGATCTCTGCAGAAAGTCCCCATTTGAAACGGGAAACGATTCTGTCCTGAATATCCATGATATCTACAGGAGCCTTATCAGAAGTCAGGATGATCTGCTTTCCATTCTGATGCAGATAATCAAAAATGTGGAAGAAACTATCCTGTGTTGCGGATTTACCGGACAAGAACTGAATATCATCAATGATCAAAACATCCACCATCTGGTAGAAGTTAGCAAACTCGGTTTGCTTATGTGCCTTTGCTGCTGAAATGAATTGCTGGATGAATTTTTCAGAAGACAAATAAAGCACTACTTTATCCGGAAACTGGCTTTTAACTTCCAATCCTACCGCCTGTCCCAAGTGTGTTTTACCCACTCCATATCCTCCATATAAAAACAATGGATTAAAGGCAGTAGCACCAGGCCTTTTTGCTATAGATCTTGCTACTGTTGCTGCAAATTTATTGCTTTCTCCCTCTACATAGTTATCAAAAGAAAAATCAGATTTCAGATTGGAATCGATATTTACTTTTTTAATTCCAGGTACAACAAAAGGATTAACAATATTGGATGAAAAACCTTGAGGCATTGTTTCCTGCACTTTCGGTGTAGGAACACTTTTCCCTTTCATGTTCATGGTAACTGGCTTTTCTAAGCCATTAGGCTTATTTTCCATTACAGAATACCATAATTTTACTCCTTTACCTATATTTTTCTTCAGGGCCGCAGAAAGTAGAGATAAGTAATTATCCTCAATATATTCCTTGTAAAAATCACTAGGTACCATTAATGTAAGATTGTTGTCAACCAAAGAGATTGGCTGCACCTTATCGAACAATAAGTCGAAGGATTTTTCAAGTTTTTTCAAATCAGAATTATCTTCAGCTGCGTTAAGATTGTCACGCATAAACTGAAGGCACTTCTGCCATATCATCATTAAATTTTCATCCATATTTATGCCCCGATTAATTCTTTAGTTAGTACTGTGTTTAGAAGGAAGACAAAGGTCTAATTTTTTATTTTCAAAAAAAAAATTTTGCAGGTATTGATTATTTAAAAATATATTTGTATGTATAATTTGAGACCCAAAATGATACACACAATCCACTCAATACGAGTACGTTACGCCGAAACCGACCCTATGAAATATGTCTATTATGGCAACTATGCAACGTACTTTGAAATTGGCAGAGTTGAGCTATTTCGATCCATCGGAATGTCATATAATGAAATTGAAAACCAGGGAATTTGGTTACCCGTTTCCGATTATAAAATTAAGTATTTAAAACCAGCTTTATACGATCAAAAATTAGAAATCCACACCTATATAAAAAAAAATACCCGGAGTACGGATTGAATTTGAATATGAAATCTACAACGAAGACGGAGTAAAAATTACCGAAGCTTCTACCACCCTGTTCTTTCTGGATTCATCAACCAACAAAATCATCAGATGCCCGGAGCATTTATTGAATCTTTTTAAAGCAAACTGGAAGGTTGAAGAAAATACCCCTGAATAATTACGGTATATAATTTTTTTAAGTATCAACTATTTCATTCCTTTGTTGAAGTTTAATTTACATTTAACAATTACGCAGAATATATGAAGATTGCATTTCTTGGCCCACATGCAAGTTTTACTCAACTTGCCACCACACAACTTTTTCCTGAGGAAGACCTATTACCACAGGCAAATATCCTGGATTGTTTTGAAGCAGTAGAAAAAGGAGAAGTTGCTAAAGCTGTTGTCCCATTGGAAAACTCCATTGAAGGTACCGTTTCCATGACATTAGATTATCTGTATAAAACCCCTGCAATAAAAATCGAAGCTGAAGCTGTGATGCCCATTGCACATCACTTAATGATTCATCCCAACAATTCTATTGAGGAAATCGAGAAGATTTATTCCCATCCGCAGGCATTGGCTCAGAGTTTTCATTTTTTAGATGAACACTACAAGAATGTTCAAAGGCAGGATTTTTCTTCTACGGCCGCCGCAGCCAAATATGTATCCGAGAACCCTGATCAAAAGATCGCAGCTGTCGCCAACCAATTTGCTGCTAATCTTTATGGTTTAAAAATCATTAACCGGAA
The DNA here is from genome assembly GCF_046591535.1 of Chryseobacterium proteolyticum. Taxonomy (NCBI): domain Bacteria; kingdom Pseudomonadati; phylum Bacteroidota; class Flavobacteriia; order Flavobacteriales; family Weeksellaceae; genus Chryseobacterium; species Chryseobacterium proteolyticum. Next base: position 100,690 of record NZ_JBJLWK010000006.1, on the reverse strand, counting down.
TATTCAGGACTTTGAGCAGAACCACACCCGATTTATCGTGATCTCTAAAGAAGGAAATCCTTACAAAAACGAAAAATTAGAGGTTCTTGGGGAAAAATCCGGGATGCTCATTACATTACCTGAAGATCATGCCGGAGGATTACACCAGGTATTATCAGTATTCGCCTGGAGAAAGATGAATCTTAGCAAAATAGAATCCCGGACCTTAAAAACGGGACTTGGAAACTACTTTTTCTATATCAATGTGGTAGGTGAATGGCATCCGATCCTGCATGGAAATGCAATACAGGAGCTTGAATCCATCCGCGCAGATGTTGATTTCCTTGGAAATTACAAAGAGTATTTATTAGAAAGTTAAATCTTATTAAAAAAACAGGATAGTTATAATATTATCCAAGAAATATAACCTACTAAAAAGCTGTCAGAATGTCTGACAGCTTTATTTTTACATTAAATAAAAATTATTCAATAAAAAGGGATTTATTTAAATTATTTTATTTATCTTTATTCTCAAAAAATTTAAGTATATTTACTTATAGTATAAATACGTAACGTTATATTGAATATAAATTGTAAATTGTTAAAATATTTAAACATAATTTACAATAACTTTATATAAAATATAACCTACAGGCATAATTTTTGCTGTATTTTTACGAAACTAAAACTAGAACCATAACAATTTAAACTTTTATAACATGAAAACTAAAATTTCCATTCTGATCTTATTTTTGATCTCATTTCAAGCCTTTTCACAGGTAGGAATAAACACCACAACACCAGCAGCTACTCTTGACGTAAACGGAGATGTGAAAGTACGCCAGGTTCCAACAACGACAACATTAACCGGATTTGATGTTATGATGTATAATATTGCTACCGGTGAATTACAACAAGCAGATCCTGCATTAGTAGCGAGTGCCGGAAGTGGTGGTGCTACAAACCCTACCCTGTTTGCTGCTAAAAAAACAGCAGGAATCAGTTTATTAAGCTTAGGATTGTTTCCTTCCGGATTTAGAGGAGTTAACTTCCTGACAGCAGAAAGAACAATCGGTAGTGCTGCATTATTCTCTGATACCGACAATACGTATGTTGTTCCATCTGACGGAGTATACGCTATTGGATTTACTTTCCGTTACGGAACAGGATTACAAGCTTCTATCCTTGCCAACAGCCCGGGAGTAGGAATCGTTAGAACAAGAGCAGGGGTAGCTACTACAATAGATAGCCGTGCATTTAGCGGAGCAAACCTAATTCTGTTAAGCTTAACAATTTCAGAATCCAGCTTGAACTCAATCTATAGCCTACAGGCAGGAGATAAGATTTCATTCGGTCTTGTAGGGTCTTCTGCGCTTGACGTAGGTTTACTTGGATCAAGTGTTGCTTCATTCTATATTTACAAAGTATCTAACTAGGACTTTTATTTAGTTTAATCACTATACACCGTTAATCCATCATATCCCAATATGATGGATTAATTGTTTTTACGAGTAGCTTAACAAACATTTATTTATATTTGATCAAACAAATGAAAATTATGACGGCAAATTTCCTGGTTATTCTACTTATTGTATTGATTGTTATTGTTTATAGTAATTTAAATAGCAGAATACAAAAGCTTGAAAAGAAAATTTCAGACTTACAGGAAAATACTCCTAAAGACATTCCGGTTGCAGGGCTAAAAAAAAGAATCTACAAGTCCATCTCAGCTATCTCCTGAAGCTTCACCTATCAATACTCATCATGAAAAAGAATCTGCACCAGAGATCTACCCCAACATTCAGGAACAGGTACCATCAGATCAACAGACAGACTGGCTTTCCCCTATTATGGGTTTTCTTAAACAAAACATTCTGGCAGTTATTGGTATTTTCACTTTGGTTTTAGGTATCGGTTACTTTGTAAAGTATGCCATTGATAAAAACTGGATTGGAGAAGCAGCAAGGGCGACAATAGGATTCTTCATCGGTTCAGCTATTATAATTACAGGGCATTTTCTAAGAAAAAATTATGCAACATTTTCATCTATAATATTGGGAGGTGGTATTGCAATCTTATATTTTACCACTACCATAGCGTTTCGTGAATATCATCTGTTCGCACAGAATACCGCTTTTATTATTACATGCTGTATAACATTATTATCTATCATTCTTTCTTATCGCTATAATAGCGAGGTCCTAGTTATTTTTTCATTATTTGGCGGATTTCTAGCCCCTTTAATGATCAGTTCCGGCCAGAGTAATTACTTATTTTTATTCACCTATATATCTGTTTTAAATATCGGAATGTTTATCATTACCTTTTTGAAACAATGGAAAAGTGTTGGAGGAATTGCATTTTTCTTTACGCATCTCTATTTGTTATATTGGATTGTAGAAAAACCTGAAATATTAAGTATTTATTTTTATCTGATCAATTATGTTATATTTTATGCTTTCGCATTGCTTAACTATATTAAGAAAAACATACTTTTTGCTTTTGATACAATATTATTAGTCCTGGTCAACTTCTTTAGTACTCTAAGTTTAATTTACCTTTTTAACAAATTGGGATATGAACCGGTCATCATATTTCCTCTAATCTTTGCAGCAATTAACGGCTGTCTCGTTTTCAGGGAATATAATAAGAAAAGTTTTAACAGCACTTATTCCATATTTACAGGTATTACTGTAAGCCTTCTAACCATTGCTGTCGCATTGCAGTTCAAAACGCATTTGATCACAAGCATCTGGGCAATTGAAGCAACTTTACTTCTTTTTATCTGGAAAAAAACAAATCTTAGTATTTTTAAAGTTTTCTTTTATATTCTTTTTCCTTTAGTCCTGTTAGCTCAAATCATTACATGGGCACAATATTTCGACGCAAAAGATCTTAACGTAATAATCAACCCTATCTTTTTAACAAGTTTGGTGACAATCATTACCATCCTTTTTAATCTTGCCCTACTCAAAAGATTACAGGGAAATAACACTTCCGGAAATAGCTTCTTTGAAAATGCATTTAAAATCCTTAATTACTCTGTCATTTATTTCGCGATATTATTTGAGTTGATTTATCAGATTTCTGAACAGCCTTTTGCTATTATTTTAGTATCGGGGTTTTTACTGAGTCTATTCTACATCTCCATCCTTTTACTACTCGGCAGAAAACTGGAAATAAACAGACAGATCGAAAACGGATTGATTTATTTTTTCTTTTGCCTTACTATCATTCACGTTACTTTCTGTGCTTCCGAGCTTATACATGATATCGTATTAAAGAAAACTTCATGGTCTTTCTATGGAATTTACTTACTATACCTCATTCCTTTTATATATGTATATTATTATAAGGTAATAAACACACCGGATTTTTTGAAAATAAAAATTTCGTATTGGCTCGGTGCCTTTACATTGGTTACTGTTGTAAGCTGTGAATTGTATCACTTATATTTATTGGGAAATTCAGTAAACCATACAAACCTGCCTGCACTGCAAAAACATTTTAGCATTCTGTATCTTCCAATCATTTGGGCTATCCTTTCAATTATCTTTATTTATACCGGGCTTAAAAGAGAGAATAATGAATTAAGCAGAATCGGATTCACCCTTATAGGGATCGTTATTGTGAAACTGTATGCCTATGATGTATGGCAAATGGATAATATCTCCAGAATTATAGCTTTTATATTACTTGGAGTGATTTTATTGCTAAGCTCATTTATGTTCCAGAGATTGAAAAATATCATTAAAAATCTTGTGGATAAAAAGGATGAAACTGATAAAAATGAAAATTCAGAATTTTAATAAAACCCATTATTTATACATAATTTTTAATTTATCTTGAAATCACATTCAAATTCTACAAAAAAAACTTATATTTAACCTGTTTTTAATCGTTACTTATTCTTTAGATTATGAAAAAAATACTTTATTCTTTTTTATTAGTATCTTCTGTATGTTTGTTTGGACAGAAGAATCCTTCAGCGAAATTTGCTGTTGCTAATGATATTGTTGGAACAGTTGATATGTTCAAGGACAAATCAGATTTCATACAAAGCATGCATGTTTATAAAACACCTGCTACTTTGCCACAGAATCTAAAAAAAATTCAGTTATCTGGCAGACAATGGGATTACAGAGTTCAAAATCAAAAAAGGATATGAAAACCTTGACAGGTTAACATTAGCTCAGCTTAATGTACAAAACAACCTACCCAAAGAAACACCTGTAATCATCGAAGGTTATGAATTTTCTAATCCTGAAACCAGTATCTACGCTGATATTTTAGCTAAAACTGAAGTAAAGGATTACAATGGCAAAAAGTCCCTTTTTATTACAACAACCCAGAAATAATCATTAATTTTTGATCATAAAAAAAAGGATGCTCACTGAGCATCCTTTTCTAATATTTATTATTCCATTTTTTTCTGAGTTCTTCATAAATTTTTTTTCTCCGTGGCATTATCTCCCGGCTCATAAAGCCTGGTGTCTTTAATTTCTTCAGGAAGGAAATCCTGGTCTACAAAGTTTCCTTCATAAGAATGTGCATATTTGTAGTCTTTGCCATAATTGAGATCCTTCATTAGTTTTGTCGGAGCATTTCTGAGATGAAGGGGTACAGGAAGATTACCTGTTTGTTTTACTAATGCCAATGCATTATTAATAGCCATATAAGTAGAATTACTTTTAGGAGATACCGCCAGATACACTGCAGTTTCACTTAAAATAATCCGGGCTTCGGGATTACCTATTACGTTGACAGCCTGAAAACAATTATTAGCAATAACCAAAGCATTCGGATTTGCCAATCCAATATCCTCAGCCGCAAGAATAAGCATCCTTCTCGCAATAAATTTAATATCTTCTCCCCCGGCGATCATTCTTGCCAGCCAATATACCGCACCATTGGGGTCACCTCCCCGCATGGATTTAATAAATGCAGAAATAATATCGTAGTGCTGTTCTCCGTTTTTATCATATAAAGCCATTGTTTCCTGAAGAACGGCAAGAACATCTTCATTGGAAACCTCAGTTGTCTCTGTATTTTTATATTGATTGAGAACCAACTCAACAGAATTGATAAGTTTTCTGGCATCACCACCCGAATATTGTATAAATGCACCTTTTTCTCCAATTTTTAAATGGGTATTCTCGTCTTTATTGTACCTATCGAGAGCAATGTCCACCAATTCTTCCAGTTTTTCATAGCTTAAAGCTTTCAGGATATACACCTGACTCCTTGAAAGCAAGGCTGAAACTACCTCGAAACTTGGATTTTCCGTGGTTGCACCTATCAGAACGATCCATCCTTTTTCTACTGCGTGAAGCAATGAATCTTGCTGCGACTTATTAAAGCGGTGAATTTCATCAATAAATAGGATTGGCGATTTTCCTGAAAATAGATTCTGTTTTTTTGCTTCATCAATGACATCGCGAACATCTTTTACACCCGAAGAAACCGCAGAAAGTTTATAGAACTTTCTTCCGGATTTTTCAGAAATAATTTCTGCCAATGTTGTCTTCCCCGTTCCTGGAGGCCCCCATAAAATAAGAGAATTGAGCGTATCGTTCTCAATCATCTTCCGTATTGTTCCCTTCTCACCCGTAAGATGCTCCTGCCCCAGAACATCATCCAGGGTTTTGGGTCTTAATTTTTCAGCTAATGGAATATTTTGATTCAAGATATTTTAGGATTTTTGAGTGAATATTTCAGATTTATGTCTCTGAAACTTATAACAAATTTAAACTAATTTTCATTTTTTTACCCTATTTTTGCATTGTTTTGAAATTAACAGTCAACAAGATCATTACTTTTCCTTTGGTAATTTTAGTTAAATTTTACCAATGGTTTATCTCGCCCTTACTCCCTAAAAACTGTCGTTATGAACCTACATGCTCCCATTATATGGTAGAATCACTGCAGGTGCATGGTATTTTTAAAGGATTGTGGCTGGGTATAAGGAGAATTTCAAAATGTCATCCATGGGGAGGTAGCGGATATGATCCTGTTCCTCCAAAGAAATAAAAATTCAGTAATAAACTATCAAAAAAATAGAAATGAGTAATATTTTTTTCAGAATGTACCTCGTAGTATTTGCCTTCGTTACCCAGTGTATTTTTGCACAGGCATACCCTGGCGGTCTATCGGACGGAACCTTACAAGTAAATGCTACGGAAATCCCCGTTAAAATCTATTCAACAACTGAAATCAGAGATCTGGACTCTTTTGTGGAAAGACCTATCAATAGTAATGTTCTGGTAATTCTGAATAAGTCTAATTTTGAGCCTGCTTACTTCAATTTCAGCGCTGCAACATTAAGTAAATACAAAGAAGCAAAATACCAGTTTTTTGATAAACACTTTAAGCTGATAGAAACTCCGGCTACTCAGGAAAATATTGAAACTTTCAAATATGCTGTAAAAGCAGACAAACCCATTACAGCTGCAGACCATGTTGAACTGGAAACTCCTTTTAAAGTATGGGATCCTTCCAATGGGATCAAACTGGGGCCTGTTACACTTCATTTTTATAGCCTGATGTTCATTTTTGCCTTTGGATTTGGTTATCTCCTGATGGCAAGAATCTTCAAAACTGATAATGTCAATTTAAAATATCTGGAACCATTATTTACATGGACGCTGATCGGAACTATTTTAGGTGCAAGGCTAGGCCATGTTATCTTTTATCAGCCTGAATTATTCAAGGAAGATTTCTGGAGTGTCTTTTTGCCAATAAGCACAAAAAACGGCCTGAAATTCACAGGTTTTTCAGGATTGGCAAGCCATGGAGCTACTATTGCTTTAATTCTTACAACTCTTTATTACTCGTTTAAGATCATCAGAAAAAATCCTTTCTGGGTATACGATAGATTAGGAATAGTGGTTTCTTTGGGAGGTGCATTTGTAAGAATGGGAAACTTTTTCAATTCTGAAATTGTGGGAAAACCTGTAGACCCGAATTCCCCGTTTGCTTTACTTTTCCCTCAGCAAAGCAGTGAATATGGTCTAACTGTACCACGTTATCCTACCCAGCTTTTTGAAGCCTTCGGATATATTTGCCTGTTTATCCTACTTTGGATCTTATACAAAAAAACAGATAAGAAATATCAGCAAGGCTGGTTATTTGGATTATTTTTCATTATTCTGTGGGCTATCAGATTCTTTGTAGAATTTTTAAAAGAGCCTCAGGGAGATGAATTTATCCAGATCGGAGGCTTGAATACCGGACAGGTACTTTCTATTCCTTTCATGCTTGCAGGAGTAGTGATCATGATTATGTCTAAAAAATTCAAAATTACTCAGGAACAAAACGCAAAACCTGAATAATTATATTCCTTAAAATAAATATAAAAGCCACAATTGAATTGTGGCTTTTATATTTTTACGACCTCCTTTAGAAGTACTTTATAGCTTAACTGCCGTTTTTTTATTGATTTTCTCAAATACTGTTCCCAGTTCATTAATGAGATCAGTAGGAAGCATAGATTCTTTAGAATATCTTTCTGCCGCATAATCTGCTGCTTTTCCATGAAGCCACACCCCGAAAACAGCGGCATCTTCTTCGGAATATCCTTGTGCCAGTAATGAGGTAAGAATTCCTGTAAGAACATCTCCGCTTCCTCCCTTGGCCAGTCCCGAATTTCCTGTAGTATTATAATGCACTTTTCCATCAGGAGTAATAATTTGTGTATGATGATCCTTCAGGACAATATATATCTGATGCTCATCCGCTTTCTGACGTGCCAGTTCCAGTCTTGCAAAAGAGTCTGCGGATTTACCAAATAGCCTTTCAAACTCCTTGGGATGAGGAGTAATGATTGAATTCTTCGGGATCAGTTTCAGATTTTTTTCATTTTCCGAAATTATATTCAAAGCATCCGCATCCAGGATCAGTGGTTTCGCATATTCTTTTAAAAATTGCAGAAGGACTTTTTGCGTTTCCTTATCTGCTCCTATACCCGGCCCTATACCAAATACAGAATTATCTTCAATCTCTATCTTACTTGTAACCTGATCACCACTTTTTATAAACATGGCTTCCGGACAAGATATTTGTAAAATATTATATCCGCATTCGGGAGCAACCGTAAACGTCAAACCGGCTCCGGTTTTTAAGGCAGCTTTTGTGGATAGCACAGCAGCTCCCATTTTACCGAAGCTTCCTGCAACAATATATACTTTACCATACAATCCTTTATGAGAAAAGTCCGGTCTCGGTCTAAAAATTCTTTTGATCCATTCTTCATCAACCGAAAAATCAGCTGTTTCAGTATTTGAAATATACTCTCTGCTAAGATTTATATCCAAAATCTCTACCTTACCTGTAAATATACCACTTTCAGGATGTAAAAAGCTCTTCTTCCAGAATTGAAAACTCAGAGTATAATCAGCCTTGAAAATAGTAGAGCCTGCAACAGAAGTGGTATCTGCAAAAAGTCCGGAAGGAATATCAATAGAAATTTTAACAACCTTCAGAGTGTTTAAATAATCAACTACTTCTTTGTATGCTCCTTCAAGTTCTCTTGATAATCCGGTTCCGAAAAGGGCATCAATAATAACAGTATCATCATCCAGCGGGTCCTTATCCAGCTCACTGAATCTTTTAACCGGAATTTCCGAAACCCCTTGTACTCTTTCAAAATTGACCTCTGCATCATCGGAAAGTTTCGATTTGGGATCCTCTACAAATACCTCTACATCAAAACCTTCGGTATGGAGCAGCCGTGCAATAGCAAATCCATCTCCTCCGTTATTTCCAACGCCACAGAAAACAAAAAACTTCTTATGATTTTTACAATGTTCAGATATCCAGTTTACACATGATTGTGCTGCGCGCTCCATTAGTTTAATTGAAGAAATTTGATCGTTCGATATCGTAAACTGATCACACGCCCTTATTTGCTCCTTCGTAAATATTTTCATTTCATATTAGTATCCGACTAATTTATAATATTTTTTATTAATGCAAAGGCGATTACTCCACATTCACATTATTTAAAAAGAATACAAATAAATATCCCATAAACGCGAAAAAAATAACAATTTTAGCTATATTTGTGTCATACACAACATAAAAAAAAATTAAATTATGGGATTTTTAAAGGAATTTAAAGAATTTGCAGTCAAAGGCAATGTCATTGATCTTGCAGTAGGGGTTATCATTGGTGCAGCTTTTGGTAAAATTGTTTCATCATTTGTAGAAGATGTTATTACTCCTCTTTTACTTAATCCGGCTCTAAAAGCTGCAGGGGCAGAAAATATCAAAACCCTGGTATGGAACGGCGTTACCTATGGTAATTTCCTGGCGGCAGTTATTAACTTCCTTTGTATAGCAATGGTTCTTTTTATAATGATTAAAGGAATTAACAAAGTATCAAAGGCAAAAGAGGTTGCTCCGGCTGGTCCTACAGATGATCAGAAATTATTGATGGAAATCAGGGATTTACTAAAAAACAAGAACAACATATAGCATAAAAACACCTCATTTGAGGTGTTTTTTATTTCAATATGAACTTCATTCGATTAGTGAATCTGTAGTATACTTGAAATCTGCTCCGCCAAAGAAAGACCAATTCGATCCTGTGCTTCCAATGTTGAAGCTCCTGTATGAGGTGTAAGGGAAATTTTAGAATGAGTGAGAATATCTTTTGAAGGAGTAGGCTCATTAATGAAAACATCCAGTCCTGCAAACTTCACTTTTCCGGAATCCAGGGCTTCAATTAAAGCCACCTCATCAATAACACCTCCGCGCGAGCAGTTCACTATTGCTACTCCGTCTTTCATAATTTCAAACTCATTTTTTCCGATCATATATCCGTCTTTCTGTGCCGGTACGTGAAGGGTAATAAAATCCGAATGCTTCAGAACATCCTGTAACGGTTCCGTTTCAATATCCACATTGATAAACTGGTTGTTATAGAACTTGACTTTTATACTTGCCCTGCCTACATTATTATCAGCCGCAACTACTCTCATTCCAAGACCTAAAGCAATCCTTGCAACCTCTTGTCCTATTCTTCCCATTCCAACGATACCGATGGTTTTCCCTCGCAATTCTATTCCTTTAGCATATGCTTTTTTAAGTCCTGCAAATTCAGTATCTCCTACTACAGGCATCTTTCTGTTCGAATCCTGTAAAAATCGTGCTCCTGAAAATAAGTGGGCAAATACCAATTCCGCAACCGACTCTGAAGATGCAGATGGTGTATTGATTACATGAATTCCTTTTTCCCTTGCATAATCTACATCAATATTATCCATACCAACACCTCCTCTTCCGATAATCTCAATGGATGGACAGTTATCAATAATATCCTTTCTTACCTGTGTCGCACTACGTACCAGTAAAGTACGGATCTTATGCTCATTAATGTAATCTACTAAAAATTCCTGTGGTACTTTTGTTGTGATCACTTCAAACCCTTTTTCAGTTAATGCATCAATTCCAGATTGATCCAGACCGTCATTTGCTAAAACTTTCATAAATACAATGTCTATTTAAATTTAAAAAGATTTAAAAATTAAAATTCGGCGTGCTGCTTTATCATTAATCTTTAAATCTTTGAATTATTTTTAATCTTCTTTGAAAACTTCGATTGTCACTTGTTTTTCGACCAGATCAGTAAATTTCCCTTTGTATCTTGTCGCTCTCACCAGGTGGTTATCAATCCAGTGATAGTTCCCTCCTCTTGGTTTTCCACACAAAACACTATGGTATTTGAATCCGTGTTTATCCAGCCAGTCAATTGTAATTTGTTTTAAATTTTCAGTGCGGGAAGTAAAAAAGCATATCTGATGTCCTTCATCATACCATTTATTTATGGTTTCTAAAGCATCGGGATAAGGCTCACAGGTAACCATTCTCTCCGGTTCTTCGTTCGGAACATCATCTGTAATTGTTCCGTCAATATCTATTAAGTAATTTTTTACTCCGTCCTTTAGTACTGGACTCACGTGTTCGATATAATCTAGCTCCATCATAAAAATTTGAATTACAAAGTTACGATTTTTACAATGAAAAGAGGTGTTAAACTTTGTTTATGTTAAAAATTTACTACTATAACGTAAATTAGATTAATAAATTCAATATTAAATCAACCAATTTTACATTTATGATTTAAAATTTTCAGTTTCACTTGAGTTTAATCACCATAAGTTCACTAAAAATAATATCAGATTTCAACAAATAACCACAAGATTTACATTATTGATAATCTGAAATATCATGACTGAACAAAAAATTTTAAAATTTTTCTCCAAGGCTAATGCGCAACCGGTTCAAGGCATTCATAAGGGAAATACTTGATGTAAGTTCTACAATCTCCCTTTCAGAGAATTCAGTTTGAAGTTCTACAAGTAAATTACTGATATCTCCATTGATGAAAGTTACAGCGTCTGCCCACTGTAAAACTAAGAGCTGTTTTTTACTGAATGATGCCGAGTGCTTATATCCCGGGATCTTATCTATTATTGATTGATCGATACCCATATCTCTGAGTTCTCCGGCATGGAAACTGCAACAATAGGCACAGCCGTTTAACTGGGATATCCTCAGCTCCGCCAGAGCAATAAGCTTATTATCAATTCCTGAATTTCTGATACTTGAATGAGCCTGGTATAAATATCCAACAGTTTGCCTGGCTATACTTTTATAATCCATCTTTTTTTTTCACAAAGCTACAGCAGGCATACATTCTTAAAAGAGTACAAAAAACAGAAAATTGAGTATAAATAAAAGATTAATTTTGTACTAATCATTGATGCTGCGATGGACCATATACATGAGCTTATTGAAATCGAAATAACTGAGTTATCTGAATGGAAGGACCGTTTCCGTAAAAACAGTTTTTTTGAACTCGTCTTCATTCTTTCGGGGAAAGGAGTACAAAGTATAGAATACAAAACCCGGAATTATCAACCTCAGGATTTCTTTTTGCTTCCCTATTCAAAGTGTCATGCCTATGACATCATCCAGCCTACTCAGTTTTTATTCGTCCGGTTTACAGAGCATTATTTTAAAAATCTTAAAAGTACGGATATCAATTATTCACAATGGTACAGCAAACTCAATTATATCATAGGATTCTATGATTTCAGCAAAGGACTTGTTTTTCATGATAATAAAGACAAGGAACAGGTTAGAAGATTATTGGATATTATAGTTCATGAAAAGGATCAGAACGCGGCGTATTCTGAAACATTAATCGCCAATTCCCTGTCTTCAATACTTACAATTATCAGTTCAAGACTGGCCGATACGAAAGAGAAAGGCGATACTAAATTTTCTGAAATCATCCGGCATATCAATCAAAATATCATTAATGAGGATCAATTGTCTATCGATTATTTATCCAAAAAATTTAATCTTTCCGGAAAGTATTTCAGCGAATATTTTAAAAGAAATGCCGGCGAAACATTAAAGGAATATACTCAGAAAACCAAACTGCAGATAGCGATCAACAGGATTACATATACAACAGCTCCATTACAGGAAATTGCATGGAGCCTGGGTTTTACCGACGGAAGCCACCTTAATAAGGCCTTAAAAAAGCATTTCGGTATATCTTCATCCATATTGAGAAAAGAAAAACGAATTGCAGATCATTAAAAAGTTCCGAAAATTTCAGGGATTCCATTCGCGATCTGGCATTGATATGATGTTTCCCCAAAAATTTCCAAAATACATTTATTAGACTTACATTTGTAGGAATGGAAGAATTGGTAGTCTTAGTAAATCCGCAGGACAATGTTATAGGTTTGATGGAAAAACAGCAGGCACACGTTAATGGTTTGCTACACCGGGCTTTTTCCGTATTTCTATTTAATTATAAGGGAGAAATGCTCTTGCAAAAAAGAGCTTCGGAAAAATACCATTCTCCTAACCAATGGACCAATGCAGTATGCTCGCATCCCAGAAATGGTGAAAGCTATCTGGCAGGTGCAAAGCGTAGGGTGAAAGAAGAACTGGGAATAGAAGTAGAACTTGCAGAAAAATTCAGTTTTATTTATAAAGCTGATGTTGGCGGTGGACTTTGGGAGCATGAGCTTGACCATGTATTCGTTGGAAATTACGACGCTGATTTCAGTTTAAATAAAAAAGAGGTTGAAGAGGTAAGATACATCTCCATTGCTGATCTGGATAAAGAGATCTCTGAGAACCCAGAAAATTTTACAGAATGGTTTAAAATCATTCTGGAAGAATACAAACACCATTTTTAGATGAGAAAAAATTTGATCGCAGGATTAATATTGATGTTAGGCTGTTTTACCTTTGCACAGAAAACGGCAGTTTATGAAAGTACCAATTACACGATTAACGTTCCTGAAGGATGGAAATCGACAAATGACGATGATATTGTAAATATATTTCCTTCGAATGAAATTGGTGCCATTACAATTTCAGAATACCATGACCTGAATATTCCTAAAGAGGAAACAAAAAAAATTCATCCTTGCCCTTTACAAATCCAATGATGAAGAAAGCAAGGTAAAATCCGGTAAAGGAAAGAAAGGATACACAGAATATACGTATGAATATTTTGATGATCACGATAAGCTTTTCTGGATTACCAAAGTTTTTCAAAAAGAGAAAAACCTGTTCATTATTTCCATCAATTGTGGCCAGAAATACTGGAATGGCAATTATATGAATCTTTTCAATGATACTTTTAATAGCTTTAAAATAAAGTAATAAAATAAATATGAAGAAAACAGCCTTGTACGACAAACACGTTTCCTTAGGAGCGAAAATAGTACCTTTCGCAGGCTTCGAAATGCCTGTACAATATTCCGGAGTTACGGAAGAACATTTTGCAGTGAGAGAAAACGCGGGAATATTCGATGTTTCTCACATGGGACAATTTTTCATTGAGGGTCCTGGTTCTAAAGAGCTTTTGCAATTCGTTACGACAAATAATGTAAATGCACTGGAAAAAGGAAAAGCCCAATATTCTTGTCTTCCTAATGAGAATGGCGGTATCGTAGATGACCTTATCGTGTATCAGATGGATGATGAAAAATATTTTGTAGTAGTTAATGCTTCAAATATTGAAAAGGACTGGAATCATATTTCAAAATACAACACTTTCGGAGCTAAAATGACCAACGCTTCCGATGAAATGTCACTTTTGGCAATTCAGGGACCGAATGCAACAGCAATCCTTCAAAAGCTTACTGACGTTAACTTGTCTGAAATTCCTTACTATCACTTCACAGTAGGGTCTGTAGCAGGAGTAAACGATGTCATTATTTCAAATACGGGATATACTGGCAGCGGAGGATTTGAAATTTATTTTAAAAATGAAGATGCCGTAAAACTTTGGGATGAGATCATCAAAGCAGGAGAAACAGAGGGTATTATTCCTTGTGGACTTGCTGCCAGAGATACTTTGCGACTTGAAAAAGGATTCTGTCTTTACGGAAATGATATCGATGATACAACTTCTCCTATTGAAGCCGGTTTAGGATGGATCACAAAATTCGATAAAGATTTCCTTTCTAAAGAAACCTTTGCCAAACAAAAAGAAGAAGGAGTAACAAGAAAACTGGTTGCTTTTGAACTTCAGGACAAAGGGGTTCCTAGACATGATTATCCTGTAGTGGATGCGGAAGGAAATGTAATCGGAAAAGTAACTTCAGGAACGCAGTCTCCTATGAAAAAGATTGGTTTAGGACTGGCTTATGTTGCTAAACCTCATTTTAAATTAGGATCGGATATCTTCATCCAGGTAAGAAATAAAAATATCCCTGCAAAAGTTGTGAAGGCACCTTTTGTATAGAAAGGAATATTTTATTAAAATAAAAACCGTAGGAGTTCCTACGGTTTTATTTTTTTTTATTGGGGTTTTTGTTATCGGTAAACCAAAATATCCTTGATGATCATACTTCCATACAATTTCTTTTCCGCATTGGTAAAGTAATATTTATTTCTTCTGCTATAAGAGTCAGCAGTTCTGTAAGAAAATCCTGTTTGCCAGATAATGAGCATTTTGGTTTCATTTAAAATCGGATAATTGATATCATAAAACCGAAACAAAGACCGCTCAACAATGGTACTATCTTTTATATCCGGGGTGTTCCAAACAGTTCGTGGGTATATTCTGGTCATTTTGCTCAATAAATAAGAAAAGGGTTTTCCTCTATATTCGGATTTCTTAAGTTCAAAATTTGTTTTAAGATAATGTAAAGTATCCAGTTCTTTGGTAATCTTTTTATCTAAATCAATCTTATGTTGAGCATGAAGATGACAAAAGACGCAACTTAACAGAACGAAAATATATTTCATGATACAAAGGTAAAACAGAATACAAATATTGTTAAAATAATTTGCTTTTCCACAATAAAAAAAGACTGTGTAGGATACAGTCTCTTTTAGTTTAATAGCAGATACAGCATAATTTCCGATCCGGGGTACATACATCACCCATTCCCGGATTATTGGAAACTACTCCACCGGCACCACCGCATAAAAAATTGCAATTTACAACAGGTCCGATTCCTCCATTGATTTCTCTAAGGTCTCCCCTGTTTAGGCTTTTGATTTTGTGAACATTTTTTAACATAATAATATTTTGGTATCATCAAATATAGAATTTTTCCGACATATAGAAACGATATCTGAAGAAAAATAAATCACATAAATACCTGAAATAAAATTACATAGAACAAAACCACGCCTTAATTTTGGCTATATTAAACCAATCACTCAACATTTATCTTTTAATTGACAAGCGATGTGCTGATGTCTCGTCCATACCACCAGCCAAAACACTAAGAACTTTATTCCATACATTCTTTTTCTCAGACAGGGATTGATTTAATTCATCGTAAGCCTCCGCATATTGTCTTTCATAATTTTGATCTTCCGAATCCGGGTAACTCCATGGAATATATTTCAGGATATCTAATGTTAAAGCATCAATTTCATCCGGTTCAAGGTTTTCCATGAGGGTTAGTTTTAATTTATAAGATTCAGATGTGGAAAGAATCCGGTTCAGATTCTTTGAAATAATCTCCCAGATGCTGTCCCATTTTTGAAGGTTTTCTGCTGTAAAAATACTGTTTCCTACATTTTGCATTTCTATCAGAATGTTAATTACAACATCTTTATAATGGTTGTAAGCTTGTCTTATTTCAAGCAGGTTGGAGCGGTCCTTATTTATGAATTTGTCTTCGATACTCCTAAGTATTCCAAGCAATACAATGATATTTTCAAGTAGCTTAGCTTTTTCGTTCAGCCATAAATTGATAATGATGCAATCATTAAACAAAACAATGAGTTCTCCAGCTTCATCAATCTTTTTTATGATGCCATCATTGCCCTCCACAATCTCCTTATGGGTAAGGGTAATATCAGTGCTTAATTTTCTTAGGTTCTGGACAGCTTTTATTACAGGATTAAAATCTTTTTCCATCATAATTTGTTTTATTTTTTGTGTTTATAAATTATAGATGAAAAATTTCACAGATCCTGTTTAGGGAATTTGGGAATTAAGAGAATCAGGGAGTTTTTTCATCACCAGCTAACATACAAAAAAATCTAAAAATCATTTTTTTATCAAATTCTACTGAGAAGCAAATATCCGGTAAACAATACCGGATATTCAAAATCGTACATGTATTTAATTGAGTGAAATATTTCGAATCAGAAAAATAATCCTTTACAAATCGAAGTTTTAAATTTGTATGATCTTATTTTCAGAAATTAATCGGCACCAAAGAACGTTTTTAAATTCTCAATATTATTTTTATCATTTCCCACAAAAATTTCCTTATCCGTTACGAAAACAGGTCGTTTCAAAAAGGTATAATGATCCAGTAATAAATTTTTAAAATCCTTTTCTTTTAATGATTTTACATCCAGTCCCCGTAATTTAATCTGTGTAGACTTTTTGCTAAACAATGCTTCGTACGATTGAGTCCTTTTGTACATCTCAGCAAGCTCTTCTTCTGTAACCGGCTCTTTCTTAATTTCTCGGAGTTCCCAGTCTGTAAGATCAAACTGTGCCAATATCTTTCTGCAGGTATCGCAGGTATTCAGGTGGAATACTTTTTTCATCTCTATTATGATTTTTATGATCCTAAAAAAGCTTATGATAAGCTTTAACCCTTCAAAATTATGATTTAATTCAGGATTTTGAAAATTATTAAATATCTTTATTCAAATTTTATACAATGCAGAACAAGCCAATTACGTTTCAGTTTATCTCGGAACCATCGGATGTTAATTATGGAGGAAATGTTCACGGGGGAAGCGTGATGAAATGGATAGACCAGGCCGGCTATGCCTGTGCCACTACCTGGAGCGGAAATTATTCTGTAACGGTTTACGTAGGGGGAATTCGTTTTTATGAACCCATTAAAATCGGGGAAATTGTGAAGGTTGAAGCTCAGGTTATTTATACCGGAACCTCCAGCATGCACATTTCGATCAATGTATTTTCGAGAAACCTCAAGCAACCTAATTTTGACAAAAAGACACATTGCATCATTGTTTTTGTAGCCGTGGATGAAAATGGCAAAAAGCTGCCTGTTCCTAAATGGGTTCCTGAGACTGAAGAAGAAAAGCAGCAGGAGCAGTATGCAAAAAGACTTATGGAATTAAGGACCCAGATTGAGGATGAAATGAAGCCTTTTTTATAAGAGAAGGCAGCAATTCATTAATCATAAAGAGGACCAACAATTTATAGTTAAGGAATAGAAATTTATAGATATCATGAAAATTATTTTTACATTATCTGCCCTGTTAATTATTACTTTTGTTCAGTCCCAGACCCATAGGTTCATTTATGAGCTCAAATATAAAATGGACTCCACGGAATCCGGTTATGAAAAGCAGAATATGATCCTGGATATCACCCCAAAAGAAGTTAAGTTCTACGGACAAAACCTAATGGCTACGGATTCTTTAAATAAAAAGTTCGGAATGAACTCCAGCTATACGGATATGTCCGGACAGGTTGTAAAAAGAAAAGTCAACTCCTTTGATCATGAAAATTTCATTAATATAAAAGCAGGATATTATTCATTCAGGACTACTGACAAAATCAACTGGATGATCTCTGACGAAGTGAAAAAAGTAGAACATTACACTTTGCAAAAAGCAACTGCCGATTTTGGAGGAAGAAGCTGGACTGCATGGTTTTGTAAGGATATTCCATTTAATGAAGGACCTTTTAAATTTCGTGGTCTGCCGGGGTTAATTTTTGAATTATCCGATTCAAATAAAAATTTCATCTATCATCTTCTAAAAAGCGAAACATTAACCAGAACACCATCCACTGAAGATTTTCTGGAGTCTAATTTTGGCAACAAAGCAATCCCCATCAATGAAAAGCAAAAGCAAAAATTATTGCTGGAATTTTATAATGACCCTTTTGCTTTTGAAAGAAATACCATCAGCAAAACGGCAACTGATCTTAATATCAATATCAACGGAAAAGAAATCCGCAATGTAGATGAGCTCAATACACAAACCAAAAGCATGCAGGAGGTAATAAGAAAGTATAATAATCCTATTGAGATTGATAAAGCAATGCATTATAAAATTAATAAATAATATTTATCTTTGTAGCTCAAAAGGAAATGGTGTTCTTCCTTACCCAACCGCTTTACGTAAGCTGATGACGCCTGATTAATAGATTATCAACCAAAATTAATCAGGATTATTATGTCTAAAAATCACCGAACAGTAAGTAAAAAAATAGTATTTCATTCAAGATTTTTCTTTAGAAAATTCCCTGCTTTCCCATATATTGTAAAATGGCTTTGCATCAGCTCGATCATCGGGATTCTGGTCGGAAGTGCCTCAGCCGGGTTTTTGCAGTCCCTTGAATGGGCTACCCGTTTCAGAGAGAACCATATCTGGTTGATTGCGCTTCTTCCGGTGGCCGGTTTTTTAATAGGGCTGCTATATCATTACTACGGAAAGGACGTCGAAGCCGGTAATAATTTACTGATCGATACCATTCATGATCCTCAGGAAACCATTCCTTTTAAAATGGCTCCTTTTGTATATCTGGGTACTATAGTTACTCATTTTTTCGGAGGTTCTGCAGGCCGGGAAGGAACAGCAATACAAATGGCAGGAGCAATTTCAGACCAAATCAGTAAACCATTCAGACTGGATAAAACCGAAAGGAAAATTTTAATTATTGCTGCCATAGCTGCTGGTTTCGGTTCTGTTTTTGGAACACCGCTAGCCGGAGCGGTATTCGGTCTTGAAGTTTTTCTCATTGGAAGGATCCGTTATAATGCCATTTTTCCAGCATTTGCGTCTGCTATTATTGCAAACTGGGCAACCGATCTGTGGAATGTAAAACATACCCATTATTATATTGATTTCGTCCCAAAACCTGAGTTTTTACCTATTCTTTACAGTATTCTGGCCGGTGTTGCTTTTGGTCTGTGTGCAGCAGCATTCAGTAAAATGATACATTGGGCAGGAAGAATATTCAAATCTAAGATCACGTTTCCCCCATTCCGGCCTATTGTGGGTGGTGGTATTGTTGCTATTGCTGTATTTACAATGGGAACGACACGGTATGTCGGTCTGGGAATCCCCACAATTGTGGAATCATTCGAAAATCAGTTGCCTTTTTATGATTTTGCCTTAAAAATGATTTTTACGATCATAACATTATCCGCAGGATTCAAGGGCGGTGAAGTAACTCCGTTATTTTTTATCGGAGCAACATTGGGAAGTGCTTTATCCCTGTTTATCCCTCTTCCTTTCGGGCTTTTGGCAGGAATGGGTTTTGTGGCAGTTTTTGCAGGAGCAACCAATACTCCCCTTGCGTGTATGCTTATGGGGATCGAGCTTTTTGGAGCTGAATCCGGAATTTATGTTGCCATAGCTTGTGTTGTTTCTTATTTATTATCGGGCAGAAACAGCATTTACACGCGGCAAAGAATAGGACAAGCTAAACATCGCAGATACGAGGGCGACCAGGATAAAAGTTTTTCAGATCTCTGAATTTTAAGGTATTCTTACATACAATTTAACTAAGTTTGTGTCTTAATTGTTTTTACAGCATGTTTGACTACAGACTTAAAGTTTTTCACACGGTTGCTTCAAGACTGAGCTTTACAAAAGCTTCTGAGGAGTTGAATATCTCTCAACCTGCGGTCACCAAACATATCAAGGAAATAGAAAGCCAGCTTAACACCAGGCTGTTTAACAGGAAAGGTACATCTATCCAGCTTACTGGTAGTGGAGTCATACTTTACGAATATGCAGAAAAGATCCGCAATATGTACAGAGATCTGGAGTTTGAAATTTATCAGCTGAATTCTGAACATAGGGGCAAACTGATTATTGGCGCAAGTACTACTGTTGCACAATATATCCTTCCTGAGATCCTCGCAAAATTTCATTCGTATTACCGGGATATTAAGATTGAACTGCTTACTTACAATACAGAAGCTATATCAACATTATTAAAAGAGGGTAAAATTGACTTGGGAATCATTGAAGGCGAATCCCAATCTTCTTATTTTGATTATAAAATTTTTAAACCCGATGAAATTGTACTTGTTGCAAAATCGGACCACCCTCTTATGAACAAGACACTGCAATTGAAAGACTTATACAATACAGACCTGATCTTCCGGGAGCAAGGTTCGGGAACACAGGAATTTATCCAGAGTCGGTTAAAAGAAAAAGGCATTGATCTAGAAAATCTCAATATTGTTATGCAATTGGGAAGCAGCGAAAGTATAAAAAACTACCTCCTTCATTCCGAATGTCTGGCATTTCTTTCCGTAAGCACTGTCTTAAATGAGCTGAAAAATAATACTCTCACGATTATTGATATTAAAAATTTCAGTATTGAAAGAAACTTCCATTATATCCTTCCAAAAGGAGAGCAATCTGCCCTTATTCAACTTTTCTTAAAGTTTATAAATTATAACTAAAAGTTATCCAGTATAACAAAATACAATTTACATTGTAATAATTAATTGTAGAATTTTGAAGAATGAATTCAAGAATCTATAATATGAATCGTTTTATCCAAAACGAAAAAACAAAGAAAATCATTTTCCTTACATTAGCAGTCATTACGCTTACACCGTGGATTTCATCTCCCATCGCTCTTGCTTTAGGATTTCTACTCGCTGTCCTTTTAGGAAATCCTTTTGAAAAATATCTCCATCGGTACATTCATTTACTGCTTCAGATATCCATTGTAGGGTTGGGTTTCGGATTAAAACTTAACGAAGCTTTACAGGCTGGTAAAACGGGTTTTATATTAACCGTTGTGAGCATTGCAACAGTAATGATCCTGGGGTATTTTTTAGGTAAAGTATGTAAGCTGGAAAAAAAATTGTCATATCTGGTTTCTGTTGGTACCGCTATCTGTGGAGGCAGTGCCATAGCGGCTACCTCTCCCATCATTAAACCCAGCACCAAACAGATTTCTCTTGCTCTTGCAATCATTTTTACTTTAAACTCCATTGCATTATTTGTTTACCCTGTTATTGGTCATGCATTACACCTTTCCCAGGAGCAATTCGGGTTATGGTGTGCGATCGGTATTCATGATACCAGTTCCGTTGTGGGAGCTGCAGGCAAGTTTGGGGATGAAGCATTAAAAACAGCCACTACTGTGAAGCTTGCCCGTGCTTTATGGATTATTCCGGTTTCTCTTATTACCATGTTGATCTTTAAAAATAAAGAATCGAAGATTAAAGTTCCGTGGTTTATCGGATATTTTGTTTTTGCAATCTTATTAAATACCTATATACCCTTGTTTGCTCATTTCAGCGAGATCATTACCACAGTTTCAAAATCAGGATTAAACTTAACTTTATTCCTTATTGGATCCACCCTTTCTCTGCAAACCTTAAAAACAATTGGTTTTAAGCCACTGGCTATAGCAGTCATCCTATGGATTTCTATAAGTACGGGAACATTGTTGTATATTATCCATTAAAAAGACAAAAGCCCTTTGGGTCCCCAAAAGGCTTTTGCGTATTAAATGTGGAAATGTTTATTTCTAACTGAAATAATTCGTAATTAAATTGCCGACTGATCACAAGTATATACCTGTGGGCAAGCAATGTACTGAATGCAGTATTTAGGACCAGTTACAGAACCTGAACAGCTGCATCCGCATAGAGATAAATCAGGATTCACGTTTACACCTCCTACGATGTTTTTAAGTTCTCCTTTGTTTAATTTCTTAGCGTTTTTAAAAATGTTGTTTACCATGTGATTTGATTTTGAGATTGAACAATATAGTTTAATGATTTCAAATTTAAACAAATAATTAATATTCAAAGCATAGTTTACAAAAAAAATTCATAATTTATTTATATAAAAACAGTTATTAATTTTTTAAAGCAAAAAACACTTTTACAATTTATTAAACACCTGCTGTTATTCTGTAAATTCAAGGTCTTTGTTATGGGTTTCGGAAATCGTAATTGATGAATAAAATGCCAGTCCGAAAACGATTACTCCAACAATAGCGGCACTTATGATAACGGTAAAATTATGCTTAAGTAAGTCAAAAGCCAGAATCATTACAGGCACCAATCCCCTTACCATATTAGGAACAGTAGTCGTTGCCGTATTCCTGATATTGGTCCCGAACTGTTCGGCAGCCAGGGTAACGAACATGGCCCAATATCCTGTTCCCAGCCCTAGCCATACACAGAAAATGTAATATTTGGTTTCGGTATTGGTATTACCGAAAAGCATAACTGCAACACCTACCAGCGTAAATGCCAGCATATAAAAAATAGCCATTTTCCTGGATTTTAAAAGATGTGAAATAAATCCACTCATCAAATCCCCGATAGATATTCCAACGTATCCCCACATAATAGCTTTTCCGGGATTGATCTCCTTAATGCCCATTTGGGGAGCAAACTGATTGGCTAACACAGCAAGAATACCTATACAATACCAGGTTGGAAGTCCGACAGCTATACATTTCATATACCTAATGAAACGATCTTTATTGGTAAAAAAGGAAAGAAAATTGCCTTTTGAAACATTCGTCTGATGCTCAATATTCTTATAAATTCCCGATTCTGAAACGCTTATCCTTAAAAATAGCAGCATAATACCCAGAACACCTCCGATAATGTAAGAAATATTCCAGCTTCCGGCGAGTTCAACAGTTAGCTGAGCCACTACCGCACCCATTAATCCAAAACCTGCCACTACCGATGTCCCTATTGCCCGTAAACTTTTCGGGAGGCTTTCAGAAACAAGGGTTATTCCGGCTCCAAGCTCTCCGGCTAACCCAATACCTGCTATAAACCTTAAACCCGCATATTGGTACACCAAATGCTCTTTAGGAAAGTAAGGGAGGAATCCACAGGCTATGTTTGCGAGGGAATATACAAGAATAGAACCGAATAATACGGATAGCCGGCCTTTTTTATCTCCAAAAATACCCCAGAAAACCCCACCAATCAATAAGCCGGTCATCTGGCAATTCAAAATGAAGGTACCATCCACATCAGGATTGAGGCCTAAAGCTTTTAAACTGGGAATCCTTACAATACCGAATAAAAGGAGGTCATAAATATCTACGAAATAACCGAGAGCAGAAATAATTACCGGAATGGAGAAAATGTACTTCAGCTTTGAAGACATGGATAGTTCTTGCATTTTTAAATTTTGATAAAAATAAAAAACCTTTCAATTTCTTGAAAGGTTTTTACAGAATATCTTTGTTAAATTATTATCTCGCAATATTCACAGCTCTCGTCTCTCTGATTACTGTTACTTTTACCTGTCCGGGATATGTTAATTCGTTCTGAATCTTTTCAGAGATATCGTAAGACAACTGAGAAGCAATTTCGTCATTCACTTTTCCGCTTTCTACCATTACTCTCAACTCTCTACCTGCCTGAATCGCGTAAGCACTTGATACTCCATCAAAGCTTAATGCTGCCGATTCAAGATCTTTCAGTCTCTGAATATAAGATTCCAATACCTGACGTCTTGCCCCCGGTCTTGCTCCGGAAATAGCATCGGCAACCTGGATAATTGGAGACAACAGGGAAGTCATTTCAACTTCGTCGTGGTGAGCTCCAATAGCATTGATTACCTCAGGATTTTCTCCATATTTCTCAGCCCATTGCATACCTAGCAATGCGTGAGGAAGTTCAGATTCCTGCTCAGGAACCTTACCGATATCATGTAAAAGACCTGCTCTTTTCGCCAGTTTCACATTTAATCCTAGTTCAGCAGCCATGGTTGCAGCAATATTGGCAACTTCTCTGGAGTGCTGTAATAAGTTTTGTCCGTAAGAAGAACGGTATTTCATTCTACCTACGATCTTAATCAATTCAGGGTGTAATCCGTGAATTCCTAAATCTATGATGGTTCTTTTACCAACCTCAATGATTTCCTCTTCGATTTGTTTTCTTGTTTTTTCAACAACTTCTTCAATTCTTGCTGGGTGGATTCTTCCATCTGTAACCAATCTGTGAAGTGATAATCTTGCAATCTCTCTTCTTACAGGGTCAAAACATGAAAGAAGAATAGCTTCCGGGGTATCATCTACGATAATCTCAACTCCTGTTACCGCTTCCAGTGCACGGATATTTCTACCCTCTCTACCGATAATTCTACCTTTTACTTCATCAGATTCGATATTGAAAACCGATACTGAGTTTTCGATAGCCTGCTCTGTCCCGATTCTTTGAATCGTTTGAATTACGATTTTTCTGGCTTCACTCTTGGCATTAAGCTGGGCTTCTTCCATGATGCTCTGAACATGCGCCTGAGCTCTGGTTTTAGCTTCTGCTTTCATGGATTCTACCAATTCAGCTTTTGCTTCTTCTGCCGTATAGTTAGATATTTTCTCAAGAATTTCAACTTTTTTAGAAGTCACAGAATCCAATTCCTGTTGTTTTCTTTCTAAAATTTCGTTCTTCTTTGCATAATCTGCAATCTGCTTATCCAGATCCTTTTCAAGCTTTCCGGTCTTACTAAGCTCATCATTCAGCTTATGTTCCTTATCTTTTGTTCTTTTCTCAATCTCCTGTATTTTCTTTTCACGGGCCTGGATATCGGCATCGTGCTGAGATTTTAATTCAAGGAATTTCTCTTTAGCTTGAAGGTTCTTTTCTTTTTTTTATGGATTCGGCTTGTACGTTAGCTTTTTCTATAAGGTTTTCAGCATTTTTCTTTGCATCATCTATAATAAATTTTGCCTTGGCATTGAGTGAGCTCTTAGAGAAAAGAATCCCTATAACCGCACCAACTACCAAGCAAATAACGCCGACTATAATGGCTGTTGTCATATATATTGAGTTTTAATTGTCTTTAATCATTTAAATAAAAAAAGCCTACAATAATCCAGTGATATAGAGTAAACTCCTAATCAACACGATTTGAACTGATTTCCACTGTCTGTAATCCGGAGAACCGGCACGCCATTCGATGGACATTTGTTCGGTAATTGTTTAGCGTTGAGTTTACCTTTAATGTGTTAGAACTATTGTAGGCAGTTGTTTCAGGAAAAAAAATCTATTTCCCAATTTCATTCAACGTCTGATTAATCTTTACTAATCTTTCGTTGGTTGAATTTATGTTTTTTTCGTAGTTAAGTGATACTACTTCAGCATTGGTTCCTAATTTAAGGGCACACATGGCCAAAGCATCCTGTTTATCTCTTACATCGAAGTTTTGTTCAAAATCTTTAATCATACTTTCAATCTGCTTCCCTACTTTACGCAAAGTCTCTTCCTCTGCGGCCGGTACGTTCAGCGGATAAACTCTTCCTGCAATGTTGATGGTTATTCTCCTTACCTCCATTATAATCCACTGTTTTGAAGCTGAGCAATACAGAAATCAATTTCCTTTACTAATCGATTGATATGGTTTTTCATTAATCTATTATGTTCGGGATTTCCTGATATTGCTGAATAAAGTTTTATCTTTTTTTGTTCTTCTGCTAATACCTGACTTTTTTTTTCTTTCCTCATCATATTTCTTCTTCAATTCTTCATGCTCTGTATTCAATTCCGTAAATTTCTCAGTAAGATTCTGATAGTTTTTATGTAAATTCAAAATCTTTTTTTCCAGCTCTGAAAAATTATTCTCTAAATCTTGAAGCATTCCAGGTTTTATATATTCTAACTGTTAGCAAAAATATAAAAATATTGACATTAACAAAAATAAAAGTCTCTATATTTTGATATGATGAACAAAAAAGGAGATGCTTTCGCATCTCCTTTTTATATTTTAAGTCTTTTCTTATTCAAATTTCAATACAAACATGATGGCTCTTGTCTGTAAAGTAGACATTGCAGCTGCCCAGTAAGGAGGAGTGTTTGCGTTATCCGCAACAACTTCGTTGTTCATAATGAACGTACCTCTGATGGCCGGAGTCAGTTTAAACTTATTGAAGTAAAACTGGATTCCCATCTCCGCAGACCACGCAAAGTTATGTGTAGTGGATCTGAAAACCTGCTGAAGGTTATCATCAGTGGAAGTAGAGTTGGATTGAAGATTCACGATATAATTTACCCCTGCAGCGACATATGGTCTGGAATTGTACCATCTCTGTCCGTGAAGCTCAAGCATCACCGGAATATCCACCAATGTTGATTTTACCTGTCTTACTTTATCTTTTTCCGTTAAAGGAAATGGAGTAAAAGGAGCATTTGTTAAAGTACCAGCCGCATACTGGTCATTAGACTGCGTGTTGAAAGTAAGTTCCCTTTGAGCAAATTGCAAGCCTGGTTCCGCTCTTAAATCTAAATAGTCATTCAATCTCCATTTACCGATTAATCCGGCTCCGAAGCTTGTACTGCTCTTAGATGTAACAAGATTTTGATTCCCATTCATACCATATCTTGGGTTTAATACGATACGGTAGTCCAGTATATTGCCATTCAGATAAAAACCCCAACTGAAGACTTGTTGATCAAATTCCTCCAACTTATCCATTCTGTTTCGGGTTCTAAATTGCGCATCCGCAAAGATTGCAATATTTACTGAGGCTAACACCAGTGCTTTTAATAAAAATTTATTCATAGGTTACTTTGTTGCTTTATAAATTGTGGCTATACCTAAACTTAGTTTTTTATATTCTACTTTCTTAAATCCTGTATCTAAAAGAATTTGTCTCATCTTCTCCCCGTAAGGAAAAGCATTTACAGAATCCGGAAGGTATGTGTATGCCCTATTATCTTTAGAAACCAATTTCCCTATGGCAGGTAATATGTTTTTAAAATAAAACATATAAAATGGCCCCAAGAACCCCTCAACCTTTGAAAACTCAAGTATAAAAACACTTTTGTTATCTTTTACTACTCTTCTTAACTCTGCTAAACCTTTTGTAAGGTTTTCAAAATTCCTCACTCCAAATGCAACGGAAACAGAGTCGAATCTATTGTCCTCGAAGGGTAAATTTTCTGCATCCCCCTTCTGCATGGAAATTTTGCCGTCTAATTTAAGTTTTTTTATTTTAATAACGCCAACATTTAACATTTGTTGCGATAAATCCAAACCAACTACTTTTGCATTGGTTCCTTTTTCAATTGTAATGGCCAGATCCCCCGTTCCTGTAGCCACATCCAGCACTTCCTGAGGGTTGTCATTTTTCATCCATTTGACCAATTTATTTCTCCATATGATATCAATCTTCATTGATAAAACACGGTTTAAAAGATCATACTTGGGTGCAATATTGTCGAACATATCCTCTACCTGGCTTTTTTTTTGTAGCATCAGAATTGTAGGGAGTTACTTGGTTGATATCTTTTGTCAAAACTTGTAATATTCTTTATAGTAATTAAGGTAATCTTGCTTTCTGAAAATCTTTGAACGGGATTCTACTTTGTCAATATTTTTAATGATCTTATCATAATCCTCATCTACATTATAATAAAAATCATCAGTAAACAGTTTATTGAAATGCTTTGCCCCGCCCAGATATTCTTTTCCGTCTATTACGGTTTTATTAAGCTCCAAAAGTAATGAATCTTTTTTAAGATTGTATCCATAATATTGGCGGTTAATATAATAATCCTGGTGAGCGATGTTCAATAACCCGCGAATTTTATTTACCTCAAAGGCAGAATCGTAAAGTATTTTTTTATTCTGATCGAAAACTTTAATAGAATTTTTTCCTTTATTCAAATCAACCTTCACCGACTGTCCTGCTGAAATAATTCCTTCAGAACCGTTATTAATTCTATAGTAATAGGTATTGGGAGTGGGGTTGTCTACTAAGTAATAATTTTTCTTAGCTAAAAAAAGGAAATAAATCCCAAAGGCAATGATAAACGCCACAACAGCAATAAGTAAGCCTTTTAAGGATGGATTATTTTTCATAGACTGTAAAGTACAATTTTTGCAAATTTAATAATATTTTTAATTCTTTCTTATTAAGATTAATTATTAACTTTGCGTTTTTAAAAAATCATTTAAACGAATGCCGAATACGATCATTATTGGTTCTGGATCTTACCTTCCTAAAAGGATTATCGGAAGAGACTTTTTTCTAGGTTCAGAATTCTATACAGAAGACGGGGTAAAGATTGACAAGCCTACTGAAGAAACGATTGCCAAGTTTGTAGAAATTACAGAAATAGAAAACAGAAGATTCATTGACGAAGATCTTTCAAACTCACAAATAGGTTACGAAGCTG
The DNA here is from genome assembly GCF_046591535.1 of Chryseobacterium proteolyticum. Taxonomy (NCBI): domain Bacteria; kingdom Pseudomonadati; phylum Bacteroidota; class Flavobacteriia; order Flavobacteriales; family Weeksellaceae; genus Chryseobacterium; species Chryseobacterium proteolyticum. Next base: position 72,083 of record NZ_JBJLWK010000006.1, on the reverse strand, counting down.
CAAAGCTAGCCATTGCAGATGCTAAAATTGACGGTGAAGAACTGGATTATATTATTTACGCCAGTAATTTTGGAGAAGTTACTGTAAACGGATACGCTGATTTCATGCCTACAATGGCTGCCAGAGTAAAGAATAAACTGGGTATTACGAACAGAAAATGTGTAACCTATGACATGCTTTTCGGATGTCCGGGATGGGTGGAAGCGATGATCTTAGCAGATAATCTGATCAAAGCCAAAGCAGCAAAAACCATTTTAGTAATCGGTGCGGAAACTTTAAGCCGTGTTACAGATCCACATGACCGAAACAGAATGATTTTTGCAGACGGAGCCGGAGCTGTAGTAGTAAGAGCTACAGATGAGGAAAATGTAGGAATTATTGCACACAATACGATTTGCGATAATGGAATTGAATTAAACTACCTTGCCAACGGACCTTCGATCAATAAAGACTCTGATCAAACCCGTTTATTTGTAAGAATGCAAGGCAGAAAGATCTATGAATACGCATTAAAAAAATGTTCCGGCAGCCATCAAAGAAACTATTGATGACGCTGGGCTTTCTATTGAGGATATCGACAAAATATTAATCCACCAGGCTAATGCAAAAATGGATTATGCTATGATCGAAAGACTTCACAAGCTTTATGATGTAAAAGATTATGATCATACTATCTCTCCGATGACCATTCAGGAGTTTGGAAATTCGTCTGTAGCAACCATTCCTACCATGTATGATTTAATAATTAAAGGAAAAATGGCTGGTCATTCGTTTAAAGAAAAAGGTAACGTTGTTATGACTTCGGTAGGTGCCGGAATGAACATCAATGCTATCGTTTATAAATTTCCTTAAGAATAAATAATTTAAAAATATTAAAAGCACAAAGGGAAATTTTCTTTTGTGCTTTTTTAATCTGATTATGCAAAAAAATTTTTTAATTATTGCCGCCATATTTCTGTTTTTGGAAATATACATTTATCAGGCGATAAGGACATTGACGGATAATTCCTGGGTGAAAATCGGTTACTGTGTTTTATCATTAGCTATTTACGGGCTTTTCGCCTATGAGCTTGCCCATTTTCAGAAAGCAGACCGGAGTTCTGTAAGAATTCAATGGATGATGTCCCTATTTCTCATTTTCATCCTTCCCAAAATTTTCATTGTTTTGTTTTTATTGATCGATGATATTTTCAGGACCGGTACCTATATCCTTGGATTCCGGAACCCTGCGGAAAACTTTTTCCCGGAAAGAAGAAAGTTTTTAAGCTTAATGGGACTCGGTCTGGGAGGTGTACTTTCGGCACTTTTTATTGATGGAATTACATTTGGTAAATACAGGCATAAAGTGAGAAAGGTTAAGGTAAAAATTGCTAATCTTCCTAAAAACTTCAAAGGTTATAAGGTCATACAGATCTCCGATGTCCACAGTGGGAGTTTCGCCGATCCAAGTAAATTAGAGCACGCCATTGAACTGATTAATGAGCAAAAACCTGATCTGGTCTTATTCACTGGAGATATGGTCAATAATGTTTCTGAAGAGTTCAAACCATTTATACCCTTATTTTCAAAAATAACAGCCAAGGATGGCAAATTTGCAGTACTGGGAAACCATGATTACGGTGATTATGTTACCTGGACTTCTCTGGATGCCAAGAAAAAGAACCTGGAAACGCTTATTGACTATGAAAAACAGGCCGGATTTGACATGCTGAGAAATGAACACAGAATCATCGAAAAAGATGGTGAAAAGCTTTATATTCTGGGTGTAGAAAACTGGGGGCTTAAACCGTTCCCTCAATTCGGAGATCTTGATAGGGCGATTGCAGGAGTACCGGAATCAGCCGCAAAAATATTAATGAGCCACGACCCTACTCACTTTGATTCCATTGTAAAACAACACCCCGGAAATGTCCAGTTGACGTTATCAGGCCATACCCACGGAATGCAGTTCGGTCTTGATCTTAAAAACATCAAATGGTCACCGGTACAATACCGTTATCCAAAATGGGCGGATATCTATGAGAGCGAAGGTAAATTCCTGTATGTAAACAGAGGGTTTGGAGTGCTTGGATATCCAGGGAGGGTTGGAGTTTTACCTGAAATCACACTTTTTGAGTTGAGCTAGAAGTTAGAAGTTAGAAGACAAATTAGATCTTAGGTATCATTTCAATAAACTACTTAAGACATTTTCAATTCGTCCGTTACTGTAAACTTTCTTATTAAAAAATATAATCTTTCATACGGGAAGTAGCCATTTCTTTCTCGTTGATCCAGGTAAGGAGGGCATTTAATTTGTCCTCCATTTTTTTTCCTGATGAAAAGCTTCTGTAAAAAGGAATATCAAAGGGATACGTCTTAAAATCCGTAAACTGCCAGGAATTAAGATAGATCAAAACAAATTCATCATTCTTTAATGTTTCAAAAACCATATTCTGGTAATATTTCATAGGCAATATCTGAAATACAAAATCATTATAGGGTAATTGACTGTACGGCGAAATACTTTCCGGAATAATACTTAACCCATCTTCTTCTGTAATCTCAGTATCTCTTTTCAGCCTTTTGAACGGAAAAAGAATATTGGCATTATCGATATTGGAAACATAATTAAACTCAAGTAATTTCAAATTCTCCTGCGGAAGTTTTACGTCTTTCTGGCGAATTCCCCGGATCTGTTTTCCAAAACATTCTTCTATATTTTTCTTAACCGCTTCGATCTCCTGAAGGGAAGAATTTTTATTATAAAAAGCAATTTCATGCCCACGGGTTGAAATTGCTTTTATAAGATGATGAAGTTTTTCAACGATAGAGACCTCAATAAAAAATGTGGCTTTCGTATCGTGAATATCCAAAATTCTGAGAATAGCTTTTGTATTATCAACTGTTATTTTTAAACGGTCATCGCCTGTAATCTGAGCATTAGTTTTAGTCTTTGCTTCAATATCAAGGATGTTAAAAGTTAATAATACCATCTAAACTCAATTTTATATAAATTTTATAATACATTAAAAATGAGACGTTAAAAACATTTTTAATTAAAGCTATACTTTAAGTAACTAATTTTTACCTAATTTTACTTTAAGATTCTTGATCATGTCTTTTGTCATTTCAGAAATTCCAAAATCATACGTCAGTCCCCAATCTTTTTTGGCGATTGAATCATCAATTGAAGCTGGCCATGAATCTGCAATTTCCTGTCTGAAATCAGGTTTATAATCGATCTCAAAATCCGGAATTTCTTTCTTGATTTCTTCTGCCAATTCTTTTGGAGTAAATGACATTCCACCTAAATTATAAGAAGAACGAACCGTTAAACTTTCTTTTGGAGCTTCCATTAATTTCAATGTCGCATTGATAGCATCATCCATATACAACATAGGCATCCCTGTATTTTCAGAAATAAAACTCGTATACTTCCCCTCTTCTATCGCTTCGTAAAAAATCTCTACCGCATAATCCGTAGTTCCTCCCCCTGCCGGAGTCTTCCATGAAATTAACCCCGGATAACGGATACTTCTTACATCCACTCCGTGTTTGTCAAAGTAATACTCACACCATTTTTCACCTGCCATTTTAGAAATACCGTAAACGGTAGTAGGATTCAGGACTACATCCTGCTCAACATTTTCTTTTGGAATTCCTTTTCCGAATACTGCAATTGAACTTGGCCAAAAGATCTTTTTAAGCAATCCTTCTCTTGCCATTTCACAAAAATGAAGGAGAGGCTCCAGGTTTAGCTTCCATGCAAAAATAGGCTGCTTTTCTGAGGTTCCGGACAATAAAGAGGCTAAGTGATAAACAGTCGTGATATCATAATCTTTAATGATTTGTCTCACAAGCTGGGTGTTGGTAACATCCATTCTCTCATAATAGCCGGCTGATGTAATTCCCTTCTGCCATCTGTCGAGGCCTGAGGCTACAACATTTTCCGCTCCGTGGATCTCAACAAGTCTGTTGGTAAGTTCAGTTCCGATTTGCCCTAAAGCACCGGTAATCAGTATTTTTTCCGTATAGGATTCCATTTTTATTTCTTTTAGGTTTTGAATTTTACAAAAGTAAAAAAATCATGCTTATCATAATAAAAAAAGGTGCGTAAAAACACACCTTCAGAACATTGTCAGAAGTTCTCTAAAAACTAAAATTCAGCCTTGTAAAAAGAAATCTTCCATTCATCCCAAACTGCGAGACATTTCTGGAATATACAAACTGATTTTGATTAGAGAGATCAATTGTAGCGGGTGTATAAACAATATTTCCTGCAGCATCCACAGTAGGCCTCTGCACCGGCGTTGGCCCATAATTTTTATCAGGATAGATATCGAACAGGTTATTGGCACCAATCGTCAGGATAAAGCTCTTATTAAATTTAAAACCAACGGAAAGATCGGTTATTACCTTAGCACCCCAAACCGGATGTTCATTTTCAACAACACTGCCATTGATTATTTCATAGCCAATTTTACCATCTCCATTAACATCCATTGTATTAGGATCGGTCACCTTTCCAAAATATACATTTCTTAGTAAAACATTAAATCTACCAATCTCCAGGCCGTTATTAAGAGATGCTTTAAACCTCGGAACGGCTTCTTCTACATAGATGCGACTGGTCTCGGAATAATAACGATTGATCTGCCCTGCATTAATTAAAACATCAGAGCCGTGGATATTCCCTACCCTATTTGTTTTGGAAATAGTGACAGCCAGATCGGAATTTAGTGAAATATTTGATGAGAATTTAGCACGGTGGGAAATAACGCCCTCCAATCCTTTTGTCTGAGTATCAATAGCATTGGCGAAAAAAGTTGCCGCATTGGCATTAGCCTTATCAAACTCCCTTTGAAGGTTAAACAAAGGACTTCCGCCTGGATACGTCCCGCTTGGCCTCAAAAACTGGTCCGTTAAAACAACTCTGTTTTTAATTTTAATATAATATCCATCCACCGTAAATGTAAGGTTCGCATTAGGTATTTTAGCAGTAAAGCCGGCGGAATAGCTTACAGATTCCTCCTGTTTCAATTGTGGAATTCCTAAATTTTTTGCTATTTCAGAATCATTAGAGAATGTACCAACTTCATATGCTATACCACCCACAAACTGAGTAGATGTCGCATTATAGTAGATCTGTTGCAAAGATGGTGCACGAAATCCAGTAGAATGTGCTGCCCTGACGTTAATCTGATCTGTAAGCTTATATCTTGTAGCAATTTTATAATTAAATGTGGATCCAAAGTCAGAATAATTCTCATATCTCACGGCACCACTTATCAGCCATTTATCCGTAACATCAAGTTCAGTGTCTATATATCCGGCTACAGAGCTCCTTCCTTTATTTAGACTATTCGCTGGTCTGAATCCCGGAAATACCTGAGCTCCACCGGGTCTCACCGCACCAAAAAAATCAGTCGGTTTAAGATTAGCAGGTGTTGAAACATCCTGAATATTACCATTAATATCGTAGAGTGCCCAGGAATCCTGTTCTCCACTTTGAATTTTATACCTCTCAAATCTGGCCTCTCCCCCAAATGCAATATTAAACCCTTGAAGCCAGTCAACCTTTGTATCAAAATCCGCATTAACGGTATTCTGAGAAAAATTGAGTCCTCCAGCTTTAAATTCTGTTTTACTCGGATAAAGCATAGAAGCATTCGCCGTATTTTTAATGGTATAATCGAAAGTATTCCGACCGTATGTGTTGCTTATATCATAATTAATATTCCCTATTTTACCTTTAAAACCTGTTGCCAGGGAAAGATCTATAACATCAGAAGCGATTTCAGGCAGGAAACCATTAGGATAAATAGAAGTAGAAGCCCTACTCTCATAAGGCCTGCGGAAAAAACCTCCCGCATTGCCACTTCTATAGGAAATCCCCCCCAAAAGCATATCCTTTTACGGAAGAAGCAAGATCAAATTCAGAATTCATGAAAAACTGCCCCGATGTCAACCTGGACTGTCCTACTCTCATATTAAAATCGTTTCTCGCAAGCCCTCTATATGCCATTTCATTTTCTGAAACATCAGTTTTTAAAAGTGTTTGAAGCTGAGAAATACTATTGGCATTCTGAATCTCAGTTTGAAAAGCGGGACTAAAATAATTTACATTTTGAGCATATTGATGAATATAATCAATAATCTGTTGGGAATTGGGAGTGTTCCCGATATTTCCGAAAAGGGAGGAAATATTGACACCGTTCTCCAGCGCCCTTTGTTCGATAGCATTATAGGCATTAAAAATCTGCCCGGTAGCAGCATTGGCTCTTCGTGTCTCTTCCCGCTTCATTAAACTTGCCGTAAAATTGATGAATCCATTCTTTCCTATAGCTGTACCATAATTAAGGTCTAATTGATATTTACCTCCATCCCAGCCTCCGCTGTGGTCATTGGACCCTTTGGAATTAAGTCCCCCTGCTGTAATTGCCGAAGTAAATGCATTAGTATTCTTCTTCATGATAACATTAATCACCCCCGCAATAGCATCGGAACCATATTGTGCAGAGGCTCCGTCTCTCAGGACTTCCAGACGTTCTATAGCAAATGCAGGCAATGCATTCAGATCGGTTCCCACAGAACCTCTTCCGGGAGAACCATTTACATTAACCAGCGAAGAGGTATGTCTTCTTTTACCATTAAGCAAAACCAATACCTGGTCGGGACCCAACCCTCTCAACTGAGCCGGATCAATATGATCCGTACCGTCTGCAACTGTGGTTGAATTTGAGGTAAACGAAGGAGCTGCATAATTCAGAATCTGGTTGAGATCCATCTGCGGAGTGATAACAGACTGTGAGCTGATATTGATAACATCTACAGGTACAGGCGTATCCGTTGCTACTCTTGCTTTGTTTCTGGACCCTAAGGTAATTTTGATTTCTTCTATATTCTTTGTTTTTGTAGAATCGGTTTGCGCATGGGCATAAACGGAAACAAAAAATAATGCAGCGAGAGAAGCTGCCTTCTGGTAATTTTTGATCATACGGTTGTTTTTTTTTCCAAAAGTAATGAATTATCTTTTAAAAACAATTTAAACGCAAACAAAAACCTATTTTATTAAATTATAATTATTTAAAACGAATAAAAATTATACAAAATTAACATCATCAGATATTTTAATATAAATAATACAATACTCTATTTTTCCTTCAGCTGATCAATTATACATATAGACCTGAAAAAGAAATATTTCATTTAAAAATATATAATTTTGCTATCAATAAAAAGCAAAATGGTATGAAGAACCTATTATTCGCCGCCGTGTTTTTAAGCACAAACCTGTACTGGAGTCAGTATACCGATTTTAATATCGTAAAAGAAGTTAAGGTAAAAAACAAAGGAGTTGTTGTTTCTGCCCATCCGCTAGCAAGTGAAGCAGGAGCAAAAATCATGAAGCAAGGAGGAAATGCTTATGATGCTGTCATAGCCACTCAATATGCATTAGCTGTGGTTTATCCTCAGGCAGGAAATATAGGCGGTGGCGGATTTTTAGTGGGTGTAAAAAATAATGGTGAAAAATTTACGATCGATTATAGAGAAACAGCCCCAAGGAATGCATCGAGAGATATGTACGTCGACAAAACAGGAAAAGCCAGTACAGACCTTTCGCAGAACGGCAGATTAGCTGTAGGAATCCCTGGTAGTATTGCAGGCTTTTTTGCTACCCTAAAATATTGCAACCTTCCCATGGAAAAAATTATTCAGCCAGCCATAGATCTCGCTGAGAAAGGGTTTGCTATTACAGAAAAAGAAGCTGATATGCTTAACACCCACAAGGTAAATTTCCAAAAACACAATCAATCACCAATTCCTTTTGTAAAAGACACCCCGTGGAAAGCGGGTGATATTTTGGTTCAGAAAGAATTGGCTGAAACTTTAAAACTTATACAGAAAGAAGGAGCAAAAGGATTTTATGAAGGTAAAACCGCAGCCCTTATTGTTTCTGAAATGAAAAGAGGAAACGGAATTATCACTTCTGAAGATTTAAAAAACTATAAGGTTGCCCAGAGAAAAGCCCTAGAATTTGATTACAAAGGAAATAATGTTGTTTCCATGCCCTTACCGTCCAGTGGTGGAGTTCTTTTAGCCCAGATGCTGAGAATGGCAAGCTTCGAAAATTTAGAAAAATACCAGCTGAATTCTACTCCTGCCGTACAGATTATGGTAGAAGCCGAAAGAAGAGCCTATGCTGACCGTGCAGAATATATGGGGGATCCGGATTTTATAGAAGATAAGACCTCTTATCTTATCTCTGATGATTATTTGAAAAAGAGATGGAAAAGCTTTAGTTTTTCTAAGGCCACGCCTAGCTCTGAGGTTGGAAAGATCATTAAGCAACCTAAAGAATCAACACAAACGACCCACATTTCAGTAATTGATAAGGATGGAAATGCTGCATCTGTAACCACTACCCTTAACGGGTATTACGGAAGTAAAGTGGTTGTGTCCGGAGCAGGATTCTTTTTAAATAATGAAATGGATGACTTTTCTATCAAACCGGGAGTTCCGAATATGTTTGGGGCTGTAGGCGGGGAAGCCAATTCTATTCAACCGAATAAGAGGATGCTCTCATCCATGACTCCTACCATACTCTTAAAAAACGGAAAACCTTTTATGGTAGTAGGAACACCGGGCGGAACAACAATTCCGACATCGGTATATCAATCCATCGTAGATGTTGTTGATTTTAAATTGAACGCCAATATTTCCGTAAACGCACCTAAATTCCATCACCAATGGCTTCCAGAAACCGTATCTGTGGAAAACAATTTTCCGGAATCAACAATTTCTGAATTAAAGGCTAAAAATTATGTTATCGAAAAAGTAAAACAGATCGGAAAAACAGAAATGATCGTTATTGATGAGAATGGAAACATACATGCAGTAGCGGACGGACGTGGTGACGACTCTGTCGCAACAGAATAACTTCTGCTTACCTATTTGTAATTTTCAACTAAATATTTAAAGGACGAAAAAAGGAAAAGATCATTTTTTCATGACATCTATCATGATTCCTGATATTTTTTCTTACTTTTCGTCCTTTAAATTAAAAAACACCCCATTGAAAGCAAAAAAAAATCTATCAGCAGCTCTATTTTCAGGTAATCATCGCCATCATTGCAGGTATACTTCTGGGAAGGTTCTATCCCGAACTGGGAGAGAAAATGAAGCCTTTAGGCGATGGCTTTATCAAACTTGTAAAAATGATTATTGCTCCGGTAATTTTTATTACGCTTACATTAGGAATTGCCCATATGACCGACCTGAAAAAGGTAGGGAGAATTGCAGTAAAGGCAATGATCTATTTCTTTACTTTTTCAACATTAGCTTTAATCATCGGATTAATCGTCGGTAACATCCTTCAACCCGGCACAGGTTTGAATATTGATCCGGCCTCGCTTTCTGGAGATATTTCCCAGTATCAGCAAAAAGCCCACGAATCCACACTTACGGGTTTTATGATGAATATTATTCCTGAAACACTTTTCAGTCCCCTGGTCGGTGAAAATATTCTTCAGGTCTTATTGGTCGCAATTTTAATGGGAGTTGCACTTGTATTGACAAAAGAAAAAAGCCAAAGGATAACCAACTTTCTGCAGGATCTTTCAACACCTGTTTTTAAAATCGTGCATATGCTTATGAAACTTGCTCCCATCGGAGCTTTCGGGGCAATGGCTTTTACCATCGGAAAATATGGTCTTCATTCAGTTCTCAATCTTCTGTTCCTGGTAGGGACATTTTATATCACCTCATTACTATTTGTTGTTTTGGTACTGGGTGCTGTTGCCTGGTATAATGGTTTCAGCATTTTTAAGCTGATGTTTTATCTTAAAGAGGAGCTTCTTTTAGTTCTGGGAACCAGCTCTTCAGAATCCGCATTACCGGGAATTATGGAAAAGCTTGAAAAAGCAGGATGCTCCAAAGCTATCGTAGGATTGGTGGTTCCAACCGGCTATTCTTTCAACCTCGATGGCACTAATATTTACATGACACTGGCTTCATTGTTCATAGCACAAGCCCTTAATATTCATCTGCCACTGGAAAAACAATTGATGCTACTCCTTGTCGCTATGCTAAGTTCTAAAGGTGCAGCGGGCGTAACAGGAGCCGGATTTGTAACTTTGGCCGCCACATTGGCTGTAGTTCCGGAAATTCCGATTGCAGGAATGACACTGATCCTGGGAATCGATAAATTCATGAGCGAATGCAGAGCATTGACCAATGTTATAGGAAATTCCGTAGCCACTGTGGTTGTCGCAAATTGGGAAAAACAACTGGATAAAGACCAGCTCAATTACTCCCTGAACCATCCACAAGAAGTAGAAAAGAAATTAGAGGCTTAAATTAGAATCGTCAGACTGGCAGGAAGCACCTTAATATGGATCGGGGATTTTATTTTATTAAATTCACCGTCCAGGTGCCAGTTTTTGGTATTGACACTGAACTCGATTTCTGAAACCGGAAGATAGGTCACATAATCATCATCTTTCAGTTTTTTGGTAAACATCCTGTATGCAAATAATGCAGAATAGGTTAATGGAAATTTCTTAACCAAAACCATATCTACCAATCCGTCACTTTTACTCGCGTGCGGAGCAATATATGCATTATTTCCAAACTGACGGGTATTAGCAATATTCAGCATCAGATATCTGCCGTTATATTGCTGGTAAGCTTCATCAACAAATTTAACCTTAATGGGTTTATAATTAAAAAAGGTTTTAAGGGAAACCTTGATGTAATTTTTGAAACCCCTGTCTGTCTTTTCAAATTCTTTTACCACCTTGCCATCAAATCCTGTTCCTGAAACATTGATGGAAAGTCTTTCATTTACGGTAAAAGTGTCAATTTTTCTGGATTTTCTCGCCTTTAGCTTATCCAGTAGCTCATCTAGATTTTTGCTAAATTGGGTTTCGTTCGAGAATCCGTTTCCTGAACCTGCCGGAAAAATAGCTAAAATTTTAGGTGTATTAATCAACTTCCTTGCTACTGTAGAAATAGTGCCATCCCCTCCTATTGCAACAAAAATTTCTATTTCATTGAAGTGCTCTTCAATAAAATCATCTGTTCCCTGAATGGATTCTGAAATATAGTAAAGGGGATTTTCCACCTTTTTTTTTCAACTCATTGAGAAATGGCTGATAATTCCTTTTGGCAGAAAACGGGTTGATGATAAAAGCTACTTTTTCCATTACAGCAAAAATAAAAAATGCTTCCTGATTTGGAAGCATTATTCTTATTTAATTTTCATTCTTTCTTTAAACTCGGGCTTAAGCGTCCCTTTAAGATCCTCCCATGATACGGGGATTGTGATGTCTCCAGCTGCGAAAGCTGCAATTTCGTATGGACTATAATGGAAATACAGGTTCTTATCATCAAAGTAGAAATTGCTACTTGCAGGAATTACTTCTACCAGGAGCATATCAGAATTTTTCACCTCTCCTTTCTCATCGGTCGTTCCACTATTCATCTTATTGATATTCTTCATCAGAATTCCCTCAATTTGTTTTTTAGGCATGGTGGTAATATCCGCCAACTGTACTTTCTTATTGTTTTTCAGGTCAAACACCCGCTCGGAAAACCCGTAATTATCGTGGGCTCCCCCTTCATACGCACTGTAAACATATTCAATGTGCATATAATCATTGGTTGTGGATTTCAGATTCATATAGTTACTGGTATACCATTCCTGAGGAAATGATACTCCAAGATCCTTCGCCTCCTTCCTGATAGAATTGAAATATTCTGCCTTTTCTCTTTCCAGGTAAGACTGAATCCCGTTTTTAGAAAAATCTGTTGCCCCTTTATTGATAAAATAGATGCTGTCCAGAAGTTTTTGGTCTTTCAAAGAAGGAAATACTAAAAGTTTCGAAGTATATTTTACAGTTAAAGAATCATTGACCTTCGTAGAGTCGCTAACTTTTACTGAATCGACTACAAATTTTTCAGACTGATTCACTTCTGTTTTTTCTGTCGATGAATCCTTTTTTTCATTCTTTTTACACGCTGCCAGAGCAAAGAACAAGGAAAGCAAAATAGCTGCAATTGTATTTTTCATATTCTATATTTGTGATGTCAATACAAAAACCATTCACAAAATGAATGGTTTTGTAAATTATAATGAATTTTTTTTAGTTAGCCGGTATTTTCTGGCTTTCAAATTGATCATTCCCAAAAGCTAAAACAGGAATGAATATAAATCCTAAGAAGAATAAAAGAATCGTGTATAAAGGCGTTTCTTTGCTAAATCCTTTGGCAAGACCATCATTAACCATCCATGATGCAAACAGGTTAACAAACGGAATAAAAAATAAAATAATCCACCAAGCCGGTTTCTTTACAATATCAAGCAAAACGATGATGTTATAAATAGGAATGAAAGCCGCCCATGCATCTTGGCGCCCTGCTTTCTGAAATATTTTATACATACAATATCCATAGAACAGATATATAATCAGATAAAAGAATAACATTCCGATTCCAATTCCGGCCGCTGCCGCAGAATCCATCCCATCGTAAGGATCTGTTTGTAAAAGAGTTAACATATTATTAATTTTTATTGGTTTGCTCAAATATAACGAAAAAGCTTCTATAAATAGAAGCTTTTAATTTATTTTTTAATTAAACTTATCACCTGATTTTCACTTTTTGAAGCTACTCCCCAAATCTGTTTAAATGCGGGATAATAATCTTTAGGATAATCCGGACTGCTTACTTTGGTCTTTGAGGTGACCTCTAGTTTATTTCCTTTTTGCTCTGCAACATAGCTGTATTCGATCTCCTTATCATCCGTTATTATCTTTTTATTTTTTGGCATTTCTTCAATAACATAACCTTCGGGAATTTCGAAAATGATTTTTTTTTGTTCTTGTGTAGGCTGATATAAAATCTATGGGATATTTTCTTTCATCGGTCTGATCAAATTCATTGGAGTTTTTATTAAGAAACAGCATAGGATTAATGATCATTTTTTTCCCTATTCTATCAATCAGGTTTTCTGATGTAAATTTCATCGTACTTTCAAAATCACCATTTTCTAGAACTTTTGAGTTAATATCCGTAAAATCAATAGCAAAGTTTTCCTTGTACTGCTTTTTGTATTTATCCATATTCTCGTCATAGCTTTCTTTGGCAAACATCGCATAGCTACCTGTATCTTTGTCGGAATAAGTTCCGGAAATACTTCCATCTTCATTGATCTTAGCCTCAGCCGTAAGGTAAGTAAAACTTGGTTGTGCATTGGTCATAGATAATTCCTGTACTTTTTCCTTTGGAGCCAGGATCCCAAATTGATTCCAATCTCTTGGAGGCAGCATATCCCTTGAAGATTGCTTGGATGTAGCATCATATAAATGATATTGGTCTTTAATTTTAACGGCTGCCAGGACAAAGTTTAAATTCGAGACATTCGGAGATGCAATATTGATCATTCCGTTACTAACAGTAGAGATCAATAATGGATCTGCCTTTAACCCTGCTTCTCTAAGCATCATGATTAAAAAAAGATTGATCTCCGCAGCGTTTCCGGTTTTTGTTTCGAGAAGTTTTTTTATACCATCTTCTGTCCTTACTCCCGAATATTTATTCCAGGTAAAGGCCTTTTGGACATATTTAAAAATAGCATCCGCCTTATCCATATCTGTAAGCCCTGAAATTCCTGAAGGCATATTTTCTTTCGCCAATTTTGTTCTTTTCAGTTCTCCACCAAAATCTTCATTCTCATATAATCTTTCTTTGATCTTCTCCCAGGATGATGAATACAACTTCAGTTCTTTAAAATTGGTGGAATGCAATTCCGCACTGATCTTCGTTCTGTAATTCCTATCATTTTTTATGAATTTCTCCGTTTTAAAACCTTTCAGGTTTTCATACCCGAAACGATAGGTTCTGTAATTGGAGCCATACAGAAGCTTTTCCTCAACCTGCTTGTATTTAGGACTTAAAGAGCCTGTATAATTTATATTATACGATATATTGGAAGGAGCATCCAAAATATATTCAGTATATAATGATGGTGTATCAGATTCTATCAATATTTCCGGAATGGAATACAAGAACGGAGAAGTGATCTCATACTGGTATTCAATAACAGAACCGTTTTTTACATTAGGAAAAGCAAATTTGGTAACCGATATATACTTATTTTCTTTACTCTTGTACTTTGAACTTTTATCTACTTTAGTCGTGACCACATTTCCGTTTTCAAGGTTATAGGTGTAAGCCTTCATTTTAGATAAGCTTTCCTGGCTGCTGCCATCCTGATAAAGGGGCACTTCAAGATTAAGCCAGTCTTCGGCTTTTTCTTTATCATAAATCTTCACCCTGTAGAAGGCTCTTTTCTGCAAAGTACCATTATTGGAATCTATATTAAAAGACACTGATTTATACAAAATTTCCGCCGGAGCATTTTCGTCCAGCAATGATTTTTGCTTTGATAAATCGGTATCATTAAATTTAGGTGGGTTGAGAAATTCCTGTTTTTGGGCTTTGAGGCAAACAACACTGATTGAACTCAAAACGACGAATATAATTTTTTTCATGCTTAGATTTTAGTTATTAGAATTTTAGAATTGTCCATATTTACAGTTTTCTTTCTGAATTTGATATAATCATTGTATTTTTCTTTAGGATACGTTCCTTTATTTACATGAATAGTCCTGGTAACGGTAAGCTCTTGTCCGTTCTTTATAAAGTTAAGCTGATAGGTTCCAAATTCAGACGGAAGTTTTACATCCTCAGGAACTTCATCGATCTTATAATTTTTAGGAATTTCAAATGTAATCTTATATTCATCTTCAAAAGACTGCATGATCTCAAACGGCAATTCCCTTTTATCATCTGCTTTATAATTATTATCAGAAAAGATAGGTACCGCTCGGAATACCATACTGCTTCCGGCATTCTTGGAATAGTTATTAGCCTTAAAATCAAGATTATATTTTATAACTGCATTATCCCTGTCATTAATAAAATCTTTCATTTCAATATTTTCAAAATGTAAAATATTTAAAAGGCTTTTTACTGATTCATTTTTCTCCTTAGGAGATAATGTGGCAAATCTTAAGTTATAATCATATTGACTGCCTGTAAAAGCAAACTCTCCTTTTCCTGCAATACTATTATCTTCATTAAGCTTAATTTTAAGGATTTGCTTTTCTTTATTTTGTTCTGCAGAATATGAAGGAGTATCCATCACTTCAATTCCATCCTTTTTAACCAAAAGAACATTTCGGTCCGTTGTACTGTAGCTCAAATGGTTAAAAGCAATCTGCTGGGATGTATTTTCCAGCCATATGTTTCCCTTTTCAGTAGGCACCATTAAGATAACATGGTTCCCTCCCATTTTTGGAAAATCTTTATCGAAAGACACCGGTGAAGAGCCGGAGTTGATAGTACAATAGTATGATGGAATTCCCGCTTCATCAAGCAAGGTCTTCATATAATTGGATAACCCTTTACAGTCTCCATATCCTTTTTTCTGTACTTCATCCGGCATCATAGGCTGCCATCCCCCAATTCCCAGCGCAACAAATATATATCGGGTTTTACCCTGCATATACTGATACAGTTTTCTCACCCTTTCTTCTGTGGACCCCTGTAAATTAAGCGCTGCAACATCAGCTTTTATAGAGGGCGTGGAAACAGATACAGGCTGCAAAATGCTATTATAATACCAGGATCCGAAATCTTTCCAGCTCGTAATACTTCCCTGCTTTCCTTCCAGATTGAATCTTGCCAGTGAAAAACTCACTTTAGGTAAGATCTTAAGTGGTGAAGGAAGTAAAGAAGCATCTTCTATAGCAGGAACATTTTTATATGAATATACTTTTTCTACACCATTACTGCTTTCTGCAACCGTAGTATAATTGTACTTAGAAGGATAAGTTTTTGTGCGGAGCTCAATACCTGAATTATTAAGAATCTTAAACTGACTTTCCTCCAATGCTACATTGGTGCCTGAAAAAGGTACAAAATCCGGTATGAAAATAGTGTTTTCATTAGTGATCTGGTACGAAAACTCGAGTGTATAAGGATATTGGGTCGGAGTATAAGCCAATGATAAATATCTGCTATCCGAATAAAAGACTCCCTGGGAATTGTTAGCAAAGTCTCCGAAATCCGATTTGGAATAAGACTTTATTTTTTTACCGGATTCGTCATACACTGTAACTTTTACGTCAGAAATATGATCTCCTTTGTCATATGGAATATAAGCATGAGCCTGGGAATCCCCGTCTTTATTTAAAACCGTAGTTACGGTATTTATCTGATATTTTACCTCATCTATCTTGTTGATTTGGATCGTGGTAAAATCTTTTCGGATCACCGCATTGGCATCCTTCTTTAAATTCTCCGGGATTGCTGATACCGGATAGCTTTGGGCGTAGTAAAGAGAAGCAATACAAACGGCACCAACTGTTAAGATTTTCATCATTGTTTTAAAAAATTTAACAAAAGTAATGAAATCTTAATAAATGTTAAAATTTAATTTTCGAAGATAAAAAAAGGCTCCAAAACGGAGCCTTTTTCATTATATTTTATAGAAAAATTAATTATGCATCAATTTTAGCATATTTTGCATTTTTCTCAATAAACTCTCTTCTTGGCGGAACTTCATCTCCCATCAACATAGAGAAAACACTATCTGCTTCTACAGCATTGTCAATAGTTACCTGTTTCAATATTCTATGCTCAGGATTTAAGGTCGTTTCCCAAAGCTGCTCAGGATTCATTTCCCCAAGACCTTTGTAACGTTGTACCTCTACTCCTTTTCCATCCGGAGACATATCCAGAGTAAATTCCTCACGTTCTTTTTCATTATAGGCATACACTTTTTTGTTACCTTTCTTCAATAAATATAAAGGCGGTTGAGCGATATAGATATAACCATTTTCAATCAATTCTTTCATATATCTGAAGAAGAATGTCAGAATCAATGTAGAAATGTGGGAACCGTCAATATCGGCATCGGTCATGATGACAATCTTATGATATCTCAGTTTCGCCATATTCAACGCCTTGCTGTCTTCTTCCGTTCCTACGGAAACCCCAAGAGCTGTGTAAATATTTTTAATTTCCTCATTATCATAAACTTTATGAAGCATAGATTTTTCTACGTTCAAAATTTTACCTCTTAATGGAAGGATAGCCTGGAAATGTCTGTCACGTCCTTGTTTTGCAGTACCTCCTGCGGAATCTCCCTCAACAAGGAATATTTCAGATTCTTCAGGACTTTTAGAAGAACAGTCGGACAATTTCCCAGGAAGTCCGGAACCTCCCATCGGAGATTTTCTCTGAACCATTTCACGGGCTTTTTTCGCAGCCTGTCTTGCTTTTGCTGCTAAAACAACCTTCTGAACGATAATTTTAGCTTCGTTAGGATTTTCTTCTAAGAAGTTCGTAAGCATTTCCCCCACAATTTTATCAACTGCTCCGGAAACTTCGGAATTACCCAATTTTGTTTTAGTTTGCCCTTCAAACTGCGGTTCCATTACTTTTACGGAAACCACGGCTGTAAGACCTTCACGGAAGTCATCTCCCGTAATTTCTACCTTTTCTTTCTGAGGGATCCCCAGATCATCGGCATATTTCTTTAAGGTCCTCGTTAATGCACGTCTGAAACCTGCAAGGTGTGTTCCCCCTTCATGGGTATTGATATTATTAACGTAAGAGTGAAGATTCTCATTAAATGAAGTATTGTAACGCATTGCCACTTCAACCGGAATATCATCTCTTTCGCCCTCCATGAAGATTACATTCTCCATAATGGCCTCACGGCTTCCGTCAATGTAGGCAACAAATTCCTTTAACCCGCCTTCGGAATGAAAGACTTCTGATTTGAAAGAACCATCTTCCAGAGTCTCTCTTTCATCGGTAAGGGTAATGGTAATACCTTTATTAAGATAAGAAAGCTCTCGTAAACGGCTTGCTAACGTATCATAATTATATACTAATTCAGTGAAAATGGTATCATCAGGCTGGAAGAACTGCTTAGTTCCTCTTTTGTCACTATTCCCTATTTCTTCAACTCCCGTTTGTGCTTTTCCTTTGGAATATACCTGCTGGTAAACGTTTCCGTCTCTGTATACGGTTGTAATCATTTCATTGGAAAGTGCATTCACACAAGATACCCCAACACCATGAAGACCTCCGGAAACTTTATAGGAATCTTTATCGAACTTACCTCCTGCTCCGATCTTCGTCATTACAACTTCAAGAGCAGATTTTTGTTCTTTTTCGTGGAAGTCAACCGGAATACCTCTACCGTTATCCATTACTTCGATTCCGTTTCCTTCTTTAATGCTAACGAAAATGGTATCGCAGTATCCTGCCAACGCTTCGTCAATAGAGTTATCTACTACTTCATAAACCAAATGATGGAGACCTCTTACTCCTACATCACCAATGTACATTGAAGGACGCATACGAACGTGCTCCATTCCTTCCAATGCCTGAATACTACTAGCTGTATATTGTTTCTGACTCATATCAAATTATTAAACTTTGCCAATTGCAAAGACCTACAAATATCGTGATTTTTTTCGAGATATGAAAGTTAAAATATGTCAAAAAAGATGGAGTTTTCAACACGAATCACGTGCATTTTTATCTTAAAAAAATACAAAGTTATATTGCATTTCAATAATATCAACTGTTTTAAATCATGTGTTCTTCTATAATTAATGCTTAAATTTATTTACTCAAAATTGATATTATGGACGATTTCATTGCAGCCCGTGCCCAGATGGCCATGTCCCTCGGCTTCCACATTATATTTTCGTGTATAGGTATGGTTATGCCATTTTTAATGGCCTTTGCCCACTGGAAATACCTTAAAACAAAAAACGAAGTATATAAGGGACTTACAAAAGCATGGAGCAAAGGAGTCGCCATTCTTTTTGCAACAGGAGCTGTTTCCGGAACTATGCTTTCTTTTGAATTGGGACTTCTTTGGCCACAGTTCATGAAACACGCCGGCCCCATCTTCGGAATGCCTTTTTCTCTTGAAGGAACAGCATTTTTTATCGAAGCAATTGCTATCGGTTTTTTTCTTTACGGATGGGATAAGTTCAACAAATGGTTCCACTGGTTCTGTGGATTTTTAGTCGGACTCAGTGGATTGGCTTCCGGCATCCTTGTCGTTGCTGCCAATGCGTGGATGAACTCTCCCGCAGGCTTTGATTATATCAACGGACAATATGTAAATATAGATCCTATCAAAGCGATGTTTAATGAAGCCTGGTTTCCACAGGCATTGCATATGACGGTAGCTGCATTTTGTGCAACCGGTTTTGCCGTTGCAGGAGTTCATGCTTTTTTAATTATGCGAAAAAGAAATGTGGAATTTCACACCAAAGCATTTAGAATTGCCGCAGGTTTTGCCCTCATAGGAGCTTTCGGAGCTCCCTTAAGTGGTGATATCGCTGCCAAATCGGTTGCAGAAAGACAGCCTATAAAATTAGCTGCAATGGAAGCTCATTTTAAAACAGAAAAGGGAGCCTCTTTTGTGATCGGAGGAATTCCGGATGAAAAGAAAGGCGAAATCAAATATGCATTAAAAATCCCTAAATTATTAAGTTTTCTCGTCAGTAATGATTTTAATGCCGAAGTAAAGGGATTGAATGATTTCAGCAGAGATGAATGGCCTCCTGTTGCCGTTGTCCACTACTCTTTCCAGATCATGATCTTCTTTGGTGTCATAATGATCTGCATAGGTTCTCTATATGTCTATTCACTATTCTTTAAAAAAGAATGGCTGAGCAAGAACTGGCTGCTGAAAACATTTCTGATCGCCACTCCTTTTGGATATATAGCATTGGAAGCAGGCTGGACTGTAACAGAAGTAGGCCGCCAGCCCTGGATTATTTATGGTATTATGCGAACCGTAGATGCCGTAACGCCTATGCCGGGCATCCAGTATTCCTTCTATTTCTTCACCGCAATTTTTGTTTCGCTGTCATTGATTTTAATATTTCTTCTCAAAAGACAAATTCAAATGGTTCCGAAATTATATGACCCTACCGATATTCAGTTTAACGCTAAAAATACAAAATCATGATCTACGTTGTTATAGGCTTTCTTTGGCTGTCAATTTGCCTGTATGTAATCTTGGGAGGAGCTGATTTTGGCGCAGGGATCGTGGAGTTATTTACCAATAAAAAATCCCGTCATAAAACAGAGGAGATTATGTATGAATCAATCGCTCCGGTTTGGGAAGCGAATCATATGTGGGTCATTATTGCTATTGTGATCCTGTTTGTAGGATTTCCTGAAATTTACACAACGATGTCCACTTACCTGCATATTCCGTTAGTTCTTATGCTTGTAGGAATTATTGCAAGAGGTACCGCTTTTACATTCAGGCATTATGATGCGGTGAAAGATGACTGGCAGTTTTTATATACCCACATTTTTTTATTATGCAAGCCTTCTCACTCCTTTTTTCTTAGGGCTGATTGCGGCAGCTACAGTTTCTCAATCCATTAATCCGGACGCCACCACTTTCCTGGATCTCTATATTTTCAGCTGGCTGAATTGGTTCGGAGTGACCGTTGGTTTATTCACAGTGGCCCTCTGTGCCTATCTGGCTTCCATATTTTCTCTTAGGGAAACCAAGGACCGTGTGCAACTTAATCTGATGATCAGAAAATCCAAACAAACGATGATCTTTGTAGTGATCACCGGAGCTCTGGTTTTTCTTTCAGCCTATCTTTCGGGCATTCCTCTAGTTACCTGGGTTTTCTCCAAACCTTTGGGAATTATGGCTATTGCCTTTGCAACGATAGCACTGTTATTGATTTTCCGGGCTATGAAACAACGGAAGCTCCTTCCCGTTCGTGCCTTAGCAGGATTCCAGGTTATTATGATCCTGGTGGCCGCAACGTATCAGCATAACCCTGATATCATATTATTAGGGAATGGGCAGCATCTTTCGTTATTAGAACATGTAGCAGCTCCGAAAACGATTTCTGCTTTAGCGTGGGCATTAATGTTAGGATCTTTATTTATTCTGCCGTTTTTATTTTACCTGATGGCTTCATTCAGTAAACTAAGGAAGTAAGGATTATTTTTTAAGTAAAACAATTTCAACCCTCCTATTCATAATCCGGTCCGCTTCCGTTTGTTCGGGATAAGCAACCGGATTAAGATGTCCTTGTCCGCTTGCTTTTATACGGCTGGAATCTATACCTTGCATCTGGAGGAATTCCTTTATGGAATCAGCCCTTGTGTGTGAAAGATTAAAAGTACCCAAATCAAGATCTTCACCATCAAAATTATTATAATCACAGCAAATATGCCCCTGTAATTCTACCTGCATAGCCGGATTATCTCTTAGTATTTTAAGCAGCTTAAGAATTGTTTCATTTCCACCCGGGAGCCAGACATGACGGCCGCCAATAAAATTAACATTAGGAAGAGAATATGTATTTTGAACTTTCAGCTCAGCAACACTCAGATCTACAAAACTTGGAGGAACTTTTCGTATAATTTTTTCTCCCTTAGCCCATTCCCTGTCTATAAAAATATCTACCCTTCTGTTTTTCTTCCGTAATTCTTCTGAACTGTTATCATTGATCTGTTTTCCCTCACCAAGACCTACAACATTTTCAATTGTAATATGAGTTTTAATTTTCTCCTGCAGGTATTTTTTAACTGCATTTGCACGGTTTTCAGACAATACTTTATTGTAATGTATGCTTCCCGTAGAATCACAATTTCCAAAAATCCTGAATCTTAAATTGCCTTTTAACTGAGCCAAACTATCTAATTTCTTTTGGGATTGCTTATCAAGTTTATAGTCATCATGCACAAAGTAAACAGATTCAATCATTTGCGACTTAATGACAAGACATTGTAACAGAAAAAATAAAACAAAAATTTTCATCGAAATTGAGTTTTTATACACAACGGGAAATAGCAATTTATAGTTTATCACAAAAAAAAAATCTGAAATATTCAGATTTTTTTTGTATTGTTGTGAACTTTTAAACCAATTTCATCAAAACATTTTCGTCAATCTTTTCAACTTTCACTAAATTATTTTTAGTTAGAGTCTTAGATGCTTTATCCCATTTTTTACCGGATAACTGACTTCTTTCTTTAACTTCTGCTAAAGAGAATGCTTCTTCCTGAGAGTTTAAAATTTCAAGAATTACTTTCTCATCTTCTCCCAATTCAATCTGAGGAACTGTTTTTTCAGGTCTCATCTGAGGGAAGAATAATACTTCCTGGATGGATGCATTATCCGTTAAGAACATGATCAATCTGTCCATACCAATTCCTAATCCGGAAGTTGGAGGCATTCCGTATTCCAAAGCTCTAAGGAAATCCTGGTCGATAAACATCGCTTCATCATCACCTCTTTCAGAAAGAGCCATCTGCGCTTCAAAACGTTCTCTCTGATCAATAGGGTCATTTAACTCAGAATAAGCATTAGCTATTTCCTTTCCGCAAACCATCAGCTCAAAACGCTCTGTTAAGCCTTCTTTGCTTCTGTGTTTTTTAGTTAAAGGAGACATTTCGATCGGATAATCGGTAATGAAAGTTGGCTGAATGAAATTTCCTTCACATTTTTCTCCGAAGATCTCATCAATTAATTTTCCTTTACCCATTGTTTCATTAACCTCAATCCCAATAGATTTAGCAAAATCAAACAATTCCTTTTCAGTTTTTCCTGTGATATCGAATCCTGTATATTTCTGGATCGCTTCAGTCATTGAAACTCTAGGATAAGGTGCTTTCCAATTTATTTTATGCTCTCCGAAAGTAGATTCGGCATTTCCATTAACCTGAGTAGCACAGAATTCCAATAGCTTTTCTGTGAAATCCATCATCCAGTTGTAATCCTTGTAAGCCACATAAATTTCCATCGCTGTAAATTCCGGATTATGTGTTCTGTCCATACCCTCATTTCTGAAGTTTTTGGAAAACTCATATACCCCATCAAATCCTCCAACGATCAATCTTTTAAGATAAAGCTCGTTTGCAATTCTTAAATATAATGGAATATCCAAGGCATTATGGTGTGTAATGAATGGTTTTGCCGCAGCTCCTCCCGGAATGGATTGAAGAATCGGAGTTTCAACTTCAAAATATCCTGCATCATTAAAGAAGGTTCTCATGGCATTGAACAATTTTGTTCTCTTCACAAAAATTTCTTTAATATGCGGGTTCACGGTTAAATCAACATAACGTTGTCTGTATCTTAGTTCAGGATCATTAAATCCATCATGTATTACTCCATTCTCATCCGTTTTGGATTGTGGTAGCGGACGCAAAGATTTGGTAAGGAGAGTAAAATTCTTTACCAGTACAGTTTTCTCCCCTACTTGTGTTGTAAAAAGCTCTCCTTCGATACCGATAATATCCCCGATATCTAAAAGGTGTTTGTACACTTCATTATACAAAGTTTTATCTTCTCCTGTACAGATCTCATCTCTGTTGAAATATACCTGAATTTTACCTGTAGAATCCTGCAATTCAGCAAAAGAAGCCTTCCCTTGAATTCTTCGGGACATCAATCTACCAGCAATCTTCACCTGTTTACTCTCAGAAAAATCCTGTTTTATAGATTCTGTTGTATCTGTAATTTTGTATTCATCTGCCGGGAACGCGTTGATCCCCATTTCAACAAGCTTATTAAGCTTTTCTCTTCTAATGATTTCTTGTTCTGATAATTGCATTTCTTATTTTTCTAAAAGCCTACAAATTTAGGTATTTTTGAGTTGACTGTCAATGACTTTTCCCAGAAATATATTTATTTCTGTAAAAATGCGGTTAAAGAGAGGTTTGCTTACGGGAACCAGCCTTTTCTGTCTTGTTGAGGGATAAATGTCCGGGCCAGAATTCTGCTTATTTTTTGGCCCTGAGCCATATCGATGGTTTTGAACTCTACTGTCTTACTCTTTTTCAGGAGTGTGGTAAGGGGATACAGATTATCTTTTTTAGAAACCAGACAGGTAAACCACAGGACCTGCGAAGCGAATAAACTGCTTTCATGTATCATCCTGGTAATAAAAGCAAGCTCCCCTCCTTCGCACCATAATTCCGATTGTTGTCCTCCAAAATTGAGTAAAGGCTTCTTAACTCTAGATTGACGGAGATTTTTAGTCTTTCTGAGATTTCCTTTTATGGCAGATTCTTCAGAGTCATGAAAAGGAGGATTACACATTGAAAACATAAATCTGTCTCCTTCTAGAAGCATATTCCTGAATATACAGTCAGAAGCCGGCTGATGCTTCAAATGAATAAAAGATGACAGATCCGGGTTATTGTCCAGAATACGTTGTGCATTTTGTAACGAGTCTTTATTAATATCTGTTCCCGTCATTGTCCATCCGTAAGACCTGTGAGCAATTAAAGGATACACGAGATTAGCTCCAACACCTATATCCAGGCCACTTATTGAAGAGCCCTTAGGGATTTCACCGGATTCAGATTCGAGAGCGAGTAAATCAGCAATGTAATGGATATAATCTGCTCTTCCGGGAATCGGAGGGCATAAATTATTTTCAGGAATGTCCCAGTTCCGGATATGGTAAAAATGTTGTAAAAGGGCTTTGTTGAGTAGTTTTACCGCCTTTGGAAGGCTGAAGTTGATCGTTAATGTTTGGTGTGCATTAACAAAAACATAGTGCTTCAGTTCTGGCACACAAGAAATGAGCTGATCAAAATCATAGGGATCACGATGAAGATTTCTTGTGTGCAGACTGGATTTTTCAGCAGACATATTTTACTTCTTCTGACTTAAAATATATTCTACCATTTTTTTTGCATCATCTTTAGATACCTGAGGATGGGGCTGCATAGGAACACTTCCCCAAACTCCGCTTCCGCCTTCTATAATCTTGGAGGCCAGCATTTCAATATCTTTTTCAGAATATTTGTCAGCTATTTCCTGATAAGAAGGTCCTATCATTCTCTCATTAACCGTGTGACATCCTGTACAATCCAACGTTTCTATGATCTGGCTCCCGGAAAGATTGGTTTTTGCCGGTTCAGAAGCAGCAGTTGTTTCTGATGAAGGAGTATCAACAGGTGTATTTTCTTTTTTGGAACAGGAAAGAATAAAAAATCCTATGCATCCTGTCAAAAACAGTTTTTTCATTATTTAGTCAATGTATCTGCTTTTGCGTCCTTTGCAGGTACGGATACTGCTGCATTTACATCTGCTTCTGGTTTGTTGCGGGCTGTTGCGGTAGTGTCTACAACTGTAGTTGCTTCAGGCTCTTCAAGCATTGTGTTGCTATCTTGTAGTGAATGATCTGGTTTCTTTTTGCAGTTTACAACTAATAAACCTCCGATAAATGCAAGTGCTAATACTTTTTTCATTATTTTTTCTATAAAATTTAAGCAAAAGTATAAAAATAAATTTTTAAAGTGATGATAAATATCCGTTTCAACAATAATTTATCTGGAATAAGATTACTAATGTTCTTTTATCTAAATAAAAATTTTAATTTTAAAGTATGATATTCATTTCTAAAATTCTGTTTTTCACCAGTCATCATGGTTTTTACACCGTGGTCCTCCTGATTGTTTTCTTCAGCTTAGTATCATTCCTTACTAAAAAATGGTGGTTATTACTGCCGATTATCCCTTTAGGAATAGCCAATGCCTTTGCGGGACAGTTTTTGAATGCCTGGTTTTTAAACAAATACGGAACTGAAAGTACTGCAATCATTACCTCCGATGTGGAGACAAGTTCTACATTAAACGATATGTATATCCATGATTATGAAGCAATTGTAAAAAAGCAGGACGGTAAATATATTACAACTTTTTTTTCTACCACTTCGGCTTCTATATACCCTATTGAAAATGCAATCCGTATTCCACAGGTAAACAGTCCATTTCCCGTAAAATATATTCCGGGATATGAGAAAAATATCGTGATTTTATATGATCAGTCCGAAGAAGGCAGACGTCTTCGCCAATATGAAATGCGGGCTCCTATCAATACAGCAAAAATAAAATATGAGGCAGATCCCACCAATAAAGAATTCATCAAAGAATACCTAACTGCATTAGAAAATTATGTAGAAGTTTATAAAGATGATAACTACAATATTCAAATTGAAAAGCTGAAGAAAGAATTGGAAGAGAGCCGATAGTTAATTTTATCTTAAGTTTTTTTTAATTTTATTCTTTTTTGGTTTTGATATTAAAAAAAAATTTCTACATTTGTGCCATGTTTAATACGAGCAATAATTTTTGGTGGTGGCTTTCAAACTCTTCGTCGGGTCTGAAAGGATTATCGTATTGCTAATTGTTAAGCTGCTTTGCAATAAAATAAGATAAACAAAATATCAAGACTTTGACGGATTCCGTTGAAGTCTTTTTTTTTATTATTTAATCTCAAACAAAAATAAAAACATCAAATGTTTAATAAGAATATAAAGGTAAAAACCGTATCAAAGAAAACACTGGGAGATCTTCAGACACCCATGAATATTTATCTGCAGATCCGTGACAAGTTCAGGGACACCATTCTTTTAGAAAGCTCGGATTCTAAAAACATAGATAATAATTTTTCATTTATCGCCATAAATGCCATAGCAGGAATTGAGGTTAAGAACCTTAATGAATTCGAGGTTAAGTTCCCCAATTCAGAACCTGTAAAGCAGTTTATCATTGATCATAAGATCGCAGATATCCTGCATGACTTTTCTTCTGTTTTTGATTGTGAAAAAACAACGGATCCCATTGAAGAAACAGCACAAAACCTTTTCGGATATACCAGCTTTGAGGCGGTTCAGTTTTTCGAGAACATCAATTTTAAAGCACAAAGCCTGGAGGTTGAAATTCCCCTTGTGAGATACAGATTATACCAGTACGTTATTGCAATCAATCATTACAATGATGAAATGCATTTTATCGAAAATCAAATCGAAGGGATCAAATCAGAACTTTATACTTTAGAAAATTTAATAAAAAATAAAAGCTCAGTAGTCTACCCTTTTGAGAAAACGGGTGAAGAAACCTCAAATATTTCTGATGAAGAATATCTGGAACTGGTTAAAACGGCTCAAAAACACTGCATGCGGGGAGATGTTTTTCAATTGGTATTGAGCAGAAGATTCGAACAAAAGTTTCTGGGTGACGAATTCAACGTATACCGTGCTTTAAGAAATATCAATCCTTCTCCTTATCTGTTCTTTTTCGATTACGGAGATTACAAATTATTCGGATCGAGCCCCGAGAGCCAACTGATTATTAAAGATCATAAGGCCATCATCCATCCTATTGCGGGAACTTTTAAAAGAACCGGAAACTTTGATGTAGATCTTCATTCTATAGAAGAATTAAAAAATGACCCCAAGGAAAATGCTGAACATACTATGCTGGTAGACCTGGCAAGAAATGATCTGGGAAAAATGGGAAGAAATGTAACGGTAACAAAGTTAAAGGAAATCCAACTTTTTTCTCACGTTATTCATATGGTAAGTGAAGTAACATCGGAATTACCGGAAAATACCAATCCTTTTGAAGTGGTTGCTTCCACCTTTCCTCAGGGGACTTTAAGTGGTGCTCCTAAGCATAAAGCCCTTCAATTAATCAATCAATATGAGAAGGATTCACGGGGTTACTATGGAGGCTGTATCGGAATGGTAGGTCTGAACGGAAGCTGCAACCAGGCTATTATGATCAGAACCTTTTTAAGTAAAAACAATACTCTTTTTTATCAGGCCGGTGCAGGATTGGTGGCCAAATCCAATCCTGAAAGTGAACTTCAGGAGGTCAACAATAAGCTTAACGCACTCAAGAAAGCTGTAGAAAAGGCAGATAAACTCAAATACTAATTTAAATAAGATGAACGAAAATATAAAAACCCAATCAACAGCTAAAGTTTTAGTATTTGATAATTACGATAGCTTTACCTATAATCTGGTTCAGATCATTGAAAGAATTCTAAACCAGAAAGTGGATATCTATCGGAATGATGAAATCAGCCTGGAAGAAGTTGAAAAGTATGATAAGATCATTTTGTCTCCAGGTCCCGGCATACCTGAGGAGTCCGGTATATTACTTGATCTGATCAGGAAATATGCTCCTACTAAAAGCATTCTCGGAGTTTGTCTGGGGCAGCAGGCCATTGCTGAGGCTTTCGGAGGAAGACTGATTAATCTTTCAGAAATTTTTCACGGTGTGGCCACCACCACAGAGCTGGTGAAAGAAAAAACCAAACTTTTTCAAAATCTGTCATCAGGAATGGAAGTAGGAAGATACCACAGTTGGGCTGTGGATCCCGATCAGTTCCCCGAAGAACTGGAGATCACTGCCGTAGATAAAGATGGAATGATCATGGCCCTGCAACATAAAACCTATGATGTACATGGTGTCCAGTTTCATCCTGAAAGTATTTTAACTCCGGACGGAGAAGTTATCATTAAAAATTTCTTATTACATTGAAAACACAAGATATTCCCTCAACAATAAAAACACCTCAAATGAAAGAGATCCTGCAATATTTATTCAATCATCATACCTTATCTAAATCTGAGGCCAAAGCGATCATGATTGAAATTGCCCAGAATAAATTCAATTCAACGGAAGTTACTGCTTTTATGAGCGTTTTCCTGATGCGCAATATTACATTGAGAGAACTGGAAGGCTTCAGGGAAGCATTATTGCAAATGGCAGTTCCTGTAAGCCTTGATGCCACTGATGCTTTAGATATAGTAGGAACGGGAGGTGATGGCAAAAACACGATCAATATTTCAACGCTGGCCGGTTTTGTCATTGCCGGAGCAGGACAAAGAGTAACAAAACATGGAAATTATGGGGCCTCAGCTGTTACCGGTTCTTCAAATGTTTTGGAAGAGCTGGGTTATCAGATGAATAATGATTCTGATAAGCTGAACAGAGATCTGGAGAAAGCGAATATCTGCTTTTTACATGCTCCCTACTTCCATCCTGCCCTTCAGTCTGTCGGAGCATTGAGGAAATCACTGGGGCTAAGAACCTTTTTCAACCTATTAGGTCCATTGGTAAATCCGGCAAAACCAAAATTTTCTGTGATCGGAGTATATAACCTGGAAATCGCAAGGATTTATCAATATCTTTTACAAAAAGAACCTCAGGAGTTCGTCCTGGTTCATGGTTTGGATGGATATGATGAGATCAGCCTTACCCATGACAGTAAAATTATAACCAAAAAAGGTGAAAATATTTATTCTTCCGAAGATCTGGGATTCGATCCGGTAAGTCCTGAAAGTATCCAGGCAGGTAAAACCATTCAGGAAGCAGCAAGAATTTTCAGGAATATTTTGGAAGGAAAGGGAACAGATTCTCAAAATGCCGTTGTTTTAGCGAATGCTGCGGTAGCACTTTATCATACGGAAAAATTCGGTTCCTATGATGATTGCCTCCTTTTGGCACAGGAAAGTTTACATGGCGCAAAAGCGTTGAGAAGCCTGGAACTGTTATTAGAATAATGCATTTTGAGGTTTTGAATAGAATTAATTAGTTTCAGGAAATATAAAAACACACAATAAATGACCATATTAGATAAAATTATATCGAGAAAAAAAGAAGAAGTTAATTTTTCAAAAGCAAATATTTCTGTAGAAGAATTAAAGGATTCTGCTTTTTTTGAAAGAAAAACCGCTTCTTTAAAATCTTCTCTTAAAGAGAAAAGCGGAATAATCGCTGAATTTAAAAGACAATCTCCTTCAAAGGGAGTAATTAATGATAAGGTTTCTCCTTTTGAAGTAGTGTCTGCTTATGAGAATTTTGGAGCAAGCGGAATTTCAATACTTACCGACACCGATTTTTTTGGTGGTAGTTTTAAAGATATTATGGATCTCAGAAGTCAGATTAAAACGCCTGTTCTCAGGAAAGATTTCATGATCGACGAATATCAGTTCTATGAGGCTAAAAATATGGGTGCAGATGTTATTTTGCTGATTGCCGCCTGTCTTTCACCATCACAGGTTCTGGAGTTCACCCATTTATCACACGAACTGGGATTGGAAGTTTTACTGGAAATCCATACAGAAGAAGAATTGCAACACTTCCATCCAGATATTGATCTGGTAGGAATTAATAACAGAAACCTAAAAGATTTTAAAGTAGATCTTCAACATTCTGTCCGATTAAAAAATCAACTGCCTGAACAAACTTTATCTGTTGCTGAAAGTGGAATTTACAGTATTGAGGATTTCAGTTACCTGAAAGAAAAGGGTTTCGACGGATTCTTAATGGGTGAATATTTTATGAAGAATGAAGATCCTGCCAAAGCCTTTAAAGAATTCATCAACCATATAAACCTATCGTGATGAACCAGCAGCTACAAATAAAAGTATGTGGTCTTACACTGCCTGATCAAATTCTGGAATTAATTTCCATGAATATTGATTTTATAGGATTTATATTCTACAAAAAATCGCCGCGGTATGCACTTAATCGTTTAAGTTTAGATGATATTTCGAAAATCATTCACAAAGGAAAGGTAGGAGTTTTCGTGAACGAGGATATAGAAAATGTAGTGGATATTACTCAAAAAGCTGAGCTTAATTTTATTCAGCTGCACGGTGATGAAAGTGATGAATATATTAAGGTATTAAAACAAAAAACAGATCCGGAAGTAAAAATAATCAAAGCCTTAAGGATTGGTGAAACAATGGGACATCTTTCTTCTGAAATTGACCGGATACAATCCGTTATTGATTATTTGTTATTTGATACGGATAGTCAATCATTTGGAGGAACTGGGAAACAGTTTGACTGGTCGCTGTTAAATGATATCAAAATAAATGTTCCCTACCTGCTGAGCGGAGGCATTTCAGAACAGAATATAAAAGGTATCAAAATATTGGATCAGAAACCTTTTGCCTTGGATATCAATTCAAAATTTGAAACCGGACCAGGAATTAAAGATGTAGAGAAAATTAAAGTATTTAAGTCAAACCCATTAATCTCATCCTTATGAATATACAATCATTGAAAAAACA
Organism: Chryseobacterium proteolyticum; assembly: GCF_046591535.1. Taxonomy (NCBI): domain Bacteria; kingdom Pseudomonadati; phylum Bacteroidota; class Flavobacteriia; order Flavobacteriales; family Weeksellaceae; genus Chryseobacterium; species Chryseobacterium proteolyticum. The sequence goes on along the minus strand of NZ_JBJLWK010000006.1, from coordinate 41,133 downwards.
GTTCTATAAAACTTTATTCCCACCGAGGTTTGAGAATGAAAGGGTAAAAAAAACTGCATGATTTCATATGTGAAAATGACAGCACCACAGACTTCTGGGAAATGGGTGGTTTATTATCCATATTTATAAGTATCATTAAGGATTTTAATGAAGATGATATTGAGTATTTTTTTGAAACCATTCATTTATGGGATGGATATCATTTGGTAATAATTGCGGATAAACTGATGGAAAATACGGTCAAAGCTAATGTTAATTATGACCTGGGAAAAATCTATTTTAAGATATTCTTATCTTATGAAAAACTGGATTCTTATTATTTGCTGGATAACCTGGAACTGATCTTTAAAATGTATCGTTCAAAGCTAGATATCGAAACCCTGATCAGCATTTCAAGTAAAATAAAATACCTGTACCAGAATAAACAAATAACAAGACAGCAATTCGATCATAATCTGTCCTATCTAAATACCCTGAACCATGACGTACCACATTAAAAATTCGGAACAGCTTACCATACAGGAAATAGGAGTAATAATAAAGCTTTGGGAAAACAAGGAATGGACAGGTATGAAAGCTGATGATTTCAGACAGCTATTTAAAAATTCTGAATTTCATTTATTACTGGACACTGATGGAAATATCAAATCTGTATTGCGTCTGAATTTCGATTTTACATTAAAGATATCGGGAAATCTACATTCTTATACAGAAATGGTGGGCTTTGTTTCTGCACAAAAAGGACATGGCTATGGCAGCCAATTGCTGAAGCTTTCAGCAGAAAATGTTACTGAGAGGGACCTGCAGGTTATTGGATTCTGTATTTCCGATTTGCGCCCCTTTTATGAAAAGTGCAAAATTGATATATTATACGATAAAGCAAAAAAAATTCTGGAGCAGGAAGATGATCACTGGATCAGTTCTGAAGATGATGACATCCTGATCATCCATTTGTCTGAAGAAAATAGAAATCTTTTCAAGCAGCTTGATTCAGAAAAAACTGCTTATTTAATACAATAACAACAATGAAAATGAATTATAAAAACCCTGATCAAAATGGATATTATGGAGAATTCGGAGGAGCTTTTATCCCTGAAATGCTTTATCCAAATGTAGAAGAGCTTCAAAAAAACTATCTTGAAATTATAGAATCTGAGGAGTTTCAGGCAGAATATCAGGATTTACTGAAAAATTATGTAGGGCGTGCTACTCCTCTTTATTTTGCCAAAAATCTGAGCAACCAGTACAAAACGAACATTTATCTGAAAAGAGAAGATCTTAACCATACCGGTGCACACAAGATCAATAACGCACTAGGCCAGGTTTTACTGGCAAAACGATTGGGAAAAACCAGAATTATTGCAGAAACCGGAGCCGGACAACACGGCGTTGCTACTGCTACCGCCTGCGCATTGCTTGGTTTGAAATGTATCGTTTATATGGGTGAAGTTGACATTCAGAGGCAGGCTCCGAATGTAGCAAGAATGAAGATGCTGGGTGCAGAAGTAGTTCCGGCAATTTCGGGATCAAAAACATTAAAAGACGCTGTAAATGAAGCTTTAAGAGATTGGATCAATAATCCCGTGACAACTCATTATGTTATAGGCAGCGTTGTGGGACCTCATCCCTTTCCCGATTTGGTTGCAAGATTTCAAAGCGTCATATCAAAAGAGATCAGGGAACAGCTTCATGAACAAACAGGAAGAGAGAATCCTGACTATGTGATTGCCTGCGTAGGAGGAGGCAGTAACGCAGCAGGAACTTTTTACCATTTTGTGGAAGAAGAAAATGTAAAAATTATTGCGGCAGAAGCAGGAGGCTTCGGTGTGGAATCCGGAAAATCTGCGGCCACCACTTTTCTTGGAACTTTAGGCGTTTTACATGGAAGCAAAAGCCTTGTCATGCAGACCCGTGACGGTCAGATAATCGAACCCCATTCAATTTCTGCTGGTTTGGATTATCCCGGGATCGGGCCTTTCCATGCTCATTTATTTAAGGAAAAGCGTGCGGAATTTTTCAGCATCAACGATGATGAAGCCCTGAAATCAGCTTTTGAGCTCACAAAACTGGAAGGAATTATTCCTGCCCTTGAAAGCTCACATGCCCTGGCCGTCCTGGATAAAAAGAAATTCGACGAAAATGACATCGTGGTGATCTGCCTGAGCGGGCGTGGTGATAAGGATATGGAAACTTATTTAGCTAATCTTTAAATTTTTAATCTGTAAAATGTAAAAAGTATTCATGTAAAATGATTCTGACAGTTATTAAAGAAAATTATGTTTCTTTTTATCATAAATACATTTTACATGAATACATAAATACAATAAACCCAATGAAAAAACTCAATATATACTTCACAGCAGGGATTCCGAAATTGGAAGATACTGCAGATATTATAAAACTCATACAGGATGCCGGTGCGGACATGATGGAAATCGGAATGCCTTATTCGGATCCGGTTGCTGACGGTCCCGTTATACAGAAAGCACATGAACTTGCATTGGAAAATGGAATGACCATTGAGAAATTACTATCACAACTGAAATCCATTAAAACTGAAATTAAAATTCCTATTATTTTAATGGGATACATCAATCCGGTTTTAAGTTTTGGTTTTGAAAATTTCTGCAAAGAATGCTCGGAAAGTGGCGTTACCGGACTCATTATCCCTGATCTTCCTCCTATTGAATTTGAAAAGAATTATCAGCAAATCCTGAAGAAATATCATCTCAACTTTACATTTCTGATCACACCTGAAACCTCAGATGAAAGAATCTTATATCTTGATTCTTTAAGCTCAGGGTTCCTGTATGCGGTAAGTTCTTCATCCACAACAGGAAATAAAAATGCCGTATTAAAAAATGAAGATTATCTTTCCCGGATATCTCTTCTTCAGTTAAAAAATCCGGTAATGATCGGTTTTGGTATAAAATCGAAAAAAGATTTTGAAAGTGTAACGGAAAAAGCAGACGGCGGAATCATAGGAACAGCATTCGTTAATGTTCTATTACAGGATAAAGATTGGAAGAATAATGCCATAGATTTTATAAATTCAATAAAGAATTAAAAATCACTAAATTTGTATGTCTAAAAAATGGTACAAGTCTTTCCACAGGACCATAAAAAAAGACAGACGCTCATTATGAATACACATCAAAATAAAGTAGTAGAATTCGAAGATCTGGGTACAAGAGATTATCAGTCCTCATGGGACTATCAGGAAAAACTGATGAAAGATATTATTGATACCAAAATAAAAAACCGCGATTTACCTGCTGAAGAACATATTACCACACCCAATCATTTGCTTTTGGTGGAGCATCCCCATGTTTATACTTTAGGAAAAAGCGGACATGAAGAAAATATGCTGGCGGGAATTGATAAACTCAAAGAGATTGATGCTACTTTTGTAAAAGTAAACCGTGGCGGAGATATTACCTATCACGGATACGGGCAGATTGTAGGTTATCCGATCTTAGATCTTGAAAATTTCTTTACAGATATTCATTTATACATGAGAAACCTGGAAGAAGTGATCATCAGAACCATTGGCGAATATGGCCTTAAGGGCGAGCGTTCCCAGGGAGAGACCGGGGTCTGGCTGGATGTGGGAAAACCGTATGCCCGAAAAATTTGTGCAATGGGTGTGAAAGCGTCCCGTTGGGTAACTTTACATGGTTTTGCCCTTAATGTAAACACCGATATGCGCTATTTTGAATATATCATTCCTTGTGGTATCAAAGATAAACAGGTGACCTCTCTGAAAAGAGAACTTGAAAGAGAACTTTCCCCTCAGGAAATGGAAGATATCAAATCTAAAATTACAAAACATTTTGCAGATGTTTTTGGAGCTGAGATTTCTAATAAAAAATCTGCAACTACTACCAATTTCTAAAAATTACTTTTCTTATTATTCCTTAGGAGTCTAATCTTATAAAGTTGAGATTCCTAAGGAAAAACATATTAATCTTTTATCATTCGGCTATTCCACAGAGTCTTTGATCATATATGATTTGTCCTTATTAAAAATAGTATTTAAATATACTTTTGGCTGAATCATATGGATAAAAAATCGAAAAATCTCCTACATATTTAGTATTTTGCATTGTGTTTTTAGCGCAATTAATAAAATCTGAAAGTCCAATGAAACTATTAACCCGGTTCTTTTGCTATCTGTTATTATCCATTTCTTCTATATGTTTTGCACAAAAGGATAAATACAAACAAAAGATCGATAGCCTAATTCAGGTTAAGAGCCCTAGAACTTTCAATGGGGTTGTTCTCGTTACCAGAAACGGAAAGGTTGAATACTCCAGGGCTTACGGTATAAAAAATGCTAAGACACGAATTCCTTTAAAACCAAATGATCAGTTTGAAATCATGTCCAACACCAAACAGATCACCGCCGTTTTATTATTAAAAGAGGTTGAAAAAGGAAAAGTTGATTTACATTCTCCTATAAAAAAGTACCTTCCATCACTATCTCAGCCCTGGGCTGATTCAGTAACGGTTCATCAGTTGCTTAACCATACCCATGGGATTGTTGATCTCGAGAAACCTTTGGCATTTAGACCGGGCTCTGATTTCAAATACGGTAACCTTTCCTATATCTTGTTAGGGAAAATCATCGAAAATGTCAGCCATCAATCTTACTCTCAATTGGCTAATGAACTGTTCAAGCAGCTTAAAATGAAAGATACTTTCTGCTATGCGAAATCGGATCTGAAGAAGCTGGTTTCGGGGCATATAAGTAATGAAAAAGGATTAACTGTTTCCAATGACTCTTTTATCAATGATGAAAATATGCCAGCCGACGGAGTAATAAGCACAGCAAAGGACTTATCTGTCTGGAATGATTTTCTTCATAAAGGCAAAATCCTAAACGCAGATACCTATCAATTATTAATAAGTCCATCCGTATTTTCCGAACATGATGTATTCGGAACCGCTAAGATGGGTTACGGATATGCTATTCGTATTGTAAAGGATCACAGAGTCAGCTATTTTGGTCATACCGGTCTCGGAGATGGCTTTACTTCATTGAATGTTTATGTGCCCTCTTCTGATGTGAGTATTGTTATCATGGAAAATCAGATGAGCGAGATAAATACACTGTACTATTATTTTGAAAAATTAATCAGAGATATTGTATTGCAAAGCAGCTTAATTAAGAAATAACCAATCCGCTGGCAACCTGCACGGATAAAATAGGTAAACCTGATTTTTTATAGTAAAATTCACAGAGCCATTATTAACACTTATTAAAACGGTAGTTTTTAATGAACAAAACACTTTAATTATTACTAAAAATTTTGGTTTTTATAAAAATAACTTGCTTATGTTATTTTTTTTATTAATTTTATTTTCACCAAAAAGTGAAGTAAATAAGAGTTAAAATAACCAACCAACTTAACAAAAACTCACCATTAAACTACAAATTACAATTATTATGAAAAATCTTTTTTTATCAATGATGGCCTTTGTGACCGTCTTAACTTTTAATTCCTGTGCCGATTCCAACGGGAATCAGGAAATCAACGGAAAGGAAAAACTAAGTGTAAATGATTCTAAGCTGAAAGATTTCGGAAAGACTGTACCGGTAGGGATAGACGAAGAAAACGGAATGATAAAGGTGTCATTTATGTTAACTGCGCAATTCTATGAAATTAAGCCGACCAAAGAAAATGAGCAGTATATCGGAATGCTTAGACAGGCTGTTAAGAATGAATCTCCTGTACACATTTTCTTAAAGCCTAATAGCAATGAAATAGGAAAAGTGGAGTCTGCAAGCCCGGAAGACGTAAGATATTTTAAAACGATCCTGACAAAAGAAGTAAAAGGACAAACCAATAAATTGGCGAGTGTAATTCCTGATGTAGCTACATTAAATTCTTTATTCAATCAAATAAAGAATCAGTCTTGCGGTACCTCTACGGCGTCCTCACCATGCATCACATTCAGATATCCTGTAGACGGATGTTATGCAAGAGCCCATAAGATGAGACAAATCTTAATGAACAACGGCTATGACTGTGAAAAACAATTTGTATACGGAAACCTAAAGGCATCAACAGGAACTTGCTGTGTGGCGTGGAGCTACCACGTTGCAATATTGGTAAGCTATAAAAATGCTTCCGGAGTAACGGAAAAAAGAATTATTGATCCTTCACTATTTTCAAGCGGTCCTGTAACAGATACAGCATGGAGAAACGCTTGCGTTAACACCTCTTGCGGATCTGCATCCGTTTCCTCTTATGCTAATACTGCAGGAAATGTTTATTACAGAAGTCCTAGTAATTCTTACCTGTATGACAACAATCTGATCAATACCAACTGTGTACTGACTAAATTTTCACTGCTTTCCGGATGTTCTCCTTCACCTGCACCGGATGTATCCAGCTGTGGATTTTAATTAATTGATAATTTTACAGCACCTGCTGATTCTGTAAATGAGCAGGTGCTGTTATATAATAATACTATTTTTATGAAAGTATGGACATTACTATTATTTTTTTGTATGATAACATCCTGCTCCGGTAGTTCGGGTTCACAGAATTTAACCTGGTACAAAAATGCAACAATCAGTCAGATTACGGAAGACCCCGATCATCCCGGGGATTTTATGCGCATCTCTATTGGAATTAGCGCGCAGGTTTTTTATGTGTCAAAAAAAGATTCTTCCTACAAAACTCTTCTGGAAAAGTTAAACCAAAGCCTGAAAAAAGGTAAGGCCTATAATATCGGTATTGAGAACAAAACCAATATTATTAAACAGGTTAATGACATCCAATAACTTCTTTCCTAGGATCTTATCACAGAAATTCCGGCATCTACTTTTATTTCGGCTCCATGGATATAAGACGCTTCCCTTGAAGCAAGGAAAAGCACCGTATTTGCTATTTCCGATGGATCTCCCTGCCGTTTAAACGGAATTGTAGGAATAATATGCTGAACGGCATCTTCAATCTGCTCTTTATTCAGTCCGGTATTATTGAAGATATTGGTTTTAATATGCCCGGGACTAATAGCGTTTACCCGGATTCCCCTTTCCAACAGCTCAGTGGCAAAAGTCTTCACAAAAGATTGCACAGCTGATTTTGCAGCCGAGTAAACAGAGAAATTAGGCATTGAAATCTCTGTAGCTACTGAAGTATTAAAAATAACCGAACTTCCCTTTTTCATTAATGGTAACATTTGTTGAACGGTAAAGAAAGGTCCTTTTACCAGAATATTAAACAGTTCATCGAAATCCTCAGGGTCCACATTTTCAATCGGCTTAAATTTCCCATACCCTGCATTGGCAAAAACGAGATCAATATTTTCAGTGTATTGTTTTATTTCGTTTTGTAAATGCATCAGGTCTTTCATATTACCTGCATCGGACACTATCCCTACTGCTTTTCTTCCTAACTTTTCAGTTGCTTTAAGCACGGTTTCTTCGGATCTTCCGGTAATTATAGCAGTTCCGCCTTCTCCGATAAACTGCTCAGCAACTGCATACCCCATTCCATTCGTTCCTCCCGTTATCAGCGCATACTGATTGATAAATCTTTGCATTGTATTTTGTTTTAAAATTGTACAGCAAAGATTGGAATATGGTCTATTTTACGAAATCCGAAACTTGTGATATTTCTATTATCGATTTTATCTAAAATATATTATTTAAAATTAAATTGCAAGCAATTTAATTTTGTCATAACTTTGTCCCGTAAAATTATTTCACAAAAAATAAAACAATGTCATTAATAGAAAATTTAAACTGGAGACATGCTGTGAAAGCATATGATCCAACAAAAAAAGTATCGGAAAAAGATTTAAATACGATTTTGGAAGCTGCAAGGTTGGCTCCTACTTCATCCGGCTTACAGCCCTTTCGTATCATTGTAGTAGAGAATCAGAAATTAAAGGAAAAAATGGTTCAGGGTGCTTTAAACCCTGAAGTGATGAGAGATTCTTCTCATGTGCTTGTATTTGCAGCGTGGGATAATTATTCCAATGAGAAAATTGATAAAGTGTATGACTACCATACTGATGTAAGAGATCTTCCGAAAGGCCGTTTCAACAGCTATACAGATAAATTGAAAGAAATTTACGGTGCGCAGACTCCTGAACAGCATTTTTTACATACTGCCCGTCAGACTTACATCTCCTTAGGCTTAGCTTTGGCTCAGGCAGCAGAATTAAAAATCGACAGTACACCGGCAGAAGGATTCAGTAATGAGGTGGTAGATGAAATTCTTGGTTTGAAAGAATTAGGATTAAAAAGTGTAAGTTTGCTATATTTAGGATACCGCGATGAAGAAAAAGACTGGCTGGCTTCCATGAAAAAAGTACGTATTCCTATGGATGAATTTATCATCCGAAAATAATATCAATTCCCAATTCATATTCTATTGTTATGGAAAATTCGGAAAACCTAAAACTGGAAAATCAGATCTGCTTTCCTTTATATGCAATCGCAAAGGAGATCACAGGTTTGTACCGTCCTTTTCTTGATGAACTGGATATTACCTATCCTCAATATCTCGTGATGATGGTATTGTGGGAACAGGATGGCCTGCCAGTTACTCAGATCGGTGACAAACTCCTGCTGGATAGTGGTACATTAACACCTTTACTCAAAAGATTAGAAGGCAAAGGCTTTATTTCGAGAAACCGTAAAAAAGAAGATGAAAGAGTGGTACAGGTATTTCTGACTGAACAGGGGAAAAATTTAAAGGAAAATGCGTGTGGTGTCCCTGAAAAGATTATGAAAAAGATCAATGTTCAACCTGAAGATCTGTTGCAACTTAAAAATTCCATCAATATTATTTTAAGTAAAATTGAAAAATAAAAAAAAACCGGCAGCCAATTTTTGGCTGCCGGTTTTTTATTTAACTTTCTGAAAAGCATCTACTTTCAGATAAGCATCATTTTTTTCTTTTTCTTTTTTATCAGAAATCAAAATTCCAAAAAGGTGGTCTATCTCATGCTGAAAAATAACGGCTGTAAAACCTTCTACAATCTCAGAGTATTTCTGACCTTTCAAATCAACATATTCGAGTTGTATAACTTTGCTCCTGTAAAACTGATCCCTGAATTCAGGAATGGACAGATCTCCTTCGGGTCCCAGGTTTTGAAGCTCGGATCTCCAGATGATCACAGGATTTATAAAATACTCCAAAGGATTATCCTTTTTATCAAAACGCTGAACCCAGATTATTTTCCTGTTAATACCCACCTGCGGAGCTGCTATTCCTACTCCTCCATCGGTAGAAAGAAGAGATTCTTTCATCCTTTTAACCAGTGTCGCCGTATTAGGATCAACAGGATCAGCCTCACTGGAAATACTCAGTAATGTTTTGTGCTGATCAGCATTTGTTATCTGATAAATCGGAAGCGGAGAACCAATATCTCCCTGATTAATTATTGTAATTTCATTTGAGGTCAGCTTTTGCGCATTAGCCAGGCTAACGAAGCAAAGCAGCAGGAAAGATAATTTTTTCATTTTTTAATTATTAATGTATTCATGTATTGATGTAAAATGTATTCATGATTATCTAAGCTGCCTTTTTTATTGTTGTCATTTCGAATGAAACAAAGTGTAATGAGAAATCTTTTTAAATAATTATATTAATGTATATTAAATTACATATTCCTCCTGCATTTATTAAAAGAATACAATTTCTCAGCTGACCTCCAAAATCATTATACATGAATACTTTTTACATTGTACAACCTTTTTAACATTCAAATTTAAAAAGTTTTCGTCATATCGGCTGGAATAATCAAATTAAAATCTGTTGGGATATAGTCTTTCCCGGGAACTTTCAATTCAGGATCGTCCGATTCAAAAACTGAGATCACCGCCATTTTAAGATTGGGGTTCTTTTGTTTAACATACCAATAGGTTCCACCGAATTCCTTGCTATGATAATTACCATTATAATGAATAAAAGTTTTACCGGGCTGGATATTTTTGAGGATGGATTCTGCCATCGTAGCATCTTTGGTTGCCTGAGCTGAAATGAAGTTCATTACTTTTGTTCCTTCTGCATGGTCTCCCATCATTTTTTTCATTTCAGGATATCCTGGTGTGTCTAAACTCACTTTGATAGGCAACTGGGCAATGTATGTTTTTTCTTTGGCAGACAATCTATTCAAAGATTCCAGACCTTCTTTTGCCGTCTGGGAAGCGTACCTTCTGGGAATATTTGTTGCAATGAAACCTAACTTTTTTTCTTTAGCAAAGTCAACCAGTGGCTTATAGTCCGTTGCATAATTATTCCACAAGCGTGCAGAGTCCTTTAGTGTTTTGGCATCGAATTTACCATTTAAATAATCATTTAACTGAGCTTGATTATCTCTCTCGAACATTTCCGCTCCTAAAATAATCTGTCCGTTTTTCTTCTGGTATAATGCTTCGGTCACTTTCAGCTGAAGCCAATGATTGATGGAGCTGTTGTGATTCTCACCAAAAAAAATAACATCATAACTGGCAAGTTCTTTCACCAAACGCTCTGTTTCTATTTCTTTTCCTTCTTTATCATAAAACCGATAAGCTCTGAAATTTTGGGCATTTAATGCACAAAACATAATCAGTAATATTGATACGAAAATATTTTTCATTGTAATTATTTTTGGTTAAGGGTGAAAGGACTTAAAGGCTGGATCGCTGAACTATTTAATAGCAAATGAGCCTTTTTACTGTCATCTTTTTGCCTTTCAATCCTTTTGCAATTTAGTCTTTTTGCGATTTAACACCTAAAAAAAGACCGCTCTGATCTTAAAAACAAAACGGTCCAAATCAAATCATCTAACTATTACTTTTCTAATTCTGCTACAAGGTCTTTCCACTCTTGCAGTTCAGGAATGCCAGGTTTTCTTTTTCCAAAAAACTGAACGATAAAATCACCTTCCTTATTGAAAATTTCAATAGCCGTTACTTCACCGTCTTCAGTTGGCTTTTTTACGATCCATGCTTCTTCAATCTTGGTAACATCCAGATGCAGGTTAAAATCAGGATCCATTACGTTGAACCACTGCTGGTGCCAAAGCGTCTTTTTCACATGACCGGTATGGATCTGAATAATTCCTCTGTTTCCAACGAAAACCATAATCGGAACATTCTTCTCGGAAGCATCCTCCAGAACGTTTACCACTTTAGCATTATCTATTTTCTTCGCATAACCTTCCGGAGCCAGTCTTAGAGCCTGAGTTCTGCTCACTCCGAATTTTCTTGTCATCATGAAAAAATCATGGGTATCTTTCAATTCAACCCATGCTTTTTTGAAAGCTTCGGCATCAATTTCAGAATCCGGTTTTTCTGCCGGTTTCGGAGCAATAGCCTCAAAAGAGAACACTCCGTTCTGATCTTCGGCCTTATATTTTTCAACGATTGCATCAAAAGCCTTTTCGTCGCTATCTTTTGTCAGGTAGATCTTGTGAAGAGCTAAACCGTCTTTTCCGAAAAACTGAAGGCTTTTTTTATCTCCTTCCACAACTGCAAAAGCAAACTTCCAGGAGTTCAGGAAGATCCTGAGATCAATATCTTCTCCCACGAAAAGCTGTGCATGAGGGCTGCTGAAGTCACCGTTCTGGTAAATTCCTTTTCTCTCGTGTACACATTCGTCATTACGGGTAAGAGCCATCACCTTACCCAATTGCTCAACATCAGTTAAAATATTTTGAAATTCCGGTTTCAGAACGGTTACCCCTTCACCGATATTAGTCACTAATAGATCAGCTTCGCTTACACCTAACTGTAAAGCCGCATTTCTTATTCTTAAATGTGGATTTTCTTCTTTTAGAGCGTCCCACTTTTCTCTTAATTCGTTAACTAATGTGCTCATTTTATTTATTTTTTTATGGTTAAAACTGTATAAATTCTATGTATGGTTTCAGCTCCGGATTTACTTGGGATATCCTCCTCTTTCTCCGAAATTTTCATTCTTTTGAAATGGCTCCTTGAGATAAGTTCTTCCATTTCATTATTGCTGTACATGGTAAAGTTGTATTCTGTAAACGGTAAGGTTTCCATGAATCTTCGCTGCCCGAAGGTGAGTACGAAAGTCCCGTCATCCTTCAAAACCCTGTAAATTTCATTCAGGAATGCCACCGGCTCTTCCCAGAAATAAACCGTATTAACAGTGAAAACCTTATCAAAAACCCTATCTTCAAAAGGGAGCTTTTGTCCCTCGTACAATATAAAATCCGCCTGACCTTCAAAGTCTTTATTCATTTTCCGGGCCTCATTATACATTGTTTCGGAAATGTCAACCCCTGTATATTTCAGATTTTGAGCTCTGCTCAGGATATTTTTCAGATGCCCCGCATTTCCGTGTCCTATTTCAAGGATAGATTCATTATCTTCTATCAAAAGTGTTTTGATGCTTTCCAAAGTCATGCTGATATTGGTTGCATTCATCATCTCGCCTATCTCAATGCCTTTTTCTCCCTGTGGATTGGCTAAGTTTTGAGCGAGTATTTTAAGTTCATCTTTTTCCATAGTTATCCAAAAATGATCATTGGGTTATTAGTAATAGGATGCTCGCAGATGGTACAGGGAAAGTTGTATGCCTTAGTTATATTTTCGGCAGTAAAAACTTCCTGTGGTGTTCCATAGGCTGAAACCCTTCCCGATTTCATGAGTAATATCTTATCGGCGTACTGAGCCGCCAGATTTAAATCATGTAAAACCACAACAGCACTGTTTGCTTGTTTTGTAAAACTCTTCATGATCTCCAATGCCTTGTATTGATGTTTAACATCAAGGTTATTGAGTGGTTCATCAAGGAACAGTAGTTTGTGGGCAATATCATTCTGTAGCTGTGCCAGTACCCGTGAAAGATGTACTCTCTGCTTTTCCCCTCCGGACAGGGTATTGTATTCACGGTCTTTCAGATGAAAAACATCTGTTTCATACATCATATTGTTCATGGCTTCCAGATCCTCTTTTCTCGGCTGCGCATCAAAATAGGGATAACGCCCCATCATGACAACATCTTTTACTTCCAAAGGAATATCATTGCTGTTGTGCTGGGAGAATTTAGCCTTATGCCTGGAAAGCTCAACCACATTCCACTCGTTAACAGGTTTGTTTTTAAACAAAACTTTTTGCTTTCCGGATTTCACCTCGTTGGCCAGAACACTTAATAAACTTGATTTTCCAGCTCCATTGGGTCCTACAATGGCTAAAAACTCACCATATTCCAATGATACGTCCACTCCATCCAGAATATGAAATTCTTTGTGTTTATAGCTGATCTGATGCGCCTTTATCATTAGAGTGATTTTTTAAATTTAATTAAAATGGCTATAAAAATCGGCCCTCCCATTAATGCCGTGAGGATACCGATTGGCAATTCCGAAGGCTCCACAATACTTCTGCTGAATGTATCGCCGGTCAACAGCAAAATACTTCCGCAAACAGCAGACAACGGTAATATAAAGGTATAATCCGATTTGAACAAAAGCCTTAAAATATAAGGTACAATAAGACCTACAAAACCAATCGTTCCCGAAAATGCCACCGAAGTTCCCACCATTAATGCTACGACAATAATGATTTCTTTTTTAAGTTTTTCTACATTGATCCCTAAGTGCTGTGCGTCTTTTTCACCCAACATCATGGCATTCAATGCTTTTCCTTTTGGGATTAAAACGATATATGAGATAATCAAAACAATGACTAAAACAATATTTTTTGTCCAGGTGGCTGCAGCCAAGCTCCCAAGATTCCAGAAAGTAAGATCTCTCAATTGTTCATCTTTTGAAATGTAGATCAGAAACCCGGTAATTGAAAAGCCAATTGCCGTAATAGCTACACCGGTTAGCAACATCATTACCACGTTTGTTTTACCTCCGCTGGTAGAAATCCTGTATACCAGCATCATAGATAGAAAAGCCCCGATAAAAGCAGAAATACCCACCAGTGAAAATTGTACTACCTCAGGAAGATACTGTTTGAAATGCCCTCCTAAAACAATAGCAATGGCTGCAAGTAATGTTGCTCCCGAAGTAAGTCCTATTAGATCCCCCGTCGCCAAGGATTCTTAAAAAGTCCCTGCAATCCTGTTCCGGACACCGCCAGCATGCTTCCAATTAAGATTGCCATAACGATTCTCGCAGCACGGACATCACATATCACGTATGTATCGCTAGGCGATATATTTCCATTTCCTTTTACAACCTCCCACAAAACTTTATACGGAGAAGCTCCGTTAAAATTATAAACTCCTGTACTAAGCGACCATACCGCTATGATAGCAAGCAGTATGGTACTTATAGATAGATAAAAGTATAGTTTACTTTGTGTTTTCAATTAATAACTTATTTAATCCTACTGCAGCCTCTCCTAATCTTGGTCCGAATCCTGAAACAAGTCCTCCGTCCATAGCAATGATCTTTTTATTCTTGCCGGCATTTGTTTGAGAAACACCTGGCATTTTAAGCGCTCCTTCGTTTCCTCCTGCACCCTGTAAGCCTGATGAGAAAAAGAATAATACATCCGGATTCGCTTTTACTACAGCCTCAGGGGTCAGCGGTTTGAAATCTTCAAATTCCGTAACTGCATTTTGTCCGCCTGCAAGACCGATCAAAGCATCCATTGGTGTCTTCGTACCGGAAACCATCAGCATATTTCCTCTTGCATAAATAAACAGTACTTTAGGTTTTTTAGCAATCGGCTGAACCTGTTTTAGATCCGCATCGATTTTATCATTCAGTTTCTGATAATCTGTGTTGCCAATAGCTTTTGCTACCTGCTCAATTAATTTTTTAGTTCCTTCCACTGAATATTCCTGTTTGAAGATTTCAGTTTTTATCCCTGAAGACTTTATTTTTCCTAATAGCTCAGGGTTTATATCTTTATCAGACGCTAAAATTAATGTAGGATTTACGGCCATAATCGGCTCAATGGTCATTGATCTTACATGTCCCAGATCTTTAGCTGTTGCTTTTAAAGTTTCAGGATAGGTACTGGTAACATCAGTTCCTACAATTTCTTTTTCATGACCTAAAGCACTCACTATTTCTGTGATGCCTCCATTTAAGGTCACAATTTTATTATTTGTTTTCGGCGTTTCTAAGGCATTTGTTTCTACTGTATTTTCCTGTTTTGCGCTTTCGGCTTTTTTGCAGGAAGCTACTGCTAGAAGGATTGATGCTACTAAAATTATCTTTTTCATGATATATTATTTATTGATTTATTATAAAGGTTCAAATTCAAAACTGGCATGCCCCCGATTTCCCTGAGGATCTTTCATTTTATTAAATCTAAGCTTGAAGTAAAAGCCCTCAGCATCTTTTAATACAAAGAAACGGTCAGCGTATACGAATGCTCCCGGCACTTCGCTTGTTCCGGTAGTCGTTCTCCATTTATCCCCAATTGCTCTTTGATCAGTAGATACAAGCTTCGCCTGATCTACATTGCTTAACTTAAATGAGTTATAGGCCTGATCCAGGTTTCCGGAAGCCGTTACCTGATATGCACTCACTCCACTGGCCGTATTCGTGATAATAAAATCAGCATAAAAATAGCTTCCTGCGCTATTTCCCGGGCTCATAAAAACTTCATTAGTAAATGTGGTAAAGGCTAAATCCCAATTCTTTTTCTTTGGCTGGATTGTAGCTGGAGCACCCGTTTTAAGATTGAAGAAATTAAAATTGTATTCTGTATCTTTTGTTATCATATACTCCTGGTAGGTAGTTGCATTGATGTCGGCATATCTTAGTTTATATCCGTTAGGAGCTCTTAAAATCTGAATTTTTTTCCATCCTCTGGGATCGGATGATAATGAAACAGATCCTGCAGCAATATTAGAGTTTGGATCTGCTAAATTTCGCCCCAGGTTAACCAAATAAACAGGATTGTCAGCATCATTCTCTTTGATTGGCTCTATCCCCGAAGACTGATTTAAAAAATTACCGTCAGGATTATCCACATACTTCATATTAGCAGCATCAAATGTACCTACCTGAACTTTTTCTTTAAGATCGGCTACATCAGATTCTTTTACAGTATTGATGTTTGTAGCATTAGGAATTTTCGCAACAGCCATTGCAATAGACCCGTTTAAAATTACCCTATATTCATCTCCTGTATAAAATCCAAGATCCCAGTCTGTCCTTTTATTGATCGTATGATTTTTTGCATCACTTAAGTCGATCCAAACCTGATTGGCTTCTGTGGGACCGCCTACATCGGCGCTTACTTCAGAACCTGTCATCTTGGGAACCTGAACAGGATCTTCATCAGCTGAAAGACAAGACTGTACAGCAGCAATAATGAATAGAAATGAAAATATCTTTAAATACTTCATGATATATTTTTTTTTAGAATTGATACATTAATCTTGCGAAATAGCTTCTTCCATAGTACAAATTCAGACGATCAGAGCCTGCTGTATGTGCATTTCCTCCGTTTGCAGTGGAATTAATGGTAGTAACATCAAAAATGTTTTTAACTCCTGCAGAAAGCTCAAGCTGATTTTTCCAGAATGGCTGGCTTACAATAAAATCCATCATGTGGAATCCATCATTTTTCCCTAAGCGGAATGCATTGCCTTCTAATACATACAGCCTTGACGGCCCCGTATACTTATAATAAAGATTAAAAGCAGTTCCTGCATTTTTTAGTTTATAGGAAACATTAGCCCCTGTCTGGAAATTATACTGAAAGTCCGTTGGGGAGGCAATATCCATATCTTGTTTTGACACAGAAATACCATTTAGGGAAGTCCTTACTCCTAAAGTAAACTGGTCTTTGACAATATTGGCATTGGCACCAAACAAAAGACTTCTGTACGTATCTATGTTCATGTACTTATAAGTGGAAGGTCTTTTAATCATAACCATTTCAATTTTATCTTTCAGATCAACGTACAGAGCTTCCAGATTGTAATTGAATTTCCATCCATCTCCTATGGTGAAGCCCTGATCCCAGAATGCACCGACAGAATATCCTTTTTCAGGAGTAAGATCAGGATTTCCCTGAATGTCGTGATTTACGTTAACGAAATAAGTGAACATTTCATCATAGGTAGGATAGCGATTGGCTGTTCCGAAAATACCTCTTAGATTGGAATTTTCAGATGTTTTCAGCCTTGCAGACACCGAATAGTTGAATTGATTATCAAATTTATTGCTAAGGGATAATCTTGCTCCGGGTCTTACTGAGAATTTATCCGAAACATTCCACTCTGCAGAAATAAAGTTGCCATAGGTAAAAATCTTTCTTCTGATATTCTGCCCGTCAAAATCCCCCGCAATTAATGCAGCATACCCATTGGTATGGTCCAATTCGTAGCCTAACTGGAAATCAAATTTCTTGTTATCCAGAAAATTACTGAACATTCCTCTTGAATAAAATACATCGGTCTTGTAATACGATCTTTCATCATAATGGGTATCTTTAGCTCTGTTGGGTATATCATATACATAATCAAAGTACTTCCGATCCTGATTCTGATAAGAGAAATCTCCCGTGTAGCGGATCTGGCCCAGGCTGGTCTGAATATTCAACTGATGAAGCCAACGTTCCGTATTATATTCTCTGTCCGTACTTGTATAGGTTACACCACCCTGTCCGTCATTAAGTGAAATTCTGTCAACTTTAGGATTATAAAAATTAAATTTTTCGCTTAAGTAAGATATTTTATAGAAAACTGAAGTTTTATTCTTGGTGTACTTGATCAATCCTGTTGCTTCATACTGATCTTTTGGATTCCATTCGTAACCCCGTTTATTATCTTGTCCGAAATATTTGTATCCTTCACTATTTCCCTGATATCCCATAAACTGATTATGGTTAAAACTTATATTGGTAAACCAGTGATCGTTAAAGTTGTAACCTACATTCACATTCTGAATATGTCTGCCTTTGCCTCTTTTCCTTAAATCATAGCCATCTCTTACCGTTTCCTCCTGTAGTGCCGCTCTTATGCTTAATTTTTTATGACTGCTTTTTTTAGTGATGATATTAATAACGCCTGCCAGTGCACCATTACCATATTCCACACCCATGCTTCCTTTTACAACTTCAATCCTCTCAATATTACTTAAACTGATCTTCGTAAGGTCTATATTACTTCCTAAACCCGTATCTCCTACAACCGGAATATTATCTATCAAAATTTTGACATAGCTCCCGCCTAATCCCATGATATTAGCAGTTGAATTTCCGGAATTGGTATCTGGAGTGATTTGTATGTTAAGTGTTTGGTTAAGAACGTCAGCAGCGTTGGTCGCCGCCATATTTTTTATTTGTTCAGCATCAATAACTTCAACTTTATAAATCGATTTATTGATAGATTGTTGCATATACTGTCCTGTGATAACAACTTCTTCAATTTTTTTCTGATTAAGAGAATCTTTTTCCTGTGCATTCATCCAAAAGACTATGGATAATGAGAGTATAGAAAGCACCTTCTTCTTCATAGACACAAATTTTCGACAAATATAATGCTTTATTTAGAACAGATAAAAATAATTTATTACTTTTGTCGAATAATTCTAAATAAAAATAATATTATGAATCTAAAATTACTTTCTGGAGTTTTAATGTTTTCTGCGATTGCAATTAATGCTCAGTTACCAACAATAAATGAGAATTTTGATAATTTCACTTCAGGCAGCACAACTTTCCCCCAAAACGGATGGACTACTAAACTAGCGCCCAATCCGATGCCCTTTCCCCCAGCGCCGTTAATGATCGTTACAACTGATGCAAACAAGGCTGTTCAGGCTTACTCGGGAAACAATACAAGCGAGCCTTCGTATTTAATTACCCCTCAGATTGTTGCTCCTGCAGGAGATAAATCGTTATCATTTACTACCAGCTTAGTATCTCCTTCGCCTGGTCCGGGCAGTATTCAAATTGGGCTGGCTTCCAATCCAACAGATATGTCTACATTTACACCTGTTGGAAATCCTGTAACGTTATCAACCGTAGGTACTAATGTGAATGTGAATGTAAATATTCCTGCATCCACTTCTACCTACATTGTTTTCAAATTTACACCAACAGCAAGCCACGTGGCGATCCAAATTGATAATGTGGTCTATAATACTACATCAAGTCTGGCTGTATCTGACCCTATCAAATCAAAAGATGCTATCCAATTTGCTGTTAACCCAGAAAACACAGCATTGCAATTTGTAACAAAAAAAGATCTTAAAAATATTGAGGTTTATTCTTCAGCGGGTCAAAAAGTAGCTGAAGGAAAGTTAAATAATCAAAGATTCGATATCAGCACATTACAAACAGGTATCTATTACATTGTTATTGAAACAAAAGACGGCTCAGTCACAAAATCAAAATTCATCAAAAAATAAGATCTATTAGATATTAACTTATGTTTTGTTAAGGCTGGCTTTTTGAAGTCAGCCTTTTATGTTCAAAATCCATGAAAGGGTCTACTGTCACGCTAAAGTTTAAAAAAAAATTAATCTTAAAACACGACAAAAGTCATGTTTTTATTTAGAATCATTAAAAATAAATATATAATTTTGTAGAATAATTCTAAATAACTAACAATAAGAGATGAGAACAAAACTACTTTTGACTTCAATGCTTGCACTGGCTGTACATCAAACAGTATTAGCCCAAACAGATGTTAACGGGTATACAACGGTCAATTTAACCACTGGTCCCAACTATCAAAACCGGGTATTCTTTGACTTCAGTACAAATAATATTATTTCGCAACCTGCAGATTCATGGGATATTGCATTTTTTAGAAATTCAAGTATGAGTTTTGGAACAAGAATCAATGACGCCCAAAATATAGAGGTTTACCAGGCCTCTGCAGTACCAGCGGATTGGGATAATATTAACATCGCCAATATAGCATCATGGGGATCTCCATTATATAATCCGGACCAGACGACTTCTCTTCAGGAAGGAGCATTTGAGCAAGGTTCAGCTACGTACGGATGGGGAGATTATAACGGAGGAACCCATCATATCGATGGAAAAGTAATTTTTGTTTTAAAATACCTTTCTACCAATACTTATGTAAAATTTATGATTACCGATTACTTCGGTGGTTATACTTTTAAGTATTCTAAATGGAACGGATCATCGTGGGAAGCAACGCAAACCAAAACAATTGCGAACGGAACAGATGATGCCTACTTTAACTATTTCTCATTTACTACAGGAGACAAAGTAGCTAATCTTGAACCACCAAAGGCAAACTGGGATTTGATGTTTACAAGATATTGGACATTCTATATGAATATTATGATGTACAGAATGTCTGGAGTTATTCAGAGTCCTACAACTAAAGTTGCAAAAGTTCAACCGGAAACACAGGAAGTTGCAACTTCAAACATTCCAGTATCCACCGCTTTTTCCTCGAATATTACATCAATCGGCCATTCATGGAAGCCAACATCCGGGATTTATAATGATGTTGTTTACTATGTAAAACAAGGTTCGGAATATTACAGAATGTATTTTACTTCTAACGGCGGAGCGTCTACAGGAAATATGTACTTTAAATATAAAAATATCAGCTCAACTTTAGGAATCAAAGAGGTTGGCACCAAAGCTTCCTTTGGATTGTATCCTAATCCTACAACAGCTGATAAAAAAGTGACCGTACTTTTTGATGTAAAAGAAAAGGCAAACAATAAAGGATGTGTAGAAGTATATGATCTTTCAGGAAAACAGGTCTATAAATCAGAGCTTACCAATCAAACCGGTTTCTATAAGCAAGACCTTAATTTATCAATGCTTACTTCAGGAACCTATCTTGTTAAAATAACTTATGGTGGAAATAGTGAAACCAAAAAGTTAATCGTAAAATAAAAATCTTAAATTTTAATACTTTCTATTTTTTCTAATAAAAGGCTGTCTACAATGGTAAACAGCCTTTTAACATTGGGTTTGTTAGTAGATTTTAAATCCTTTGTATACTTCCGTTGAGCTTTCCATCATTCTGGAAGAATCCGTACGGAAATTGAGAAGATGATCCTGCCCCAGATGATTATTATGGTGTTCTGATGTTTCCCATAATTCTATCAGAAAAAAAGTTCCTTTATTATCCTTATCTTCAATAAGGTCGTACTGCAGGCAGCCTTCTTCTTTTCTTGTTTCTCTTACCAGGGTCTGAAACAATTCTACCGCTTCCATCAAGTAATTTTCATTAAACTTAAAAAGCGCAACAATATGTAAATTCATATGCTATTTATTATGCTGTAAAAGTAAAATATTTTCAAAACTGAAAATCGTTTTGCCCCTTTTATTTTTCCACAATAATCGTACTATTTGAAAATGGATTTGTATATGGTTATCAGACTCATTACAATAACCAGACTTCCTATGAATAAAAACATCTTTTTCACCGGTAATCTGGCAGTGAGCATTGCTGAAAACGGTGCGGTTATGATTCCTCCGATCAAAAGACCCAGAATAATATTCCAATGCTGAATTCCCAGGGTAAAAAAGAAGGTTATTGCAGCAGTTATGGTTAAAATAAACTTGGCTACAGTAGAACTTCCTACTGCAAATCTGGGAGTAAAAGCATTCTTTATTAAAGTCCCTGTAACCAAAGGGCCCCATCCTCCCCCTGCAAAAGAATCTATGAACCCTCCGATCAGCCCCAGGCTGGTGAGATTCGTTTTTCTTTTCAGAGCTTTATTTTGTTTAGGCTTAAAAGCATTGGATAAGATTTGAAAACCAAGATATAAAGTATAAAATGCAATAATGGTTTTGGTAATTTTAGAGTAGTATTCTCCAAGATACGTAAGGGATAATGCACCGATGATGGCTCCTATAATCGCCGGAATAGCTAGTTTTCTAACCAAGGTCTTGCTTACATTCTTCAATTTGATATGACTGATGCTTCCCGCAGCAGTTGTAAAGCTTTCAGCAGAATGAATACTTGCACTTACAATATGGGGCGGAATATTAAGAAAAAGCAGTGTTGTTGTACAAATCACACCATAACCCATTCCCATTGATCCGGCAACAATTTCTGCAAAAACCCCCACCAGCAACATCCAATAAAATATATAATTGTCTTTTGCGAGGATATGGGTCAGTTCATCAAGATACCCCATGCTGTACATGGAAAAAACAACAATAACCAATATAGCAACCGTTACCAGTAATACATTCAACCTTACCTGCATTTTTCTTGAGATGACCATTCTATACAAGTATTAGTTTAACAACACTTTCAGGTAAGAACATATTTTTGGTAAGCTGGCCTCTGCATTCCTTCTGCAAAAGCCACATTAGTGTATCTGCAACATTTTTTGAAATCATAGTTTGTTCATTTGGCATCCTGCAAATATCAAACAAAATAATTATCCTACCAAAAAAGTAGACTAACAATTCAAAAAAAGGACCCGATCAGTCGATCAGATCCATTAATGTTTTTTCTTCTAAAATTTTAAGTGAAGCATCCCGAACCTCAATGAGGACATCGTGCAAACCACAATGATCTTCGTTGCAATCGTCACATTTTTCATAAAAATTAAGACTTACACACGGAAGCATTGCAATAGGACCATTAACCAGGCGAATGATCTTCGCCAGTTTTACATCGGCAGGATTTTCTTTAAAGAAGTATCCACCACCCTTGCCTTTCTTGCTATCAAGGATATCAGATTTCTTGAGTTCAAGCAGAATATTTTCCAGAAATTTAAGCGGAATCTTCTTATGTTCCGCAATTTCAGAAATAAGGGTTGGCCCTTCATTTCTTTTTTCTACAAGATATGAAAGTGCCTTAAAAGCATATTGAGATTTTTTTGACAGCATTACAGCAAATTTAAGAAAATAGTTTCATATGTGGGAAGTTGCGAAATTGCTAATTTACCGAATGGTGAAATAATCTAATTGTGAAGCTGTTGGAATAGAAAATAGCAAAATCACTGAGGTGCAAGATTGCTTTTAAATAGCTCTTTTTTTCTTTTATCAAACTCTAAGATTTCAATCTTTACTATATATTTCTCCAGCCTTAAGGCGTTTTTATCGATTAAGCGATTTTCACAATTTTACCAATAAGTAAGTCCGCTTTTTCGCCTTTTTCGCTCTCCCCCCTCCCTTTTCCTCATAATTCATTACATTTGCGGTATGTTCAGTAAACAAGAAGCACAGCAACTAAAGAAAGAATTTTGGACCGCCTTTGGGAAATCTTTTCCAAGGAAATGGATGTTGTACGATACCAAGATCAAAGATTTTTCTTTCAAATTCCATGCGGATAATAAAAAAGCCGAAGTATCCCTGGATATTGAAATGAAGGATGAGATTTTCAGAAATGCGTATTATGAAAAGATATGGTCTTTGGAGGACATTCTAAAAGATTATGTGGGAGATTTTAATAAAGATGAGTTTTTTACACTGGAAAACGGAAAAGTTATCAGTAAGATCTGGATTGAAAAGCATCATGTTTCAATTTTCAATAAAAATACGTGGAGCGAAATATTTGAATTTTTTGTCGAAAAAATGGATGGCTTTGAAAGGTTCTACTATGAATATGAAGATTTTATCAAAGATGTGTAAATAATGACCATCATTCTTGAGTTATTTATCCGGTTATTTCTTGGAATACTCCATATTCTTGTGGAGATATTCTTTCAACAAATAATTTATGGCGTTATAAAATACCTATATCGAAAGATTAAGAATATTCTTAAACTATTCTGATGAGCAACCCTGACAGCTGATAAATTATTTACCTTGCTATTTCTCTTAGAGAATTTCCTGATAATTTAGCTTTTGCTCTAAGTTGGGAAGTTTCTCTTTTTTTTCTTCCTCCATTCCCATGGAGAAATTGTTTCACTTCCGGACCATAATCCTAATTTAAGACTTCTGGCTTTTGATTCGAGTACCCCAAGATTTTCATTATTGGAGTATTGGTAATACCACCATCCCAATCCTTTTTTTTATAATCTCTTCGGACAGGTACTGATCTTTATCGAAATATACTTTGGCAATGATGCGTCCGTAACGGTCAGAAGTGGTTTTATAGTATAGGATCTCTTTTCCAAATACCAGATCACTTGTCAGTTGTTTGGCGTTTTTTCCAAATGGCTGACCTTTCTCAGGGCAATCTACCTCAGCAAGACGTAATGTGGTCTGGTTATTATTTTTATCAAGAACCAGGATCGTATCACCGTCCTTAATACCGATTACTTTTGCTTTGATTTGCGCCAAAACTAACCCTGAAGTCCCTATCAATAGTACAAAAAACATCTTCCCCAGCCTTTTCATGTATTTTTCTTCTTTAGTATAAACAAAATTCGCGAGGCAATTTTAGCTATTTTAAACATAATATCGCTTACTTTTTTCTGAATATTATCCACAAATTGTTTATTGTTCAGGAAATTCCTTTATAAATAATTGTACAGCAAACCATAATAGCTTTAAAAGTATTTTTTGCCAAAAGGCAAATACGGTATCATTTTCTTTAGCTAAATTTCGGACATGAAAGAATTATTCAATTTCGTTTTAAGGTTTGGGAATCTCAATGAACAGCAGATCGAATTTATAAAAGGTAAATCCACCGAACTTCATCTTTCCAGAGATGAATATTTTTCCGAAGCCGGAAAAATTGCCAGACAGGTAGGATTTATCGTTGATGGTATTCTACGGGTCTGCTATTATGATAATAAAGGAGAAGAAATTACCAAATACTTTATCGAGGAAAATAATCTGGTAGTGGATCTGGAAAGTTTTGATAACGAAATTCATTCCAGCACATACGTTCAGGCAGTTACGGATTGTACGATGATCGTTTTTTCACGGAAAGACTGGCTCGAACTGTTGCAGACCATTGTCGGATGGGAAGCTATTGTTCATAAAATTATTTCAAGAGCACTGATCCAGAAGGTAGAAAGAAGAAGCCCTCTGGTTTCAGAAGATGCGACCACCCGTTATCTCAAATTTCTTGAAATCTACCCTACTGTGGTCAACCGGATTCCTCTTTCTTATATCGCCTCATATCTTGGTATCACACAGTCTTCCCTGAGCAGGATAAGAAAAAATATACGCTAAAATCACTTTTTGCCAAATGACAAAAGATCTCATTTTTTAATACCTCACCTTTACATCACTAAATAAAACAAGAAAATGAAATCAGTATTAATCACAGGTGCCAACAGAAGTATTGGCCTGGAAACTGCAAAACAACTCTCTTCAAAAGGACTATTGGTCTACCTTGGAAGCCGCAGTCTTGAAAAAGGAGAAGCTGTAGTAAAAGAACTTCAGGAAAAAGGATATCAGAATATCAAAGCAATTGAGATAGACGTTACCAACCCCGATTCTATTTCGGAAGCGAGGAATACTATTGAAAGGGAACAGGGAAAACTGGATGTTCTCATCAATAACGCAGGAATTCTGGGTATCAATCCGCAAACGGCTTCAGAAACTTCTATTAAGGACATCCAGCAAGTCTTCGACACCAACTTCTTCGGAGTTATCAGCGTTACACAGGCTTTCTTAGATCTTCTTAAAAAGTCAGACAGCCCGAGAATCAGCAATATCACATCCGGGCTCGGTTCTCTGACTTTACATAGCGATCCCAGCTGGAAGTATTATCATGTAAAGGGAGCCGCTTACGGGCCATCAAAATCAGCGTTGAATGCATACACGATTGTTTTGGCGTATGAATTAAGGGAACTTCCCTTTAAGGTCAATGTAATAGATCCCGGTTATACAGCAACAGACTTCAATGCCCACAGCGGTCCGGGATCCGTAGAAAGCGCTGCTTCTTTTATCATTAAGCACACTCTGACTGATGAAAACGGACCAACAGGTCAGTATTTCAGTAATGATATTGAAGATGAGATTGGAATTAGTCCTTGGTAGATTTGTACAATTTGATTTTTTGTACAATGTAAAAAGTAAAAAATGTATCAATGATTTTAGAGAGACCTTAAGGTTTCTCTTTTTTGTTTTCCTATTTTTGTTACATACATACTAGCATGAATATTTTTAATAAAACAGAAATCAAATACATCGTCATCCAGATTATTGCTTTTAACTTTATTCTTATTCCGCCAAGGTTATTTTCCTATTTAACGGATATACACCTTTCGCAGTTGTTTTTAAATTCGGCTAAAAACTCTGGTAGTTTAGTTGAACTGTTTGAGAAATACAATATTGATTCCATTCGATTCAATGACCTTATCAGTACGATCAGAAATTACCAGACTGTAGGGTTTATTATTGGCTGCCTGATCTGTATATGGATCACCTCAAAACGAAAATTAAGCTGGATCAATTCTTTAATTGTTATTGTGATCAGCTTTTTACTTATATTTTTAAAACAGGCATCATTTCCCTTTAAAGCTTTGTATCTGGAACATTGGTTTAATCAATTTGAAATCTATGTCTATTTCAGTGGTTGCTTATTTTTGGTAATAAGTCTATCTTTATTTTATTTAAGTTATAAGATGAGACTCAGCAAAACTTAGAATTATAATGTAAAGTTTACTCTTCAAGCTTATAACCATTTCTGTACGAAGAAAATATGTACTTTACCACGATGACCATACAAAAACAAATCAACCATTACATTTCCACTCAATCAGACACGAAACGCCGAAATATGGAGACCCTGCATCAGTACATTCTGCAAGTGATGCCAGAATGTAAATTATGGTTTCTGGATGGTAAAAATGAAGAAGGAAAAACGGTTTCCAATCCCAATATCGGATATGGTTTCCGGATCATGAAATATGCTGATGGAAGTACCCGGAATTTTTACCAGATTGGCCTCAGCGCTAATACAACAGGTATTTCAATTTACATTCTTGGTATTGATGATAAAAACTATTTATCCCAAACCTATGGTGAAAAAATAGGAAAAGCCAGTGTGACCGGTTATTGTATTAAGTTCAAAGCATTGAAAGATATCGATATTGAAGTGCTTGGAGAAGCGATACGAGACGGTATTAGTAAGAGCCTGACACAGTAAAGTATATTCTGATCAATAAAAAAGAGAAACTTTACGGTTTCTCTTTTTTCATTTCATTATCGTTTAATTGAATTTTCTTTTTCTCAACCAGAAGAACAATCCTCCGAGTAACCCAATAATGACTAGCGGAAGCAGCAAATTAAACCATTGCCAGTTGGTCTTTTCTTCTGTAATTCTCTGTCTGTCCAGTAGCCTTTCTTCGATATTCCTGTTTCTTAGTTCCATCAGGTTGCTGTCATCTAAAAGGTAATCCAAAGCGTTTCGCAGGAACTGTTCATTTCCAAATTGTTCATTGGTTAACAAATCTACTCCTAACGGCAAAGGTTCTCCCTTGATCACTTTATTTCTTCCTACGTCACCATCTGCAATCACTATCATTTTATTTTCCGGGCTCTGACCTTTAAAACCAGGATAGGATTTTCTTTCAATTCTCGAAGCATAAGCGGAAGTAAATTTCCCTTCCAATGCTACAGCAAAGATTTTCGGAGTACTTGGCTTTTCCATTTGCCCAAGACTATCTACGCTGGAAATTTCTTTCAGATCCACATAATTCGGAACCTGTTTCAATAAAGTCCTTTCACTCGATTCAAAAAGAACTTTGGTTTTAATATTCTTTCTGCCTAAAGTATCAATTGATGTGGGAAATTCAAATTTTACCGGATTGATATTCTTGGTGATCGGGTCGTTCTTTTCAGCAATACCCAAAGGAAAATAGGGCCATGGAAGACTTGTATACTGCGGATTGCCACTCACCTCTCCCGTTACCAGCCTTAACAAAGCGAATTTCTTTACATCTTTAACCAAAGCAGGATTGATCCTGATTCCATAGTTGAAGAAGAAATCAGTCATGTTGATATCCACCGGGAATGGCATTACCTTTTTAGATCGGGTTAAGGTATCCATTTCAGCATTTACGGCATCAATCATCCATAATGTTTTTCCTCCGTTCATAATATACTGGTCCAGGATCACTTTTTCACCATCTGTAAATGCTTTTCTAGGCTTTGCAATAACCAGAGCGCTCATTTGTTTCAGCAACGGAACATCCGCAGCCGTTAGCTCAACCTGGTTTTTAGGAATCACAGGACCGGCATCGTAGTTTTCTAATGCCAAATGCATAAAACCCTGGAATTCTCCCGGACTTAATTCATCCTGGTTAACCAAAACTCCTATTTTCTTTCTCTTATCAGTGGCAATATTCTTGATGTTCGATACAAGATTATATTCTAAATTTTCAATGGATTTCGTCAGCTGTTCATCGGCATTGATATTGGCCTGCTGTACCACCAGCGGGATAGAAACGCCGCCCTTGTTGTATTTAAGAACCGCATACGGAAATAATACGATCTGGGAAACTTTACCGTCTTTTACATCCGGAAGAACGGAAGGCTGCATTCCCATCGCCATCAAAGTATCCTGGGACATTTTGGTTTTGATGGGATCAATAAATTTAAAATCAATTTTCGGATTGATCTTTCTGAATTCCTCCAGCATAAACTTCGTTTCACTTTGCAATTGTTTGAAGCTGGCCGGGAAATCTCCTTCCAGATATACCTCCACAGTCAGAGGCTTTTTAACCGATTCCAATACTTTGATGGTATTATCGGAAAGGGTATATCTTTTTTCTTTCGTTAAATCCAATCTGATCCCAGAAACGGCAAGAATAATCACTAAAGGCAGGATCACAAACAATAAAATCCCTAATGGAGATTTAAAAGGTATCTTCTTCATAATTCTACTTCTTTTTATTGATAAAATGATTGGACAATACTAATGAAACACCGATGATCAGAACAAAATAGGCTACATCTTTGAAATCGATCAACCCTCTTGTAAATCCAAGGAAATGCTGATAAAAACCTATATTCTGTAAGATAAAATCTGCTCCACCCAACAATTTATAGCTTGCTAACTGCTCGATTCCGAAATACATGATAAAACACATGAAAACACCTAACAGATAAGCCATGATCTGATTCTGAGACAACGAAGACGCTAAAATCCCTACACCCGAAAAAGCAGCGATAAGCATGATCAATCCAATATAACTCCCAAAGGTCATTCCCAGGTCAATATTCCCCTCAGGAACTCCCAAAACATAAACGGTATACAGATAGATCAACGAAGGAATGAGGCATAAGATACCGACCACCCAAACGGAAAGAAACTTTCCTAATACAAGGTCCGATATTTTTAAAGGCTGGGAAAACAACCAGTACAAAGTTCCCGTTTGCTGCTCCTCTGCAAAAGTTTTCATGGAAAGTGCCGGAATAATGAACATCAGTAGCCATGGGACCAAAACAAAATAGCTTTGTAATGAGGCCATTCCGATCTCAAAGATATTAGAGTCGTTGTCGAAAAAAAACAAAAAAAGAGTCGCTATCAGACTGAATGCTGCGATAATGATCCACGCACTCCAGTTCCCGAAGTAACTCCAAAGTTCTTTTTTTTAAAATTGCAATCATAGTTTTTTAGTAAAATGTAAAAGGGATTGTATTGATGTACACAAGATACCCTTTTTCTATTGTTTCTTTTTTTTGTTTTTATTGACCTGTTTCACGGTCATCATGATTAAAAATACAAGAACGAAAAATCCAACAATTAATTGCCACCAGTACTCAATTACTGAAGATTTCAGAATAACGGTAAAAACAACCAGGAATAAAATGAATGTGGCAATCTCATTCGCCTGTCTCAGTTTTATGTTAGCTGTCTGTAATGTATTTCCGTGAAGTGCTTTTAATTGAAGAACTTTTTTCCAGCACCAGTAATGGTAGATCGCCAGACCGACAAGGAATGTTAGTTTTAAATGAAACCAAGGCATTTTCATCAATCCTGTATTAAGAAAGATCATCACCAGTCCGCAAACCGCCATGATCACTCCTGCAGGAACTGTAATGATATTCCAAAGCCTTCTTGCCATGAAGGTATACTGTTCTCTTAGGATACTTTTCTTTTCTTCAGAGAATTCATCGGTATCTTTATAGTAAACAAATATCCTGACAAGATAAAAAATCCCTGCAAAATAACTGACCATAAAAATAATGTGCAGCGCTTTGATTATTGTGTAAAGCATTTTAAAAACTTTCTATTTTTTATAAAACAATACGATACCATACTCCCGTCTCTCACTTCAACCTTTGAAATAACTTTGGGATCATCAGCCACAAAAACAGCCGAACAATCCCAAGTTTTCAATTCTTATTTTTTAATATTTTTAAGAGATCACACTAAGCTCTTTCCCCACTTTTTCAAAAGCAGCAATAGCTTTATCCAGATGTTCTCTGGTGTGGGCAGCAGAAAGCTGAACCCTGATTCTTGCCTTTCCTTTAGGAACTACAGGATAGAAGAAACCAATTACGTAAATTCCCTCGTCCATAAGTTTCTCTGCCATTTTCTGAGCCAATGGCGCATCATAAAGCATTACCGGAACGATCGCAGCATCTCCGTCAGGAATATCGAACCCTTTAGCTTTCATTTCTCTTCTGAAGTATTCTGCATTTTCCATTACCTGATCACGAAGTGACGTGTCAGCAGAGATCATATCCAACACCTTCAATGCTGCACCTACAATACCAGGAGCTAATGAATTGGAAAACAGATAAGGGCGGGAACGTTGTCTCAGCATATCGATAATCTCTTTTTTACCCGAAGTGAATCCTCCTAAAGCTCCACCCAGTGCCTTTCCTAAGGTAGAAGTGATAATATCTACCCGACCCATTACTTCATTCGCTTCATGTGTTCCACGACCTGTTTTTCCAATAAAACCAGTGGCGTGAGAGTCATCTACCATTACCAAAGCACCATATTTATCCGCTAGATCACATACCCCTTTCAGGTTAGCTACAATACCGTCCATAGAGAAAACCCCATCGGTAACAATGATCGTAAAGCGGTGATTTTTTTCAGAAGCTGCTTTCAGCTGAGCTTCGAGATCCTCCATATTATTGTTTTTATAACGGTATCTTGCCGCTTTACAAAGACGAACCCCGTCAATAATGGATGCGTGGTTCAGTTCATCTGAAATAATAGCATCCTCCTCGGTGAAAAGCGGTTCAAAAACACCACCGTTAGCATCAAAACATGCTGCATACAAGATCGTATCTTCCAATCCTAAAAACTGAGCGATCTTCTCTTCCAGTTGCTTATGAATATCCTGGGTTCCACAGATAAAACGAACAGATGACATTCCATATCCGTGAGAAGCGATCATATTCTGGGATGCTTTCATCACTTCAGGATTATTGGAAAGTCCCAGATAATTATTAGCACAGAAGTTCAGCAACTTTTTACCGTTAGCTTCTATTTCCGCACTCTGTTGAGAAGTAATGATTCTTTCTCTCTTATAAAGCCCGTCGTTTTCAATATTTTTAAGCTCGTTCTGTAAATTTTGAAGATATTTTTCAGAGATCATTTTTAGTAATTTTTTAGATGCGCTAATTTAGTAAAAAGGCGGTAAACTATCCTCTTTTATGATTCTTATTCTAAAAAATTGAGCAGAAACATTCATTTTAACAATTAGTCTACTAATTTAGTAGGATAATAATTTTATATTTGTCCTTTAAATTCTAAAAATGAAGTTATCATCTGTACAAAAAGTTAGGAATATACCATCAATAAATTTTCTGAATCTCTACATGAAACCTAGTCTTCCGGTTATAATCGAAGATTTTGCAGATCCAGAAAGCCCGGCTTTTAAAAAGTGGAGCTATGATTATTTTAAAGAAATAGCAGGTAATCATAAGGTCAATATTTATGGCAGTGACCTTGAATCTTTGGATAGGGTTGCAAGTAAACCTATTGCTCAGAGCCATTTTTCTGAATATCTGGACCTGATCAGCACAAAACCAACAGAACACAGGCTTTTTCTTTTTAACCTGCTCACTATAAAACCTGAAATGAAAAGTGATATCCACTATAATGATGTTACCAATGGAAAAATTCTAAAGTGGCTTCCTTTTATGTTTTTTGGTGGTAAAGGCTCCATTACCAGAAGCCACGTTGATATTGATATGTCCCATGTTTTCATCACACAGTTTCAAGGCATTAAAAAGATATGGCTATTTCCCTGGGAACAATCCAGTCTGATGTACAAATTACCTTATAATTTTCACAGTTTAGCTAATATTAAGGAACCCGACTATCAAGAATTTCCTGCTTTAAAGTATCTAAATGGTTACGAAGCCGTTATTCATCCCGGAGAAACACTTTATATCCCTTCCGGGTGGTGGCACTATATCCAATATGAAACAGAAGGATATTCCGTCTCTGTCAGAGCTCTTCCTTCCAACTGGCTCGAGAAATGGAGAGGATTTAAAAATCTGGTCATGATCAGGCATTTTGATAATGCTATGCGAAATTTATTTAAAGAAAAATGGTTCGAATTTAAAGTAAGGAAAGCCCACAGGAAAGCAAAAAGAGCAGTTGCAAGGATTCTGAAATAACAAAAAAAGACTGTCTCAAAATATCATTTTGAGCGAATATATGATGAAGGATATAAAATATTTGTTCTTATGATATTTTCCGTCACGCTTAAATTGAGAAAAGATAATTATCTGAATTTTGAGACAGTTTTATTATTTCCGTATCCAACTTTTCTATTTTTCAATAAATTATTGATTTTCCCTAAACGGAAGGTATTTATTAAATATTTTTCCACTTTTAAGAGCAAGAGAACTTTCCAGTTTTAAAACTTTCCGGCCATTAAAAATAGGAAGACCTTTTCCGATTGCTACCGGATTCACAACAATATAATATTCATCAACAAGATCCTGATCGATCAGCGAGGTTACAAAATCAGCGCCTCCATAGACAAGGATGTCTTTTCCCTCCTCCTTTTTAAGAGCTTCTACTGAAGTTATAAGATCATTACTATCTACTTCCAGATTTCTGCCGGCTATATTGTTTTCTGTCCGGCTAAAAGCAATTTTACGCATATCAACGATCAGTTTTGCTAAATGGTTGGTAGGATGATCCGGCATATTATCTGCCACGTTTTCCCAGTGATCAATGAATGGTCGTGTCATTTTTCTTCCCAGTAAAAGTGTGTCACTGCTCTCAGCAAGATCAACGATTTTCTGAAAACCTACCTCATCCGGCGGGCTTAACCATACCCAATCCTGCTCGCCCTCCGGCCCGGCTACAAAACCATCGATTGTCATCTGCATCTGTAATTTTAATTTTCTCATAGTAATTGTTTTTGGGATTGTTTTAGTGTAAGTTGTTATTCAATGTATTACAAATTTAAGATTTTAAGACACATCTCCGCTGATCTTCTTATTATTCTAATTGAAAACATTTTAAAATCATAATTAAAGCTATTGAAACGAAGAATCCAGGAAACAATTCCTGGATTAGACTAATATTTAGCATTTTATGCAATTTGATTAAGTGCCATATGAAAAATTCATGTGGTTGTAGGGTAATTAGGTACTAAAGATAGAAATGTTAAATCCGTTAATATTATCCTTGACAGATACCCATGGTAATAACCTTGCTGTTTTTATTAACTCTTTAGCTTTACCTCATAATTTTTATTCATTATAAAATATAAAAAATTAGCACCTTTTATTCTAGCTCAAAATATTATCCCAAAGATTTATTTTTCTTATTCTGTTTCTAATACAAAAACAGAACACTTTATAAAACACAAATAAGCCGCCTCATTTTACTAATAAGACGGCTTATTTGTGTTTATTTAGTATCATTTCCCATTTGATCTGACAGTTTTTTTTATCAGATATGTCCATAAATACATATTGATTGGTAAAGGAGTGGTGATGGATGATAAATTATATTCACCATATCTTTTCCCATCAATATCTTTTAAAACAAAATACGAATCTCTCCCACTAATAGAAGTGGCTTGTGGCATTTTTGTGATAAACTCCTTACTATATTTACCAAAATCAAATAGAGGTTCTGCTTTAGAAAGTAATTTACAATATTGCTTATTTTGCTTTCTCTGCTTTCTTGTCTTTAATTCCGTAATAATAGGTTCTATTTTTGAAACACTATTTCCGTCTAAAACAACATAAAACTCTCTATACGGATCATTATTAATAATTACATAAAAATAACGGTTATCTAATGAATATAAAATCTTTGGAGCTTTTATTGTATCAAACTTAGACAAAACATTATCAGCAAAAGCTCGACTAACCAAACCTGCCGAATCTGATGGCTTTATTTCACTATCATTTTGAGCATTCAAAACAATAGGAAAAAATATAATTATAATATAAAACAATGTTTTCATAACGTTATCTTGTCATTGGTAAATCTTGTGGATTTTTTATTTGTCCTTCTTTTCCCCCTGCATGATCCATACCATCTCTTGCTGGCTGAGTACTACCAGTAACTCTTCTTACTAAATTAGACATTCTGATTGCATTTGTATTATTAACGGCAGTAGATACTCCTTTTGCTGATGGTACACCGTGTCCTAAAACTTCGTGACTAGATGTTTCTGCCCTTGATTCTGGTGTAGTTGAAGCCGTTTCAACAATAATCGAATGCGATCCTTTTGCACTAGGAACATTAAAGCCTTCTCCTCCTAAAGCATTTATTAAGTCCGCTTTGACATTACTTGCATCTGGAACCATTGCATCTCCAACTCCAGCCTGTGCTTTATTCATATGATCTTTGAGAGCTGTTCCTCCAGCGGAAGATAACGTATCTCCCATTGATAGATATTCAACAGTATGAACTTTGGAATCATTAATAGCATTTACAACAGTGTCAATATATGCCTGTTCGTCTTTTGAAACCGTAATCCCACTTAAGGCAGAAGATAATGCACCTGAATCTATTTTATTAAATGATTTTCCTTTAACATCTATAAGACCTCTAACTCCTGCAAACTTACTATCTGATAAAACTTTGTGTACATCTGCTTTAAATTTTTGAGCATCTTGCTTAGTAGCACCAATTATTTCCTGTACAGTCATTACATCAGGATCTATAAATCGAATAGGATTATTTACAGCATAATTGTAAGGCGACCACCTGCGATATTCTTCACTTAAAGGGCCGGGAATAATCCAGCGACCAATATCCGGCATATAGAATCTTGCTCCATAATCATACATTCTAGTTTCAGTCTGTAATTCTTTTCCTTTGTACTTATATTGATAAGCAGGATTTCCGGTTAAGCTATTATATCCTTCATGTTTCAATCCAAAAGGATAATAATTGTTTTCTTCAATAATCTCTATTCCTGTTGTACGCTTCTGATAACTCAACCTTATATTTCCTAAGTGATCTGTATAGTTGTAAATGTACTTATTTTTTACAAAATCATAATAACCTTCTGAAGTGGGAATAAACTGTAGTATCAGATTAGGAGGAGATTATCTTAAGTAATTTCATTTAGGGTTACAAATTCTGATGGGTTTTGTTGTCCTTTTTCATCCGAATAATCAACTGCACTGCTATATTTATAATCTTCTACCAGAAAAACTAAGCCTGCTTCAACTGGATTTTGATGAATATAGTTAATTTTTGATTTATAACCTTATTGCTCCATAATTCAATTTGTTTATTATCATGCCTCTAGAACTGATAATTATTAACATTCGATCTCTTTGCACCCCTCTTTCAAAAAGAAATTAAGAAAATTTCTTTTCTGCTGTCTTTAGGACTTTTTTTAATGGCTTTTTAGAATCGAATTACTTATAAATCCTTTCAGATCTGCAAAGAATGGTTTTTGTTTATTTATTACTGATATTCCATAAACTTCTTTCCATTTTTTCTCAGCTACAGAAATTGCAATCGCTTTATCAGTAATATTCTTTTCACTTTTGTTAGATATTCTCTGTTCACAAGAAGAAAGGGAAACTAGCAATATAAAAGTATAATATTTCATTTTAAATTATTTATTGTTGACATGGTAATTGTTTTCAGTCTATCAATGGTGTTCTCCCTTATTATGAAATTTACAATTTCTACTCATCACTTTATGTTTTAAGTAAAGATAGAAAATGATAGTTTATTGAAAGAAATTAGAAGAAAATGCCACACGAAAGAATTCGTTCGGCAGCGGGGGGATGAAATGATTCCCTCTATTGAAGTTGATAAAAATATCGCTAAAATTTAAGATATCCAAAAACTAAAAGAGAACGAAAGACAACATATCTTCGCTCTTCTGGATGCGTTCTTAAAACAAACGAAGCTGCAAAGCATTATGTAAAACCAAAGCCACTCGTTTGAGTGGCTTTGGCATTTCAATGACTACTTATTATTGTTTCTTTTGTCGCATCATCTAATTTGTATGATATCCCATTGTTGCCATATCTCCAAAATTCTAACCTATAATCTGTATACAAAGTATCCTTTTTATTTACTATAAATGCATACTCATAATAGCTATCATCTGGATTAACATTATTATTTACAGTTTCTATTTCTTCTTTTATCAGTAAAAGTTTCTTCGAGATTTTTTTAGAATTAATTGAAACTGTATATATATTAGGATTCTTATTAAAAAAAGGCTTTAAATTAGAACCAAAAATTTCTCCATCATCATTTTTGGTATTATCATGTTTGTATATAAGAACTTCCTTAGAGGTACAAGATAAAACTATCATTGTAACTAATAATAAAAATATTCTGTTCATTATGGCGTTTTTTTTCTTAGTTGATGTTACACTTTCTACGGTATAAGGTATTATACCATAATTTGTTCTTTTATCTTCACCTAATTTAACATTCATTTGATTTGCAACACCTGTAGTATATGCTTCCTCCTTATTTTTAAATGATAAATCTCTTCCATCCGGAGTAATCATTGATTTATCTCCCTTGGTTGATACATCTTTTTTTCTATTAGAATATTCACTGTCGTTAAATTTATTGTATCCATGAATTAACTCATGTCCTAATCGAGAGGCAGGACTATTGTACCCTTTATTATCTTCTGTGGTTGGTTTTGTGGCGTCTTTTCTAAAGGATATGCCCTCAGATGGATTAAAATTTATTGAATTTGTAGAAGGATTAAATTCATTACTTTTTCCACTTTCAGTTTGTTCGTTTATGGTTACCGTATTTTTAGAATCATTTATTAATGAATCCATAAGATTGACTGTCTTAGCATTATCACCTTCCCCAATAGTAACATTAAGCGCACCTGAAGAATATAACTTATCCAATGCTTGATAAGTATTTCTATCAAACTCATTTTCAATTTTACTATAATCCCGGTCTTTTTGATATGAATAAACATTATCACCAAATCTAATATCTCTCCCATCCGGATCAATGAAAAGAATTGGATTATTAACAGCATAATTATACGGACTGTGTCTTCTATGTTTCTCCGCCAGCGGATCCACCACTCCCCATCTTCCCAAGTCCGGCATATAGAATCTCGCTCCATAATCATACATTCCCGTCTCCTGAAGCTCCTTGCCATTGTACTTATAGTTTTGAACTTTCCTATATCTGATTTATTTTTATCTATAGGCACAAGTGGAAAGATTTATTTTATTATGCAAATATTTTGTTTTTTTTTCTAAAGTATAATAATGATTATATTTAATTATAGTTGAATCATTTAAAATGTATTCATTGGGAGATTCAATACCATTTTGTATTAAATCACTAACAGGAATTATTTTTAAAGAATAGCTTTTTCCTAATTTAATTTTTTTACAATTATTAGATGTGTTTTCTTTAAATACTTCTATAATATCATTATTATCTGTTATTAATATATTAACCTCTTTTATTTTCTTTAAAAGAGATTATCTTCCTTGTTATATGAACAGGTTTTGAACTAATAATTACATTGTTTGTTTGACAACTGTAAATAACGAAAAAAAAACAAAAAAACTATATTTTTCATAGGACTATTTTTTTAATCTTTTATCATCTGAATAAACTTTATATAAAGGCTGTGTCTGAATTTTTCCGTTAGCATCTTTTTTTCCAGCAAAACCTTCGTAATATTTTCTGGTTGTTATTCCAACAGTCTCAAATCTTGTTCTAGCTGATATCACTAAATTATCATATGGCATCATGCTTCTTGTTTGATCATGAAATTTATCAAATATTGGACTAGGATTTAATGTAGTTTTTATTGGAACGTCTGTTTTTGTATTTAAAGACTCTTGGGTAATAAGCACATTTTCGACAACTTCATGTGTTATTCCTGTTCCTTTTTGAGTTCCGGTAAAATTTTCTGCATTTCCTAATACATCAGGATTTGTATATTGAGTTCCTGTACTAATTCCCGTGGCTGAATCATAATCGACACCACCAAAAGATCCTCCAGGCATTAAACCTCCACTTGGTGTTATATTGTTACTTTCAGCATAAATTCTGGAATCAATACTGGTATTTTTTATGCCGTCATATAGAACTTTATCAGTTGCGGAAAGTTTATTATACTCACTTTTACTTAACTTTGCAGTATCTAATTTCCCATTTGAATCCTTTGTCATAGCAAGACTACTATTTGCATTTAATTGCTCAAGTGCTTTATCTGCTAAATTTCCTAAAAGATGAATGTCCTTATTTTCCATTCCATCAGGATCAATAAATCGAATAGGATTATTAAGACTATAACTATATGGTGACCAACCTGGAAACTCAGCTCCCTTTGGATCCACAACACCCCATCTACCAATATCCGGCATATAAAATCTTGCGCCATAGTCATACATCCCGGTTTCTTGTAATTCCTTCCCATTGTACTTGTAATTCTTATAAGCACTTGGACTAAAAAAAAGAGAATCCCGTTTTTAAATGGTTCATTCCAAATGGATAATAATCATTAGCATCTGTAATCTCAAGAGCGCCTGTGCTGTTTCTTACAAAACTTATCCTTACATTTCCTAAATGATCTTTATACTGGTAAATATACTGATCTTTTCCATAATCATAAAATCCTTCTGCGGTTGGGAAAAACTGAAGCTCAGGATTCTTTGCCCCTAAACCAGGAACAACATTTAGAGTCTCTGCAGAATAGGCCTCCATTTCCAAAGCCCTGCTCGTTTCCAGTAGACACTACTGTCGGTATCTTTTGGGAGAGATAGAAGAGGTAAATATTTTTAAAGATCCTGCAATGCTCACCGTTTTAATGACATCGAAAAACTTGACCCTGAAAATAAAAAGCATTTGCTCTCTTTTGTAGCTGGGTTTATTCAAGCTTTGAAAATTAAAAATATTGCGGCATTATAATAAAGAACCCACCGCAAAGCGGTGGGTTCTTTATTATTGCTCGCGGATTTGTATCCGCGAGCAAGTTATTTTTTATAGGGCTTTCCTAAATATTCTTTTGGAGGCTTTATAATTGGTAAATTATATTCTTTAATGGGATAAAAATACTTTCTTAAATCTCCTTTTGCAATCAATTCTAGATGGTTTAAATCTTTTATCTTATACATTACTCCTTTTTGATAATCATTACCATTATAATGACTTAAATTTTTATCAAAATCATTCTTCTTCAAACTATTAGGCTGTTGTATAATTTGAAACATAGGATGATAGGGTTTTGTAACAATTATTTTACAGCAATTTGTATAAAATGTGCCTTCTTTTTTTTATCATAAAAGAAGGCTTTATAACATTCTCATATTTTACAGACATTATAATTAGTGTATCATATCTATTTAATACATAAAAAATTCCGTCAGTTTTTGAGATTTCTTGATGGATAATATCAGTACTCTGTAAAACTTTATTATAAACTTCGTCAGATGTAAAGTAGGGATTTTTTACTTCTTTTTTACAAGAATATAATAATACAGACATTAGCATTAATACTATTATTTTCATTTTCTTAATGTCTTTAAATTAATTTTACTATTAATGGGCATTGGTTTATTTACACCAGGCCTACCTGGATAAAATTTAGCCGATGTTTCATTGTAATAATTGTATTCCCAAAGATGTTTATCTTGCTGTGAATACAGAAAATGTCTTGGATAATTTCTATTTTTTGCAAATTCAGAATCAATCCAGGCAGCAGAACCATAGTCACCCTCTGTCATACTATTAACAGGAGTGGGAAAAGTTACACTTCCAGGATGGGTGTGGATCTCGAAAGATAATTTAGATATACCTTGATATAGAACGCTGTTAGGTGTCGTATCTTCAGAGTGCCCTGTCCAAAGAGCATAAGTCATAGTTTTTCCCGTATTGTATCCCGCAAGTCCCCATTCAACATTAGAATTGTTGGCAGCAAATAAAAATACATTAGATGCATCAGAAGCATCAGTAGTACGAGCTCTGTTCACTCCTAAAGGAAAAGCTTTTCGGCTTCCAGTATAATGCATTGTATTATCTGGGATACCTCCTGTTGCTAAGTCTCCGATAATAGAACTATCCGACGCTTTTGCTTTTGCTACAGTAACGCTCTTGGAGTTATCAACTTTTCCGTTTTTATCTGTAGCATATAAAGTGTCTGAGTTATCATTTGTTTCCCGTATAAGTCTAACCTGTCCATTTTGTAATAATTTATAATCATTTTTCACATCCATACCATCCGGATCGTAGTTGGCAATAGGATCGTTCATTACATAATTATAAGGACTATATGAGTGAAATTTCTCCGCCAACGGATCAATAACACCCCATCTACCAATCTCCGGCATATACATCCTTGCCCCATAGTCATACATCCCCGTCTCCTGCAACTCCTTGCCGTTGTACTTATATTGATAAGCTGGATTTCCAGCTAAACCATTATATCCTTCATGTTTCAACCCAAACGGATAATAATTATTTTCTTCAATAACCTCTATTCCTGTTGTACCCTTCTGATAACTCAATCTTATATTTCCTAAGTGATCTGTATAGTTGTAAATGTACTTATTTTTTACAAAATCATAATAACCTTCTGAAGTGGGAATAAACTGTAGTATAGGACTAGGAGGAGTACAGCCCGTACATATTTCTCCGTTTACTAAGTTATATTGAAAGCCATCTAAATATTCTGTTTGGTTTATTCCTATTACCAAACTCCCTGACAAACTCTTTTTAAGTTTCACTCCATCTGCTCGATAAAGATAACTATTTGTTGTACTGAATTTACCTATTCCGTTTGTTATACTATTGGGTAAGTTCAGATAATTATATCCAATCTTGGTAATGTCCTTATCCTTATGGCTTGTCATATTTCCATTATTATCATAAGTAATTTCATTTGGAGTTGCAAAATAAGGATATCCTGATGAATTCTGAGAAGCTTCTGCGACTTTTGATAATCTGTTTCCAG
>NZ_JBJLWK010000005.1:0-373848 GCF_046591535.1 Chryseobacterium proteolyticum | reverse complement strand
ATTTTACTCCGCGCTCCCTTAATTGGGACTGCAAAGATACAAACTTTTCTCAATTTTCAAAATAAATTATTATTTATTTTTTTAAATCTTCGTTTATAATTACCCTCTTCTGCGCTACCTACTATCTTTCGTTTTCAGTGGGGCAAAAGTATAAACTTTAATGATACCGGCCAAGCTTTTGATAAACTTTTTTAACATAATATCCATAACTTATTGACTACCGGAGACAAAACTTTTAATTGGTATTGCGAAAATTAAAATAATAAGACAATCCAGATTTCAGAATGTTTATAAAGTACTGTAAAAACAGAGACTGACTTAAAAAGCCAGTCTCTGTTTACATTATATATATTAATAATGATGAATTATGTATTCATTCTCAAATGAGCCGTCATCATAAAATTTTAATATAGCATATCCCGGTGGTGTTTCCTGATAATAGAAAGGTTTCGCGGAACGCTTGTCTCCTTCCCCCCCACCAAAATCCTGACATAGCTCCGTTACAGAAATAATATACATCATTATACCATGCTCTGTCGAGGAGATGCTGATGACCACTAAGACAGCCTTTCACTTTATCTTTATGCTTATAAAACAAGTCTTTCAATGCATTATGGTCTTTATGCTGCCCTCCTTCCCAGGATCCTGTAACCGTAAGTATAGGATAATGCGACATAATTAATGCATATTCTCCCTGCGGAATATTTTCTAATTGTTGTTTCAGCCAGTTCATTTGTTCAGGATCCAGGGTAATACCAGAGTTATTGCCATCCAACATTATAAAATGCCATTTCTCTTTTTTAGCACTGTAATAACGCTTAGGCATTTTAAGCCTTTTGGCCGCATAGGGAACTCCAT
The DNA here is from genome assembly GCF_046591535.1 of Chryseobacterium proteolyticum. NCBI lineage: Bacteria > Pseudomonadati > Bacteroidota > Flavobacteriia > Flavobacteriales > Weeksellaceae > Chryseobacterium > Chryseobacterium proteolyticum. Next base: position 372,990 of record NZ_JBJLWK010000005.1, on the reverse strand, counting down.
GCATTTCATCTGATTTTTCACCTGCCCACCAGATGTCATGATTTCCGACGCAACTATACATATCATAGTCTGCAATTTCCTTCATACAGTTATCCCAGGCATTCCACTGGTCATATACTTCCTGACGGGTAGAGTTTTCCCGGTCCACAGCCATAATGGAGTCTCCTGTGTTAAGGAAGAAATCTACTTTCCTGTTTTTGATTTCTTTAAGACATTTTACAAACCGCTCCATTATTTTAGGATCTGCCGGTAAGTGTACGTCTGTAATGTGAGCTACCGTAAACAGCAGTTTATTTTTTTTTGCTTATATCATCCTTCGGAGCTTCGGCCAGCAAGCTGGCTGCAGGTCCTCCCAGAAGTACCCCTGAAATGGCAAGCGGAATATTTGTCAAAAATTTTCTTCTTTTCATAGTCAATGTTTCTCTGATACCAGCGTTCTATATAATTTTATCTTCAAAGACAATACAGCAACAGTTCCATATACAGAATACCAATAATATTTCGGTGGACAAATTTGACTCAATATTTACAAATAAGAATTTCTTACATATTATAAAATTGTTAAGCTCCCATTAATTTTTTACTGCAGTGTTCAATAATGCAGAAAAGCATAGCTTATATTTTTAATCAAAGGTTATGAAATATTAAACCCCGAATTTCTTCGGGGTTTAATATGATTAGTATAATATATTAATATCTAATGTCCAAAAATATCTTTTAAACTGACTTCTTTAAAACTCCCCATTTTATTGACAGCGTCCATATCAAGATTTTCTTTTTTACCAAGAATAGCTGTATTAAAACGCAAGGGTTTTATTTCTGTCCGGTAAAATTCTTTTATCCCGTTAAAATCCAACTTTTGAATTTCCTCATACATATCTTTTCTGAAATCATGATTAATTCCGATTTTCTTTAATCTTAATGTATTAAAGAAAATGTTCGTTCTGGTAATTCTCGTAGAAGCGATCTGTTTCAGAGCTGTACTTTTTGCATTTTCAAATTGGATGGGCACTTCAGGGAGTTCATTCATCAGTTCAGACATCGTGTCTACAGCAATCTGTAGCTTATCAGGCTGTGTCCCAATATATGTCGTTACATAATCCGGGTGTCCGGATTCTGAATTTGCAGCATAAGAAACGTATGCTGAATAAGCTAAGCTCTTGCTCTCCCGGATCTCCTGAAATACAATGGAAGACAATCCCCGTCCAAAATATTCGTTGAAAACGTTAATCTTACCCAAGTTAGCATTATTGATATTGTGCCCTCTACCGATTTTGCTCATTTCAACCTGTACCATATCATAATTGATGAAATTCACTTTCCCATCGGTTTCAGGCTCGGGATATTTCTTAGGCTCCGGAATTTCAAGGCTTGAAACCTCAACATAATTGTCAATATACGTTTTGAAATTCTCCAGATTTTTTCCGTAGAAGAATATCTGGTATGGAAACGCGAACATTCTTTTCATTCTGTCCGTAAATATTTCAACTTCACTGTTTTGAAGTTCCTCTTTAGAAATCACATCTGTAAACCTGGAAAATTCGCCCAACTTGGTGTAATTCGTTAGAGCTGTCATGATCCGGTTTTTATCTTTTTTCATCGCTTCACGGTTTTCAAGAACTGTTTCTACAAACTGTTTGTAGATTTCCTGATCCGGCTTTACTTTATACATCCAATGTTGAAGAAGGCGAATTCCTTTTTCAATGTTTTCCTCCAAACCGCTCAATGAAATCGTTAACTGATCATTGGTCGTTTTAAAATCATTACTCACACCAATTTTGAAGAACTCTTTCTTCAGATCTTCAGGAGCGTAATCTTCAGTTCCCAAATATTGGAGCAGCTGCGTTGATATTGCCAGATCACGATCATGATCGCTTCCAAGCGGGAAAATGAAATAGACCTGTGCTATATCGTTATATTTGTTTTTGACAAAGCTAAGTTTCTTATCCTTAACCTGTCCGGTTATGATCTCTTTATCATAATCAATAAATTCAGGTTGAATATCTTCCGTTTTTTCCGCTAAAATCTGTTTTAAAAATTCCGATTGAGCATCTCTGTTAATCTTAATTGGTGTAATTCCGGGGTTTTCAACCCTGATCAGCTTGTCATTAACTCCTTTTTCCTTATTTATCAGAACATAATTGTCCTTAAAAAAATCATTGGCAAAATGAAGAACATCCTGTTTTGTGAATGAAGCATATACATCCATTTCATTAAGCTCCTCTTCCCAGGTTCTTCCTTTTATATAGGTATCATAGAGATTGGTAGCCAAACCATCAGCGGTTTCAAGAGCCTTCATTCTCTGAAGTTTGAAATCATTGATGATGGCCGGAAGCATCCAATCCGGAAACTCTCCTCTTTTAATCAGTTCTATCTGCTCCAAAACCATATCCTTTGCATCTTTCAAAGATTGGGTTTCTTTAGGAACGGCTACAATTGAAAAATATCCATATTGCTTTAATCCTACTGAAAATGCCTGTGCCCATAACATCCGTTGGGTCTGATTAATATTAAGGTCCAGTAATCCGGCTTCTCCCCTGTTACTCATAATATTTGCAGTAATATCTGCCAACATAGCTTCCCGGGTTCCATAGCTATCCGTTCTCCAGGCCATCTGAACCCTCGGTGTGGTCGGACTTTTTACAGTTCTTTCTACAATTCCCCGGAGAGGCTGTTCTACCACCGGAGTTTTCTTTGGTAATTCTTTATAAGGAATCGTTCCGAAATATTGATCTATAAGCTGAATCGTACGTTCATAGTCAAGATCACCAACCATGACCATGGCATAGTTATTAGGAACATAATATTCATCGAAATATTTGTGAATCGCCTTCATGGAAGGATTTTTCAAATGTTCGGCTTTTCCCAGGGTTGTTTGCTGGCCATTGGCATGGGTAGGAAAAAGAGCATCCATCAGCTCATAATTTACTAACCTCGAGTCATTATCCTGCGCCCGGTTAAATTCTTCGTATACTGATTCCAGCTCGGTATGAAAAAGACGTAACACAATTTCTGAAAATCGCTCTTTTTCAACTTTCAGCCATTTCTCAAGCTCGTTACTGGGAATGTTGTTTTTATAAACCGTCTCATCAAACCACGTATGCGCATTAGTTCCGCTTGCTCCCAATGATGAGATCACTTTATCATATTCATTCGCTATAGCATATTGACTGGCCTTCTGGGATACCTCATCTATTTTTTTATAGATTTCTTTCTTCTTTTCAGGATCGGCCTCCGCCTTATGATGTTCGTACAATTCTGAAATCTGATCTAACAAAACCTTTTCTTTTTCCCAGTTTTGGGTTCCGATTCCTGAGGTTCCTTTAAACATCATATGCTCCAGATAATGGGCAAGCCCTGTATTATCAGAAGGATCATTGTTACTTCCGGTTCTTACGGGAATATAGGTCTGAATCCTTGGCGAATCAAAATTCTGGGCAAGAAATACTTTTAATCCGTTTTTAAGGGTATAGATTCTGACTCCGTTTTCATCGTGAGTAATGGTTATATATTCGTAGTTGTTTTTATCAGTATGAATTGTTTCCTTGTATCTTTTGTCCGTCATATGTAAATTCATTTTCATTCATTAAAACAGAATGCTTTACAAATGTAAGGAATACTAAAAGAAAGCATATTACTTTTATAATTATTACATCTATGATGGCAATTCAAAAAGTGGAATTGCTGAGTTGCCAATTTGCCGAATTGAAAAGGCTATTTATTACCGACAGGATCATATAGTACTTTATCCAATAATACATTTTACAATAAATAAAATCTCTCACATTCGGTTTGTATCTGTAAGTTTGATTAAGTTTGCATCAGGTTTTACCTAAAATTTATACCATGTCCGGAAATATTCTGATCATCGATGATGAGCTTAAACTTCTCAAACTTTTGGGAATGATCCTTTCTCAGGAAGATTTTAATGTTAAAGAAGCTTCTACTGCCCGTTCTGCCATGACGATGCTTGAGCAATACGAATTTGATGTCGTTTTAAGCGATGTCCGGCTTCCGGATGCATTTGGAGTTGAGCTTGTAAAATCCATTAAAACAAAATATCCGCATCAGGAAGTTATTCTTATGACTGCCTTCGGAAATATTACGGATGCTGTTCAGGCAATGAAAAACGGTGCCTACGATTACCTGGTAAAAGGTGATGATAATGATAAAATTATTCCTTTGGTGTATAAAGCACTGGATAAAGTAAAGGATAATAAATCTAAAATTGTCCAGAAGAAGGATTCACAAAAAGGATTTAATCAGATCATCGGTCATTCACCTGCCATCCTGGAGGCTAAAAAAATTGGCGGAAAGGGTTGCTCTAACGGATGCTACAGTACTTTTAACAGGGGAAACCGGAACAGGAAAGGAAGTCTTTGCCAACGCTATCCATGAAGGAAGTGAGAGAAAGAAAAATAATTTTGTTGCCATCAACTGTTCTGCATTCAGCAAAGAAATTCTTGAAAGCGAACTTTTTGGCCATAAACAAGGTTCATTTACGGGAGCGGTAAAAGATAAAAAAGGTTTGGTAGAAGAAGCTAATGGCGGGACTTTATTTTTAGATGAAATCGGAGAAATGCCTATAGAACTTCAGGCTAAATTACTCCGTGTTCTTGAAACCCATGAATTCATTAAAATGGGTGAAACCAAGGTTTCGAAGTCAGATTTCAGGTTGATCGCTGCTACAAACAGAAACCTGGAAGAAGAAATAAAACAAGGAAACTTTAGAGAAGACCTCTTTTTCAGATTGAATATCTTTGAGATTAGCCTTCCTCCTCTTCGTGAAAGGAAGGAAGACTTAAAAATTCTTGCAAAGAATTTTATTGATATGTTCTCTCATAAATTGCACCTCAGCGCTGTACAGGTGTCTCCCGAGTACTATAAAACACTGGAAAAAAATGACTGGAAAGGGAACATCCGCGAATTGCGAAATACGGTAGAAAGAAGTTTGATATTAATGAACGAGAATATTCTGAATGCTGAGAGCCTTCCGCACTACTCAGAAAAAGTGACCGGTGATAAGGATTCTTTAAGCATCCGTTCCCTAGAAAAAGAACATATACAAAAAGTTTTACATTATACTAAAGGAAACAAAGCCGAGGCTGCAAGACTTCTGGAAATCGGTATTGCCACATTATACCGCAAGCTGGAAGAATACGGATTACGATAAAAACGAGCCTATCATTTTAATAAAGAGCCTATCATTTTGATAGGCTTTTTTGTTTTCAACACCTTTTCAAAACACCAATAAAACACTGTAATACAAAACATTAAAGTAAAAAACAAAAGAATGGATTCTTTTTTGGCATTAGGGATAACATAATAAATATTTTAAAATGACTATTTCAAAAAAAAACATTCAAAACACGGCGTCATTCGAAGTTCAGCTTCCTGATCGTGTCTTATGTACTGTTTACCCTTTTAACCTTAATTATGATAAGATGATGTTGATAATTTTATTAGTCCTGAGCGCCATTTTATTTTGGCTATTGTATAAGTCCGTTGAATTTTTTGATAAAATATAAAGCTATGTGGAGTTTGTTTTTTCTTTCAATACTGGCCTTCGTGTATATCTGCTATGTTCTTATAAAACCAGAAAAATTTTAATCTATCATGAACACAGAAATTTTAGGCATCATAGCGATGTTTGTTATCACATTGGTAATAGGAATATTTTTAGGAAAATATATTGCTAATGTTTATGGCCATAAAAAAACCTTTTTGGATCCTGTTTTCCAGCCCATTGAAAAATTAATTTATAAAATATCCGGAATTAACCCTAACCGTCAAATGACATGGAAGCAAAATATGTTTGCCATGTTGAGTATCAATCTGGTTTGGTTGATTATTGGATTTTTCATTTTACTCAATCAATCCTGGCTTCCTTTAAATCCCGACGGAAACCCTAATATGTCTCCCGATCTTGCTTTTAATACGGCAATATCATTTTTAGTCAACTGTAACCTTCAGCATTATTCAGGGGAAACGGGTGTCAGTTATTTAAGCCAGCTGTATTTAATGTTTCTTCAATTTGTAACTGCTGCAACCGGAATGGCTGCTATGGCCGTACTTTTCAAAGCATTTAAAGAAAAGACAACAATAGAATTGGGAAACTTCTTTGATTTTTTTACTAAATCCATGATCAGAATCCTGATCCCAATAAGTATTGTTGTTGCTCTGATTCTTTCTGCCAACGGAAGTCCGATGACTTTTGAAGGAAAAGATCACATCACTACTCTGGAAGGACAAAAAGTTGATATCTCCAGGGGTCCCGCTGCGGCTTTTATTGCCATCAAGCATTTGGGAACGAATGGTGGAGGCTTCTTTGGAACCAATTCGGCACATCCTCTTGAAAATCCTAATTACTTAACTAATATGACAGAAATGGTCACTCAGATGATCATTCCATTCGCTTTGGTATTCGCATTGGGATTTTATTTAAAAAAGAAAAGACTTTCATGGACGATATTTTCAGTAATGACCATAGGCTTTCTGGCATTGGCCACTCCTACCATTTTAAATGAAATCCATGGAAATCCACTAATCACACAGATGGGTGCTGATCATCAGTTAGGTGCAATGGAGGGCAAAGAAATACGTTTTGGAAGTGCTGCTTCGGGATATTGGAGTATTGCTACAACTGTTATTTCTACAGGCTCAGTCAATGCAATGCATGACAGTATGATGCCTCTTTCAGGAATGAATCAGCTTCTTGCTATGATGATCAACTGTTTTTACGGAGGTTGTGGTGTCGGAATTTTAAACTATTTCATTTTTATTATTCTGGCTGTATTCATTAGTGGATTAATGGTGGGAAGAACACCCGAGTTTTTGGGTAAAAAAATCGAAGCCAAAGAAATGAAAATTGCGATGATTGTGGCTTTGTTTCACCCGTTTTTAATTCTTGTGGGAACAGCATTAACGGCTTATTTCCCTGAGTTCGGAGCCAAAACGCTGAATAACCCGGGATTCCATGGCTTCAGTGAAATGCTATATGAATTCACTTCTTCATCTGCCAACAACGGATCAGGGTTTGAAGGATTAGGCGATAATACTCCGTGGTGGAATATCTCTACAGGAATCGTACTGCTGCTTTCAAGGTTTATACCTATTATCGGTCCTATCGCTATTGCAGGATACCTGGCTCAGAAGAAATATATTCCCGAAAGTGCCGGTACTTTAAAAACAGATACTGCAACTTTCGGATTTATGACTCTCGCAGTGATACTTTTGATAGCAGCATTATCTTTCTTTCCTGCATTGACACTCGGACCTATTGCAGAGCAAATCCAGTACTTTTCTAAATAAACGTGAACACTACCAAGTAAAAATCAACAGGACCATTAAGGATCTGAAATCAAGGAAATTCAAACTAGTCTGATATCATAGAAACATTCACTTGAATAATATTATCCATACCTCACCTTATATTTTAACAACCTTAATGGTTCCTCTTGATTAACAATTATATAATTCTTTTCAACAATGAAAAATCAATCACAAACATTATTTCAAAAAGATTTGGTCAATGAGGCTATCAAACAGTCTTTCGTAAAACTGAATCCGAAAATTATGTTTAAAAATCCAGTGATGTTTCTGGTAGAAGTCGGAACCGTCGTTATGCTCATCGTAAGCTTATTCAGCTTAACGGGTGATAAAACACAGGGTAGCTTCTTATATAATTTTTTAGTATTTATCATTTTATTCTTCACCGTATTGTTTGCCAACTTTGCTGAAGCCATTGCTGAGGCAAGAGGAAAAGCCCAGGCTGATACCCTTCGAAAAACGCGTGAAGAAACTCCTGCTAAATTAATTGTTGACAACAAGCCCGGATTCCAGGTAGACACTACATTAAAAATGTCTGCTGAAATGAAGTTAGGAGATATCTTCCTTTGTGAAGCGGGTGATCAGATTCCTATGGATGGTGAAATCATCGAAGGGCTCGCAACAATTGATGAGTCAGCCATTACTGGGGAAAGTGCCCCGGTCATTCGTGAAGCAGGTGGTGATAAAAGCTCTGTAACCGGAGGTACCAAAGTACTTTCAGACCGTATCAAAGTGAAAGTAACCACAAAACCCGGTGAATCTTTTCTTGATAAAATGATTGCCCTTGTTGAGGGTGCATCCAGACAAAAAACACCTAATGAAATCGCATTAACCATACTTTTAGCCGGGTTCACCCTTACTTTTATAATCGTCACCCTTACTTTAAAACCCTTTGCAGACTATGCGCAAACCCCAATTACTATTGCGGCATTTATATCCCTTTTCGTTTGTTTGATCCCGACAACAATTGGAGGTTTGCTTTCTGCAATCGGTATCGCCGGGATGGACCGAGCTTTAAGAGCGAATGTGATTACCAAAAGTGGTAAAGCTGTAGAAACAGCTGGAGATATTGACGTTCTGCTTCTGGATAAAACAGGTACCATCACCATTGGGAACCGTAAAGCAACCCAGTTTCATCCTGCCAATAACATACAACTTGATGAGTTTATTAAAGCGGCAGCTTTAAGTTCTGTAGCGGATGAAACACCGGAAGGGAAATCAATTATTGAGCTGAGTGAACTACAGCCTCAGGACCTGATTGTCTCCAGCCCTACTTATATCGATTTTACGGCAGAGACAAGGACGTCAGGGATTGATTTCGAAGATACACGTATCCGAAAAGGAGCTTACGATACGATTAAAAAATTAACCGAAAAAGCAGGAAATATCTTTCCTCAGGAAACTCAGGATGCAACCACTAAAATTTCTGAAAACGGAGGAACTCCTTTGGTGGTTTCGGTTAACGAGAAAGTATGGGGAGTAATTGAACTACAGGATATCATTAAAACAGGAATCCAGGAACGTTTTCAGCGTTTAAGAAAAATGGGTGTAAAAACCGTAATGGTAACCGGAGATAATCCTTTAACGGCCAAGTTTATTGCAGAAAAGGCAGGTGTTGATGATTTTATCGCTGAAGCTAAACCTGAGGATAAAATGAACTACATCAAAAAAGAACAGCAGTCCGGAAAACTGGTTGCGATGATGGGAGATGGAACAAATGATGCACCGGCTTTAGCTCAGGCAGATGTAGGTGTTGCCATGAACAGTGGGACACAAGCAGCGAAAGAAGCGGGAAACATGGTAGATCTTGATAATGACCCTACGAAGCTGATTGAAATTGTAGAGATCGGAAAACAATTATTAATGACCCGTGGAACCCTTACCACTTTCAGTATTGCGAATGACGTTGCTAAATATTTTGCCATCATCCCGGCTTTGTTTATCACTTTTATTCCAGCTCTTCAGAAGTTGAATATCATGAATCTTCATAGCCCTGAATCTGCGATATTATCAGCAATCATTTTCAATGCGGTTATCATTCCTGCACTAATTCCACTGGCACTGAAAGGAGTAGCTTATAAACCCATTGGTGCGAGTGCATTGCTCAGGAGAAATCTTTTGATCTACGGTTTAGGAGGTGTAATCGTTCCATTCATCGGAATAAAACTTATTGATCTGTTTATCAGTTTATTCTTTTAAAATTTAAAACAATGAAAATTTATTTTATTTCAGCATTAAAATTAACATTCGTCATGCTGGTTTGTACGGGCTTTTATTTACTTTTTGTATTGATAGGTTCAAAATTACTTCCTACACAGGGAAATGCAGAAACCATTACTTATCGGGACCAGAAGTTCTACGCTAATATCGGACAGGAGTTCAAGTCGCCAAAATATTTCCACAGCCGTCCATCCGCAGCTAATTATAATGCCGCGGGGAGTGCCGGAAGCAATAAAGGCCCAAGTAATAAGGAGTATCTGGAAACAGTTCAAAAGAGAATCGATACTATAAAAATGCAGAATCCTGAAATGAAAGATACAGAAGTACCTGTAGAGCTTGTTACCGCCAGTGGAAGCGGGTTGGATCCTGATATTTCAGAAGCAGGAGCTCTTTACCAGGTAAAAAGAGTGGCAAAAGAAAGAAATCTTTCTGAGGCCAGAATTGAAAGTCTTGTTAAAACAAATACTGAAAAACCCCTATTGGGACTTTTTGGACCTTCAAAAGTCAACGTACTGAAGCTCAACATTGCTTTAGATAAATTACAATAGAAGCAGATCTCCTTTACATTAAAATTAGTAATCAAAAAAGAACCTCAGCTTATAATGAATTCTGTAATCTAAAATTCTAACTAAACGGATATCAAAGTTTCCCATTACGAAAAGATCTCGTTTCTATATCATAAAAATATTCCTACCGTTTACAGAATTCATTTTTTTAACCCCTTTTATAGTGGAAAGCCTTTTCCACCATTACTGCAACACATTATTATCAATATTTATAATGAAATCAAAAACTTTTCATGCAGCATGTTTCTTAGGACTTACTGCTTTGAGCCAAATCAACGGCCAGGAAATAAAAAAAGATTCCCTTCTTGGCAAACCCAAAGATTCATTAATCACAAAAACGGAATCAAGAATTCCTTTTGATGGATATGACCTGACGTGGATCAACGGTCAGAATCGTCAAACCGATTTTCCTTTAACCCTAAAAGACAAAGATGGAGAAACTATACTTACAGGTGTAACCTATGTGGACGCTTATTACAATTATGATTTTAACCGCCCAAAAGATAACACACACACTATTTCCTCAGCTATAGGACGTTCTAATGAAGTGACCATTAATATGGCTAGTATTGGTTTAGAGACCAATTATAAGAATGTAATCGGCCGTTTATGGTTACAATACGGACAAATGGGCTCTATCGTTCAGGATCTTGATGGAACTGTAAATCACGGTAAAAATACGAGCGTAGGTAATTTAAAATATATCCGTGAAGCAGCAGCAGGTTATCACTTTAATGTAATGCACGGCTTGAATGTGGAAGCCGGAATTTTCATGAGCTATATCGGTTTGGAAAGTTATGTACTGGGCGAAAACTGGAACTACCAGAGAAGTTTGGTGTGCGATTTTACCCCTTTCTATTTTCAGGGAGCAAGAATTCAGGCTTATCCTTCAAAAAAATTCAAAACTGAGATCTGGGTTCTCAATGGATGGCAAACTTACAATTCCTGGAATACGGGGCTTGGTTTAGGGGTTTCCAATTATTATCGTCCTACAGAGAATCTACAGCTGGTAGCTAATTTTTATCTTAACGGAAAAGATACAAGAAACAACCCTGGAGTTCGCCGTTTTCACCACGACCACAGTATTGTAGCCAGATACTATAAAAATAAAGAAAGCAAAGGCTTATCACAGGCAGCATTCAGTATCAATAACCATTACGGGTTTCAAAGTGGAGGCGGTATAAAGGCCAGGGACAATTATATGATTGGTACTTCTGTTGCTAACAGACTCTGGTTTCACCATAATAAAATTGCTTTAACTTTAAGAGCGGATGCGGTTTCGAATCCGGGAGCTTATTTAGCATTTTCACCTTCTCCTGTTGCTCAGAATGATTTCAACGATGCAATTGCATCAGGAGAAAAACTTAAAATGTTTCAGGGAACAGCAACAATAGACATCATGCCTAATCAGTTTGTGACCTTCAGATTAGAATATGGCTTCAGAAAAAGCAACATCCCCTATTTTGCCGGAAGAGAAGGAACAACCAGTCCGGATGGATGGATAGATACTCCCATAGAATCATGGAGACCGGATCTGAGAAAGTCTGACAGCAGATTTACACTCGCTGTAATGTTCAGATTGTAATAATATCATTTAACTATTAAAACCACATGAAAAAATATATTGTTGTTGGGATACTATTAGGAATTTTTTTTCCGAAAGCACAATCTTCAGATTCAATGAAACTGAGTCCTAAAGTAAAATTTTCTGCTTATGCAGAACTGTTTTACACTTATGATTTCAATGAACCCAGTAATCATCTTCGCCAAAATTTCTTGTATTCCTACAACAGACATAACGAAGTAAACCTTAACTTAGGTTTGGTAAAAGCTTCTTACGAAAGTGATCATGTCCGTGCCAATTTTGCCTTGATGGCAGGAACTTATGCACAAGATAATATGGCAGCAGAACAGAACGCCTTACGTTATGTAAATGAAGCAAATATTGGAATTAAAATTTCAAAAAATAAAAATTTATGGATCGATGCGGGGATAATGCCCTCTCATATCGGATGGGAAAGCGCAATAGGAAAAGACAACATCAATCTGACCAGAAGTCTAGCCGCTGAAAACTCCCCTTATTTTGAAACCGGTGCCAAAATTTCTTACACTTCAGATAGTGGAAAATGGTTTTTAAGCGGATTGATATTGAACGGATGGCAGAGGATAGCGAAGCCGGAGGGAAATCAAACCATTTCTTTCGGACATCAGCTAACCTTCAAACCTAATGATAAAATAACACTAAACAGCAGTTCATTTATAGGAAATGATAAGCCAAAAGACGATAAAAGAATGCGTTACTTCCATGACCTACATGGGATTTTCCAGGTGACAGAACAGTTTTCTACCGTAATAGGTTTTGATATCGGTGCGGAACAGAAATCAAAAGGAAGTGATCAATATAATATCTGGTATACTCCTAATGTCCTCGTGAAATATCAGCTTGACAATAAGTGGACCTTAGGTGGAAGATTAGAATATTATAATGATAAAAACGGGGTCATTATCAATACAAAAACACCAAACGGATTTCAAACCTTTGGGTATTCTGTGAATGTTGATTATGCCATTTTAAAAAACGTCGTCTTCCGTACAGAAGCCAGAGGCTTTACCTCTAAGGATGCGATCTTTGTAAAGAATAATGAAATGCAACAAGGTAATTTTTTCATTACAGCAAGCCTTGCAGCCTGGTTTTAATAATATCATTTAATCACATAAAAAGTGTTTAAAATCAAATTAAAAAGAATAAAATCAATGTCTTCAGCAAAACAATTTTTAGAACTGATTCAAAAATCCAAAAAGGGAAAATTCAAGATCTATATTGGAATGAGTGCTGGTGTGGGAAAAACCTTCCGAATGCTTCAGGAAGCTCATGCCCTGTTACGAAATGGTATTGATGTAAAGATTGGTTATATTGAGACCCACGGTCGGGAAGAAACCGTGGCATTGGTTGATGGCATTCCTGAAATAGCAAGAAGATCTGTCTTCTACAAGGGTAAAAATCTTGAAGAAATGGATCTTCAGGCTATTATTAATGAGCATCCGGAAGTGGTTCTTGTCGATGAGCTGGCTCATACAAATGTTGAAGGTTCAAAAAATAAGAAAAGATGGCAGGACGTCCTTGAAATTCTTGATAATGGGATCAATGTCATCAGCGCAATGAACATCCAGCATATTGAGAGCCTGAACGAAGAGGTAAAAAAGATTACCGGTGTGGAGGTTACTGAGCGTGTTCCGGATAAAGTTCTAGCCCTTGCTGATGAAGTTGTGAATATAGACCTAACGGCTGATGAGCTTCTCACGCGGTTGAAAGAAGGAAAGATCTATAAAAAAGATAAAATTCAGACAGCACTGAACAATTTCTTTCAAAGCGGACATATTCTTCAGCTCCGGGAACTTTCCTTAAAAGAAGTTGCTACCCATGTTGAACGAAAGGTAGAAACAGAAATTAAAACTGAAAACTTTAAGCCTATAAAATTCCTCGCCTGCATAAGCAGTAATGAGAAAATTGCCAAAAATATTATCCGGAAAACAGCACGTCTGGCAAGTTATTACAACAGTCCTTGGACAGTGTTATATGTACAGAAACCTTCGGAAAATCCGGAAAAAATAGCCCTAAATAAGCAACGATATTTAATTAATAATTTTAATTTAGCACAGGAAATGGGGGCTAAAGTAATCAGGATAAAGGAAAACAGCGTTCATAAAGGGATTTTGGATTATGTGATCCAGCATAATATTACAACGGTTTGCATTGGAAAACCACATTCTCATTTCTGGCAAAGAATTTCGGGATATAGCTGGATTTATACCTTAATGAACCGATTGAACGAACGACAGATAGACATTATCATTTTATCTTAAGAGTAATGAAACTTAAAACTAAACTCACATTAGGCGTTGGTCTTTTATTTTTACTGATCGTTTTACTGTCAGTGATCGGTTCTGTGTACATCAATAAACTAAAATCAGACACCGAGAAAATCCTTACAGCCAATTACAACAGCCTTGAGTATTCTAAAAATATGCTGATTGCCCTGGACAGAATGAGCACAGACAGCGTTGTTTCCGTCAGAGATTTTGAAAAAAATAATGCACTACAGGAACATAACCTTTCAGAAATCGGCGAAAAAGAAATCACCCAGAATCTGAAGATCCACTTCAGCAGTTATCTGAAGCAACCTGATTATAAAAAAGAAAAGCTTATCCGTGAAGATTTAGTAAAAATCATGTCTCTGAACATGAAAGGAATTGAGCGTAAAAGTGACATTGCAATTGTTACTGCTGAACGCGCCACATTCTGGATCGTAAGTTTAGGAACCGTATGTTTTCTTATTGCTTTTATCCTCTTGTTTAATTTGCCACAGACTATTGCTGAGCCTATCAACCAACTGACCTTCAGCATCAAGCAGATCGCCAATAAAAATTATAATGAAAGGGTTCATTTTAAAGGAAGCGAAGAATTCAATGATCTGGCCAACTCTTTCAATATCATGGCAGAGAAATTACAGGAATACGAAAGCAGCACCCTTTCCACACAGCTGATGGATAAAAAGCGGATCGAAACATTGGTTAATAATATGCATGACGCTGTCATCGGCCTTGATGAAAATCATTACATCTACATGATCAATGATGAAGCTTTAAAAATCACCAACCTTCGTAAGGAAGAAATTATTGGCAAAACAGCTCATGAAGTTGCTGTAAACAATGATCTGATCAGGGAGCTGCTTAAAAATATGGACCATCCTGTAAAAGATCCGATCAAAATTGTCTCTGATAATAAGGAGAACTATTTCGAACAGGAAATTGTTCCCATTAATATTGCCAAAACAGGCGAAAAGGAAAAAAGATATATCGGAAAGGTAATCCTTCTCCGGAATATCACCCCTTTCAAAGAGCTGGATTTTGCAAAAACCAATTTTATAGCAACGATTTCCCATGAATTAAAAACCCCGATTGCGGCTATCAAAATGGGGGTTCAGCTTTTAGGGAATCAGAAATTCGGAGAACTTAATGATCAACAACAGGAATTATTGAAAAGCATCAACGATGACGGGCAAAGGCTCCTGGATATTACAGGTGAGCTTTTAAATCTGTCGCAGGTGGAAACCGGAAATATCCGTCTGAATATCAAAAGCTGCTCACCGAAAGAAATTGTTACTACCGCTATTAAAAATGTTGAAAAACTAGCGGAACAAAAGAATATTTCTATCAGCACCGACTTTCTCACAAGTGAAGAAGATCTTGTTTCCGCAGATTTTGATAAAACCGTTTGGGTGATGAATAACTTCCTGAGTAACGCCATTAAACATTCTTTTCAGGATGAAAACATCCGGATACTCGTGGAGAAGTCTGAAGCAATGATCTTATTTAGCATCACAGACACAGGAAGCGGAATTGATGAAAAATACCACCGCCAGATTTTCGACCGCTACTTTCAGGTACCGGGAGAACATCAGAACGGAACCGGCCTAGGGCTGGCCATTTCGAAAAACTTTATCGAAAAACAACATGGTGAAATTGGAGTAAAAAGTGCACCCAACCAAGGAAGTACATTCTATTTTGGATTGCCGGTGGCTTAAGATAAGATTTCATAATTTTGAACCTGAAAAATTTTCAAATGAGAAACCTCTATATCTTAATTGTATTCCTATTATTGTCTCAGATATCTTATGCTCAAAATACTGATACAGATTTCTACAACAGTGATTTTAAATGGAAGATTCAAATTCCAAAAAACTTTGAAAAAGTAAATAATGATGAATGGGCAAAGTTGCAAGGAAGAGGACAGGAAGTACTTGAAAAAACAACGGGTCAGCCAGTTATCAATCAATCTAAAACTATTTTTGTTTTTAAATCTGATAATTTTAATTATCTGGAAGCTAATTATCAGCCTTTTGATCCAAAAGTTGATGGTAATTATGATGAATCAAACAAAGCAGTCAATGAAGTTTTGTACAAAGCATTCAAAGAGAATATGCCAAAAGCAAAATTTGATACCATCAGTACAAAGGAAAAAATTAATAATTTAGTTTTCAACAAGTATACAATTAAAATGATCCTTCCCAACAATATGATACTGGAGTTTCAAATGTACAGCAGATTGTTTGATAAAAATGAATTTTCAGTTAATTTAATGTTTTTGGATCCAAAAAAGGGAGAGCAAATGATTAATGCATGGAAAGCATCACAGTTCGGAAAGTAATTTCTACTTTTAGATTATTATAGTCCAATGAATGCAATTCCAGAAAACCTAGATGAATTCATTTTTTATGTATAGGCTTATTAAAAAATAAATCAGAAAATTTAAATATTCCTGAAATTGAGAAAGTATTAATTTATGGAACTGACTAATAATCTTATCTATGCTTCTCACCTGCCTGAGCCTTCTCTTAAAGACTTTGTAGAAAGTTTCTGGATGTTGGATAATCCGTCAGAAACAAAAGAAATTATTCTTTTACCTGACGGAAGGATAGATATTATATTGTCACAGTCCTCCACAATGCCTTTTCATATTGTTCTTTTAGGCATTGGAACACATCCTGAAGAAATTGTAATTGCTGAAAAATCCAGAACCTTTGCAATTAGTTTTAATTTACTGGCGACCGAATATATACTTCACGAAACTGTTTCTGATATTTTAGATTATGCTAAAAACCTGCCTGAGAATTTCTGGGGTTTCACAGTCGATGATATGAACGATTTTAATCAGTTCTGTAAAAAAGCAACAGAGAAAATAGCATCTGAACTTTCTCTGCGGAAAATTGATGAACGGAAACGGAAGCTGTTTGACCTTATCTACTCTGCCAACGGAGATATTTCTGTGAAAGAACTTTCTGAAAAGGTGATATGGAGTGAACGGCAGATCAACCGTTATTTTAATCAGCAATACGGTATTTCCTTAAAGTCTTATTGTGGAATTCTCAGATTCAGAGCCTCTTTTACACATATTAAAGAAGGAAAACTTTTTCCCGAACAAAACTTTAGTGACCAGTCTCATTTTATAAAAGAGATTAAAAGGCTTTCCGGGTTTCTCCCCAAAGAACTCAGCCAAAATAAAAACGACCGATTTATACAATTTTCTGTTCTTCCCGTGAAGTAATTTTGCGTCATAATTTAATAGATTATGATAGTACAAAATAAAAAAATAGCCATTATTGGTGGTGGTCCCGGCGGGCTTACTTTGGCAAATCTCCTGCAGATCAACAAAGCTGAAGTTCAAGTTTATGAGCGTGATGAGCATAAAGATGTCCGTGTACAGGGAGCAACTTTGGATCTGCATGAAGAATCAGGACTGGAAGCTTTAAAAAGAGCCGGGTTAATGGATGCTTTTATCGCTCACTACCGTCCAGATGCGGGAAAATTAAAAATTTTAGACAAAGACCTTACAGTTTATCTCAATGAACATGACTCAGTGAATTCACATAGTGAAGACCGTCCTGAAATCGATAGGGCTCCATTAAGAAAAATTCTGTTGGAAGCACTTACTCCGGGAACCGTGGTTTGGGATAGTCAGTTTTTATCTATGGAAAAACAAGGTGATGGCTGGAGGCTTTATTTTAAAAACGGGAAATCGTATGATGCAGACATCGTTATTGCCGCTGACGGAGCCAACTCCAGAATACGACCTTATATTACAGATATTCAGCCTGTTTATTCAGGAATAACTATGGTTGAGGGAAATATTTACCACGCAGCTATTAATGCTCCAAAGCTCTGGAAGCTTGTAGAAGGGGGTAAAATTTTTGCGTTGGATGAAGAAAAAACATTATTGTTCAGCACCAAAGGAGATGGTACGCTCACTTTTTATACAGGATGTAAAGTCGATGAAAATTGGGTCAGAGAATCCGGAATCGATTTTAGTAACCGAGAGCAGATCTTCGAATGGTTCAGAAAAGAATTTGGAACATGGAATGAGACCTGGCAGGAATTGTTTATGAGTGAGGATTCATCATTTGTTGTACGTCCTCAGTACCACTACCCGCTTGATCAAAAATGGGAAACACTTCCTAACCTGACCATGTTGGGGGATGCTGCCCACAGAATGCCACCTTATGCCGGAGAGGGAGTAAATATGGCGATGCAGGATGCATATGAGCTTGCAGAATGCCTCACTAGCAACAAGTATGACACCGTCAAGGATGCTTTATCTCATTATGAAAACCAAATGCTAAAAAGAGCTTCAGAAATTACCCGGGTTACTTTGGATAATACGGTACTGATGCATGAACCTAAAGCTATAGAAAAACTAATGAAGATGTTTAATGGGGATTAAAACAGCTCTGAGAAGGCCATAACAGAGAAATCATAGATTGTGTTTTTATACTCATATTTATTTTTTGGAATTATATCCTAAACATTTATATTTGCGAAAAAGTGAAGTAATGAAATTTTGTTCTTCACCCTTATAACACACAACAAAAATGAGAAAAACGATTTCCAATTTTTTAAATCTCCATAACGGAGAAGAAAATCCTGCTATTGTTCTTGAAAATGTGACAAGTAATGTATCCTTCAGGGGGGCCAATTTATGGATTCTGGCTTGTGCTATACTTATTGCGTCAGTAGGATTAAATGTAAACTCAACGGCTGTAATTATAGGAGCCATGTTGATTTCCCCACTTATGGGACCTATTGTAGGAGCAGGTTTTGCTTTGGCTACGTTTAATTTCAGTCTTTTAAAGAAATCCATGAAAAATCTGCTGATCGCCACGGTGGTCAGCTTAACAGTTTCAAGCTTATATTTTTATTTAAGTCCGTTCAAAGATATTCAGTCTGAACTGCTGGCTAGGACTTCGCCTAATATTTATGATGTCCTGATTGCTTTTTTCGGTGGAATTGTGGGAGCGATATCCATCACAAGAATTGAAAAAGGGAACCCCATTCCGGGAGTGGCCATCGCAACAGCGTTAATGCCTCCATTGTGTACTGCAGGATTCGGTATTGCAACTGCAAACTGGTCTTTTGTGGCAGGGGCATTTTACCTGTATACCATCAACTGTTTCTTTATTTGTATTTCTACCTTCCTGATTATAAAATCTCTCAAATATCAAGCTGTAGAAACCACCAATAAAGCCTTTGAAAAAAGAATACGTTATGGCATTTCGATCCTGATCATTATTATGATTGTTCCGAGTTGTTATTTGGCTTATAACCTTTTAAACCAAAAAAAATACAACCAGAATGTTGAGAACTTCATCAATGAAGAATTTTCAAAAAAAGGATACACTGTAATCTATAAAAAAGTGGATTATAATGCCAATCCCAAATCAATTGAGCTTGCTTTTTTATCTACAAAATTCGACAGTACGGAAATAAAGAAATTTAATACTTCATTACAGGATTTTGGGATAAAAAACACCAATCTCGTTATTAAACAAAACACCAGCGATCTTAAAAAAGAGATCTTAAGCGAAATCAATCTTCAAAAAACCAATATTACAGAAAAGGATCTTCAGGTGAATGAATTAAAGAATGAACTGAACCTCTATAAAATGGATAATCCTGAACTGGTAAAAGAAGTAAAGATCCTCTTCCCGGAGGTTCAGGAGATGGCTATCGGAAAACTCCAAAATTATTTTACTACGGATTCAACAAGTCTGGAAACTGCTTTTATCTATCAGTCGGAAACCAAGATAGATGAAGAAAAATTAAAAACATGGTTAGTTAACCGGCTTAAGACCAGTAATATTATTGTATACAACACCCGGAAAGATCCTGTAAAGAAAAAGAATTGAGACACACCGGCCTTATCCGGTAGGAATAAAAGCAGATGAAATTTCATCTGCTTTTATTTTTCTCTGTAATTTGTGTAAATTCGGATTTGAATATTAACTGATATCTGATGAAAATCCAAAGAAATAAATATCTTCTTCTCAATTATATATTTGTAGTCTGTCTGCTCATTTTGTTCCTGAATGATCATTTTTTTAAATATGAATTCGCAAACTTCCTTACAGGCAAACTCTCGGATGTTGTTGGAATTATCATCCTGCCTTTACTCCTGTCTTATATTTTTCCGAGACTTACAATTCATTCCATATGGATTGGTGCTTTACTCTTTCTATTCTGGAAATCCGGTTATTCCGAAGGGGCGATCAATTGGTATAATCAATATGCATTGATTCCTGTAACAAGAGTTGTTGATTATTCTGATCTGCTGGCTTTGCTGTTCTTGCCCATCCCATATTTCATCATTCAAAGAGCTGACAACTTACACAGGATCAAAATACCATCTCTTCATCCAACCTTTATTTTAATTCCTTCATTGTTTGTTTTGATGGCTACTTCTCCCCCGCCAAGCTTCAGCTATACCGTAAGCCGTGGTAATCTGCAATGTTCAAAATGCCATATTACAGTTAATTATTCACAGGAAGAAATTGTAGACAAACTTAAAAATAACAATATTATTTTCGACACCATCTTCCCAATGAGTGAAAGAATGTTGGAAAGATATCCGGGTTTCCGTAAAAATGACATTCGCTTTTATAAAATCAAAAAGTTAGTTATTGACCGGGATACATTACGAGATCTTGATTTTGCCATGCGAAGTATTAACAGTCATAGAACCAAATTTTATTTTAACGGGATGCAGGTCAACGAAAATATTTCTACCCCTGAACTTATGAGGAAAGCTAGAAAATATTACCGGAAAATAGTATTCAGAGAATTGAAAACATCTTTAAAAAAGTAAAAGTAACGGATGGAAATACAATTTTTTTCAACACCACAGGATTTTCGGGAATGGCTCGAAAAGAACCACGAAACAAAAACAGAACTGTTGGTAGGATTTTATAAAATAGGGACAAAGAAACCCTCTATGACCTGGTCGGAATCTGTAGACCAGGCTTTATGCTATGGCTGGATTGATGGAGTAAGAAAAAGTGTAGACGACGAAAAATATACCATCCGCTTTACTCCCAGAAAACCGACAAGCATCTGGAGTGCGATCAATATAAAAAAGGTTGAAGATCTGACTCAAGCAGGATTAATGAAAACAGCGGGTCTCAAAGCATTTGCATTGAGAAAACAGGAAAAAACAGCAATATATTCCCATGAAAATGCTCTCGCCGAATTAAGTCCTGCCTTTAAAAAACAATTCAAATCGAATAAAAAAGCCTGGGATTTTTTTAGTAATCAAGCACCATCATATAAGAAAGTCATGCTGCACTGGATCATGTCTGCCAAACAGGAGAAAACCAGGATATCCAGATTGGAGAAAACAATCCGTGAAAGTGAACAACAAAAACGAGTTTTATAATTATGGAAAAAAACTTCACATTAACAGGTGGTGCAAGGATTGGTCTTGCCAATGCCAATTATCCATTTGCTGACCTGTATGTTGATGCAGATATACTAAAGATTAATGCTTCCCTGGTAGGCAATCTCGTTTTCCAACCTCAGGATATTATCTCTATAAAGCCGTACACTTTAATTCCTCTGATCGGACAGGGAATCAAAATCTATCATCGCGTTGAGAAGTACAATTCAAATGTTATTTTCTGGACCTTTAGAGATCCTGCAGGAATAATCAATGAAATAGAAAAAACCGGATTTTTAGCAGCTAAAGCAAATACTGCACCTCCAAAGAATTATACAATTATTGAACAGCAAATGCAGGGCGGATTTCCTTTAAAACCTTTAGTCCCTATATTGCTGATTATTGCGTGGAATGCACTTTTCCTGTATGATTTTCTTCCTCATTCCGGAAATAAAAATACCTTACAAACATTTCCCGGGACGGGAGTATGCTCTGCTCTGGGACTGGTTTTTATCACAGCATTACTCTCATTAATATCAAACGGCTTCAGAAGATTGATATTAAAAAAAGGAAGGAGTTTTGAAAATATTAAGAAATTTTCCATTTTTATTTTAGGTATTACAGGTTTTATGCTGATCGTTTTTCTGGCTATAGGAACCGTGAACTAATATACAGTATCTGAGAACCTATGAAACCAACCATTTTTGATAACGAACAATACCGGATTTACATTCCTTTCCGAAAATCCATAGACTTCGAAAGCAAGCTCTGCGAAGCTAATATTGAATACTGGACTGATTCTGAAATGCAAACTGCTTCCGGTGATATCAGATTTTACTTCAATAAAAAAGATGCTGCCAGAATTGAAAAAATATTAAAGGAAAATAAGATTCAGTCAGCTGATGATTTTAAAGTTCCTTCTGATTATCCTGCATATCAAAAGCTTTATTTTAGGGCTATTGTTCTTGCTATAGCACTTTTTGTGATTGGATTTATTATTTTAAAAGTTTATCAAATTTTATTTAAAGACCGCTGATCAAATATTTAACGATGAGAAATAAACTCATCTTTGCTAACATCTTTGTATTACTTCTTTTGTTTACCACATATATTTATGGTATTTGCGTTATTAATGATTCATTCGATTTTAATTTCATTGAACTGGTCAAAATAAGCCAAATACAATATCTGCTCTTTGCAGTGGCTTTTATTGCATTGGTGTCCTGGATGATCAGTACGTTACAAATTAAAAATTTAAATGCTGCCAATAAATTCTTATTGGTTTTTGTTATCATAAATAGTCTCCTGTTTTCATACGTGGCCTTTGAATCTGTAAGAGCTTTTATGATAAACCGGAAAGCAGTTGCCCAAGCTGAGAAAGAATGTATGATCCGTGCCGAAAAAGATATTAAAAATGATCATATCACATACAGATATGCGGGCGGACTCGCAGTTCCATTATACAATGAAAAAACCATACGCAGTATAGATAGTATCCGTGAAAAATATGGAATTTCATATCAGGAGACAGGTTGTACAGTGGATCCTATATCAGTTAAAGCCGAAAAAAAAATATAAAGAAACGGTGCAGCCCTACTTGGATAAAAGAAATGGAAAAGGCTGGGAAAACAGAATGGAGAAAGAAATTGAAAATATAAAGAAAACTCCATTAAAATAAATGAGAACTAAGAAAAATACAAAACTCCGGATTATTATCCGGAGTTTTGATTTTTATCCTATCCAATTACCCAAACTGACCACCTCGGCCTGAATAGGAAATACTTTAGCAGTAAGTACCTGATGAACTTCAGGATCCCGGTCTGCACAACAGTCTTCAATCACCGTCAATTCATAATCCTTATCTGCAGCTTCCCGTAAAGTAGATAATACTACTCCCGAAGTACTGATGCCGGTCAATATCAGATGTCGGATCTCCTTTCCTCTTAATACAACTTCCAGATCACTTCCTGTAAATGCACTGAACCGTTTTTTTGTTACGATCACTTCATCTTTTTCAGGTAGGACTTCCTGATGAATCTCCTGCCATTGTGCAGCAAATTCCGGAGTCCACATTTCTTTGTTTCCAAATCTGGAAAAAGTTTTGTTATGTTCACTGATCTCAGGAGCTCCGGGTCTGAAAGCAACCACGACGTAAATAACCGGGATCCCGTTTGACCTCGCATGAGAAATGGCTTTGGAAATATTGCTGACTAATGGCTTCGGATCGTCAATATTCTGTAAAATAGAATTTTGCATATCCATTACCAGCAAAGCGCTTTTGTTTGTTTCTTGCATTTTTTTTAATATTAAATTGTTTCACGAGTGAATTCCTCTTTTTCCGGAGAGGATACTTTATTTTTTTCAGGAATCGTAAATAACCTATAGAAACATATTGCTATCAGGATTGCGAGTATTCCTTGAATCAGGAGTGTATTACTACTTCCTATGTGCTCTGAAGCATATCCTGTGACTAAACTTCCCAACGGAAGCATTCCAAAAATAGCCGTTAATAAAATACTGATCGCCCTCCCTTTCATATGAGGTGCCGCTTCGGACTGCACGATAATATTACAGCTGGTCAGTTGCATCACACTTCCAAATCCTGTAAAGACCACAAACAGCATTGCCCAGTAAAAATTTGTTGACTGCGAAAACAGAATGAGCCCCAAACCAAGGGCTATTGTACTCAAAACAAGATAGAACCTGAGCTTATCATTTCTTTTGAGTGAGGCCAGTAAAATGGTTCCTGAAACAGCTCCTAAACCTATAAATCCTGAAATATATCCAAAAGTGGATGCACTTCCTTTAAAAGTAATTTTAGCAACCTCAGGAATTAAAGTATCGTAAGGTAAAACCAGTAAACCCATCAGGGAAAGCATAAGAATTACCAAGCCGATTCTGGACTCATTTTTAAGATAAACCCACCCCTCTTTGAATTCTGAGAGTACTTTTTTATGCGTTGTTTTCTTTTCATATGCCGGCAACTTCATCATCGAAAAACAGACAATTACAATCATAAAACCAATTGCATTAAGTACAAAACAAAAACCGACATTCCAATGCTCTAATACAAAACCCGCAACTGCAGGACCTAATACCTTGCTGATACTTGATGTTGCAGAGCTGAGAGAAAGTGCACTTGGAACATCACTTTCCTCCATCACTACCTGGCTGATCATTGTTTGCCTTGCCGGAACATCAAAAGCATTGATTATTCCCAACACCACACTTAAAGCCAGAATTTGCCAGACAACAATATGATGGGTTAAAAATAAGACCGCCAGTAATGAGGTTTGCAATACTGCCGCAATCTGTGTCCATCGTATGATCGTACTCCTGTTGAACCGGTCTGCCGCAACCCCTCCGGCAAAAGAAAAAAGGAATGAAGGAAATTGCTCAGCAAACACTGTAACCCCCAACATAAAAGAAGAATGGGTAAGCGAATAAATGAGCCATACAATAGCTGTTCGCTGCATCCATGTTCCAAACTGGGATATGGAACGTCCTGCAAAATAATATTTGAAATTGTCACTTTTAAAAGCCCTGAATGTGCTTATACTGCTGATATTCATTATGTATAATATCTTATTTAAATTACTAATACAACTCTAATCTAACTATTTGACAAAAATCATCAAAACGTCAAATTTTAAATAAAAAAAATCATGCTTTTATCTTCTCAACAATCATTTGGGCAAACATTTCTGCGCCATCTTCCCATTGATCCTTATAATTCTCACTAACTGATTCACGTCGGATCCCACGAATGCTGCTCAGTAAAACAAACAAGAGAACATCTAGAGCTTTGGAATCAGGTTCATTAATTTCACCTGCTGTTACAGCATCTCGAATTACTTTTTTTAACAAAGTGGTCTCAGAACGCATCATCCTCTGATGAATTTCCCATATAATATCAGAATATTTAGAGCGTTCCTCGCTATCCATACGTGCTTCAATAGCTGTTATAAAGTTTCTGGTCTTTTTAAAACCCTTTACTTTAGCAAAACAAAAAGCCCGGATGCGCGATTCTAAAGTTTCTTCTTTATAAATCATCTTTTCCAGCTCATCCTTCACTTCATCTACTAAGGAAATCATAACTGCCTCAAAAAGCTCATCCCTGTTTTTGAAATAATAATAAAGAGCACTTCTGGTCTTTCCCACAGCTTTAGCTACATCATCCATCGTCACCTTTTTAATGCCATACCTTTGATACAGATCCTGTGCGGTCTGTAAAATCTGGCTTTTTAAAATTTCTTCCTGGGAAAGTGGTTGACTCATCTGGTTAATTTTCTGTATAGAAATATTTGACAAATTTACAAATTTTGTCGAAATGAAAAATCTTTTTGTCTATTTTTTACTCTTTTTGATTAAAAAAACCTGTAAAAAAGTTTTATGAAGTGAAAAAGCAAGATCGGAATAGTATTTAGACTTTCCTTTTAATGCATTTTTATACCTTTGTGAAAAATTATGATTCCTATCCATGATCTTTTATTTTTCGCTCTGGCAGCGCTTATTCTGGTCATAAGTCCCGGACCTAACATGATCTATTTGATTTCAAGATCCATTACACAGGGAAAAAAAGCGGGACTGATTTCTCTTGCCGGTGTGGTCTGTGGCTTTTTATTTCATATTGTCATGGTTTCTTTTGGACTTACCGCTGTATTATTTGCGGTTCCATATGCCTATATTATTTTAAAAACATTGGGAACAGTATATCTTTTATACCTTGCTTATCAGGCTATCAAGCCCAACAGTAAGAACATCTTTGAAATGGATCAGGACATGACCATAGATAGTCCCCGAAAACTCTTTACCGTTGGTTTTTTAACGAATGTTCTTAATCCAAAGGTTGCTGTTTTTTACCTTTCCTTTTTCCCACAGTTTATAAAGCCTCAATATGGCTCTATTTTTACACAAAGCATTGAACTCGGGCTGATACAGGCCTTCACAAGTTTCACCATCAATTTCATCATTGTTCTGACCGCAGCAAAAGTAGCTTCCTTTTTTGCTAAAAATCCTCTCTGGGTGCGAATACAAAAATGGTTTATGGCCAGTGTACTGGTTTTTCTCGCCG
This sequence comes from Chryseobacterium proteolyticum, assembly GCF_046591535.1. Classification (NCBI taxonomy): domain Bacteria; kingdom Pseudomonadati; phylum Bacteroidota; class Flavobacteriia; order Flavobacteriales; family Weeksellaceae; genus Chryseobacterium; species Chryseobacterium proteolyticum. Next base: position 346,538 of record NZ_JBJLWK010000005.1, on the reverse strand, counting down.
TGAAAATGGCACTTTCAAAAGCTAAATAGATTCAGTAATTCTAATAAAAAATTAACCGTATTAATAGCAGCCTTAACAATAGTTTAAGGCTTTTTCTTATTTAAAAAAATAGCGAAAAAGGGTAATTGAAACTGAATGGGGATTATTCCAACTTTGTTTAGAGATAAAACTAACCAAAACAAAGAGCCATGAAAAATTATTTATCAAAAACTTTAAGCCTATTCAGCGTCTTGCTTTTTCTAGGCAGCTGTACTCCGCTAAAAACCGCATTGAATAAAAAATTTCCGCCTGTTTCTACCATCGACCAGCAATATACCTCGGTTGAAAAAAACCTTTCTGAGCTTACTGATTTCAGCCCCCATATAGGAGTAAATATAGATAGGGATATCATTCTGCAATATTTACCTCCTGAGATCAAAAAAGCAGCGGAAGCGATAAATGATGAGAACATCCTGGTACAAAATGTAACTCCAAAACTATCCTTTGATAAACAGGGAATATTTGTAGAAGCTGATTTTTCAGTCAGGTTTCCTAAATATAGTATAGAAGCCACCGGGAATTTCAAAGGGGTTACTGCTGTTTCTAGCAAATCAGATTCTTTATACCTGAGAAGTGCTTTAACTTCTTTAAAAATTGAAAGCATTCAATTTTTGAAACATCCCAAAATATCACAAAAGGTATTGGCAAAATTACTTTCCCCCATTCTTAAAAATTATATCGACAATGTGAACGGACAAATTTTTAAAAAGCCAACAATTATTAATATTGGCTGGGGACAATCTTATCAGCTTAGCCTAAAGGAAATGTTTAAAAATCCGGATACTGAAATTATCGCTGACTCCATAAGAATATCACGGTTTGTAAAAAAATCATCGGTAAGAATACAATCCACAGGTATTTCGATAATGGCTGAATTAACAAAAGAAAAGCCTTTAATTAATGACTTAATAAGTATTTCTCAAAGCAAACCTAGAAATGAAGCTGAATTATCTAAACTGTTCAAATCATTTAGTGAAAGGTATGACAATTTATGGCTAAGCGTTTTTGAACCTATTGATGCAAAATCTTCAGTAACGGCTAATGTAAGTAAAGCAGAGATTTCATCGATTTTCAACGAAGCCTTTTCCACTCCTATTATTTTAAAACAGAATTTCATTATTCCTCAGACTTCATTCAATGAGAAGCTGGAAGTAAAAAGAGGTGATATCAACTGCCAGAAAGTAAGGACCAATTTTAAATATCCAGATTTCAACGGCCCAAGTTGTAACTGGAGCTGCTCCAGATGGGACCCGATATGTCACAGTACAAGGGCTGCGTGCAGAGTACGAAGAGAGGCGCAAAGAGTCATTTGGCAGGCCGCCCGTGAAACGGCTCGTATTGCTCATCAGGTTGAAAATGAAGCCAAAGTAGCAGCCTGTAACGTCTGGCGGGAAACCCTGGATTTCTTAGCTTTGGGAAGATTTAAAGGAGAAATATCCGGTAACGGAAAAGCGTTTGTTCATTTTCAATCCCTCCGTTTTAATCCGGATCTTTCAGAAATGAGCATGCAATACTATGGTAATGTCGATGCTACTCTGCAGTCCAATCTTGAGTTAAAGCCTATTGACCTTGGACATATTTTCTTTTGCTTTTCCGATTATGATAAAAGAGTATCAAGTGATATTGAAATTAGTATACCAGAGTCCGTATCAAAAATATCTATCACCTCAGCACGTGAAGGAGAAAACCTTCTTTTACATATCAAGCCCGATGATATATTATACAATGCATCTATACAACCAAGTCCTCTTCATAGTCTTCTGCTGGACCCTAAATTTCAGGTACAATGTCCTATCAGTGTTTTATTAACCTTAGGGCAAATAGGAATTGCTGCCGGAGAGTTTCTTAACATGGTTAAATTAGCTCCCGAACAAAAATTATTACTTTTGGGACGGACAAATGGAAAATACAGCATCGATAGCTTTAGAATTCCGTTCAAACCCATTGAGTTTAAAATCAATGGTGTACAAAAAAAAATCGTCTGTATTCTGGAATAGTAAATCGATACAGTTCACCTATTTGGAACCAATCCTTTAAGATCAATAATTATCAACGAAAAAATGCTGAATTGAATTCAGCATTTTTTTATTGTTACATGAAACAATTGTATTTTAATGGGCTTCCAGCCAGTTGTTCCCTACTCCAACCTCAACCAATAAAGGAACCTGCGTTTCGATGGCACTTTCCATTTCGGTTTTGATAAGTTTTGTAGCTACTTCAATTTCTTCGATCGGCGATTCAAATACCAATTCGTCATGTACCTGCAGCAGCATTTTGGTTTGAAGATTTTGTTCATCCAGTTGCTTGTCAATTTTGATCATTGCCATTTTTACAACATCTGCCGCGCTTCCCTGAACAGGAGCATTGACGGCATTCCGCTCTGCATGGCCACGCACAACAAAGTTATTGGAGTTGATATCTTTTAAATGACGCTTTCTTCCTAAAATAGTTTCTACATATCCTAGCTCGCGGGCTTTTTTAACCTGCTCAGCCATATACTCTTTCAGCTTCGGATAGGTCTCAAAATAAGCTTCGATCATCTGTTTGGCTTCTGATCTGGATAGCCCTGTTTGTTCTGCTAGTGCGAAAGCGCCCTGACCGTAAATGATTCCGAAGTTAACTGTTTTAGCCTGCCCTCTTTGTGTTTTGGATACTTCTTCCAAAGGAATTTTAAAGAGTTTCGCAGCTGTAGAAGCGTGGATATCTTCACCGTCCTGGAACGCTTTGATCATATTATTTTCACCTGAAATCTCAGCAATCAGACGTAATTCGATCTGAGAATAATCGGCTGAGATGATTTTCTTTCCTTCTCCGGAAACAAATGCACCACGAATCTGTTGTCCTCTCAATGTTCTGATCGGAATATTCTGCAAATTCGGATTTACACTTGCCAGACGTCCGGTTGCAGCAGTTGTCTGCGAGAAATTGGTATGTACACGCTCATCTTTATCAATCTGGGATGGTAAGGCATCTACATATGTTGATTTCAGTTTCTGATAGGTTCTGTATTCCAGGATATGCTGAATGATCTCATGCTTTGAAGAAAGTTTTTGAAGAACATCTTCTGAAGTAGCATATTGCCCTGTTTTAGTTTTTTTAGCTTTCGGATCAAGCTGCATCTTTTCAAATAATATTTCTCCTAATTGCTTAGGAGAGTTCATATTGAATTCCTCCCCTGAAAACTCGAAAATTTTAGATTCAAGCTGTTTCAGATCGTTTTCAAGGTCAATACTTTCCTGAGCCAACCATTTTTCATCAAGAGAAATCCCCGCCAGTTCCATTTTTGCCAGAACGACCATTAATGGCATTTCTATTTTAAAAAACAGGTCTTCAAGGTTTTCTTTTTTCAATTGCGGAGCAAAAAGCTCATATAATTGGAACGTTACATCTGCGTCTTCCGCAGCATAGTCCGTTTGTGTCCTTAAATCTGCGTCTCTGAAAGTTCCCTGCTTCTTACCTTTTTTACCAATAATGGTTTCTATGGAAACAGGTTTATAATTTAAATATACTTCTGAAAGGTAATCCATTCCGTGTCTTCCGTCCGGATTCAGAAGATAATGAGCAATCATGGTATCGAACATTGCACCTTTTACAGTAATGCCGTATTGCTTTAATATCTTGTAATCGAATTTCAGGTTATGGGCTACCTTAAGAAGATCTTCCTTTTCAAAAAAAGGTCTGAAAATTTCTAATGTTTGCAGCACTTCTCCTTGATCTTCTGACAAAGGTATGTAATAAGCCAATCCTTTCTTATACGAGAAACTCATTCCTACCAATTCAGCTTCCAGCTCATTTAAAGAAGTTGTTTCGGTATCAAAACATACTACCCTTTGCTGTAATAAATTGTTAACAAGGATTTTCTGTGCCTTAGGATTATCTATAAACTGGTATAAGTGTTCGTTGTGTTCTATTGTTGATTTTGTAGAAGTCGCCTGATCCAATTCCTCATAAGTAGCAAACAGATCAAGTTGTGTAACCTGACCCTTTACCTGAGTTCCGGCAGAAGTCTGTGTAACCTCAACCTCACTTACCACAACAGTTTCTGTAGGAGCAAAAGCACGGTAAAGATTTTCATATAATCTTCTGAATTCTATCTCGTCAAAAACCTGTTTTACTTTTTCAAAATCGGGAGTTTCAAGATCGTATTGTTCCTGATGGAATTCGATAGGAGCATCACAGATAATGGTGGCTAATTTTTTGGATAAAATTCCTCTTTCTGCCGACGCTTCTACTTTTTCTTTCAATTTCCCTTTTAACTGATGGGTATTGGCTAAAAGATTTTCGATACTTCCGTATTCTTTCAGGAATTTCATCGCGGTTTTTTCTCCTACTCCTTCTAATCCCGGAATATTATCTACGGCATCCCCCATCATCGCCAGGAAGTCAATCACCTGTTTCGGATCATCGATTTCATATTTAGCTTTTACTTCTTCTACACCAAGAATTTCTATATCTCCTCCCTTTAAACCTGGTTTATAGATCTTGATTTTATCGGTAACCAATTGGGCAAAGTCTTTATCCGGTGTTACCATAAAAGTAGTATATCCTTCTTTTTCTGCTTTGCAGGCAATGGTACCGATTACGTCATCCGCTTCATATCCTTCAACCCCTAAGTAAGGGATATGCATGGCTTCCAAAATCCTGTGAATGTACGGAACGGCAATCTTGATCGCCTCAGGGGTTTCACTTCTGTTTGCCTTATAATCTGCAAAATCATCTGTTCTTACACTGGCTTGTCCTACATCAAACACCACTGCCAAATGCGTAGGTCTTTCTCTTCTGATCAATTCGATCAGAGAGTTTGTAAAACCAAAAATAGCCGAAGTATCAATTCCCGTACTCGTTAACCTTGGATTTCTGATCAATGCGTAATATCCTCTGAAAATCATCGCATAAGCATCGATGAGAAATAACCTTTTATCTTGAGTTGCGTCCATATTTTCTATAATGAACAAATATAAGAAAATAGGAATATTTATGTTCTACAATTAAAGATGAGATTTTTAATTTTAAAGTTCCATCAAATAAAAAAAGACCTTTTCAGGTCTTCTTTATTTTTTACTATAATTAAGATGCGGATTATCCGGTTTAAATTCATAATTAAACAATTCTTCTTTGGAAAGGCTTAACAATTCCCGTATATAATCCGGCAAAAATTCTCCGAATTTATCCTGGTAAGAAGTTGTTTCCTGAAATGTCCCATCAATAAGTTCAATAGATTTCAGATACTCATTATTAAAAACGATGCTTGCATTTACAATATTCCCATCTTCATCATATTCTTTTGAAACACCATACATTACATTGCCTTTGTTTTCATTAGCCTGCTCCAGATTTCCGTCAGAATCATAGATGTATTCGATCCCATTTTTGTAGCCATTCTTATATTGGGCTTCAGATTCTATAGCATCTTTGAATTTTACATATATTTCTCCCGTAAAGGGTTCTTTACATTCTTTATCTAAAAAATATACAGCAAATCCGTTACTATCATTTTTAGTATACAAACGATCATCAGTATCTTCTAATCTCAACTCTGCATTTTTGTCAATCATATAAGTTTATTATTTATGTCCATGAGTGTTTATTCCATCTGTCAGGAAACCGCAATGAGGGCATCTTACCTTAGGAGGAGGTGTTCCATTATTATTTTTAATTGCATTATTCTGTAAATCCCTATTGTGAAGATCCATTTCCCGGATTGAATTTTCATCTACCGGAAGACCGGCTTCCCTTCTTGCTTTTAAAGCCTGATCGTAAGCTCTTATTTCAGAGTGAGCTGCTAATCGGTTGTCTGCAGTTTCAGGAAGTTTTATTTCACCACTTTTAATTTTGGCTTCGTACTCTGCTACTTTTTGTTTGATAAGAGGATCTGCACCACCCAATTCAGGAGGATCACTCAACCATTTTTCATAAGCATTCTTGCCTGTTACGTTATTTTTAAAGTTTTGTCCAAAAAAGGTTTTACCTGTTGCAGGATCATATACGCCTGATAAACATGGTCCCCTTTCTTTAGCACTTTGAGTTTCTACAATTTCTTTAGCCTTCGCCTCTGTATCAGCAATTAATTTATCACTAGGCTTTTGAGGTGTACTTTCATAAGCATCACCTTTTTTATTTTCTCCGGAATTGTTTTGCCCTTCATCACCTTGTCCTTTATTTCCTTTAGGTCCATCTTCCTCTGCCGCTTGATGTTTCTCGTCTTTTGGTGGTTCTTCGTCCTTTGGCTGACCTTCATCTTTTGGTTTTCCTTCTTCTTTATTAGCGGTATTTCCGTCATTATCAGAAGGAGTATTTCCATCCTTATCACCACCGCTGTTTGATTCTTTTATTGGCGGAGCAGGTTCTTTCACTTTAATATTAAGCAAATATAGGAAAAGAAGATAATCGGACGGATGGGCCTGTCCGGTAAAAATACGTTTTCCCATGCCTATTTCAGGAATTCCTCCGTTGACTAAAGCAGCTCCGGCATCACCGGCATCCTGAACATTTCCATAAGCATGCTCATTAGCCAGCGCATTTAATCCGAACAATGCACGACTGCCTCCCCAAATTCCGGTAAAACTTCCGGCAACGTTTGAGAGAACACTGGAAAAGGTTGGCGCTGCTACGGCTAGTGATCCGCCTGCCAGTCCCGAGACCAGAAATCCTCCAGCCCCTACCGCCGCACCACCAAGAGCACAGCCTGCAAGCTGAGTAACATAATTAAAGCTACCCAAAGCTAAAGCATGGGTCCAGCTTTTGATTTCAGGAGCAAATTTCACCACTCCACCTATAGAACAGGTCATTGTACGGTCTCCTGTAATACCTGGAGTTCCTGTAAGTATTAGATTGCTCTTACTTCCATCCCATGTTCTTGCTGTTGCATTTTTTTGCCCACACTTCAACGCTCCGTCTACGGCTGCAATAACTCCACCTGCAACCCCAGCAGCTGCGCCTATAGCCATCATTCCGATAAGGCCAATAGCAGCAACTCCTCCGGTACCTACAATTAAGGCAACTACTACCACTACTGCCACAGCAGTTAAAAGTGCAGCCCAAAGCATATTTTTTGTACAGCCGAAATCGATCCAGCTGCTTGTAGCCGTATCCGCTACAGTGATATAGACTTCTCCTGAGCTTTTTTTTATTGCTTTTTCTGGTTCCCTGCAATTGTGCAGGCATTGCACCACTGGAGCACATCCAGAAGTCTTTTTCTGTAATAATCTTATTTCCCATATCTGGTTTTAGGATTTATATTTTATATGGGGTTGTATATTTTAAATTAAAAAATAAGGCAGTTCCTTACATTTCCCAGAAACACTCTTTTATTAAGAAATTTCATTTTATTATCTTCTATTTTATAAACCAGGCCAAAAGAATACCCTGAACCTTCATCAACATTATATACCTGAGAAACAATAGCATCAAAACTACCGTCTTTAAGAGTAATCTTATTACTGTAGATTAAAACCACCGTCTCTTCATCAATGCTTTCTATTTCTTCTTCTGCCATTTCAATAGCTTCATCCAAAGAGTCCGCAATCATCTTTTTAATATTTTTTTCGCCAAAATAAATAAATGGAGAAAACCGCACGCCATTCTGAATATTTTCAATCGCAATCTCTTCTCCTTTTTCTACTTCAGCTTGTAAGTCTTTTTCTAAATCTTCAAATTCCATGAATCTTCATTTCTCTTGGTAAGCTTTGTTTTTTAATATACTTGTAGTAAAGATTACATACTATGGATATTAATATCTTTATTAACACTTTTTGCAGCATCAAAGGCTTTATAGAAGACATTAAAAAGATCTTCACCATCATTGGTATAAAAATAATTGGACAGATCGGTTATTCTTTCGGCAATATTATCTCCCCAAGGTGGTTGTTTCGACAGATCCTCAATATCCCACACTACCATAGATGGTGAATATTCTTCCAATTCTTTTTGGATCGTTTTTAATTCATTAATTGCTTCATCTACCTTATCTGCGGGTAAAGTTTTATAATACAATTCATTCATTAGCAATGGAAATCTACTGCCCCATTTATTATTTTCCAGATTATAAGCAATTGTAGAAAAAAAAGAATGTAAAAAATCACCCGTGCCTATCTTATAAAATATAGGTCCTACCTTTAATCCTGTCATTATTTATTTTTTATAAATATATTAATTATTGAATAAAAATTACCTCCAGATTCGGACAACTCTTTTGAATACTAGATTCTAACTGAACTAATGCCTCAGGAGACATATTTTGACCTCTAACATCAATTACTGCTGTCTGTCTTGTTCCTGGTGGAAGATTTTGTAATCTGTCTGTATATTGTCTGTTAAGCTCATTCGTTAAATTTCTTCGACCCGTATTAGATGTGACATCATAATTTTTCACCTCAACGCTATGTCCTGTATTATATAAATCAGGCCTTGTACTTCCTTCCGTTCCATACGGCACTTCTTTGCCATCAATGAAACTTTTTTGAGTATCATAACCAGGATACATTTGTTCCGCATCAATTTCACTTTTTCTCCAGCTTGGTCGATTTGTATCATTTGGGTTATTAGGATTAGGTTCGGTTGGTTCTGCAACCTGGGCATTAGGATCCTTAACGAATTTATGAGTTTGAGAATCTTTCAATCTTCCATTGCTATCTCTATAGGTACCAGGCGGATCACCAGGCTGACTACTTTCATAAGAATTTGCTTCCCCGCCTTCATTGGGTTTTGTTGTTGTTTCTCCTTGTCCTTTGCTTCCATTAGCTCCTTCTTCTTCAGGCGTTTTGTTTCCTTCTTCTTTAGAAGTATTATTTCCATCTTTATCGCCTCCACTATTCTGCTCTTTAATGGGTGGTGCAGGTTCCTTCACTTTTATATTTAATAAATATAAAAACAGAAGATAGTCAGAAGGATGAGCCTGTCCGGTAAAAATACGCTGTCCCATGCCTATTTCAGGAATTCCTCCATTGACTAAAACAGCTCCGGCGTCCCCGGCATCCTGAACATTTCCATAAGCATGCTCATTAGCCAGCGCATTCAATCCGAACAATGCACGACTGCCTCCCCAAATTCCGGTAAAACTTCCGGCAACGTTTGAGAGAACACTGGAAAAGGTTGGCGCTGCTACGGCTAGTGATCCGCCTGCCAGTCCCGAGACTAGAAATCCTCCGGCTCCTACCGCCGCACCACCAAGGGCACAGCCTGCAAGCTGAGTAACATAATTAAAGCTACCCAAAGCTAAAGCATGGGTCCAGCTTTTGATTTCAGGGGCAAATTTTACCACCCCACCTATAGAACAGGTCATGGTACGGTCTCCTGTAATACCTGGAGTCCCTGTAAGAAGAAGATTATTTTTACTGGCATCCCATGTTCTTGCCGTCGCATTTTTTTGCCCACACTTCAATGCTCCGTCTACGGCTGCAATAACTCCTCCTGCAACTCCTGCCGCTGCGCCGATGGCCATCATTCCGATAAGACCTATGGCAGCAACACCTCCGGTACCTACAATTAAGGCGACCACTACCACTACAGCCACAGCAGTTAAAAGTGCGGCCCAAAGCATATTCTTTGTACAGCCAAAATCTATCCAGCTGCTTGTAGCGGTATCCGCAACAGTAATGTAGACTTCTCCTGAGCTTTTTTTTATTGCTTTTTCTGGTTCCCTGCAATTGTGCAGGCATCGCACCACTGGAGCACATCCAAAAATCTTTTTCTGTAATAATCTTATGTCCCATATTACAGTCTTTTTAGGGTTTGTTTTCGAGTATGGGCTTTTATCCTGTTTCTATCATCGATCCGCTGATGCTCAATTCCGTAAACGGTTTTTCTGATAAATTTCTCCTGATCTTTTTCATATTCTTTAGCCATAAAGATGAAAAAGCTTTTAATACAGTTTTTCCTGTCGAATTTTAAATTAAATCCGAAGCGGTAATTTCTTATAGAAATGCTCTTTATATAAGACTTTACATCAGGAAGTCGCTGTATTGTATTCATCTGACATTTTATATTTAAGAATTTCGTCGCTATAAAATGTATATTTCAATTTTGCATAAAGATTTTCAGGATCGGCAATTTCTTCTCTCGTAAGGGAAGCTTCTATGATTCTTCCTGTAGATTTTTCCGTTCTGTAAATCCCTTTTTCGTTGAGTGAGGTTTCCAGTTTGGAAACATCGATCTGATTGGAAAACTGAATATACGCCCGGTTATAAAATCCTATGTTCAATAAAATGGATGGTTCTCCGGAAAGTTCTACAATCATTTCATCGGAAGACAGTAATGGGTTACTGCTATTCTTCAGGTCAAAACTCCAGTGTACATTGGCTGAATTAAAAAGGTTTAATGCATTTTCCTTGTAATTTCCCGGGATTTTTCGTCCATAGATTTTATTAAAATACATCAGGAAAAATTCATTATTCTGAATGCCTTCTATCAGCTTCTTTTCATCCTGGAAGATGTTATCATTTAAGATAATCGCATTTTTAATTTCAGGATTATTTTCTGCTATCTTTTCCATTTCAGCCTTGGTCTGCTGCCACTTTGAACGAATGACATTCATATTGGAAACTTCCACGACTTTGCCTTCACTATTTATGGTCAGATATAATTCATTATACAACCTGGAAAACGCATTCGTAAGTGCTGCCACCTCTTTAATTAGAGGATTATTGGCTTCAAGAAGAATGTGGTCCAGAACAATTATTTTTACTTTAATATGATCCTCTGCTACCTGTAGAACGGTGAAATCCCATCTTAACTGAGAACGGGAAATCATGTGTACATTTACCGCTTTAATATCTGAATCTATTATAAGAGTATATTGTTCAGAAAATTTATCTTTTATGTTGAATGATTCACTCATAGATCTGTTTAATTAATAAATGCGTCCCCACCATCGATCTTGGTCTGTCCGCCACCGAGATGATTGGCAGGAGATGAAAGATCAATTCCTTTGGTACCTACAACTCCGATTCCCTCTCCACTGATTCCAATGATCTTTCCGCTGAGGATAATTGTTCCGTCAGCTTTTAATGTAATTGAACTGGCACCTGTCTTGATGGTTACATTCGTGTCGCATTCTAAAGATATATTTCCGGCATTATCCATTGAAAATACAGAATTGGCACCACCGCCATCTTTACTTCCGACATTGATGACATTTTTGCTACCTGTATTTACTGTATTGTTATTACCTACTTTTACTGTCTTATTGTTATTGGCATTGGTCGTTGCATTACCGGCACCATCAAACTTCATATTCGCACCTCCCTGATCTGTTAAAAAAACAGAACCTGCTCCGTCATCCAGTTCCAGTTTATTACCACTTCTGCTGCTTAAGCTTTTAATATTATTTCCTGCGCCACCGCCACCGCCAACACCTCCGTGAAACATACCTCCCATAACAAAAGGACGGTCCGGATGTTGATGAACGAAATTAACCACAACCTGATCGCCGACTTCAGGGATGGCCATAAATCCACGATTTTTGCTTACTTTTTCACTTCCTCCACCATCGGGAGTCATCACTCTGATAAATTCCGTGGTTGCAGATCCGTTTTGCCAGTCAAACTGTACCTGTACACGACCCTGGTTTAAGGGATCGGTATTGGAGATCACTTTGGCAAACTGAGGTTCTGCTTTAGGGGTTTCAAACTCCGGCCGTGGAATAAATCCTGTATCAGATGCAATCGCATCAAATGTTCCTGTATAATATCCTCTTGCATCTACCTCGTGAGTCATATCTATGATCATGAGTTTTGTGAAATAAGAGGTTTCATTACTGTCTGTTTTCCGCATCTCAATATCGGCAGTACATCCTGGATACAGGAAAGGAACAGTAGTGGTTCCTGAAGTAATGAAAACACTGGATGCTTTACTTCCCGCAGTACCTTTTTGGGATGCGTCAATGTCCATAAATGATGAAGCCTTAATCGGAGCTACTCTCAGAGATGGCGTTGTAAATGTTTTTTCTGAAATTTCGTATGCACGCTTGGCAATATCTGAAGTATGGGTAATTTTTGAATTACCGGTGGTTAGTTTTTCATTCTTACTGCTGTTATACCCATAAAAAGTAGGATTAACATGCTGAGCCTTCATTCTTATTTTTATATCCTGAACGCTGCTGCCATAAGTAAGCTTGATTGGTTTTTCCTGAGGCGGCAATTTTCCGAAATGAAGAACTTCACCGTCATAATAGAATTGCTCACCATAGGCTTCGGCAATTCTTGCAAGATAATTATAATGGGTTTCCTCATATTGGGAGCTGTAAGAGACATTTCCATGTTGTGAATCAACCCGGAAGTCAAACTTATTTTGTCCCAATCCTTCTTTTATAACCTGATCTGCGATGCTATTTAAGCTTATTTCTTTACCTCCTCCAAAGCTCTGGATATGAGGAGCCGCATCAAGCAGAACGGTAGGACTTGATCCCGTAAGTACTACATTTCCAAGGCTGCCCTTCTCCTGGCTAAAACCTACTTCGGTAATAACCCCTACAAAACTTCTTTCAGGTCCATCTTCAACGTCTTTGTATTTAAATACGACAGTGATTCTTTTTCCAAGGAAATTTTGGGCTTCTTCAAGGTTATGGTTTTCCGGATTTCCCAGTGTATCATGAGCAAGCATTAAATCGAATTCATGATGTTTTGTAGCACTTTGTTTAAGCTTAAAGTGTTTAAAGTGTTTTACAATTTTTCCTTCAATAATAATATCAAGTTTTACCACCCTATTGATACCCATGATCTGGCTTTGAGGGAGCGCATTCGCATTATGTATTTTGGAAGTAGGTTGCTTGGACCATACTTTATCTTCTATAACAGAAGGAGCTGTAGGCTGCACAACCTGGTTCATAAAAAGACCGGAGGCATTTTGTGCCATGCCTGAATAAGCCTGAGCCTGGGATAGCTTTTGGGTTATTTTCTGAACTTTCGGATTTGCTTTTTCCTGTATTTTTTCACTACCCTTTTGTATTGCCTGTGTTTTCACTGTATCTCCCAGTTGTTCTGCAGGACCTTTTATATTTTTGGGCGCCGACATTTTCGGCGATTGACCATCCTTAAACATAATCTTACTATTTGAATTGATTAGCTGATGTTGTGAAATAAAATCATCTTATGATCAGATAATTTTCTATATTCCCTCTAAACCAAAAATCATAAACACCTAATTAATAGATATATATGATATTTTTATAGAGTTATGGATCTCAAAACGAAAAAACAGAATAGTCAACTCTGGTGAGTAAACTATTCTGTACCAATTTTATTTTTACTAGGATGGTTTAATTAATTGCTGCTTCCACCTGGCCAGATACCTTCATAGATACCGTTACCATAATGGATTTTTTCTGCACTTACGATGAAGCTGATCAGCATACTGTTGTCATCCACAGCATCAAAGTCTACTTCGTGCTGAATAACATATCCGTTCTCCCATGTTAAAGTAATTAATGTTCCTTCTTCGTGAGATTTATTGAAAGTAACTTCACCTGTTGTAGGCTTGTATTTCCCGTTAAGTAAGCTTTCTAAGATGTCAGATTTTTCTGTAGCTTCGATCGTTAATTTGATGATTGCGTTGGAAGGGTCAGAAGCTACACGTCCTGAAACGTCTGTAGATCTTGATACGCTGTAATTAAGCTTTAATAATTTCTGACCTTCGCCTCCGTTGAATTTTAAGATTCCTCTTGAATTTGCTGCCATGATTTGTAAATTTTAATCGTTAATATTTTGTGATGTGGTGTTCAATTGTATAGCAAATATAGATTGCTTATTCTTAATCTGAAACTTTTTGATCACCTATCTGAGTTTTTGTAGTAATTCTACGATAACAGAAATAAATAACACATTAAAACACTTATAATCAAATAATTATAATTAAAATTCAGTCAATATATCTAATTATTTTTAACACCCATCCGAGAGATATTAACAAAAAATTAATAAAATTTAGAAGGTGTTAACATAAGATTAGATTCAAAAAAAGCTGTGAAAATCACAGCTTAAATTTAAAATTTATATGCAATACTCCCGAGGACCTGGGTCGGATTTTGTGGAGTTAATCTTACCGACCATGTTTTTTCATTGGTCAGGTTATTCACTTTTATTCCTGCTCTGAAATTTTTATGATCATAAAAGACTGTAGCATCTAAAGTAGTATATGCCGGGATAATAACTTTAGCTGTTGTCGTATTGGTATGGAAAGAATGATTTCCCTTATTTCCTCCAAAACCCACTCCGAGTCCTTTTAATTCTCCCGCCATGATTTGATAGCTCATCCATAAATTGTAAAGATTGGATGGTCCGGATAAAGCAGGACGCAACCCATTGATTTTTTCTTCTGCTTTGGTCATTTTACTGTCATTATAGGCATATCCAGCAATAATATTGAATCCACGAAAAGGGTTTGCAGTAAATTCTACCTCTACTCCTTTACTTCTCTGCCCTCCGTCTTGTAAAGAATACAGATTATTAACAGGATCAGGTCGCACCATATTTTTTACATCAATATCATAATAGCTCACTGTTCCTACCAGCTTATGTCCAAAAAGGTCTCCCTTTATTCCTATTTCTTTCTGGTTTGCCTGTTCCGGTTTGAAAGTGTTTCCGTTGATATCTGATCCTCCTTTATTGGTAAATCCATTCATATAGTTTCCGAAAATGGATACTTTGTCTTTTACCACCTGGTAAACCAAACCGAATTTTGGGGAAAAATTAGTCTGCCAGTAATCACCTGAGTTTACATTTTTAGCAATATCGGTAACTCCAAGATTTTGATATCGGTCTGCCCTCAGACTTACCATAGCCAGAAATCTGTCGGTAATATTGAAGACATCGGATGCATAAATAGCATAGCTGTTGTCTCCATTTTTTTCGATCCTTGGGGTTCCTGAACTAGCAAGATTATCTATCGTAGATTGATTGGCTGAATAGGGCGTATTGCTGGTAAAATCAAATGGAGCACCTGTCACCGTTACCCTGTCGAAACTATTCGCATTGTTGTAATAATCCAGCCCAATGATCAATCTGTTTCTATGTCCTGAAATCTGAAAGTCCCCAATAAAATTTTGTTGAATATTGGTCGCAATGAAATTGGTATTTCCCTTCATCACCTGTAAGCTTGCTTTTGTATCAGAAGTCCCATTGATGGCAGTAATGTATCCGTCTATGGTCGATCTTGCACGTGAGAAAACGGTTTGAGATGTCCAGTAATCAGAAATCTTATAGTTCATTTGTGCAAAAATATTCATCATTTCTGTTTCATAAGCAATATCATTGCTTCCAAACAACCGGTTATAAGGAAATCCCATATCAGCAATAGATTGTACTTTATTGCTTTTCAGGTAAGGATTAAACCTCACAACAGAGGTAGCCTTCTCGTGGCCATATTCGATGTCAAATAAAAGAGAAAGCCTGTCATTGATCTGATAGGAAATAGAGGGTGCCATTGAGATCGCATTACTAAATCCAAGATCCTGAAAGCTTTTCTGGTACGTGGCCGCACCATTTAACCGGAAAAGAATGGTCTTATCCTTATTCACTGGTGTATTAATATCTGCAGTAAACCTGTTGTAGTTCCAGCTTCCTGCCGTATAGGACACTTCTCCTCCGAAACCATTATACGGCTTTTTGGTTACCCTGTTAAATAAACCTCCATATGTCGACAGATTTGAGCCAAATAAGGTTGCCGAAGGTCCTTTAATAGCTTCAATTTTTTCAAGGTTTGCCGGATCAATGGTAGTGTAGGCAAAACCTGAGATCCCGTTTCTTACCATAGGCTCCGTGGTAAATCCACGGGAAAGGAATGTAACACGTCCCTGATTGGCAAGCATGGGAATTCCGGAACCCGGAATATTTTTTGAGATACTTCCCAGATTAACTGCAATCTGTTCCTGAATCAACTCTTTTGGAACACTGAGGTAAACCTGCGGGGTTTCGATATTTTTCAAGGGAAGCTTGGAAACATAAGGACTTTCCTTTTTAGAAAACTTATTGGTGACCGTAGATAAAGTAATTTCCTGAATAACGGAAATATTTTCTTTCTCCAGCTGGTAATTGACCACTGCTGGTTCATTCTGCTTTACATGTACTCCTACAATTTTCTCATTGGAGCCAATAACCTGTATTTTAAGGTGGTAATCTCCTTCCGGCAATTCATTAAAACTGAAGTTACCATTCTGATCAGTTAGGGTATGCTTATGAGTCTCTATCAGCTCTATGGTCGCTTCGGAGAGATTATCTCCATTATACTGTTTGAGAGTCCCGGAGATAGATCCTGAATTTTGGGCAAAAGCCCAACCCAAGCCCCCGAAAAAAAAAGGCAACAATAACGGCACGTTTCATTTAGTCAATTTTTCAGCCGCAAATGTAAGTTTTATTTATACTAAGTAAAAATAAGAATAGGTAACATTGATTAAAATCATGTCCCTGTTTCAAAAAGAAAAACCTTCTTTTATTTCTCTATTGATTATTTATAAGAATCGTGAAACTCTTTTTCGGTCTTGAAAATCCTTATGCTATCAGCCGGAAAAGGCTCCCCATTCAGAGAGATCTGAAATCCGCTGTTATCAGGAGCTATTGTTAGTTCAAGATTTCCCTTGCTTCCTGTTTTCCTGAAGGCTTCATTTGCTTTTTCCCAACTAAAAAAAGCACGCCCCAGGTATTGTTGTCCTTTTCCAGTTTCCCAGGTAAAGTTCAATTCTTTAGGTATTGCCCTTTCTTTGATCTGAATGTTATTAATCCATGGACGAAGCATCACTTCCGTTTCACCATTGTAAAAATCCAGGTTCATATCAAATAGGCGAAGTCCTTTATTCTGGGAAGTAATCAAAGGTTTCCAGGAATACTTTGTTCTATAATTATCCCATGTAACGGGTGATGCATCAGGATTAAAATCCCTTTTTTTAACCTCTTCTCTGGTCATACTCCATTTAGCAAACAGCTTTTTCTCAAGCTCTTTATCATTTTTTACTGCATCGGCCTGAAACCTGCCTAATTCTATTTGAACAGCACGAAAACGAAGCCATACAACTACCATTCCCTTGGGAGCAAAACCAAAAACCAAAGTTGAAAAGCTATTGTAAGGATTTTGTGCACTTCCAAAAGTTTCATTTCGTCCCAGGTTTTTATATTCCTGAAGTTCTTCGGTGTAAAGAGGAGCTTCACTTTGTGCATAAGCCCGTTCCATATAGTCTTTAATTTTATCTTCCGGAAAGTCCGCTTTCAGATGGTAAAAAGTATCTTCATACCCTGCATAGTAAGTAATATCAGCTCCAATCGGAGTTCCATGCTGCTCGGTCCATCCTTTTCCGGATGTCCCCCATTCACCTGATGTTCCGCCATAAGGCAAGCTGGCAGGAATGCCTTCGAGGGTTATGATCTTATCATCAACGAACTCTATTCTATATGGATTGGCTGGAGCACATATTTCTACCTGAAACTGGGGTATTTCTTTTTCTTTCATTTTCTGACAGCTTATATTTTGGGCAAAAATTGCCAATAAAAACAATATCTTAATCAATCTCATATCAATTTCATTATTTTTGAGAAGCGGGTTGTACAGGAAGCGGGGGATCAGAATCATTGCTTTCTTCCCTTATCAGTCCCGGATCCTTCAAACATTTTGCGACAAGGAAGTTTTGGGGATCATCTCTGTATTTCAGTTCTTTAGCCGGCTTCTGTTTTATTTTAACATATGGATAAATGATCCTGAGATGCTGATCGTTTGTACTATTCTTTTTTTCGTATTGATTTTTATTTTTGTTAAAAGAATAAGTTCCGAGATCTATTTTATCCTGAACAATATGATAATCTTCATTCAAATATATCTTATCCTGACCGAAAATTGAATATATTTTGTCGAATTTCGCCAGTATATTTTCCGGTTTTTCTTCTTCAATATCAGTGGTGTTTCCCAACTTAAGCGGTGAGCGGCGCACGAGGTTACTATCTTTAATGTGTCCCTCCTTAATCGTAATGATGCCATTAAGTTCAGAAATATCCTGTTCTTTTTCAAGAAAGAATAACAACAGATCGTTGCTCATATTGTCCAGCGGAAATACATTTACAACATCAGCGTTATTTTTTACGGTCAGATCCTGTACTTTATTTTGAAATGGAATGAAGTAACCAGTTTGTCCGCAATCTTCGGTAAGGCGGACAGGACGTAGAATATCTGATTCTGTACTCATGTATATCTTGTTCCGGATGATCTGCTGATCGGTAATAATCAACCGGTTTTCACCAGGAGTTTTCCTACTATATAAGAGGTATTCTGATTTTTGATGGATAGGATTAAAAATCAAAGCATTATTTTGTATTGACGCTCTTCCAATAGCAACCGTGGACGCTCCTATCGCAACAAACCGGTTATCAGGAAAAATATACAGATAAATCTGCTTTTCTCCAAAATAATATTGTCCGGTTATGTCTGGCGTTTTCTGACCATAATTATAATTAAAAATGAGTACTAAAAATAAATAGATCAATCTTTTCAGCTTATCCATCCTGTATATTCCTTTTTCTGTATTTCGCTTCCAATGCGCCTCTTTCCTTAGGAGCATTATCATTAGGTCTTGTATCTAACCCAATCTGATTGGTCTTAGCAGACCAATGAAGGTACTGATTTCTAAGTATTTTCAGATCTTCTTTATCGATATGCCCTAAATAGGAAATAGCTTTAATATCCTTTATATAACGGGAAGAGGAAGAGGTATCCCCTGAATTATATGCTTCTATATATTTATTCCGGAGATCATTGCATGCATTCATATATGTGGATAACTGCGAATAGATCTTCTTCATAAAGCTATCATTTATTTTATGATTTTTTTCGATGACATCTTCCAGATACTTGATATTATTATTTCTGGAATAATGAAACATTTGGTTTAAGGGAATTTTATCATACATATTGGAAAGCTTCCTTGTTCCTACCAAACCATAATATTGTGCTCCTTTATTCCACCACCGGTCATAATTGACGTCTTTTTGGTAAAAATATTTAATTTTCAATTGGTCTTCATGATACCAGCCTTCTTCTACAACAATTTTTTTAAATGCTTCACACTCTTTATGCGTTTCTACATTCTGATAAGGATCATAAGGATCACAATACAACACGGAAATTTCCTCTCCAATGCCGTAGGACCCTCCAATATCGGAGTGAACTCCCGGAAGGGTAAATTCCAGACCATACAATCCTGTACTATTGATGTTCGTAAGGTCAAAATTATCCCTGTATTCATCATCAGAAGCCAACTGCAGGGCAAACTGTACTTTCCCTCTTCCAATGGTATCCAGCCCCAGCTGTTTGGTATCATTATCAATACCAAAGCCCCCTCTGTGATTAAGTCCATAGGACGCTACCGTATCATATAGCCCGGCAAATCTAAATCTGATCTCTTTAACCTCCAGTCCCTGCGCCAGGAGACAAGCTCCAAAATAACCATGTTGATTTATAAATGCATCTTTGGATCCATCTTTATCACTGATGGTCAGATATCCGTCTTTGATGTCTTCAGGTGGAAAAACCTGCAGGACTTTTCCAAAGTTAGAGTAAGAGACATAAGCTTTTGAGTTGGCTACATGTACAAAATGTCTTGCCGCCGCTGCTCCGCGGCTAAACCCGAACACATTTACAGTTAGAATATTGATCGGCCTAATGTTATTTTTTAATTTATCTACAATCGCCTGGGCTCCTTTTAAACATCCTTTAGCTACCTTGGCGACTACTCCTGTGCTTCCGGTACCTTGTGCAACTCCTTTCAGGATACTATCACTTTCTTTATCTTCTGTTCCGATTCCCTCAATGTACCACGACACCTGGTTATCCGCATTGGGATCTATAGCGTCATATCCTTTCGCTACGTTCGTAAATTCATTGTTGTAGCTATCATCCTTATCGCTGCTGGCTTCCTTAAAACCTCCACCCAGCATGGTATTGGTTTTATTATTCTGGGTTCCGTCAAAAAAAAAGATTCAAGCTGATATCAATCGAATTTACGGGCTTATCATTGGGGTTTACTTTTTGTGCCTGTCCATAGCTTACCCCGGAATCCTTGCCTTTCTGCTCTACCGAAACCGAACTGTTATGTTCTATGCCTTCCTTGGCGTAGGTTAAATAATTCCCTCCGGTTCTCGTAGTCGTCTTACCTTCTACAAAATACTCGATGCTCATGACTAGTGATTTTTAGATTTCTCACCACTATTGTTTTGAACTTCTTTTTCAGCGTGATGTTCTACTTTTCCTTCACTATTGACCTCAACTCCTTTTAAGCTGGTCAGCTTGTGTTCTTTTTCTCCGTATACCTCCATGTCTCCTTTCACATAATGGCTCATTTTTCCAATGACATTGGTTGTAAAATCCGCCCCGGTAGTCACATATTTCATAGACCCTACGCTTTCCGTATTATTGAGCATTATTTTATCCATTTTGTTCATCCCGACATAGGTATTCATATTTTCTCCAACATTAATATTCATATTCCGGCAGTTCAATGTCATGGTTTCAGGAGCTGTGATTGTGATGTTACTTCCGGTGGTGTCCAAATGGATCTTATTTCCCGATTTATCCGTAATAATAATGCTTTCATCTTCCGTAAAAATAATACGGTGCCCACTTCTTGTCTGAATGGATTTTACACGGTTATCTACTCCTCCTCCTAAACCTACACCACCATGAAACATTCCCCCCCATTACAAACGGGCGGTCAGGATGGCTGTGAACAAAATTGACCATCACCTGGTCTCCTACTTCCGGTACTGCTACATAGCCTCTGTTTTGAGTAATCTGATCCGTTCCCCCTGCATCAGGAGTCATTACGCGGATAAAATGGGTAATATCATTAGTCTGCCAGTCAAATCTTACCTGTACCCGCCCCTGGTTTTCAGGATCGGCATTGGAAATTACAGTGGCAATCTGTGGTTCTGCTTTCGGAATTTTAAAATCCGGTTTTGGTAAAAATCCGGTGTCCGATGCAATGCCTTCAAAGCTTCCCTGATAATGACCGATTGTATCGATCTCGTGGGTGGTTTCGGTGATCATAATCCTGGTGAAATAATCACTTTCATTGGTATCAGGCTTACGCATCTGCACATCTACAATACATCCCGGATGTAAAAAAGGCACCGTAGTTTTTCCGGAAATGGAAAAAACACCTACCGCTTCACTCCCCGCAGCACTTTTCTGGGAATATTCCACATCAAGGTGTGTTGACGCTTTTACAGGTGCTACCTGCAGAGCCGGTGTTTTGAAGATTTTATCATTATGGGCATACGCTGTTTTGGCAAGATCACTTACATGCTGAATCGGTGTTTCACCGGAAGTAAGCTTTTCATTTCTACTGCTGTTGTATCCATAAAACTGAGGCTTTGTATGAACTGCTTTCAGTTCTACTTTTACATCATTGGCATTACTCCCGTAGGTAAGTTTGATCGGTTTATTTTGTGCAGGAAGCTTTCCAAAGTGCAAGACCTCTCCATCATAGAAAAATTGCTCACCGTAAGCTTCCGCCATTCTCGCCAGATAGTTATAGTGGGTTTCATCATACTGGCTGCTATAAACAATCTGGGAATAATCATTAGTATCTATCCTGATATCAAACCGGCTTTTATCGATACCCTGCTTAATCACTTCCTCTGCAATAATCCCCATATTAACGGCCTGGTCACCTCCAAAACTCTGAATATGCGGAGCACCGTCCAAAAGGATGGTAGGGCTATATCCTGTTAAAACAATGTTCCCAAGGCTCATTTGCTCCTGGCTGAATCCTACTCCTGTAATTACTCCCACAAACGTTCTTTCGGGACTGTTTTCTATGTCTTTGTAAGAAATCACAGCTGTAAGACGCTTACCCAAAAATTTATTGGCTTCTTCCAAAGTATGTGTTTGTCTTCCTCCAAGTGCATCGTGCGCTAAAGTAAGCGTAAACTCGTGGTGACGTTGTGCACTTTGCTTCAAAGTGAAATGCTTATAGTATCTGATCACATTTCCTTCGATCACAAGAGACAATTTTACGAGACGGTTGATCCCCGTATGATGGCTCTCCGAAACGCGATCAGCATTTTGTGAAGGACGAAAAGAAGGATTTTGGGATATGTTGGGTGATTTTGTTTTCATATAAACTGCATTTGGATCGTTAAACATTATTATTAAACCTTAATCATTACTTTATTTCTTCCTGACAGAGCGGCTCAGTATTTTATTCTTTTTTAAAAGAAAATCAGGCATGAGATCTACCGGCAGATAGAATATGCTTTCGCCGCTTTGCTTGAGCTCATCCATGATTCCCGGATTCCAGGTAAGTATTTTATCTACATCTACATCCAGTTCTTCGGCTATAATACTTAAGTCAAACCCGGCATTGATATCTGTTTCAGCTAAATTAGGTGCGGTATATTGGCCTGTCCTGTTTTCAAATATCATATTCATGCGTGAATTGTTATAATCATTCAGAACGCTTTGTAATTCACCTGTGGCATAGCAGGCATTTAAATATTTTTTAACATGGTTTATTGTTTCTCCGGGAAGATATTTACTAAAAATATGATATTGCGAAGATCCCGCAGCATCCATTGCTTTTGAAATATTACCCTCGCCACAGTTATAAGCAGCTACTACAGTTACCCAGTTGTTGTATTTTTTGTATAGCTTCCCCAGGGAAATCACTGCTGTTTTGGTACTTCTGTATAAATCCGAACGGCTTTGCTCACAAAGACCGTATTGATTGGCATGTGCCGTCATAAACTGCCATACACCTACCGCACCGGCACCGGAAATTTGTTTCCGGTCAAAACCGGATTCAATCAGGGCTAAATTTCTAAGATGCCTTGGTAACCCTTTTTGAGAAAGTGAATATTCTATAAATTCTACGATCTCTTTGTTCGAACTGATGATACTTTTATATCTTCTCACACTGTTTTCGGAAGTATCAGAAGCTGAAAGAAACTGCCCATTTACAAAATGAGAAGAAATCAGCAACAACATTCCGGTTACAATATGTTTGAAATTAAATTTCATTGTACTAATAACTATTTTAAATTAAAAATAAAAACATTTTAAAATGGATTTATCTTAACACTACGCCACACTCCATGTCAGTTTATCCTCTTCAGCATTCCAGCCTACATGGATTGTCTGCCCGGATTTTACTTCTTCACGAACGATCATTTTGGAAATAGGTCTGGCCAGCTGTGCACGGATAACACCTGAGATCTGCCTTGCTCCATATTTACTGCTAAAGCCTCCAAGAGCAAGGTTTTTTACAGCCTCGTCACTTATTGTAAGCGTCATACCCAGTCTGGTTAGTGAAGTATGGAGTGATTTCAGCTGAATATTAAAGATCCTTTCTGCAATAGATTCTGTAATTGGTGCAAAAGGAATGATCTCCGTAATCCTTGCCAAAAATTCCGGTCTGAATCTTCCGGAGTTCGACATGATCTGCATTAATGAAGATGATTCAGGAACCTTACCTTCTTCAAATTGCTTTACAATTTCTTCACTTCCGATGTTGGAAGTAAATAATATAAGGGCGTTACTGAAATCTCCTTCTTTTCCGAGTTTATCATGCACTTTACCCTCATCCATAATCTGAAGGAATACATCAAAAACTGAATGGTGGGCTTTTTCAATTTCATCAAATAAAACCACTGTATACGGTTGCTGCCTTATTTTATTAACCAGCATTCCTCCTTCTTCATATCCTACATATCCCGGAGGAGCCCCATAAAGCAGGGCTGCGGAATGTTCTTCTTTAAATTCAGACATATCGAAACGCACCATCGCTTTCTCATCATTAAAAAGAAGTTCAGCCATTGATTTGGCCAGCTCCGTTTTTCCTGTTCCTGTAGGTCCCAGTAAGAAGAATGATCCTATTGGCTGCCCCGGCTTGTTCAGTCCGCTTCTGTTTTCAACGATAGCATCAGAAAGGATCTTTAAGGCATGATCCTGTCCGACTACACGGTTCATAAGAAGAGATTCCATATTAAGGAGCTTCTCTTTTTCCTGTGCCTGAATCTTACCTATCGGAATATTTGTTTTTGCAGCCATCACTGCAGCCAGTTCCAGACGGTCAACTTTTTCTCTTTTTATGGAAGCATGCTGAAGAAGCTCAGTATAGGTATCATCAATGATCTTTTTAATCTGGTCTACCGGCATTGAGTTATCGATCGCAGGTTGCTCACTCAACGATCCCCACAAAATAGGGCTGATCTTATCCCTTAACAAATTATAAGTCCATATCAGCTCATCTGCCTGATCCTTAGCATCAGGATATTCTTCTTTTAGAATTTCTTCATAACTTTCTTTCCAGCTCTCCAGCTCTTTTTCGGAAAGTTCATCAAGCATTTTGATGGCAGCCATAGTCCTGTCCAGCAAATCAATCGCCGCATCAGGAAGTTTTTTACCTTTTGCATAGCGCTTCGCTAAACGTACACATTCCGGAAGGGCTGTTTTTTCAACCTCAATGTTATGGTGTTTTTTGTAACCTTCAAGAAGAACATCGATCATTTTCACACAGGTTTTCTCATCTGGTTCATTTACCGTCAATACCTCAAAGCGTCTGTTAAACGCCTGTTCAGGTTCGATGATCTTCCGGTATTCCTCCTGAGTGGTAGCTCCGATAACCGTGATCTCGCCTCTTGCTAATTCAGGCTTCAGTAAATTGGCAACATTTCCGATGCTCCCCTTTGGATCTAAAAGTGTATGAATTTCATCGATGAATAAAATAGCCTTTTCAATTTTTTTTACATTCATTAATTACTTTCTTAAGGCGGTCTTCAATTTCGCCTTTATAGGATGTTCCTGCCAGCAGTGCTCCTGTGTCCAACTCCAATAAAGTGGCATTTTTTAGCATTTCCGGAACATTTCCCCTGATGATTTCAGTAGCAAAGCCTTCTACTAAAGCTGTTTTACCAACTCCGGGCTCACCAATGATAATCACATTAGGTTTACTTCTTCGGCAAAGGATCTCTACGAGCATCCTCAATTCTTTGTCCCGTCCGATAATATTTTCCAATGTCCCTTGTCTCGCCTGTGCTGTTCTGTCTACACAATAGTTTTTGATCGAAGGAAATGAGGCGTCCGTAAAATCCGAAGTATTGGAAAAAAGAGACGAAAATTCACCATCTTCCGCTGTGCCGTAAGGCATATCCTTCCTGTATAGGGCGAATATTTCATGCTCTCTTAAGGGAAGGGATTTCAACTGCTGTAATGTAAATGCAACCTGAGGCTTTACAATAGCAGTAAGGATACAAATAGGAGTGATCTCATCAAGTCCAAGTTTCAGCCTGATGTCATCTGCCTCTTCGGTAATTTTATCTACATATTCATCTTGTCCCACATCATCAGGAAGGTGGGTTGTTTTAGGGTAATCTTCTATGCGAACATCAGCCCATTCATAAAAGTATCCAGGGTCTTTATCAATATTTTTCAGAAATTCATTAAGTCCTATATCTTTGTGCATCAAAGCCTGTAAAAGATGTGGAGCTCCATATGTGGCATTATAATTTTCTCTTGCAATGGATTGTGCAATATGAAAAAGCTGTTTTACGGTTTCGTTGGTTACTAGTACTCCCATTGATAATGTTCTTATTAATATGTTTTGTGTTGTTGTATGCAAATAGTTTCACGTCTGCCTGTACAGTTCATCAGCAGGGATGTTCTTACATTAAATATCATGAGCCTCATCAGCAGTAATATGATCAGAAAAAGGTCTTAATGGTAAGGTACACATCTGCAGATCCCTAATGAATCTGCCGGGTTTCTGCGATAAACGGAAAGAAATTCCGTAGGTATGTTCAGGTATCGGTAGCATAATTTTGCGATTGTGGTGAGGCTTAAAGGTAAAAAAAAAATATCCAATCAGGATTTCTTTTAGGCAAAGTATTCCCTGATAAAGATTTCAGATTGTCTTTTCTGTGGGTATCTAAATTATCTCAGGCAAAAAAGACTGTCTTTTTATGGACAGTCTTTTTCTATGAATGTGGATTAAATGTGCCTTTTTAATTAGCTTGATGGCCATAGACCTTCATAAATACCCTGACCATAATGAATGGTCTCAGCGCTTACGATAAAGCTGATCAGCATACTGTTTTCATCTACTGCATCGAAATCTACTTCATGCTGAATAACATATCCGTTTTCCCACTTTAAAGTAATTAAAGTACCTTCTTCATGAGATTTGTTAAATGTAACTTCTCCGGTGGTCGGCTTATATTTTCCATTAAGTAAGCTTTCCAGAATATCAGATTTTTCCGTTGCCTCTACTGTAAGTTTTATAAGTGCATTTGAAGGATCTGATGCTACCCTTCCCGATACATCTGTAGATCTGGAAACGCTATAGTTAAGTTTTAATAGTTTTTGACCCTCGCCTCCGTTGAATTTTAAAATCCCTCTAGAATTTGCTGCCATGATTGTAAATTTTTAATCGTTAATTGTATATTGTAACTCAATGAATGTACAACAAATATAGTACCCCTGCTGCTTTTATAAAAGTTTTCAAATGGATTTTTACAAATTTGTAGTAGTTCTACGATCATCGATGTAGCAACATTTTAGAACTCCCTGGCAATGATTCTTTTGCAATAATCCGGAATTGATAATCCGGAGATATTTCTTCAGGATTTCAATATGTGTAAATACAAAAAAGGCGGAAATAATTCCGCCCTATAATTGATTTTAATGTTTTGTATACTCTGGTTCCTCTACCGGAAGCATGGTCGGCATAAAATATTCATTTAGCCAATAGAAAGTCTGTCCGTTTTGCTGGATTTTCACCGCCGGATTATTTCTGTGAGTAAGCAATCTTTCTCCCAATTCTTTGTAGTTAAGAAAATATTTTCTTACTGTTTCATTTAGAACGATCTTAGATTTTCTCCAGCCCTTAAGCTTATATTTTGACATTAGTTCTTCTTCAGACAAATCGAAACCTGTCGTCAATCCCACCGCATAAGACATAGGCTGCTCATAAAGATCACCTTTATCTAAGAATTTTGCTGTCGGATTATATTTTTTAACAAGACGAACATATTCTTTAATTGCTTTTGACTGGTTGAAGTCTGCTCTTGCCGGACCAGTTTTCTCATATACTTCCCTATAGAAAGCTTTTAGGTTGTCATATTCTGTTTCAGAGATCAGAATTCCTTTTTCAAGACCTGGTTTATAATCTTTAAGATCTTTTGGAATATACCCTTTTACCAGGAACGGACTTCCGTAATTGATCAGCTGAGCGGCAATTCCCGCCGGAACGCGATTGGTAAGTCCCGGATACAGATATTTATATTTCAGATCCACATCTGTTCTTCCCGCTCCTACTGATGAATGGAAATAAGCATTCAGGGAATTATCTATCGACATATTATCCATGGTTACCTGTGAAATTAAACTATCAACTGATTTTTTCAGATAGCCCGGTGTCGTTACATCTCCTTTTTTAGGGAATATTACAAATCCCTGAGACATACTTTGCTTTGGATAGTCTAAAGAGAAGAAGCCTTCATCTCCTTCCACAAGGTTAAAGTTATTCTTAGTTAAAACATCATTCTGGTTAATGATTTTTTGCTTTTTCAGCTCGGCAATATTTTTTGCCGTATTGGAAACAACATTTTGCCCCAGCAAAACGAAGTCATTATACGTATCAGATGATCTAGAACTTGTCTGGAACATGATCAGCCTTGCCTGTGCTTGAGTAAGAGAATTGATTACGCCATACATATTCCCGCTCTGGTTGGCAGATGTCCCCACTGTAATTACAAGGTTCGTTTCATCAGGAACCGCTGAAAGAAGATTTCCTGCCGCCGTTAAACCTTCACTTACGGGTTGATAACCACTGTTGGTAGGACAATTCATCTCATTAATCTTATCTTCTATGAAAGAGATTATTTTACTGTAATCAGCATTTAAGCTGGAAACAGCTACATTATCTCCGCAAGAATTGTTTTTATAGAGAACCACTCCATATTTTACAGAATTGAAATAAGAAGGCTTTTCAAATCTTAACTGCAGGTCTTGTAACAGGGACTTTACAATCGGAGCATAGAGTGCATTAGGTGCACTGATATCTAAAGCAAAAACAATGTTGATGTTTTTATTTCTTTCCGTGATCTCACGATAACGGTCAAAATAAATAGGTTCTCCCAATACATTTAAGACATAGTTTTTACTGTAGTCCAGGATATTGGTAAAATATTTGGTTTTAGAATCCGGAGTTGGCGCTTCTTTTAATGCAAGCTTAACAGGGTAAATATTTTCAAGTGGCGTTCTCTTATTAACATCCGTAAGAAGAATTGCAGTCCTGCTTGCGGCATCACTACCTCCCGGCGCTCCTTCATGTAACCCTAAAGCAGTTTCCGTAACACCGGTTGTATTCTTCATTTTTACTGCAGAACGTTCCCCCCATGCTGAAATCACATTGGAACTTACCCAGCCATATAATCCTGTACTGATACTATCGATGTCAATATTCGGTTTTTTACCCACTAAAAATCTTTTGTTATTCTCAGCTTGTTTGTAAACATATACAATTTGACCGTTAGGTATCTTTACATTCGCATTTTCGATCAGACTTGGAGAGTTGAACACCATGATCGAATCATTTTTGTAATATCTTTCAGCACTTCTGATAACATCACTATTGCTTGGTACCACAGCAACCCTTACCGGATAACCTGTCTTTTCATCTTTTAAGGAGCTGTTCCAAAGCAATAGCTCGGATTCAGGAATCCATCCATAGGTCTTAATAGCCTTCGAAGAAACCTTTTTCATTAAAGCATCCGGAATATACTCGGCTACTTTTACCATGCCGTCTCTATGCTTTAAGACCATTAAAGGTTCTAAGAATTTTACTTCTTTATATGATTTTTCGTCATTTTTATCAAGATAAGCCGTATTTCTGGAACGATCCGAAATGGCAATCCATGGAACGGACTTCTTTGGATAACCATTCATCACTGAGGCATTATCAATTTGCCCGTATTGCGTCGGCTCCGGAGTTCTTTTCGATGGTAATTTTACCTGACAGCTGGTCAGTAAAAATGAAACTCCGATATAATATGCTGCTAGAGGAAATTTATTTTTCATCCTATTTTCTTTTATAATTTGGTGTGCCCGATACAGGGTTGTAATTATTTACTTTGGTTAATATCCACTTTGGTTACACAATTCTGCGTATCATCAAAATTTACCTTAACGGTCTGAATAACATTATTTTTATCAAACTGAAGTCCCGCGCAATACATGTAAAAGTTATTTACTTTACTGTCATTCACCTTCACAACCGTATTCTCATTATTACAAAGGTATTTCTGAAGAAGGTAATTATAGTGTGAATTGAAATTACTCCCGTTGGCAATCTGCTGCAAATGATATTTAAAATCATTATCGATTTTTGCATAAGCGTCTTCTACGCTTACATCCTGATCATTTAATGCATCATAAGAAGGATCAATTCTAATGTGGTGTATAATCGGTTCAATGCTTTCATCCGTGTATAAAGTAACAATATAATCTCCCGGTTCTTTATAGGAGTAGATTGCTAGCTTATCTTTAGAATCCGTAGTTCCGCTTTCCCCGAATTTCCAGCTGAACTGTTTAGCATCGGAGATCGCACGAAACTGTACATTCTCGAATTGCATAGCCCGTAATGGTGCATCTATGGTTGTTTTTACCATCGCTGTATCTTTTGCTTTCTGAATTGCTCTGGCAGAAACCAGTACAGGGAAGGATTTAGAGTATTTATTATCGATAATAAGCGTTACCGGATAATATCCCGGTTTGTTATAAAAGTGGATACCACTGCTTTTCTCAGAAGTTGTCCCGTCTCCGAAGTTCCATTTTTTGCTTTTGGCAAATTGTGTTTTATCTTCAAATACCAATGTATCCCCTACACTTAATGTAGATGGATATACAACCCCTACAATATCATCTGCAGAATGAATGACCTTTTTCTGCAACCAGAGTGCAACAAGAGCCGCAATCAGCAATGTCGCTATAACACCGATAATAATGTTCTTTTTGTTCTTTTGAAAATAATTCATAGTTATAATGTGATGTGTGATTGATTGAGTATTAGTTTTTGCCGTTTACTGGGTTCTTTCTTTTAATGCATTCTGTCGCTGAAAGACACGGTCTTTGGTTTCTTTAAGTCCGATCAGGCAATCCTGATACTGTTTTTGAAAGAGTTTGATATCTTCTGTAGTTCTTGAGATGATCTTTTTGTCCTCAAAATACATTTTATAGAATTGTGCAATCTGGGGATAAGCATCTTTTCTGATGTCTATATATTCCGGACCAAAGCTGTTATTAATATCATTAATCCCTGTCTGAATAGAATTTTCCACAAAAGGTTCTGTGGTTTCATCCGTAAGTCTGCTCACCTGGATGAAAGTACTATCCTGCAAACGCTGGGTTAATTTTTGTTGCTGATCAAATTTGGCTTTTTGTTCAAGTTTCTGAATGGCAATGATATCATCTTCAGAAAATGGCGATTTGAATCTTTTCAGGAAAATAATTCCTAAAAATATGAGTGCTGCCAAAAGCATTAAAATCAAATAAAAAAATTGATATTGCTTTTCTTTTTTGGATAATGTGATGTGTCCCTGCATAACTTATCTTTTTCTTCGACTTCCTGTAAACTTTCTGGTAGGATCTATCTTCAGTACCTTTTCCATACTCCCTACTTTCCCCATGCATCCGTTGACATCTCTTATTGCGATTTTTTTCTGGTTGGAAACCTCTACAATACGATTTTTCAAAGTCAGCATCGGACTTATTTGTTTCATTAAGACAGCATAATGCTTAAAATTATCCGCACTGTCTTTTCCCATAATGTTTTTAGCATTATTCACATTGTCTATAATATCATTTCTTAGGAAAATATCATTTTCCACTCTGTTGAGCCTGCTCATTCTGCTGAAAATAGTATCCACCTGAACTCTAAGAATATCGCTGCGGCCCAGTAGTTCTCTGTAGGCTTCCGCATCACGGCTTACCCCTTCCGTTTGGGCATCATAGCTTTTAAAAAAGAAAAATACGCTGGTGAAAGAAACAGCAGCCAGGACAACAAAAGACAGAACAAACTTCCAAATGCCTATTCTGACGTCTGATTTATTTAATTTTTTCTCTCTATTTGAAGACATATTTTGTGGTTTGTTTGGGTCTGTGAAAGTATAAAAAAAAAAATTTCCTGCACAATATCTATCTTTTCCGTGATATAACGGATCATTTTTCATTTAAATTAAGATTAATTTTAACTTTAATAAGTTTTTATTAATTTAGACCCCTAAATTTAATTATCATAAGCCAAATCGATATTAAATATTAACGTGAGTAAAATATTAACTAATACTGTGCGATTCTCAATAGCAGACAGCGATTTTTATTTTAAAAAAATACTTGTCAAAACGCTTTTGGAAAACCCGTTTTACATGCTTCTCAATGATTGTAATAACGGGCATGAACTAGTGAACAGAATTTACAGAAGACAGGAAGACGTCTTTATCATTGAACTATTTATGCCTGTATTAAGCGGAATTGAAGCGATAAAATACATCCGTAAAAGCAATTCCGAAACTCCCATTATTACCTATTCAGGAACCTATCAGGAAGATATGGCTGAAATACTTTCCAAAATTCCCAATATCTATTATTGCGAAAAGAAAAGTAATATCATACGAGATATCATAAAAGGACAGGTAGCGTCAGACACCTTCAACTATGAAGCATATTCCAAAGAATGGGAACAGCAACCCCTTGCTGTTATGGAGTATATGGAACGGCAAAAAAAGAGCCAGGAAGAGCTTTCTTCCACAGAGATCCAGCTGATGAAATTTTGCTATGAAGGCTTTAGTAATAAGGAAATCGGAGAGAAACTTAATCTTAGTACGAGAACGATTGATACCTACATCAACAGGTTAACGGAAAAACTGGGACTAAAGACAAAACTTCACCTGATCCGCTTTTGCGTAGAAAACGGATATTACAATTCCAGCATGTAAAAAACATCATTACGTAATATATATAGAGAGTAAATATAAAACCATCAACCGTTTACCGAAATTTTTTTTACCACTAATTTGCTAGTATTCAATTTTTTTAACTAAATTTGCACACCTAAAATTTAAAATTAAAAAAGGAAATGACAAAGGCAGAATTGGTAAACACCATCTCAAATAAGTTGGGAACAGAAAAGAATGAAACACAGAAAGTTGTAGAAGCTTTTATGCAGGAGATCAGAACTTCTATGTATAATGGAGATAACGTTTATCTAAGAGGTTTTGGTTCTTTTATAATTAAAACAAGGGCTGCTAAAACAGGAAGAAACATTTCTAAAAACACTGCAATTGAGATCCCTGCTCACAATATTCCTGCTTTCAAACCATCAAAATCTTTTGTTGAGAAAGTAAAAACTAAAGTTGCAGTAAAATAAAAATTAACTGAATATTAACTAGTTACTAAAAAATTTAAAATTATGCCAAGCGGAAAGAAAAGAAAAAGACACAAGGTTGCAACTCACAAAAGAAAGAAAAGAAGAAGAGCGAACAGACATAAGAAAAAATAATCTCCTTTTTCGAGATTTAAAAATATATTAATATAGTTGGTGTTTTTAATTTTTTAATCTACACCGACTATATTTTTATTTATAACTATAGGATTCCCAAAAGATCGGGACAGGTTTTATTTCATTGAAATAAATAACACAACTTTCATTATGAATTCGTAAATTTATACATGCATTTATTAAAGAAAACCATGCCTGTTTCCTATAATCTTAACAATTTTATCTTATAACAAAATGAAGAAAGAACTAATAGTTTCGCATGAGGATGAACTTACAAAGATTGCATTACTGGAAGACGGAAGACTATGTGAACTTCATGAGGAAGAGGACAAAAGTGATTTTATAGTTGGAGACTTATTTATAGGAAAGGTAAAAAAGCTGGCACCTAACCTTAATGCCGCATTCGTAAATATAGGTTACGACAAAGATGCGTTTCTGCATTATCAGGACCTGGGGCCACAATATCTTACTTATAGAAAATTTTTAAAGGACACCATTTCTAAAAAGCAAAGTTCTTCAAGCTTAAAAAATTTCGAGATACAACCCGAAATAGACAAAAACGGAACTGTGGATAAGGTCATTGCAAAGGATGACATTGTCCTGCTGCAGATTACCAAAGAGCCTATCTCCACAAAAGGGCCAAGGATCTCTACCCAGGTATCTTTAACAGGACGTTTTTTGGTTTTAATTCCTTTCGACAACAAAGTTTCTATTTCCAAAAAGATTAAAAGCTTTGAGGAAAAAGAAAGACTAAGAACTCTTATCGAGAGTATCAAACCTGAAGGTTTTGGTGTGATCATAAGAACCGTTGCCGAAGGAAAAAAAGTGGCTGATCTGCATAACGATATGAATCAGCTGATTCAGAAATGGGAAAGTACTTTTAAAAATATCCAGAAAAATAAAGTTCCATCTAAGGTCTTAAGCGAAGAAGATAAGGCTTCAGCTATTTTAAGGGACAATTTTAATCAGGATTTCGTAAGTATCATTTGTGATGATGAACAAATGGTGGAAGAAATGAAAAATTATGTAGAAGTAATTGCCCCTGAAAGAAAAAATATTGTTCAGTTTTATGATTCTCACATTCCTCTTCTGGAATATTACAATGTTGAAAAACAGCTTAAACAAAGCTTTGGAAAACACGTCAACATTCCAAGTTCTAAAGGAGCTTACCTTGTTATTGAACATACGGAAGCTTTACACGTAGTCGACGTGAACTCCGGGAATAACATTACAACCGGAAATGCAGCCAATAAAGAACACGCTCTCAACGTGAATAAAATGGCCGCAACAGAAATTGCAAGACAATTGCGCCTTCGTGATATGGGTGGTATTATTGTAATCGATTTTATCGATATGCCGAACGCCGATCACAGAAGAGATTTGTATGAACATCTGAAAGAAGAAATGAAGCGCGACAAAGCTCGCCACAAAATTTTACCTCCAAGTAAATTTGGATTGATACAGATTACCAGACAGAGAAACCGTCCGGAAAAACAAATCGAAACCAAAGAAGAAAACCCTAACAAGGACGGAGAAATCGTAGCTCCGATTGTTATTGTGGAAAGAATGGAAGAAACCATTAGAAACATCATGCAAAAGGAAAAAGGAAAACTTTACCTGCATGTACACCCATTCGTGGAAGCTTATCTTACAAAAGGAATTAAGAGCATCCAGATGAAATGGTTTGTAAAATATAAAAAATGGGTAACCATCATCCCAAGGGATTCTTTTAAATATTTGGAATACAAGATCTATAACTCTAAGAAAGAAGAAGTATCAGGATATTCCAATTAATACAAAATTACAACCTCCAGTTTTCTGGAGGTTTTTTTATTTAAATTAGTACCTGTTTTAATAAACACAAAAAAACATGAACAAGGAACACCACTACTCCACTTCCATTGAATGGACCGGAAATAAAGGAACAGGTACCAGCGGCTACCGGAATTACGATAGAGGCTATACCATCTCAATAGAAAATAAAGTTACTATTGATGGGTCTTCTGATCCGGCATTTAGGGGCGATAAGACCAAACATAATCCTGAAGAGCTTTTTTTAGCATCCTTATCTTCATGCCATATGTTATGGTATCTCCATTTTTGTTCGGAAGCGGGAGTTATCCTAACTGAATACACAGATAAAGCAACCGGAATCATGGCAGAAACCGCCAATGGAAGCGGCCATTTTACAGAAGTAACCTTACATCCTGAAATAATTGTGACGGATGAATCCATGATTGAAAAAGCGGTGGAACTTCATCAAAAAGCTAATGAATTTTGTTTCATTGCCAACTCGGTTAATTTCAAAGTAAAGCACAGCCCGACAGTACAGGTTAAACAATGATGAATTCAGCAGCATCAATAGCCTATTCGCGTCCGGTATCTTTAATTTTTTCATCTTTAATTTTTCAAAACCATATGGTTAATTAATGTTAATGGCTATTCCATTCTTCAGGATATATTGCTAAATTTGAGCTATGGAAAGTTTTGGAAAAGATTTATTAAGAAAAATTAAAAGTGTGGAATTACCAGGAGAGAATGCTCACGGCGTATTTTCTCCACCTTATCGTCCTGTTTTCAACCATGATGAAATCTTAAAGAAAAATCCAAAATTCGCGGCAGTAAATATTGTTTTGTATTTAAAAGATGATGAATGGTATTTCCCTCTGATTCAAAGGACCATTAATGAGCACGACAGACACAGCGGTCAAATATCACTTCCTGGCGGAAAGCGCGAAGAAATGGACCGGGATTTTGCCGACACTGCTATTCGTGAAACTTCAGAAGAAATAGGAATAGATAAACATTACGTAAGGATCATAAGAGAGATGTCCCCTATTTATATTCCTCCAAGTAATTTTTACGTATATACCTATATTTCATATACCAAAAAGAACCCCACTTTCGTTTTACAACAAAGTGAAGCAGTAGAAACCATAGAGTTTCCTATTACTTCGTTTTTAAATCTTCCCGACCAGCCTGAAATTATGGCTCTGCCAAGTGCCGGAGGACATGAAGTTCCGGTCATTAATTTCAATGGATATATCATATGGGGAGCTACAGCAATGATATTAAGTGAATTCAGTCAGTTGCTGAAAAAAATGTAACTTTGCACAACCGTGTTTAATTGAGAGATGGCGAAGAAAAATATTTTCACCGATGCATTCGGGACACCTTACTTTTTGAAAAGGTTAGTTATTTTTATTTTAGGATTTGTTTCTTACAGAAGATTCAATGGTTTTAATAAGCTAAAAATAACCGGTACTGAACACCTTGTTGATCTGCCCGATTCCAATGTGTTATTTGTATCCAACCATCAGACTTATTTTGCAGATGTTGCAGCAATGTACCACGCGTTCTGTGCTGTAAATAATGGCTATTTAAATACCATTAAAAATCCGATCTATCTCCTCAATCCAAAGATTGATTTCTACTATGTGGCAGCAGAAGAAACCATGAACAAAGGAATTCTTCCTAAAATTTTTAAAATTGCAGGTGCTGTTACGGTAAAGAGAACATGGCGTGCGGAAGGAAAAAATGTAAACAGAATGGTAGACCTCACAGAGGTTGATAATATAATGAAGGCTCTTGATAACGGCTGGGTAGCCACCTTCCCTCAGGGTACTACTTCCGCTTTTGCACAGGGCCGTAGAGGAACAGCAAAACTGGTGAAAAACCAGCGCCCGATTGTAATTCCTATCAAGATCAATGGTTTCAGAAGAGCCTTTGATAAAAAAGGATTACGGGTAAAGGTTACCGGTGTAAAACCTACCATGGAGTTTAAGGCACCTCTGGATATTGATTATGATAAAGAAAATGCACATGAAATTTTATTAAAAATCATGACTGCCATAGAGCAAACGGAGGACTTCAATCTGCTGCACCAGTATGATGAAGAATTAAAAGCTAAAAAACTAGAGAAGAAAGATTCAGATAATTAAAAAAGGTAAATTACATATGAAAAGAATAATAGAGATCTTATTCGCAATCATAGTATTAGTTTCATGCAACAGTCAAAAAGTATATTCAAATTTCGACATTAGCTATTCCAAAAGCGGAGGCTACGCTCCTGCTTATGAAAACCTGCTTATAAAAGATAATACTGCACACTATTCTTTTGAGGGCGAAGGAAAAAAGATCAAACAGGATTTTAAGGTTTCGGATGAAGACCTGAAGAAACTCAATAACATTTTGTCTCAGAATAACTTCAGAAGGATACAGGAAGATCACAAAAAGCTGTATGATAACGTAACGACTTCTATTAATGTAAAGAAAGGTCCTAATGAAGGAAGTAAAACGGATGCCAGCCTGATTATGCCGAATTTCAGGACCAATTGGACGAATATTACCAATGCATTTCAGGAGATCATTAATAATAATGTTAAAAAATAATAAATACAATTGAAGACCCATTTCATTGCTATCGGAGGAAGTGCCATGCATAATCTTGCCATAGCACTAAAAGATAAAGGATATCAGGTGACAGGTTCTGATGATGCCATTTTTGAACCGTCAAAATCAAGACTTGAAAACAAAGGAATACTTCCTCAAGAAATGGGTTGGTTTCCCGAAAAGATCACTTCAGATCTTGATGCAGTCATTTTGGGGATGCATGCTCATCAGGATAACCCTGAATTGGCAAAAGCAAAAGAATTAGGCCTGAAAATATACTCTTATCCTGAATTTCTTTACGAACAGTCTAAAGATAAAACAAGAGTAGTTATTGCAGGATCACATGGGAAGACCACCATTACTTCCATGATTCTGCATGTCCTTAATTTTCATCAGAAAGAGGTGGACTTTATGGTAGGAGCACAATTGGAAGGCTTCGACTGTATGGTGAAATTAACTCCTGATAACGATTTTATGGTATTGGAAGGTGACGAATATCTTTCGTCCCCTATCGACCTGCGTTCTAAATTTTTATTATATCAGCCCAACATCGCTCTTTTAAGCGGAATTGCCTGGGATCACATCAATGTGTTCAAAACATTCGATGATTATATAGAGCAATTTAGAAAATTTGTAGCCAGCATCACTCCTGGTGGTGTATTAGTATACAATGAAGAAGATCCGGAAGTGGTAAAAGTAGTGGACAATGCGGAAAATTATTTCAGAAAAATACCCTATAAAACTCCGGAGTATGAGATCAGTAATGGACAGGTCCTGTTAAAAACTGAAATGGGAGATATTCCGCTTTCTGTTTTTGGAGCCCATAACCTTTTGAATCTGGAAGGAGCCAGAAACATCTGCCGTCAGCTAGGTATTATGGATGAAGATTTCTACGAGGCAATTATGAGCTTTAAAGGAGCCTCAAAACGGCTTGAAAAAGTAGAAAGAGCAGATAAAGCCATTCTTTACAAGGATTTTGCCCACGCTCCAAGTAAAGTAAAAGCTGCGGTAAAAGCTTTTAATGAACAGTTTAAAGGAGAAAAAAAATACGGATTCCTTGAACTGCATACCTATTCAAGTTTAAATCCTGCTTTCTTAGAGCAATATGATCATGCCATGGATGGCCTGGATGAGGCTATTGTATTCTATTCTGAAGATGCCTTAAAGATTAAAAGAATGGACCCGATATCTCCTGATCTGATTAAAGAAAAATTTAAAAACGACCATTTAAAAGTATTTACCAATGCGGAGGAGCTTCATGCGTATTGGGATATTCTGGATAAAAAGCAAGGTGTTTTCCTAATGATGAGTTCGGGTAACTTTGGTGGTTTAGATCTCACAAAATAGAAAATTACATTATTCATGTACCTATAAAAAAGCTTCCCTCTTTAAAAGAGGGAAGCTTTTTTATACTTAGAAATAAAATAGTAAACTCCAACGAGAAATTTTCATCAGTTTAGATATTGAAAAATTTCTAAGGTTAGATTAAAAATTATTCTAAGTGGCAATATTTTCAATTACAATAATTAAGATGCAATGAAATTATAAAAAATAATTTCAAACAAATTATATAATCAGTAATAAAAAAAACACAAAACAAAAATCATATATCAATGATTTACAGTAAATTAAAACAATATTCCTCTTGATAACTTGAATATTTTTAATTACTTTTATATCAAATAATACACAGCAATGAAAAAGAAATTACTGTTTTTTATGCTATTGCCTATGGCAATATCAGCACAAGTAGGGATTAATACAACCCAGCCCACAAAAACTCTTGATGTAAATGGAGAGCTAAGGGTTCGAACTTTAAATCAGGGGACTGAAAATGATGTTATTCTCTCGGCAGATGCAGCCGGGAATGTAAGAAAAATTTCGAGAAATGAATTGAACGGTGGTGGATCATCAGGTTTCAATTCCACGATTCTGGGATATGATCCCCAGCCTGTCTCCAAAAGACAAATTCCGCCAGGACCAGTTCCGGGAGGGGGAACAGCTACAGAACTCGGATGTAAAAAATGGGCTGTTAATAACCATACCTATTGTGCGTACCAGATTTCTCAACCTATTACCTGGTTTAATGCGTTTAACTTTGGAAAGCAAATGGGAGGCTATCTCGTAACAATGCCCAGTGATACAGAAAGAGCATGGGTAAATACAAATATTGTAGCATCCGGAACTGGATATAATCTGGCCAACAATATTTGGATAGGATTCAATAAGATCAGAAGACCGGGAAACCCCGACCAGCTACAATGGATCACCGGGGAAGAGTTCAGAATCAATTGGTCCACGAATCCGGCAACAACTGAAAACTGGTTCGCATCCGGAGAGCCTAATAACGCCGGAGGTACAGAAGGAGCCACACACATTCTGGTTGGTGGAGAAAGAAAATGGAATGATATGGCTGGAACTGTAACCAATTCAAACAGCAGCCCGATGGATCAGCTTATTATTGAGTTCAACGAATAAATAAATAACGACCTTTATTTTCAAAAAAAGCTCCTTTCGGACGAAAGGAGCTTTTTTTAATTTATTCTGGTAAAAAACCTTCTGATCACATCATTTATTCCATCGCCATCCATATCTTGGGTACGGTCTTCCATGATCATTTCGGATTGGGTAAGTTTTGTAACGAAATATGGATAATCCTGTTCCCCCTCATACCAAAATTGACCGGTTGATTTATCAAAAGTATAGTTTCTGGTAACAACATCAGTCTGAATACACGCAGTACCTTGCTGGCCATAAGTTGTTGAAGTCATATTGGTTTGCCTGAACTCATGCGTGCTTTTTTTCTGACAATCTGTAGAAAAATTGGTTTTTGTCTGATGATCTTTTGAAGTATACAATTCAGATTTTTCAATATACCACTTCCCGATTATTGTCCCTACATTAGGATCAATAGTATCCAATGTTTCACTATCACTACCACATGCAAGCATTGACAATAAAGCTAAAGGTAAAAATATTCTTTTCATATATGCTGGGCTTAAAGCCTGCAAAAATAGACAATTTTTCAGGATATTTTTTCAACATCAAGAATCAGCCTTTTTAAAATATCCATGGTGGATGCTTCACTGTACGGATGAACCGATTGCCCTAGCCATATATTCACAAACTCCACATTACCATTAAGCTTTGCCGTTTTTCTTAAAATCCCTGTCAGCTTGTTTTGATAAGGGTAAGGCAGAATATAATCAGAATTCTCAAGAGCTTCAATAAATCTATTTCTTATCCCTCTTGCATAACGTCCCGAGAAGCTTCTGGTCAAAAGAATTTCGTCTTCTTTTACTTTCTTTAATCTTTCTTTCTCAAATGACTGCAATGCGCTTTCCTGAGAAGCCAATAATATACTGCCCACCTGAAACCCTTTTGCTCCAAGTTCATTTGCCGCCGATAGAGTTCTTCCATTATAAATTCCACCTGCATAAATCAAAGGAACCTTCACATGATCGAATACCTGTGATAAAAGAGACAGACCTCCGATCTGCGGGATCCGATCTCCGTCAAATGTTCCCCTATGCCCTCCAGCCTCAATTCCCTGAACACAGATTATGTCAATACCAGATTTCTCCAGGATCAAAGCTTCTTCCACTGAAGTACACGTTCCAATAAGGGTTATTCCATTTTCTTTTAATTTTTGAATGCTATTATCGTCAAGATTTCCAAATGTAAAGCTCAGGATCTTACATCCTTCTTCAATGATGGCATCAATTTGCTCGTGATAAGTGTTCACTTTAAGATCTTCGAGATCAGGAAGGCTGACCTCCAGATTATTTTCTGCCGCAAGCTCTTCAATAAAATTTTTGGTCTTTATGTATTTCTGTCGTATGGAGTCTGTGATCGGAGGGATATTATGGGTAAAAATGTTAACGGCAAATGGCTGGTCAGCAAGTTCTTTTGTGGCCTTAATCAACTCAACGGATTGTTCCGCAGATAAATCAGCTAATGCCAGAGTTCCCAAGCAACCAACCTTTGAAGCTGACGCCGTCATCTCAGGAGTACTTACTCCGAACATAGGAGCCTGAATAACGGGATATCTTATGTTTAATTTTTCAACGAGTGTATTTGACCAGAACATACAAATTATTTTATTTTAAAGTACAAAAAATAGATACTGCTCCATCTCAGTAGATATATCTACTTAAAAAAAACAATTCCCACAGATCTCACAAGCATACAGACTATTTCTGTAAAAACCTCAGGAGCTGTGGGAACTGATAGATCTTATATTAGATATCTGCTATAGAATTCAGCATTTTCTTCTCCCATTCAGGATCTTTCGGATCAAAGAACAGTCTTTTACCCGTATCCAGC
Source organism: Chryseobacterium proteolyticum (assembly GCF_046591535.1). Lineage (NCBI taxonomy): Bacteria > Pseudomonadati > Bacteroidota > Flavobacteriia > Flavobacteriales > Weeksellaceae > Chryseobacterium > Chryseobacterium proteolyticum. The sequence continues at coordinate 305,260 of NZ_JBJLWK010000005.1, read as the reverse complement.
GAACGAACGATATTCATTTCATCTTCTGTTAAGCTGAAATCAAACACATTAAAATTCTCCTCAATTCTGGATGGAGTAATGGATTTCGGAATAATAACAAAACCTTCCTGTAGATGCCATCTCAAAATAACCTGCGCTACTGTTTTGGAATATTTTTCTGCAATTGATTTTAGCTCAGGGTTTTGTAGAAGCTCAGCATTTCCGTTTCCAAGCGGACTCCATGGCTCCGTTACAATATTATTTTCACGGTCATAAGCTACCATTTCTTTTTGCTGGAAAATAGGATGCAATTCAATCTGATTGATCACTGGAAGAACAGTCGAATTCGCTTTTAACTCTTCTAGTTTTTCCACTGTAAAATTACATACTCCAATCGCTTTGATCTTTCCTTCATGATATAATTCTTCCAATGCTTTCCACGCACCTAAGAAATCCCCGAAAGGCCAGTGAATAAGGTACATATCAAGGTAATCAAGTTGCAATCTGTCCAGTGTTCTTTGAAATGCCGCTTTAGCTTTTTCATACCCATGATCCTGCACCCAAAGTTTTGAGGTGATGAACAGTTCATCCCTATTCACACCACTATTTCTCACTGCGCTTCCTACAGCCTTTTCATTAAGATATATAGATGCAGTATCGATCATTCTGTAGCCCGTTTGAATAGCTTTGATCACAGCATCTTCACAAACTTTCAGATCATCAATCTGCCATACTCCGAATCCTAGTGCCGGAATATCAATTCCGTTATTTAAAGTAACAACCGGCTGCCCTGTGTACATTTTTTTCTGCATAATTCTTTATTTTAATTTTTAACATAAAGTCTAACAAATTTGCAACAAAAAATTGAAATTTTACACCTTAAATCCCTGCTTTATGAAATTTAAAAATTATTTACTTTTGCACAAAAATTAAGATAATGAACTATCAGATTATAAAGGCAGAATCAAAGGATTATCCCAGAATCATGGAAATCTGGGCTTCATCAGTGAAAGCAACCCATCATTTTCTTGCAGAAGAGGATTTTAATTATTTTCAGGAAGTGATTCCTAGAGATTATCTGCCTCATTTAGATGTTTACCTGATAACGGAAGATAATAAAGCAAAGGGATTTGCATCAGTTGCCGGGGATACTCTTGAAATGTTGTTTATCCATGATGATTTCCGAGGAAAAGGATACGGAAAAAAATTATATCAGTTTATGAAAGATCAGATCGGTTTTACAAAGCTGGATGTCAATGAGCAAAATCCCCAGGCGATTGGCTTTTATGAGAAAATGGGGTTTAAAAGAGTAGGAAGATCAGAAAAAGATGGCTCCGGAAAAAATTATCCTATTATCCATATGGCAATATAATGGATCCGTTCACACTGATTAAGATTGACGCCTCTTCAGAGATGCCCTATGAATTGCTTCTGCTGGCTGATGAAACTGTGGAAGCAATCCATAAATACATATTTGATTGTGATGTATATGTTCTTAAAGAAAAGTCCCGATCGATAGCCGTAATGGCCCTTTACCGGATTAATAATACTGAATTGGAAATTAAAAACATAGCAGTTGACAGCCCGTATCAGGGAAAAAGTATTGGTGGTCTTTTAATCGATAAAGCGAAGGAAATAGCAAACAAGAATCACTTTCATTCCCTATTAGTAGGAACTTCAGATACAGGCTTCCGGCAAATCCGCTTTTATGAGAAAAACGGTTTTGTGAAAAAAGGAATACGCAAAGACTTTTTTATTCAAAACTATCCGGATCCTATTTTTGAAAATGGAACTCAGATGCGGGATATGGTCGTTTTAGAGTTTTTAACTCATCACTTCTCTGAATAATTTCTTGATATGCCCGATCTCTGCCTGATAACTTGTTTTTTTCCGGCATCCGAAATATAAAGTATTTTCCAGCTTTTTATCTCCTTCCCAGATCAATTTTACATCTCCGCTTTCAATTTCGTTTTTACATAAAAAATCAGGAACTACAGCCAATCCTGTCCCTCCTTTCAGACAACGGATAATAGAATTAAGATTAGGAACGATATAATTGGGACGGAAATTAGGTTTATGTCCAAAATTCAGGATCCAGAATTGGAATAAATGTTCCATATCACCTGTTGTCCCATACCATTTCTCCTGTTTAAGCCATTCTTCTATCTTATCAGGATCTTTGGTTTTAAGAACCTTTTTAAAAGCATCGGTATCTACATCTTTTCCCCCCCACCAGAATAATCTGTTCGGATGAAAATGCTTCATGCTCAATATTCAGTGATGATCCCTTTTTGGGTGTTATAATAAGATCGAGAATCCCTTTATCAAGCTGATCCAGCATCTCCGGATACTCCCCGAAGCTGATGATCAAATTAAAAGGTAAAGAGGAAACATATTGCTCCAAAGTAGTTTGAAAAGTCTCAAAACACATCCCTACACTAATTGTCGGTGTATGCTTTTCTGTTGATTTCTGAAAGTTTTTCTCTACATTCTCAAGCTTTAAAAGCGGTTCAAAAACAGCATTATAAAGCACCTTCCCTCTTTCTGTGGGAATCATTTTTCTTCCGGTCCGGTCAAAGAGTTTATATCCTACATAAGCCTCAAGTGAGCTTAGATGAAGACTTACACCAGGCTGTGAAATGAACAAACTTTCCGCAGCTCCGGTTAACGTTCCCGTCTTGTAGATCTCTTTAAACGTACGGTACCACTCTAAATTAACCATATCAAAGCATTTAAATTATAATACAAAACTACAAAATAATCAGAATACTAATAGATAGAAATTGACTATGCTTTGCATCAATAATTGTAATACCTTTGTGTAAAGGCTTGATTCAGGCATGAAAAAGGACATTCAGACATTTCATCAATTTCTAAATTCTATCAGGGAAATTTCAACACAAGATTTTGACCTGATATGTCAATATATGGAAATAAAGGAAATGGGAGTGGGAACTATTCTCCTGCAGGAAGGAAAAATCGCAAAAGATCTGTTCTTTGTACTGGATGGTATTTTAAAGATCGTCTCCACTAATGAAAAAGGGAACGAAGTCATTCATTTTTTTATTAAAGAAAATAAATTTTGTACAATCCTGTACAGTTTTACAGATGAAGTTATTTCAAGGGAAGAAATCATTGCTGCAACTTCTGCGCGGGTTTTGGTATTTTCCAGGAAAAATCTGAATGAATTATTTGAGAAACTACCCCACTTTAAGAATCTGATAGAAAATATTACCCAAAAAACCCTGATGGAAAAAATTAAAGCCAGAAACCATTTAATGGGAGAAGAAGCCACAATACGTTATCACAAGTTTATTTCCGACCACCCAGACCTAATGCTTAAAGTTCCTTTAAGTGATGTGGCTTCTTACTTGGGGATAACGCAACAATCTCTTAGCCGGATCAGAAAAAATATTAACTTTAAATTTTTGACTTAAGGTCATTGGATACTAAGAAGTATCTTCATTCAATTACAATCATAGCTGCTTTTTCATCATAAAAGTTATCTTCATTCATTAAAAAAATCCCCCCGATGGAAAAAAGTACAATAAATATATACTTTTAGCCATTTTTTCGAACCCGTACCGTCTCTATCTTTGCCCTGTTAAGTTATTCTAAAGTCAGATAGCTTAGCAGGGAATCAGACAATTGCTCTGGTCCGTACCAAAAAAATTTAACCTTAAAATATATACTTATGAAAAAGACTTCAATTTCAAAACAATCAAGGTTCTTACCTTTCTTAGCTGTTTTATTTATGTTATTCGGTGGAATATCTGCTTTATCAGCTCAATCATCTAAAGTAGTGAAAAACATTGTGCTGGTGCATGGGGCATTCGTAGATGGTTCCGGTTACAGGGGTGTTTACGATATCCTTACAAAAAAGGGATATAATGTTACCGTGGTACAAAACCCGCTAACTTCGTTGGCAGATGATGTTCAGGCAACAAAGGATGCACTTGACAAGCAGGACGGTCCAACTATTCTTGTGGGACATTCCTATGGCGGAACAGTGATTACTGAATCCGGAGATCATCCCAATGTAGCAGCATTGGTTTATGTAGCGGCATTTCAGCTTGATGAGGGTGAATCAGCTGTAGACTGGGCAAAAACAGAACCTGCATCTCCTAAGAGCGGAATTTTGCCTCCGGATGAAAAAGGCTTTCTTTACTATGACAAAGCGAAATTTCACGCAGGATTTTGTGCAGATCTGCCTAAAGAACAAGCTGATTTCATGTATGCTTCGCAAGGACGTTTTTCTGCAGCAGCTCTGGGCGCTAAAGTAACAAAAGCACCATGGAAAACAAAACCATCTTATGGTATCGTTGCCACTCAGGATGAGGCGATACTTCCTTCTATTCAACGTAAAATGTACCAAAAAGGACATGCAAAAATCACAGAAATAAAAGGAAGCCATGTTGTATTTATTTCTCATCCACAGGAAGTGGCGGATGTGATCATGAGAGCATCAAAAGAAGTAAAATAATAGCAATAAACATCCTCACATTCAAAGCTGTTTCAATTTTTTGAAACAGCTTTGAATTATTTAGATTAAAAATTAACCGCCTTTTCGTTTCTCAGAAAAGATGCATAATAATTGGGAATTCCACTGGCTTCAATACTTTTAGCCACCGTTTCGAGCGGATACTCCAGTTGAATGATCTCAGGGACTACCTCTTTTTCATTCAACGTCAGAATTACGTAAGATGCTAATCTGTTTTCTTCCTTTGATCGACCCACAGAACCAGTATTAATTGCCCATTTTTCACCGATCTTCTTCTTAAAAGAAATATGAGTGTGTCCCATCAGAATTACATCTGAATCAGAATCCTTCAGCATTTCGTTAAACACCTCATCAGCTTCATATTCGTACAGATAAGTTTCATTACTTTTCAGAGACGAATGTACCAGCTGGATATTCCAATGTCTACCTCCTGTCTTATAGTTTAATTTGATGTGGAAAGGAAGCTCGGCCAAAAAGGATTTATTCTCATCCGTAATAGATTTCCGGGAGTGTTCTATAGCTTCAAACCGAGCTATTGTTTCTTCTTCGGAATGTTTGCTTAGCGGAATTACGGGCAGGTCGAAAGCAATTCTTTCATCATGATTCCCCAGTATACAAGGAATATGGTTCTTCCTGATCTTGTCAATTACTTCATTTCCCCACGGTGCAAAGTCCACCAGGTCACCCAGACAGAATTTTTGAGTAATTCCTCTTTGATCTATATCCTGTAAAACCACTTCTAAAGCCGGAAGATTACCATGTATATCACTAAAAACGGCTATCTGTATCATATACCACTCAAATTTACCTAACAAAATTACATGAGAAAATAATAAATAGCGTGCAGAAGGAATATGATATTCAACCATAATGCCTTAAATTTAATGTATCATTATTCTGATATTAAACTATAATTTATATTATTTTTATCATAGTAAAACACAACCTAACTTTGCATCATAAATTTTAAACAATCATAAAACAATGAAAAAAGTATTAATAATTAATGGTGGACAAAACTTTGGACATTCCGGAGGAAAATATAATAAAACAGTTGCTGATAATACATTGGAAGTATTAAAAAATTTTGAAAATGTAGAAGTTAAAGTAACCAACATAGCAGACGGATATGACAAAAATGAAGAAGTTCAGAAATTTGTGTGGGCCGATTATATAATTTACCACACTCCGATCTGGTGGTTTCAGCTTCCGAACGGATTTAAGAAATACATTGATGAAGTTTTCACTGCCGGACATGCTAAAGGCATTTATCTGAGCGACGGGAGAACAGCCGAAAACCCAGAGATCAATTATGGAACCGGAGGAATGCTCGGTGGCAGAAAATATATGGTAACAACCAGCTGGAATGCTCCAGAAACTGCGTTTACTCTTCCCGGAGAGTTTTTTAATGAAACGAGTGTAGATAACGGACCATTATTTGGATTCCACAGGATGAATGCTTTCGTTTCTTTACAGAAAATGGATAGCTTTCACTTCCATGATGTGGAAAAGAATGCCAATATAGAGCGTGATATGAAACGGTACCAGGATCATATTAAAAATGTTTTCGAAAAAGAATTAAAAGTACAATTAGCCTCATGAAAAAAATACTAATAACTGGAATTACAGGCTATATCGGAGGAAGTATTGCTAAAAAATTACAGGATAAAAACTATACAGTAATAGGTCTGGTCCGTAATGAGACCCATGCTAAAGAACTGGCGTCTGCGGGAATTGAAACCATCATCGGAAGCATCCATAATGAAGCTCTTCTCCGCGCTGCCATTGAAAAATCAGATGCAATCATTCACAATGCCGATTCGGCAGATGATGCTTATGCTGTGGACAGCATTATCAATGCACTGGAAGGAACCGGAAAAACATTTATTTTTACTTCAGGTTCAGCTATTTTGGGAGGAAAGGAAAACGGAGAAAAAAGTGACTTTATTTTCACTGAAGATATTCCTTTAACCCCAAGGCTGGAAATGGCTTCCAGGGTTCTGATCAATGACTGCGTTTTAAGATCTGCACAAAAGAATATCAGAAGTATTGTTATTGTCCCTACAATGGTATACGGTACAGGTCTTGGGATCAAAAAAGACAGCATTCAGATTCCTGCCCTGACTCAATTCTCAAAAGAAAAGGGATTTGGCGTTTATTTCGGGAAAGGAGAAAATATCTGGTCAAATATCCACATTGAAGATCTGGCAGACCTCTATGTACTTGCTCTGGAAAATGCAAAAGCAGGCTCCCTGTATTACGCAGAAAACGGCTCATCCAATATCAGGAATATAGCTGAAACCATCAGTACAAAATATGGGTTGCAACCTGCACAATCTTTAAGCGTACAGGAGGCAGTAGATCGGTTTAGCCCTGCGGGTGGTTATTTTGGATTTGCCTCTAATAGCCTATGTAATGCGGACAAAGCAAAAAAAGAACTGGGCTGGGCTCCACAGTATCATTCAATCGAAGACTTTATTTAAATACAATTATTATGAAAATATATTTAACAGCGATTATAAAAGCAAAAGAAGAACACCGTGCAGAAGTACTTGAAGTTCTTCAGAACATGGTAAAAGAAACGAGAAAAGAGGAAGCATGCGAACTTTACAGCCTGCATCAGGGTATAGAGAACCAAAACGAATTTGTTTTCTATGAAATATGGAAAAATGCAGCGGGGCTTGAACAACACAATCAACAGCCATATATTAAAGCTTTCGGAGCTCTGGTTGATGAAAAACTTCAGGAAGTTCCACAGATTTATAAAACCCACATTTTATAGCCATGAAAAAACTTGCAATTGTAATATTCAGCATATTCATGATAGGATTTGTCCAGTCACAAACCAAAAAATCAATTCATATGAAAAAGAAAATTTTATTTGTCGTAACAAGTCATGACAAAAAAGGAGATACCGGCGAGAGTACCGGATATTATTTAGGAGAGGTTTCTCATCCATGGGAGGTACTTCATCGCGCAGGCTATGATATAGATTTTGTAAGCCCTAAAGGAGGAACACCGCCAGTAGATGGCTTTGATCTTAAAGACCCCGTGAACAAAGAGTTTTGGGAAAACAAAGAATACAAAAATAAAATTGATCATTCTCTAAAACCTTCTGAAGTAAAGCCTTCTGATTATTCAGCTATCTTTTATGCCGGAGGTCATGGAGCGATGTGGGATCTTGCAGATAATACAGAATTAGCTTCCATTGCCTCAAAAATTTATGAAAACGGAGGAATTGTTGCCGGAGTTTGTCATGGACCCGCAGGTTTGGTCAACATTAAACTGAAAGACGGTAAATATCTTGTTGATGGTAAAAAGATCAATGCTTTTACCAATGAAGAGGAATCTGAGGTAAAACTAACGAATGTTGTTCCTTTCCTTCTGGAAGACCAGCTCAAAGCAAGAGGAGCCAAATTTGAAAAATCAGGACTTTGGCAGACGCATGTTGTTACAGATCAAAGAGTGATTACAGGACAAAATCCTCAATCAGCAAAGGCGGTTGGTGAGGCTATTTTAAAAGAATTAAACAAATAATTTCAAACAATTTTTAAATCAAAATGGAATATAGAAAACTAGGTAATACTGACCTTGAATTATCAGTAATTACTCACGGGGCTTTTGCCATCGGTGGAAATATGTGGGGTGGAAATGAAAAACAAGATTCTATAAACTCTATTCATGCTTCTTTAGATAACGGAGTAACCTCTATTGATACGGCACCTTTTTACGGTTTCGGATTAAGTGAGGAAATGATCGGGGAAGCAATCAAAGGAAAAGACCGCTCAAAGATCCAGCTATTAACTAAGTTTGGCTTAGTATGGGACGGCAGCAATCAGGGAAAAGGTGAGTTCTTTTTTAATGCAGAAAAAGATGGTAAAACACTTCCTGTATATAAATTTGCATCTAAAGAAAACATCATTAAAGAAGTAGAAGAAAGCTTACAACGTTTAGGAACCGATTATATTGATCTTTTACAATTACACTGGCCGGATAACTCGACCCCTATCAGTGAAACCATGGAAGCTTTAGAAATGTTGATACAGCAGGGAAAAATAAGAACTGCCGGTGTAAGCAATTACCTTGTGGAACAAATGGAAGAAGCTTCTAAAACGATTCAGCTGGCAAGCAACCAGGTATCATACAGCATGCTGAACAGAGCTATAGAAAAAGATTTAGTACCTTACTCCTTAGAGAACAATACCGGAATTATAGTGTATAGTCCAATGGAGAGAGGATTATTAACCGGTAAATATTTTAAACAAGCTCAATTAAAGGCTGATGATCACCGTAACGGATATTTTGCACAGTTTGATCTAGAAAAAGTAAAAGCTTTTCTGGAAACTTTGGAAACAATTGCCCAAGAAAAAAATGCTACCGTTTCACAGTTAGTCCTACGCTGGACCAGTTTACAACCCGCTATCAGTGTTGTATTGGCAGGAGCACGAAATGCCCAGCAGGCCATCGAAAACGCACAGGCAATGTCCGTTGAACTTTCTCGGGAAGAATTAGATACGATTAATTCTGCCCTTACCGGAATCTAACATAAAACAAGTTGGAAGAGAGAAGCTGCATACTCATTACATCTGATTGAATATCATTTATTCATAAAGGGTTCAATAAACTTTCCTCTTCTAACTTCCCTTCTTTCTAATCCTAAATCATAGAAAATGAAAAATAATCTGATCACTTTGTTCGGGTTGGCTGCTTTATTGTCTTTTAACACCACAACAGTAAAAGCTCAAAAACAGTATATCAATCCTGACGATCAATCCTGGTACCCCTCAACATACGGGGTAAATGATGAAATAGGAGCCGCTAATCTCCTGACAGCGCAAGTTGTAAAAGCAGCCATTTCGCTTGTAAAACAAGGTAAAACATTACCTCTGGCTGTCGCTATAGATAAAAACCTTCCTGCTTTCCGCCACAGAAGCTTTAATTTATATAACATTCAACCTGGGGAACAGGCCGGCCAAAGTTTGGGCCCTAATAAGTTTACGTTCAATGACGAACTGGTTAATGGCTGGACGGGCGTTGGAACACAACTTAACGGAATCGGACACATTGGTATCAACAATATCTACTACAATGGCAATAAAGCCGCTGATTTTGTAACTGTAGAAGGTGTGAAAAAGCTGGGTATTGAAAAAGTTCCGCCATTTGTAACCCGCGGAGTGGTATTAGATATGACCGAACATTACGGAAAATCCATCGTTCCCGGAGGAACGGAATTTACAGTATCCGATATCAAAGCAGTATTGAAAAAACAGGGCATCACACTCAGAAAAGGAGATGTTGTTCTTTTCAACACAGGATGGCTTGAGCTCATTGGTAAAGACAACAAACAGTTTTTAGAAGTTGAACCCGGTATTGGTATGGAAGCAGCACAATGGCTTGCCGAGCAGGGAATTGTTGCTTTTGGCGGCGATACGTGGGCTTCCGAAGTCTACCCCAATCCCAAGAGTAAAGAAGAATTTCCTATTAATCAGTTTATGCTGGCAAAAAAAGGAATCTACAACCTGGAACTAATTGACAGCCGTCCTTTGGTAAAAGAAAAAATATGGGAATTCATGTTCGTTCTTGGGCAACCACTTTATAAAGGATCAACACAAGTAAATATCAACCCTGTCGCTATTTATTAATACTTCAGCGGAATTTGTAGTTTGAAATAATTAAAATCAGTAAACTGATTTTAAAAAGAGCTTCTCATGATTGAGAAGCTCTTAGTGTTAAATAAAACAATTTCAAAAAATTATTTCATAATCGGTAAATGTGTGCTTATGGCAATTCTGTTCCATCCATTAATCGTTACAATCGCCATAATGATCTGGGCAATCTGATTATCATCAAAGAATGTTTTTGCTTTTTGATATGTTTCTTCCGTCAATCCTTTATGGCTGATTAAGGTAATTTCTTCTGTCATTGCCAGTAAGATCTGTTCTTCTTCTGTGAACAGTTCTAAAGCCTCTCTCCACGCATTTAAAAGATATATCCTTTGTGGAGTTTCCCCATATTTCACAGCATCTTTCGTATGCATATCCAGACAAAAGGCACAACCGTTGATTTGTGAAGCTCTGATTTTAATGAGCTCCTTTTGAATAGGATTTAAAGAAATGGTCTGAAGATATCCTTCCAATCCCATCATAGCTTTATAAGCTGCTGCATCCGTTTTTGCAATATTTACTCTTGCACTCATAATATTTATATTTTTTTGGTTAATTGATCTGCACTTAATGAAAATTGTCGTTGACTTGCCAATAAAAATGCCCCCGCACTTCCTACCCAGACTGAATAATCGAGAGGAGCTTTAGCCCCCAAAGCAATCGTCATGGATAAAGCAAAAATGAGCAATAAAAATCCGGCTCCGTAAGCCGCTATTCTGGTTTTATACCCCACAAGTAATAACAACGGAATAGCAATTTCAAAGAATGTAGCCGTATAAGCAGAAAACTGACTCAGCCCTTCAGGAAGAAAAAAAAGTTAATTTCCGGGTGTATTTCTCAAAATTCTCCCAGTTCCCCCAGGCTGAATTTTTTCCCCAAAAACCAAAACGGTCCGCCACTGCTGAAAGCATTGTCACGGCAATCGCTACTCTTAAAAATAATTGCGGGAATTGCTCTTTTATATTTGTCATTGTATTAGCTTTTAATAACATGACAAAATTCCGATTTTAAAATCTTAAAAAACTTAAACTGGTTTAAGAACGCAACTTAGCTCTAATTTCACTAAGATATTCTGGGGTAAAACCTAAAAACGAAGCAATCAAATATTGTGGAATACGCTGGATAAACCAAGGATATTGTGTACTGAAATGAATATAAAGCTCTTCCCTTGTCATTTCATATAAATAACGGATTCTTCTCTCAGAGGACGCATAAGCCCGTTGATAGATCATTCTGAAATAACGTTCCATGACGGGATGCTTTTTCAACAAGAGTTCCTGGGTTTCAAGGTCAATTACCAGAATTGTTGATCGTTCTACAGATTGAATACTAAAATCCGATTTAATCTGTCTCTCAAAAGCAAAAGTATCTGTGATCCACCAATTCTCAATCGCAAATTCAGTTGTTTGCTCGACTCCCTTTTCATTCACAAAAAATTTTCTGAGGCAGCCATTTAAAACAAAATACATGGATTTACAAACTTCACCTTCAACAAGCAGATTCTGTTTCTTTTTAACTTCCATGATCTGGAAAAAAGATAATACAGAACTATAATCTTCATCATTAATGGTAATGAATTTGTCAAGATGTGTTTTAAAAGTATCCATTTTACAATTTAGTAGTCAAACTTAACTTTATTTTTTTAGTTTTACAATTACAAAATAATTAATCATGGAAATTGTTGCAAAAATTTTGATTGCTGTAGTAGCACTGGAACATATTTATATTCTCTGGATGGAAATGTTTGCATGGGAAACAAAAGGAAAAGAAGTTTTCAAAGCCGCACTTCCTGCAGAAATGTTCAAGCCTACCAAAGGATTGGCTGCCAATCAAGGATTATACAACGGTTTTCTTGCAGCGGGACTCATCTGGACTTTTTTTATTAAAGATGCTGAATGGCAAACCAATATCGCTCTGTTTTTCCTGGGCTGTGTTGCCATTGCAGGAATTTATGGTGCTATTTCGGCTACCAAAAAAATATTTTTTGTTCAGGCATTACCTGCTATTTTAGGAATTATTGCTGTGCTTCTGAAATAACTTTTCATAAAAAGTCTGATATTGTCCAATCTTTTAATTTTTCAATTCTTTAATTAATCATTTCTGATCCCCCATCGACTGTCTGATCTTCTCGCGGTGGATAATTCCCCAATTTACTAAAGTTTCTGTAACAGGAAGTACCGATTTTCCGTAATCAGTAACCGCATAGGTTACAGTAATAGGTTTGGTATCCTGGATTGTACGCGTAATGAGTAAGTTCATTTCCAGTTCTTTCAATTCCTTGCTCAGCATTTTTGCAGAAATACCATCGATTCCTCTCTGAAGCTTTTTAAAATGGATCAACTGAGCCGTACGGTTCGTTAAATAACGCAGGATCATCAATTTCCATTTTCCACCTAAAACATCCAGACTATCCCGCATTGCGAATAATTCTTCAGTGCAGGTTGCTTCCCGCTCCACTCCGTTTTCTATAATTTTTGACATAATAGTATCCTTAAAGTTACTAATTACCAATAGTTAACTAGTAGCAAATATAAACTATTCCTGTTTTACATTTGTCTTATAAATTGATTATGATGAAAGCAGTAATACTTAATAAAGATTTCAGATTAGAAGATGGGACGGTTGAAAAGCCCCAACCCAAAAATAATGAAGTTCTGATTCAGATCAAAGCAAGCGGATTTAATCCAATCGACTATCAGATGCTCGAAAACGAACTCGAGAAAAGATTGATAAGCTCCCCCGTTTTAGGACGTGAGCTTTCCGGAATCATTGTCGAAAAAGGATCCGATGTTTCCGAATTTGAAATTGGAGACGAAATATTCTGTGGCAGTGGTTCCATGGGAAGCAATGGTTCTTATGCCGAATACATCAGCGTCCCTGCAGCAATCGTAGTTTTAAAGCCTAAAAACATTTCATTTGAACAGGCTGCTGCTATTCCATCTGTGGGGATGACGGCTTTGCAGACTTTTAACCGCTTGCAGTTGAAACCTACTGACACAGTATTGGTTACAGGCGCTACTGGAGGTGTAGGATCTTTTTTTATCAAACTCTTAATTGCTAATCACTTTAAAAATGTGGTTGCAACGGTAGGATCGGAAGAAAACAGAATGCTATTGCTGGAGATGGGTCTTCACCATGATCAGATTATAAACTATAAAGAAACTCATCTTCCTGAAAAATTACTCAAAGCGAATGGAAATCAGCCTTTCGATATTGGAGTAGATCTTGTGGGTGAGGGTATGTCTGAAGTGACGGCCAAAGTACTGAAAGTTCATGGAATGTATGTGGATGTTACTGCGCTAATTAGCAAAGAAGCCAAGGAAATCCTTTTTAATAAAGGAAATATTATTATGAACATTTCTAACTACACCTACAGTATGACAAAGAACTACGATTACTATAAAGACAGTTTAACAAAAATTTTAAATCTCATTGAAGATCACTTGATTGTTCCGCCCAAATATAAGATCGTTGGAAACTTATCTCTGGAAACCGTTCTTAAAGCCCATCAGATGCTTAAAAACAACCTCACCCGAGGGAATAAATTAATTATGACCCATTAAGTTATGAATAGAATACCAAGACGCATTGTAACAGGAATTCAAAATGGGAAGTCAACTATTATTGAAGACTATGAAGTAGAAAATACGGTAGAGCATTTACCCGGATTGATTATTTCAGATCTCTGGAATACACAAAAGACTCCTGCAAGCATGGATTTTGAAGCCCCGATCCCAAACACAGGATTCCCTCAGACACCAAAAAACGGCACCTACTTTCGCTATGTGGTTATACCTCCTGATAAAAATCTGGGTGTTGAATTTAAACCAGGAGAACCTCATCCGATGATGCACCGAACGCAGACACTAGATTACATCATTATTCTTTCAGGTGAGCTTTATCTGATCATGGAGGAGGGTGAAACGCTTCTTAAAGCAGGAGATATTGTTATCCAAAGGGGGACAAATCACGCATGGAGCAATCGTTCCGATAAATCTTGTATTCAGTTGGCAGTTTTGATTGATGGAGGAGAGTAATTGAAAGACGTAAGAATTTAATCGTTAAAGGATCAACGTCCTTTTCATCATTAAAAACTTATTTAATCGATAAAAATTCCTCGCAGATTAAGATAAATTCGGCGGGGAAATTTAATTGTACAAAGCCGAAATTTCTTCAAGTTTCTTCTTCATCTTTTCCGGTTTAAATTCGCCTTCATGGTAATACACCAAATTCTGGTTGGCATCCAATATGATCCAGAGCGGATAAACCGGCTGGCTTTTATTTTTAGACAGTGCTAAAGCCAGTTCATGAATCCCGGAATTCCCATTAGGAAGATAATGAAACTCTTTTCCTTCAAAGTGGATTTTTTCTTTCGTCTTTTCCGCTTCAAAATTGATAAAATAGAAATGATCATTAATTATAGTGACAAGCTCCTTATCTTTATTCAGATTGAAAGATTCGATTTTACAAATAGCACACCACCCGGTATACAAATGAATGATAACAGGCTTTTTCTGATTATTCCGCAATGTTTCAAGTTCAGAAAAAGTGCCCTCTCTCATCTTTTGAGAAAGACCAAAGAAGGGCACTAACATTAAAAATAAAATCAATATTTTCATTTCAAAGTATATCTTATTCCCAAAAATCCACGTATCCTCTGCATTGGTGCGTAACCATATGCCGTATCAAACTTGTAGTTATTGGGATTATTAATAGGATCATTGACATGCTGGTCAAACGGATCAAAAGGTCTCATCAAAGGATCTTTTGGAGTAAAGTTGAACAGATTCTTGATTCCGCAGTACACTTCAAATCCTGACTTAAATGCTTTTGAAACCTGGATATTAGCTAACGAATAAAAAGGTGAATATTCCGGACGGAAATCATCCGGAAGAACCGGAAGACGCATAGGTCCGTAGAACTGTCCGGTAAAATCTAATGTCAAAGCATTCGGAAATTTATACGTCAGACTATACGTTCCACTCCATTTCGGTGCATGAAGCTGCTGAACTTTAGAATTGCCATCATCCAGTTTCTGAAATACTTCCAGATAGGTCACCCCAACATTGACACTTAAGGGAAAACTGAAATTGAAATCCACATTCATAGAAGCTCCCTTAGAAATCCCATATCCATGAAGGTTGTCATAAATAATTTTATCGGGATCCGTGTCGAAATCACCCACGATCTTATTACTGAAGTAGGTATAAAAAGCTGAAGCGTCAAGGTTAATCAGGCGATTACCCACAGGAATCTTCCAGATGTAATTTAAATTTCCATTGATCGATTTTTCAGGCTTTAAATCAGATTTAATAACAACCTCACGGGAACCCGTTAATGCTGCATGATCCTCGGTAAATAAATTCACTACCCTAAAGCCGGTTCCAAAATTAAACCGTAACGTGTGGTAAGGATTAGGAGAAAATTTCCATGCAAATCTGGGAGAATGAACAGAATGATGTATTTTATCGTAATCATACCTGTAGCCCAGCAATATTGTGTTTTTAGAATCCAAATCCCACTGATCCTGGATGAAGGCACCCAAAATAGGAGACTTCATTGGCTGATTGATGAGTCCGTCTGCAGACGAAGTTCCCGGAGTATTGTCATCATAAAATGTCCTCTTGTAGGTAACTCCTAAGATCAGATCATGATTTCCGAATTTTCTGTCCCAGTAAGTCTGTACAAAAGCAACTTTCTGTTGTGCATCGTAAGGATTGGTACCATAAAACGAATCCTGGTTATGATAATTGTATGAAAACTGGGTAATGATCTGCTCTTTCAATGGCCATTGGTATACCCCTAAGGCTTCTACCCTATTTGTATAAATACTTTCACCATATATTTTGTCACCACCCCTATCAGCCTTTGTCCACTGCATCTCACCGCCGAACCGGTCTTCATAGAGATACCTCAGTGCTAAGCTTGCCAGTCTGTTCTCTTTTCTCTGGAAGTTCCATTTGTTGAAAACAGAAATTCTGTTCTGTAGTGTGGCATCCGTAAAATTATCTTTGTTCTGGTCTATTCTTTTGGTAAAGTTAAAATAGTTCAAACTCAATAAAGAGGCGGCTTTCTTACCTACGTTAAATTTGGTAGATAAATCTATATTATCTTCACTCCAGGTACTTGTCATTACATCCAGACTTAATTTAGGAGCTGTTAAAGCATTCTTTGTGATGATATTAATCACTCCACCCATAGCCTCAGATCCATAAATTGATGAAGCCGGACCTTTTACCACTTCTATCCTGTCGACCAGGCTGTTGGGTATCCCACTAAGCCCGTAAACAGTAGATAACGAGCTCACAATAGGCATCCCGTCAATAAGGATCATTGTATAAGGACCTTCAAGGCCGTTGATATGGATATCTCCGGTATTACAAACTGAGCAATTGAGCTGAGGACGGACTCCATTAACCATAGAAATCGCTTCAAAAACATTCGGAGTAGGATTTTTCTGGAAAAATTTCTGGCTATAGATTTCTACAGCTACAGGGCTTTTGGATCTGCTGATAGGTTTTATGGTTCCTGTCACCACCACATCATCGATCAGCTTTGTTTTGATATCTTTTTTAGCAACAGAAATAGAATCAGGCCTTTGATTTTGATTTAAAGTTAAACTATCTGTTTCCTGAGAAAAACAATAAGACGATAAAAGTACACCAGAAAATAATATTCGCTTCATGAAATAATAATTGTTAGACAAATCTAACAATTATTTTCGAAACAAAAAACTCTATGATAAATATCCTCTAAAATAATTCGTCAAAAATTATTAAATTTGAGAAAATATAAAGGTAAAAATGAGATATAACCAGTCCGGGAAAATCCCACAGAAAAGACATACGATTTTTAAATCTCCTGAAGATAAATTCTACTATGAACAACTTTTCGGAACGGAAGGGTTTCATGGTATTTCCTCTTTGCTTTATCATATCCACCGTCCTACACAGATCAAATCTATAGGTACACCAAAAGATGTAACTCCGAAAATTGCGGTAGAAAAAAATGTGACTCCGCGAATGTTTAAGGGGATGCAGGTGACTCCTGAAGACGATTTTCTGGACAGCAGAAAATTCCTTTTGGTCAATAACGACTTGAAAATGGGATTATCAAAGCCAAGAAAATCTACGGATTATTTCTATAAAAATGCAGAGTGTGATGAGCTTTTGTTCGTTCACGAAGGAAAAGGTGTTTTAAAAACCTTTGTTGGAAATCTCGAGTTCTCAACCGGTGATTACCTCATTATACCAAGAGGAACCATCTATCAGGTGGAAATCCAGTCAGAGAACACTGTATTTTTTGTTCTTGAAAGTCATTCTCCGATCTATACTCCGAAACGTTACCGAAATGAATTCGGACAACTCCTGGAACACTCTCCTTTCTGCGAAAGAGATATCATTGCCCCTACCTTCGTTGAACCTATAGACGAAAAAGGAGAATTTCTCATCAAAGTAAAAAAAGAAAATCAGATTACCGATTTCATTTATGCAACTCATCCATTTGACGTGGTGGGCTGGGACGGTTACTTCTACCCTTATAAATTTAATATCAAGAATTTTGAGCCGATTACAGGGAGAATACATCAACCACCACCAATCCATCAGAACTTTGAAGGGCATAATTTCGTAGTCTGCTCATTCTGTGCCAGAATGTACGACTACCATCCATTAGCCATTCCTGCACCGTATAACCATTCCAATATCGATTCCGATGAGGTCTTATTCTATACTGAAGGGGACTTTATGAGCCGTAACCATGTTGATCTGATGGACTTCAGTCTTCATCCGGGAGGAATTGTTCATGGGCCACATCCGGGAGCTATGGAAAGAAGCATCGGAAAGAAATTCACAGAAGAATACGCTGTGATGGTAGATCCTTTCCGTCCTTTAAAAATCACGGAAGAAGCAATGAAGGTGGAAGACCCTACATACAAAACTTCCTGGCTGGAATAAATCCGGATAAACACAAATAACCGCAGGCATCACGCGGTATAAATATTATTTCAAAAAAATTCAATATGTACAATTATATTAGTGCAGAGGAAGCCGTATATACAGTAAAAAGTGGTAATCGCGTATTTTTTCACGGGAGTGCCTGTACACCAAATTATCTCATTGACGAGCTTGCAAGACAATCCCACAGGCTCGAAAACGTGGAAATGGTCTCCATTACCCAACAGGGAAATGTGGAAATTGCAAAACCTCAGTACAAGGATAACTTTTTTATTAATTCCCTGTTCGTTTCAACTCCGGTGAGGGAAGCTGTTAATTCAGAGCGGGGAGATTTTGTTCCTGTATTTTTAAGTGAAATTCCGATTTTATTCAGAAACAATATCCTGCCTCTTGACGTTGCATTAATTACCGTTTCTCCTCCTGATAAACATGGTTTTTGTACGCTGGGCACATCTGTAGATGTTGCGAGAGCAGCTGTAGATACTGCGAAAATAATTGTTGCTATTGTTAATCCCCTGATGCCCAGAACACACGGGGATGGAATGATCCATATCAGCCGCATTCATAAGCTTGTATGGCATGAAGAAGAATTGCCTACTGTAGATTACGGGTCCAAGGTGGGGCCCGAAGAAATGCTGGTCGGCAAAAATGTGGCAGAACTGATCGATGACAGATCTACCTTACAAATGGGTATCGGTACAATTCCGGATGCTGTTCTTAAATGCCTGGGTAATCATAAAGATCTGGGGATCCACACCGAAATGCTGAGTGACGGAGTGATAGACCTTATCCAAAATGATGTCATCAACAATAAGTACAAAGGATACAACGATAATAAAACCATTACTAGCTTTTGTTTCGGAACAAGAAAGCTTTACGACTATGTAGATGATAACACCGTCTTTGCTTTTAAAGACGTAAGTGATGTGAATTTTCCTATCAATATTATGCGTAACAAAAAAATGGTTGCAATTAATTCAGCTATTGAAATTGATCTTACAGGGCAGGTTTGTGCAGATTCGATAGGCACTTTGCAATACAGTGGTATCGGAGGACAAATGGATTTTATGAGAGGAGCTGCGTTAAGCGAAGGAGGAAAACCTATTATTGCTATCACTTCCAGAACCAAAAAAGGAGTGTCAAGAATTGTCCCTTACCTGAAACAGGGAGCAGGAGTTGTAACTACGAGAGGACATATCCATTATGTTGTCACAGAATATGGAACAGCTTATTTGTATGGAAAAAATCTTCGTCAGCGTGCCCAGGAATTAATCAGTATCGCACACCCTGACGACAGAGAGATGCTGGAAAGAGCAGCCTTTGAAAGATTCAAACATTAAGAGAATTGATATATTTCAAACGGATTTTTAACCGAACAAAAAGGGATTGATAAAAATATCCTATAATTCTTTGGCAGTATTTTTGATAAAAACCTTCTAAAGTCAGGAAATTGAAAACCATATATAACTCAATCCGGGAGGAAATAGTAAAACATTCCAAAATAAAAAATTCAGTTTTAGGAAATGTTAAAGATTGGAAAAGAAGCCATTACATTATTCTCTCTGAAATCATTAAAGAGGAACTTTCAGAATCTGAAGAACTGAAAGGAGGAAGAAAATTTGAAATAGGGAATACCATTTCGCACGTCACTTTACAACGCTTTTTTGAAAATGATTATCAGGACAAAACCCACAATGATCTTCGTTTTTTAAAGACGCTCGATAAGATCTGTATCTTTTTAGGATTCAAAGATCTGAACGATTATATTCAGTTTGCAAGAGAAAAAAAACAGGACAATGGTACAGATGATGAAGCATTTTTCAGCAATATGGTCTATCAATACTGCTCTACAGCTTTTAACTTTTATAAAAAGTTTCCTGAACACGACACCGCACTTTTCAAGGATCTTGTTTTCGATGACTCGCCTTTTCTCGAAAGAGCAACCCAGTTCAGCAAAGAATTATGTGAAAGAAAGTTTCAGCTTGTAACCAAGAACAACCGTTCCAACTTTGAGGTTTTTGATATCCACATGGTCACAGACGAACCGGATAAAAAAAATACTGGAGACTCAGGAATTCTGGAACCTATTGTTTAAAATAGGGGAAACCGGTGAAGAGAATTTTGTTAACCAACTGAACACCCAGATCTACTTTATCAGAAAGATAGATAACGTCTGGAAAATATGGGATAATTATAATCCCGACGCTGGTAGACTCAACAATAAAAAATGAAAGCCGTAGGAATCTACGGCTTTCAAATTTTCGAAAATATCTTTCTTTCACTTGTCTTTGTATTACAAATGTAATTAACCGAATTGTAATAAATTAAACTTAAAATTACTTAAATGAACTTTTCTTTAAGATTATGTTAACTCAATTTGAGGATTTCCCATTAATACTTTTGCCATATCTAAGATTTTTGTAATTTGCATACCAATAAAAATAAAAGTAAAAAGAAAATATGTCAACACTTACATTTGCCGAAAAAATTGCTCAAGCAGAGAATTTTTTGCCAATTAATGGTACAGATTACATTGAGTTTTATGTAGGAAATGCTAAACAGGCTGCTCATTTTTATAAAACCGCTTTTGGTTTTCAGTCTGTAGCATATGCTGGTCCTGAAACAGGAGTAAGGGATCGTGCTTCTTATGTTCTTCAACAGGGAAAGATAAGATTAATCTTAACGACAGGACTTACCTCTGAATCACCAATCAACGAACATGTAAAAAAACACGGAGATGGAGTAAAAGTTTTAGCACTTTGGGTGGATGACGCTTACAAGGCTTTTGAGGAAACGACAAAAAGAGGTGGTAAGCCTTATTTGGAGCCTGTAACTTTAACAGATGAGCATGGAGAAGTAAAAATGTCCGGAATCTATACATACGGAGAGACCGTTCACATGTTTATTGAAAGAAAAAATTATACAGGACCTTTCATGCCTGGCTACGAGAAGTGGGAAAGTGACTACCAGCCGGAAGAAACAGGTTTATTATATGTAGACCACTGTGTGGGAAATGTAGACTGGAACAGAATGATTCCTACTGTAGAATGGTATGAGAAAGTAATGGGATTTGTGAACATTCTTTCTTTTGATGACAAGCAGATCAATACAGAGTATTCTGCCCTGATGTCTAAAGTAATGTCAAATGGAAACGGATATGCCAAGTTCCCGATCAATGAACCTGCAGAAGGAAAGAAAAAATCTCAGGTAGAAGAATATCTTGATTTCTATGAAGGTGAAGGTGTTCAGCATATTGCTGTTGCTACCAAAGATATTATCCATACGGTAACAGAACTTAAGAAAAGAGGAGTAGAATTCCTTTCCGCACCACCAGAAGCTTATTATGACATGGTTCCTGAGAGAGTCGGTCACATCGATGAGGATCTTAAAAAACTACAGGATTTAGGAATTTTGATCGATCATGATGAGGAAGGTTATCTATTACAGATCTTTACCAAGCCGGTAGAAGACCGTCCTACCCTATTCTTTGAAATCATTGAAAGACATGGCGCACAAAGTTTCGGGGCAGGTAATTTTAAAGCATTATTCGAAGCTTTGGAAAGAGAACAGGAAAAAAGAGGAAATCTTTAATCCCAAATAACAATACTAAGTTTTGTCAGGATGAAAAGTCCTGACAAAACTTTTTTTTAAACACTTAATATGAAAAAAATTGTATTCGGAATTTTATTTTTCAGTGCATTAGGGCTAAAAGCTCAATATGGAACACTGAATGAAATTCTTACCAGACTTGAAGAAAGAAAAGGCATCAATCAACATCTTGAAAATGTAAATATTGATGATAAAAAATTTGTCTTTATCAAAGATTTTGACGACCATACGGAAAGGGATTTCATTATCATAAAAGGAAATAATGCAACCTATGTTGAAGTTTTCGATGATAAAGCCACAGGAGAAAGCAGTTCTAATGTTTTTACCGGCGATATCATCAGGAAAAAAAAATATTGTTTCTTTAAGAGCCAATATCCTGGAGGGGAAAAAAGTTCCTATGCCGGTAACCAAAACCTTATTATTAACAAGACAGGATAATATCTTATATCTGATTGACGTTAATACTAAAGACAGGTGGATTGACGAAGCCTCTTATTCAAAAAAATAATACAAAATATCTTGAGGGCGCTCGTATTTGCGAAGAGCGTAGTGAGAAGGTAATTTATTTCATATCTCAATATTGAACCGACAGGTGATCATTGGATAACCAGTCAAGGAGTTTTAAGAATATTTAGTTGGAAAACATCGCTTTTCTGCTACGGCCGCTTGAGATATTGGAACCTAAATTTTAACAGATTTATTAATCTTAATTAAATTACAATCTTATGAAATCATTTGTAGAGTATTCCTCAAATTCAGACTTTTCTATACATAATATTCCTTTTGGAGTAGCTGTTTTCAGTAAAGAATATATCGGATGCTGCACCAGAATCGGTGATCAGGTCATTGACCTTGCCAGCCTGTATGATCTGGGCTATTTTGAAGATATTGAAGGACTTGAAGATAACGTCTTCGAAGCTTATACCCTTAACGAATTCATTGAATTGGGGAAACCCATTACCAATGCCGTGCGTACCAAAATCCAGGAATTACTACAGGAAGGCTCCACTTTATCAAAAGACCAGAAAACCATAGAAGATGCTTTCTACGAACTGGATCAGGTAAAAATGATAATGCCTCTGCATATTCCAAATTACACCGATTTTTACAGCAGCATCGAACATGCCACCAATGTAGGAAAAATGTTCCGTGATCCTGCCAATGCGTTATTACCCAACTGGAAGCATTTGCCTGTAGGATATCACGGCAGAGCATCATCCATTGTGATTTCAGGAACTGATATCAACCGTCCCAAAGGCCAGACTAAACCTGCTGATGCAGAAAAGCCGGTATTCGGCCCTTCTAAACAACTGGACTTTGAACTAGAGATGGCTTTTGTTATCAACAAAAATACGGATATGGGCGAGAGCATTTCCACAAAAGATGCTGAAGATGCAATTTTTGGGATGGTTATTTTTAATGACTGGTCTGCAAGAGATATCCAGGCATGGGAGTATGTTCCGCTTGGACCGTTTTTAGCTAAAAACTTTGGCTCTTCTATTTCTCCATGGGTTGTTACTTTAGAAGCATTAGCTCCTTTCAGAACCGCTTCACCGGTACAGGATCCGGAAGTTTTGGACTACCTGAAGTTTGAAGGTGATAAAAATTATGATATCAACCTTGAAGTATACTTACAGCCTGAAAACGGAGAAGAAAACCTAATTTCTGAAAGCAATTATAAATTCATGTACTGGAATATGACCCAGCAACTGGCACACCACACGGTAAACGGTTGTAATCTTGAAGTTGGTGACCTTTATGCCAGTGGTACTATTTCAGGAAGCGATCCAAAATCATTCGGATCTATGCTTGAACTGACATGGAGAGGCCAAAATCCTATTCAACTAAGTAACGGCCAGGAAAGAAAATTCATTGAAGATAATGATACCATTACCATGAAAGCATGGGCTGAAAAAGATGGCGTAAGAGTAGGTTTCGGGGAAGTATCTGGTAAAATAATTCCAAGTTTATAAAAAGAGTTAAAAACGTTTGAGCTACTTAAGTTAAAATATTATGGTAAAATTAAGTTCACTTTAGTTTTTCAATTAATATTGATAAAACTGAAGTGACTTATTATAAAATATGAAAACAGTTATCCCATCTGAAATAACACCGGTTCAATTACAAACGATAATGCAGACCGCTGTTTCACCGAGGCCTATTGCCTTGGCTTCGACAGTTGATAAGAATGGTACTATTAATTTATCGCCTTTCAGCTTTTTCAATATGTTCAGTACCGTTCCACCAATCCTGATTTTTTCACCTTCAAGGAGAGTCCGTGATAACACCACTAAACACACGTTGAAAAATGTTTCAGAAGTTCCAGAGGTGGTAATCGGAACAGTCAATTTTCCTATTGTACAACAAATATCTTTAGCTTCAACAGAATACGGAGACGGGGTTAATGAGTTTATCAAATCCGGCCTTACAATGAAGGACGCTGATCTTGTACAGCCCAAACTGATTGAAGAATGCCCGGTTAATTTTGAATGTAAAGTACTCGAAATAAACCCCCTGGGAGATCAGGGCGGAGCAGGAAATCTGATCATCTGCGAAGTACAGAAGATTCACATAAGGGAAGAATATCTGAATGAGGAAGGCAATCTGGATCAGAAAAAACTGGATATGGTAGCCCGTCTGGGAGTAAACTGGTACTCAAGAAGTAATGAAAACAGTCTTTTTGAAGTTCCTAAACCATTGGTAACAAAGGGAATTGGATTTGATCTTCTTCCAATTGAAATACGATACAGTAAAATTTTTACAGGAAATGACCTGGGTATGCTTGCCAACATTGAAGTTTTACCGGACGGTAGTTTTCATTCTGAAGAAAACATTCATCAGGAAGCGCAGAAACTTCTGCTTGAAAGTAAAATTAACGAGGCCTGGAGTATTTTAACCAAGCCGACACAGAATGACTAAACATGAAATCTATAAGATCTAAAATAAAAAAGGAGTGGCAATGCCACTCCTTTTTTATTTTTATTCGTGTACAATCTTATTGTTAATAAAGTCAATACATTTTTCGATAGCTTTATTCAGATCTTCCGGTAAATCCGGACTTTCCCAGGGTTCTTTGGCTCCGAATGTATGATTCGCATTGTCAATTAAAAACAATTCAGAATTCGGGTTCAAAATATGAAGATGTTCCGCTTCTTTTGGAGCAACACTTTCATCATTTGTGCCATGGATAATTAAAATATGAGCTTTTGCCATTTCCATTGCTCTTTCTACATCGAAACGATGCACATTCTCTTCAAAATCTTTATAAAACTGAAAATAATGAGGCATTTCCTGCTTTGTTCTGCCATTCATAACATAATACACACCTTCTTTTTTCCAGTTTTCAAAAGCATTTCCTGTTGGAAAACGCTCAAGGGTATCTACACTTGCAAGGGTAATTAAGCCGTTTATTCTTTCATCTTCGGAGGTTTTTATAATCGAAATGCCTCCTCCTCTGCTGTGTCCTATTAAAATGACCTTTTGATCATCTACCCTTTCATCTGTAATAAAAAAATCAATAACAGCCCCGAGATCGGAAAGTTCCTTAGAATAATTATTTTGCCCGAAAGCTTCCAGATCCCCGAAGTTATGAGGATCATTTGTTGTTGTCCCGTTATGGGAGGAATTAAACTTAACAAAGAAAAAACCGGCTTTTGCTATTTTTTCAGCCATAAGCCCCCATGCTCCCCAATCTTTATACCCTTTATATCCATGTACAAAAATTACCAGTGGTAATTTTTGTTTACTTTCAGGATAATAAGCATCTGCAAGAAAATCCTTTGTTTCAGGATTTGAAATAACAATATTCTCTTTTTTTATAACTTCCATACTCACTTCTTAAAGAATCAGCCAGAAAAGAACATCTTATCACAAGAATATTTCTTCCACTTTGATGGCTGACATAATTTCAACTAAAAATATTAAAAATAGGAACAAACACAAAGTAAAATCTTATTTTTGCGGTATGTTGGATTTAAGAACAGTAACGGTAATGCGCTACATCCTTCCATTAAGAGAGGGTGGTTCGCTTCCGGCTTTGGCAGAAGCTGATGATGACTTTAAATATGTCCTGAAGTTCCGGGGTGCCGGCCACGGAGTAAAAATGCTGATATCTGAACTTTTAGGAGGAAAAATAACAGAAGTTCTGGGATTAAAAATTCCGGAGCTTGTTTTTGTAAACCTGGATGTAGATTTTGGACGAACGGAAGCTGATGAAGAAATTCAGGATTTGCTAAAATTTTCGGAAGGGCTGAATCTGGGACTTCACTATCTTTCCGGATCGATCACATATGATCCGGGTGTAGTCATCGATCCTCTACTGGCCTCAAAAATAGTATGGCTGGATGCATTCATCACCAACATCGACCGTACTTATAAAAACACCAATCTGCTGATGTGGCATAAGGAACTCTGGGTAATTGATAACGGAGCTTCTTTTTATTTTCATCACTCATGGCAAAACTTTGATGCAGCGGCAAAGACTCCTTTCAAATATGTAAAAGACCATGTTCTTCTTCCCAAAGCTAAAATGCTGGATGAAGCCGATCAATGGGCACATGAGGTTTTAAATGAAAAAGTATTCCGGGAAATTGTAAATCTGATTCCCGAAGATTGGCTACACTGGAACGATGCGGATGAAAGTCCTGAAGAAATCCGTGAGGTGTACTTCCAATTTATGAAAACAAGGCTAGAAAATTCACAAATCTTTGTAAACGAAGCTAAAAATGCAAGAGGATAAAATATACGAATATGCCGTAATACGTCTGGTACCTAAGGTTGAAAGAGAAGAATTTTTCAATATAGGCCTCGTGATGTTTTCAAAAAAAGAAAAATTCATTCGTGTAGATTTTTATCTATGCCCAGATAAATTCAGACTTATGCACAGCAAACTTGACTATGAAGACATTATTCAGAACCTGCAAAGTTTTCAAAAGATTGCCAATGGAGATAAGGATGGTGGACCAATAGCCCTGCTTGATATTCCCGAGCGTTTTCGCTGGTTAACAGCGGTAAGAAGTTCCGTTATACAAACATCAAGGCCTCATCCCGGAAAATCCAAAGATCTTGAAAAAACTTTTGGTAAACTTTTTGAGGAGTTAGTAAAATAACCAATTTCTCAAAAATTATATGGCATCATTCAAAAGCAATATTACAATATACAGGTTTTATGTAAACCTGTTTTTTATTTTACTTCTGAGCATTTCCCCTGTCGCTTTTTCCCAGAATCAGCTTCAGCCTAAAGCTCCAAAAAGCAGTCTTTTAAAAGAAAGGACCATTTCATTAGAAGATATTTTCTATAAAACCAATAAGGAAGGTTCAATAGCTTTGGATATGTACAGCCCAAAAACAACCTCTGCGGAAAAACATCCTGTGCTTATTTATGTCCATGGAGGGGGATGGGTCGGCGGTGATAAGATCATTCACGCAGATTCCTATATAGAAAATCTTATTCTCAAGCTGGTAGAAAAGGAATATACTGTAATCAGCATCAACTATACTTTAGTGAATAAAGATATCCATTTTCCAAATCCTATCCAGGATACTAAGGATGCTATACGATGGGTCAGAAAGAACTCAGATAAATATCACTTTGACACCAACAATATAGGACTTTTCGGGGCGTCTGCCGGGGCGCATCTTTCATTGCTGGCTGCCTATACGCAAGATAATGAATTCGTCGGAGCACCTGAGCTCTCATCTTATTCTGCAAAAGTAAATTATGTAGTCAATAATTTCGGGCCTACTGATCTTAATAAACTTTTACATACCCGTGTGGGAAATGTAGGTGCCTTTTTTATCAGCCTTTTTTCAAAGAAAATTGTTGATCTAAGGGGAAAACTGATCTTAGGAATTTCAGGATACGACATCAAAAAAGACAAGAAGAAAGTCATCAAATACTTTGAAACGCTTTCACCGGTAACCTATGCTGATCATGCAATCCCAACCCTAACTCTGCAAGGAAATAAGGATAAAATTGTACCTCTCAAACAATCGAAACTACTGGAACGAAAACTTGAAGAAAATGAAGTACAAAATAAACTGACTATCGTAGAAGATGGTATTCACGGCTTCGGAACCACCGATAAAAACTACCTTAATCAGCTTGTTGATGAAATGGTAGATTTTATTGTTTCTCAGAGAAAGACTAAGCCGAGCAATCATTAATGTTGAAATGAAATATACTTCTAAACTAACAATAAATTATAGTTAAATCAAACGGATAACAATATAAAATATTAATTATCAGACTATTAAATAAGTAATTATTTTCAATTTTTGTTAATTTGCTAGATTAGTATACATATTCTTATTTTTTATTTACAAAATAATTAACTTGGCCATTGTTTAAATTATTCAAAATAAATTAAACAAAAAATTTAATTATTTATTCATAAAAAATCAATACGATATGGATTTCCTAAATAATATCAACGCCTTAACTTTAGTTTTCACATCGCTCCTTATTTTCGCCATAGCATACCGCATCTATGGAATTTTTCTCGCCAATAAGGTATTACGTCTTAATAACAAAAATACGACTCCTGCATTGGAGTTTGCGGATGGTAAAGACTATGTTGCAACCAATAAGAATGTTCTTTTCGGACATCACTTTGCTGCAATTGCAGCTGCCGGACCATTGGTTGGGCCTGTTCTTGCCGCACAATTCGGATACCTTCCCGGAGCATTGTGGATTCTGATAGGCTGTGTATTGGGAGGTGGTGTTCATGATATGGTCGTTTTGTTCGCATCCGTAAGGCATAAAGGCCAAAGTCTGGCAACCATTGCTTCTAAAGAAATTGGAAAAACAACCGGAACAGTAGCCGGATTTGCCATTTTATTCATTCTTATTCTTACGCTGGCAGGACTATCGTTGGCGTGTATCAATGCTATGCACGAAGCTTCATGGTCATTATTTACCGTAGTGATTACAATGCCTATTGCCATCATTATGGGTCTGATTATGCGCTATCGCAAAAATAGTGTCACTTTTGCCAGTATACTAGGAGGAGTCCTTCTTATTGCGGGTATTATCGGAGGGCATAACCTGATGCAGAATGAAACCATGCATAATTTGTTCTCCTGGGATATCACCACCATTTCTATAGCTATTCCTTTGTATGGTTTTTTGGCATCCGTTCTACCGGTATGGCTGCTGCTCGTCCCAAGGGATTACCTGTCGACATACCTGAAAATCGGAACTATCATCATGCTTGCTATCGGAGTAATTGTGATCCATCCCACGATACAGATGCCTGCCCTTACACAGTTTGTAAACGGTGGCGGACCCGTGATCGGAGGACCTGTCCTTCCATTCATTTTCATTGTTATCGCATGTGGTGCTATTTCGGGTTTTCACGCTGTTATAGCAACCGGAACAACGCCTAAAATGCTAAATAAAGAAAGGGAAATTCTTTTTGTAGGATATGGAGCAATGCTTGTTGAAGGATTTGTTGCCCTAATGGCATTGATCGCAGCATGTACATTAATGCCCGGAGATTATTTTGCCATAAACACTCCGAAAGACTCTTATGATGCATTTCTGGCTGCTCATCCTTCTTTACACGGAGTTGATATTGATTATTTTTCACAGAAAATCGGGATCGATCTTCATGGCAGAACCGGAGGTGCTGTATCTCTGGCTGTGGGAATGGCTCATATATTCAATAAGATTCCCTATATGGATCAGTTAATGGCTTATTGGTATAATTTTGCAATCATGTTTGAAGCTGTTTTTATTCTTACGGCTATTGACGCAGGAACAAGAGTAGGACGTTTCTTTTTGCAGGAAATGCTGGGTTCTGTAATTCCGAAATTCAATGACAAAAACTGGACCCCGGGGATTATTATCAGCAGTCTGATCTTCACTTTTGCATGGGGATATCTCGTATTTACAGGAAACGTCAGCAGTATCTGGCCATTATTCGGGATCAGCAACCAGCTGCTTGCTGCCTGCGGACTGATCGTCTGTACAACAATGCTCATACGGTTAAACAGAGGCAAATATGCCTTGTGTGCAGCTATACCGGGTGTTTTCATGGCAGGGATCACATTCTGGGCAGGTTATATCCAGGTTACCTCCATCTATATTCCCAAAGGGCAATACTTACTGGCAACACTTGCTGTGGTTGCGATGGTCTTAATGCTTATTGTATTTGTAGGAGCCTTCAGAAAGTGGTATGAGCTTATCAAAATTAATAAATCGGAAATTGATTATTACGGAGAAAGCGTAAAGGAGCTGGTAGAGAGATAAAAGGTTTGGGTTACAAATTAATGATAAGGCCATATCTGATATTTTTCTTACATTTGTTATGCTTTAGGGGTATTCTGAGAAGAATTGAGAGAGTCCCTTTGAACCTGATACGGCTTACACCGACGTAGGGAAAAGCAAAAAGACATTCTTTACAATGTACTTTTGTTTTGGATTTTTTCCTGAAGCTATTTATTTAATCAATAATAATGGATAAAAATCTTTGGGAACAAGTACAGCTCGTAAAACAGCAATCCCCCCCTTGTACACAATATTACCAATTACGTGGTGATGAATAATACAGCCAATGCCCTTTTGGCTGTGGGAGCTTCTCCTATCATGGCGCATGCAAAATCTGAAATTCATGACATGGTCAGTATTGCACATTCAGTCGTTATTAACATAGGTACGCTGGATGAATATTGGGCAGAGTCAATGATAATAGCCGCAAAGGCTGCCCATTCATTAAAAAAACCGTGGATTTTGGACCCGGTAGGTGCCGGCGCAACGGGTTTCCGTGATGAGATTTTACATCAGCTCTTACCATACCGGCCGACTGTAATCAGAGGTAACGCATCAGAAATCATTGCTTTGGCTAAAGCAAACACAATCGTTACAAAAGGAGTTGACAGCACAGCAAAAAGTGACGAAGCGATCAATGCCGCCCAATATCTCGTCAATCAACACGATACGATTGTCTGTATCTCCGGAGCTACAGATATCATTCTTGACCGACAGCAGACCTCCTTTATCCGTAACGGGCATCATTTAATGACCAAAGTTACCGGATTAGGCTGCTCGGCAACTGCCCTTATTGGTGCTTTTGCAGGAGTTACCGAAAAGTATTTTGAAGCAACTGCGGCTGCAATGGCATTAATGGGTATCGCAGGTGAACTGGCTGTTTTGGAAAGTAAAGGTCCTGGAAGCCTTCAGGTTAACCTTCTTGATAAATTATATACTATTACCGAAGAGGAGTTTCTCAGTCATCTCAAGTATGAAAGATAATGAATCGACATCCTTTTCCTTACCAGCTTTACCTTGTTATTTCTGAGGCAGATTGTCCCGGAAGAGACTTTTTAAAGGTTGCAGAGCAAGCTATTCTAGGCGGCGTTGATATCATACAACTAAGAGAGAAAAACAGCTCCCCCGATGAATTCCTCCAAAAAGCCAGACAACTGATAGCAATTACAGAAAAACATCATATTCCACTGATTATTAATGACAACGTAGAAGTGGCCACAAAAGTAAACGCGGCAGGCATCCATGTGGGTAATACCGATGCAAGCCCCGTCTATTTGAGGGAGCAGCCACTCATTCACAATAAAATGATTGGTTACTCCATTGAATATCTCAGTCAGCTTGAAAATGATCAGACTGCAGCATCAGACTATCTGGGCATCAGCCCGGTCTTCCGCACGACTACCAAATCAGATACAGTTACTGAATGGGGATTGGAAGGAATAGTAAAAATAAGGCAACTCACCTCAAAGCCCCTTGTTGCTATTGGCAGTGTCAACTTAACCAACGCCAAGGCTATTATGGACGCGGGAGCAGACTGTATTGCCGTGGTTTCTGCAATATGCGGTGCTGATGATCCTCAAAAAGCAGCTTATGAACTCAAAAATGAAATTGTAAAATGAAAAAATTTAAATATCCATCCGTATTAACGATAGCAGGATTCGACGGAAGCGGAGGGGCCGGCATCCAGGCTGATATTAAAACCGCCTCTGCCCTGGGATGCTTTTCAACATCGGTATTAACTGCTTTACCGGTCCAGAATACCCAGGGAGTAAGAAAGATATATCCAATTCCTGTAGAAGCAGTAGCTGATCAGATCGAAGCTATTTTAGATGACATTTTTCCTGATGCAATCAAAATCGGAATGGTCCATACTTCCCAGCTTGTGGAAACCATCGTTTCAACACTCGGTAAATATAAAAAGATTCCTATTGTATTCGATCCGGTAATGGTCGCGACAAGTGGACATCGCTTAATCGAAGAAGAGACTATTACCGCTATTACAGAAAAACTTTTCCCTATTGCAGATGTGATTACCCCTAATATGGATGAAGCAGCAATTTTAGCCAGCATGGAGGTGAAAACGCTTGAAGACCTTTATGCAGCAGGAAAACTGATCAAAGGTCTGGGCTGCAAAAGCATTCTTTTAAAAGGCGGACATCAGGATACCTCAACGATTACCTCATTATTCTACGATGAAAATAATCAATACCATACCTTTGAAACCATCAAATTGGCAACCCACAATACCCATGGTTCAGGCTGTACCCTTTCTTCAGCTATAGCCGCATATCTGGCTCAGGGAAAAACCTTATTTGATTCTGTTTCTCTTGGACAACAATATGTTTATAAAGCCATAGAAAATGGAAAAGATGTAGAAACCGGTTTGGGAAACGGCCCGCTTAATCACTTTTTTAACCCTCAAAAACTGATCAAAAATGAAATGGTCTGAAAAAACCTGGCAAGCCATTGAAGACAAATACATGTCTATTTTGCAAATGGATTTTATCAAAGAGCTTTCAGCCGGCAATTTGCCGCTTGAAAATTTTAAATTTTACATGGCTCAGGACTCTCTATATCTTGAACATTTTGGACGAACGCTTTCGCTAATTGCTGCTAAGATCCCTGATCTCCAGGATGTTCTTTCTTTTATGAGGTTTGCCGAAAATGCGATCGTGGTCGAAAATGCTTTACATGAATTTTATTTTAAGGATTTTGGTGTTACCGATAAAGGTGTTTTACAGCCTGCATGTCATCACTATATCCATTTTCTGAGGAGTACTGCTGCTCTGGAATGTGTTGAAGTTGCAGTTGCTGCAGTGTTGCCGTGCTTCTGGATCTATAGGGAAGTAGGAAACTTTATCTTTAAATATCAGAACAATATTAATAATCCTTATCAAAAGTGGATCGATACTTATGGTGGAGAGGAATTTTCTGCTGCTGTAGATCATGCAATTGCTATTTGTGATAAGATCGCAGAAAAAGCTACAGATGATACAAGACATAAAATGACAGAAGCTTTTATCATGTCAACCCGGATGGAGTACCATTTTTGGGAAGCGGCCTATGAATTAAAAATATGGAAATAAAACCTGCAAAAGCTGTTATTTTTGATATGGACGGTGTTCTTATCGATAGTGAAAAATTCTGGAAACAAGCGGAGTCCGAAGTATTCAGCTCATTGGGTGTAAAGATTACTGATGAATTCACACAGTTCACTCAGACGATGACTACTGCTGAGGTTACCGAATTCTGGTATAAAAAATACCCTTGGGATAACATTGCATTGGACATTGTGGAACAACAAGTCATCTCAAGGGTCATTGAACTGATCGCAACAGAAGATTGTACTATTGCGGGTATAAAAAAGTTTATAGAAGATCTTAAATCAAAGCAATACAAAATAGGCCTAGCCACCAATTCTCCTTACAGGATCATTCAAACCGTTCTTGATAAAGCGGAGATTGCCCATTTATTCGATCATATTACCTCAGCTGAGTTTGAAGAACATGGTAAGCCTCATCCTGCCGTATATTTTACTTCAGCAAAAAACCTGAAAGTTGACCCTCAACATTGTTTTGTAATAGAGGACAGTCAGTCCGGTATTCTTGCTGCCAAAAATGCAGGAATGACTGTCATTGCTTTTACCAATCAAAATTCAGAAATTTATTTTGATCTCGCAGATCACAGAATAATCAGTTTTGAAGATCCTTTGCCTGCTTTGTTCAGCTAGTTTTTATTTTTTACTTAAAAATTAAAATTAAGCCTCGTAAAAACATACCTTCCGTTCTGTCCGAATTGAGACGTAGAACGGGAGTAGATAAACTGGTCGTTATTGGTTGATGCCGGAAGGTTTTTGGTTGGATAAATATCAAAAACGTTATTCACTCCCAGCGTTAAACCTACATTTTTTGTGAACTGATACGCTACGGAAACATCAGTAATTACCTTATCTGCAATTTTCTGATGTTCATCAAATGCAATAACCCCATCTCCATTAGCATCTAAAACATCAGCACCGGTTACCTTTCCGAAATACGTATTTCTTAAATAGAAACTGGCATTTTTCCACGAAATACTGTGGGATAAACTTGCCTTTACTCTTGGAACCGCTTCTTCAAGATAGACTCTTGATTTTTCAGAGAAATATGTATTTTCAAGATTTGCAGATTCCAGCAAACCCGATGAATGAACGTTTCCTACTTTTTTGGTCTGATTCAGGTTAACTGCAAAACTATTATCCAGCTTCACTTCTGAAAATCTTAAATTGTGAGCAATTACAATATCCAGCCCTTTCGTTTCCGTATCTATTGCATTGGCAAAAAATTGTCCCGCATTTACTCCGGCAGCATCAAATGCCTCCTTTGCCGGCTGAGGAACTGCTGATCTGGTAAACTGGTCGGTAAGGATAATCCTATTTTTAATTTTAGTAAAATAACCATCTGCCGTAAATGTTACATTAACTGATGGAATTTTATACGTAAATCCTATACTAGCTGATTGGGAAGTTTCCTGTTTCAATTTTGGAATTCCCAATAGTCCTGCTATTTTAGAGTCGTTGCTGAAAGTTCCTACTTCCAAAAGCTGATTATTGGTAAATAAGGTAGAAGTTACATTATAATAGATCTGATGGATAGATGGCGCTCTAAATCCTGTAGATCCGGCAAATCTTAAATTAAAGTTCTTATCAAGTTTAATTCTTGAAGCGATCTTATAATTAAAAGTAGATCCGAAATCCGAATAGTTTTCATATCTCGCAGCAGCATCTACCAGCAACCAATCTGTAAAATTGAATTCAAAATCTGCATATCCCGCAACAGATTGTCTGTTTTTATTTACAGCATTTTCAGGTCTGAAACCACTAAATACCTGTGATCCTCCTGGAAGTGAATTTCCAAAGAAATCGGTTGGCCTGGAAGTGGTCCCGTTCCATACATTTCCATTAATATCATAAGTTGCATAAGAAGCTTCTTCTCCTGCTGTTATTTTAAAATTTTCATATCGATGCTCAGCCCCAAATGCTATGTTGATTCCCTGCCACACATCATATTTCTTTGAAAAATCAAGATTGATCGTATTTTGAGAAAATCTTAGTCCTCCGGCACTAAATTCATTGGGGGACGCAAATCTTAAAGAAGTATTACCTGTATTCTGGATAGTATAATCAAAGGAGTTTTGTCCGTAAGTATTACTGAAGTCAATATTCCAGCCATCCCAGTTTCCTTTTATACCTGCTGAAAGAGACAAGTCCTGGATACCTGTTCCGATCTGCGGCAGATAACCATCCTGGTATATTCCTGTAAAGGTTCTGCTTTGATTAGGTCTTCTGAAAAATCCTCCCGAAGTACCATGCCTGAAGCTATAACCTCCAAAAGTATAGACTTTCCAGTTATCATCAATCGGAACCTCTATATTTGCAAAAAGCTGGTGGTTATTCAGTTTTGACTGGCCTACCTGCATATTGAAATCTTTTCTTTCAAGACCTCTGTAGCCCAACTCCTGATTGGTTACATCAGCTCCTAACAATCCCTGTAGCGCACCAATTGTATTCGCTCCCTGAATTTGATTCTGAAAATCCTGGGAGAAATAATTAACATTCTGTGCATATTGATGAATATAATTTACGATCTGCTGAGCATTGGGAGTAGTACCAATATTTGTAAATAATGAAGAAAGATTCACGCCATCATTTAATGCTCTTTTCTCAATAGCATTGTAAGCATTGTAAATTGTCCCGCTTTCGGTTCCTGCTCTATAGGTTGGATTTCTAAACTGTGAAGCCCAAGTAATATTGAAAAAACCTCCCTTTTTTCCTATTTTATCACCATAATTCAGATCTACCTGAAAGTTTTGTCCGTCAAAATTTCCTGTATGATCATTGGCAGCCGGCGTAAGATTTCCTCCGTAAGTAAACTGACCTGTCAGTCTTCCGGTATCTCTTTTAAGCCCTAAATTAATAACCCCTGCAATGGCATCTGATCCGTATTGTGCCGCAGCACCATCCCGCAACACTTCAATCCGGCTGATCGCGAAAGAAGGAATAGCATTCAAATCCGTACCTACAGTTCCTCTTCCCGGAGTTCCGTTCACATTAACCAATGCCGAAGTATGCCTTCTTTTACCATTGACCAAAACCAGGACCTGATCGGGACCAAGGCCTCTGAGCTGTGCAGGATCCAAATGATCCGTACCATCAGCGTTGGTCTGAATCGTAGAGGTAAATGAGGGTGCTATAGCGTTAAGGATCTGAGAAATATTGGTTTGAGGAAGAACCAGCGAAGATTCTTTTATATTAAATACATCCACAGGAACCGGGCTGTCAACTTTAGATCTTGCTCCGCTTCGGGATCCCAGAATAACAACCTCTTCCACATTAGCGGTTTTCACTGTATCCTTCTCCTGTCCATAAACATAAGTTGCCCCCAGAAAAAATAAAACAGAAGCTGAAAAAATTGTCTTTCTATTTTTCATACATTTTATGTTAAGTTTTTTTAACTTTTTTTGAGGAGCAAATGTATGTCATATTTATAAGTCTACAAAATAAGTAGACTTATAATTTATAAAAAGTTCTGATAGCTTACGTCTATGTTTTTTAAATTTTAGTTAGTTTAGCGTATTTCAGAATAAGATTTTTCTCTCCTTCATGCATGAAAACCACTTTAGCCTTGATATTCTGAGGGTCTGTTCCATCCAGAAAAGTAACTTCCCCGACACCAAAACGATCATGTCTCACCTTATCCCCAACTTCAATATCCTGAGAAGAGGCTCCGCTTGGGTTAATGATTTTGGCCGTACTTACGGGTTTCAGTTTACGAGGTTCAGCAATTGGTTTTGAATTCTCATTCTTTTCAATGGTTTTCTTCTCTACCTTTTTAAAACTACGTATTTCTGAAGGATGTTCATCAAAAATATTAGATTTAAGCCCGCTTTGATTAATAAAACGTTTTTCCATTGCAGGATTGATGAATTCCAGATACTCCTCGTCAATTTCACTTAAGAATCTTGATGGTTCTGCATCCGTAATTTTTCCCCATTGGAATCTGGAGATGGCATAAGAGAAAAATGCCTGCTTCTCGGCTCTTGTCAAGGCTACGTAAAACAAACGTCTTTCTTCTTCCAGATCTTCCCTTGTTGCTGAACTCATAAAACTAGGGAAAAGATTTTCTTCCATTCCTACAAGATGCACAACAGGAAACTCAAGTCCTTTGGAAAGGTGAATGGTCATCAGGGAAACCATATCATCTTCTTCATCTTTTGCCTGCGTATCTGCTGAAAGGGCAATATTTTCAAGGAAATTGGATAAACTAGGATCTCCGTCCTCCAGCTGCATCTGCTCTTCTATAAAACCCTGCATAGAGTTCATGAGCTCCTGTACGTTTTCTACCCTTGAAATCCCTTCGGGAGTTCCGTCATCTTTCAGAAATTTGATCAGACCACTTCGTTTTGCAACTTCCATGGCAACACTGTAAGCTGTTTCTGTTTTCAGCAATACCTGAAAAGCCTTGATCATTGACCAGAAATCATTCAGTTTGTTGAGAATACCATTATTGAATCCTAACTGTTGAGAATACATCGGAAGATTATCCAGGACCTTTGCTACAGACACGTTATGGGCATCTGCAAAAACGACCAGTTTATTCTGCGTTGTTTCTCCGATCCCTCTCGTAGGATAATTGATGATCCTTGTCAATGCTTCCGAATCATTTTCATTGATAAGAAGACGCAGGTAAGCAATAAGGTCCTTTACCTCTTTCCTTTGATAGAAAGATAAACCTCCATATACTTTATAAGGGATATTCTTACGTCTCAGAGCATCTTCAAAAGCCCTGGTCTGAGAGTTCGTCCTGTATAAAATGGCAAAATCACTAAATTTTCGCTGGTCTCTGTTATGAAGCTCCCATATATTTCCAGCCACAAAGTTGGCTTCATCCGCATCCGAAAGCGAACGGTAAATTTTTATTTTATCCCCTTCTTCATTCTCACTGAATACATTCTTCTTGAACTGCTGAAGGTTTTTTGCAATCACCACATTAGCGGCATTCACGATATTTTGTGTTGAACGGTAGTTTTGTTCCAAAGAAACCGTCACCGCATCAGGATAATCTTTCTTAAAATTTAAAATATTATAAATATTGGCTCCCCGGAATGAATAGATCGATTGAGCATCATCTCCCACTACACATATATTTTCAAACTTTGAAGCCAGTGCCTTTACAATCAGGTACTGAGAGTGATTCGTATCCTGGTACTCATCTACCAGAATATAACGGAATCTGTCCTGATATTTGGCTAAAACCTCAGGAAACCGGGTAAGCAGTTCATTGGTTTTTAACAACAAATCATCAAAGTCCATCGCCCCGTTTTTAAAACAGGCTTCTACATATTTCTGATAAATCTGACCGATAAACTTCATATTCGCTTTTTCATCAGCCTCCATCAATTCAGGGTTGTTGAAATAGGCTTTTACCGTGATCAGGTTATTCTTATAGTTTGAAATTCTTGCCTGGACTTTTTTAGGTTTATAAAGATCCGCATCTATATTCATGTCTTTCAGCACTTTCCGGATTACATTCAACGCATCCTGCTGATCATAAATTGTAAAATTCGATGGAAATCCCAGATAATGAGCTTCACTTCTCAAAATTCTTGCAAATACCGAGTGAAAAGTTCCCATCCACAAACTTCTTGCATTACCGGGGCCTACTACCTTTGCAATACGCTCCTTCATTTCACGTGCTGCTTTATTGGTAAAGGTAAGGGCTAAAATATTGAAAGGATCGACACCGTTTGTAATCAGATGGGCGATACGCATAGTAAGTACACGCGTTTTCCCCGAACCTGCTCCTGCAAGTACCATTAAAGGTCCCTGTAAAGTAGTAACGGCTTCGTATTGTGATTCATTGAGTCCTTTCAAATAGTCCATGCTGCAAAAAATTTTGGGAATACAAAAATAATGTATTAAAAGGAGAATTCAAATTTTTGAAATGCAGGTATGATATATTTAACAAAACCAATAATTCAGTTAAAAATTTCACATAATAATTGTAACAATTAAAGTATTTTTAGGACTTATTGACAAACAATTTCTACTTTATGAAAAAACGACTTCTTTCTGTTGCTGCTGTAGCTTTCTTTGGAGTGATGCTGAATGCACAACAAATCAAATTCGAAGAGTATGATTTACCAAACGGTTTACACGTGATTCTTCATCAGGACAATACAGCACCGGTAGTTACAACAGGAGTAATGTACCACGTAGGTGCCAAGGATGAAGTAAAAGGAAGAACCGGTTTCGCTCACTTCTTTGAACATCTTTTATTTGAAGGAACACCTAATATCAAAAGAGGTGACTGGTTTAAAATAGTTTCTTCCAACGGAGGGCAAAACAATGCCAATACAACCAATGACAGAACATATTACTATGAAACTTTCCCTTCCAACAACGAACAACTGGGACTTTGGATGGAAGCTGAAAGAATGCGTCACGCTGTTATCAACCAGGTTGGAGTAGATACTCAGAGAGAGGTTGTAAAGGAGGAAAAAAGATTGAGAATGGACAACCAGCCTTACGGGAATCTTTTTACCACCATCCAAAAAAATCTTTTCACCAATCACCCGTACAACTGGCCAACCATCGGATCAATGGAGGACCTGAATTCTGCTAAACTTGAAGAATTCCAGGCATTTTATAAAAAATATTATGTACCTAACAATGCCACTTTGGTCGTAGCAGGAGATATTAAGCCTGAACAGACTAAAAAATGGATTGAAGAATATTACGGAGGAATTCCAAAAGGAACAATCTATCCTAAAGATTTCCCGAAAGATGCTCCTATCACTCAGGAGAAGGAAGTTACTGCTACAGATCCTAACATCCAGCTTCCGGCCTATGTTTTTGCCTACAGAACACCTGCCAATAAAGAGAAAGATGCCTACGTTCTGGATATGCTTTCAACCTATTTAAGCAACGGAAAATCATCTGTTTTGTATAAAAAATTAGTAGATCAGGACAAAAAAGCACTTCAGGTAGCGGCTTTCAACCAGGGACTTGAAGACTACAGTATATTTGCATTTTTCGCAATCCCAATGGGACAGACTACAAAGCAAACTTTACAGTCTGACATTGATGCTGAGATCAAAAAATTACAAACAACTCTAATCTCTCAGGAAGATTATCAGAAAATTCAGAATCAGTTTGAAAACCAGTTTGTAAATCAGAATTCAAGTATTCAGGGAATTGCTGCTTCATTAGCAACAAACCACGTATTGATGGGGAACACCAATTTAATCAACAAAGAAATTGACATTTACAGATCCATCACAAGAGAAGATCTTCAAAATGCTGCTAAAAAGTACCTGAATCCTAATCAAAGAATAATCATTAATTACGTACCTGAAAAAAAAATAATCCAGATCAGTTGGGTTAAAAAGTGATTATAACAAACAATTATTTACAAATGAAAAAGCAATTAACATATATAGCCGTAGCATTTTTATTTACCGGAATGCTTTCAGCACAAAAAATAGATCTTAATGCAATGCCAAAGCCAGGTCCTACTCCAGCGATAAACATTGCCAAGCCAAAAACTTTCCAGCTAAGCAATGGCCTTACGGTGATGGTTGTAGAAAACAACAAGTTACCACGAGTAAGCGCCAATCTATCTATGGACAGACCTCCTTACCATGAAGGAAATGTGACCGGTGTAAGCGAAATCATGGCAGAACAGTTCGAAAACGGAACAACCAATATCGGTAAAGATGAATTTAATAAAAAGGTAGATTTTCTGGGAGCTAACCTTAACTTTTCATCTTCCGGAGCTTTCGCAAGTTCTCTTTCAAAATATTTCCCTGAGGTATTAGGATTAATGGCTGATGCTATTATTAATCCAAAATTTTCTGCTGAAGAAATCCAGAATTCTAAGGAAAGAGCTATTGAAAGTTTAAAATCTGATGATAAAAACGCTTCTTCTATAGCAGCAAGGGTTTCCAATGCTTTACAGTATGGAAAAAACACATCCAGAGGAGAGTTTGAGACCGTTGAGTCCATCAATAAAATCCAGCTGGCCGATGTTCAGAATATCTACAAAAAATATTACGCTCCGGACAATGCTTATTTAGTTATCGTTGGAGATGTTAAATATGATCAGGTAAAACCTTTGATCGAAAAAGCATTCAGCGGATGGAAAAAATCCAATACTGCTTTTACCGCATTAGAACCTGCTTCAAATGTTGCAAAAACAGAGATCAATGTTGTTGATGTTCCTTCAGCTGTACAATCGGTTGTTTCCGTAGGCAACCTGAATACACTGAAAATGAAAGATCCCAACTACTTCCCTGCAACAATTGCCAATTACATCCTTGGAGGAGGTGGTGAAGCTAGACTTTTCATGAATCTTCGTGAAAAAAACGGATTTACTTACGGAGCTTATTCAAGCATGTCTGCCAGCAAATACTCTCCTAATTTTTCAGCACAGGCAAGTGTAAGAAACGAAGTTACAGACAAAGCCGTTAAAGAATTCATGAATGAATTGAATGCTATTTCTACCGTAAAACCGGAAGAGCTTGAAAATGCTAAAGCAAAGCTGAAAGGAAACTTCATTATGTCTTTGGAGAAACCTGAAACCATTGCAAGATTTGCATTAAATCAAAAAGTACAGGATCTTCCTTCAGATTTCTATACCAATTATCTGAAGTCCATTGATAAAGTAACCGCTGCAGACGTTACAAGTGCCGTTAAAGCGACAATACTTCCTAATCAAAGCAGAATTTTCATCGCAGGTAAAGCTTCTGATATTTCTGAAGGTCTGGAAAAATTAGGCTACCCGGTAAAATATTTTGATAAGGAAGCTAATCCTGTAGCAAAACCGGCTGCACAAAAAGTGGATGCCGGTGTTACGATCGGATCTGTAGCGGATAAATACATTAATGCAATCGGAGGTCTTGCTGCTGTTCAGAAGATCAATTCTATTTCCAGTGAAGCCACTACAAAAGTACAGGGCATGGAAATGAACATGAAAATGATTCAGGCCAAAGAAGGCAAAATGGCTATGAACATCAGCATGATGGGAAATACCGTACAAAAAATTGTATTCGACGGAAAAGATGGCTATATGGAAGTTCAAGGGAAAAAGGTTCCTCTAAGCGACAAGCAGAAAGCAGAAATGTCTGATGAGAAAGAACTATTCCCGGAAATTAATTTCGCAAAATCTACTGAATATAAATTAGCAGGAATTGAAAAATATAACAACGAAGATTCCTACGTAGTGAAAGGCGCAAAAGACACATACTATTATAGCGTAAAAACCGGTCTGAAAACAGGAGAAGTAAAAAGTGGAGAGCAGGGTTCTACCCCTACAAGCTATGCTGATTATAAAGATGTATCCGGCGTAAAATTACCTCATACCATTATTCAGAATATGGGCGGAATGGATATAAACCTGGCTGTAAAATCTTATCAGATCAATCAGGCCAAGGATTCTGATTTTAAATAAGAATAATCTCTTTTAAAGAAAAAACAGCAACAATTGTTGCTGTTTTTTCTTTTTACTAAAATCTTATTTTGCTGTTCGGTAAAAAAAGATTAAATTTGCCCATTCAAAAAGATATCAAATTAATGGATTCTATATTTATACTATTGATGGTTCTTGTTATGATTGCTAGTGTTTTACTGGTAATTATCGTTATGGCTCAAAATCCTAAAGGAGGAGGCCTTTCCAGTACCTTCGGAGGTGCATCATCTGCGCAATTCGGAGTACAAAGAACCAACGACTTTATGGAAAAAGCAACATGGACCTTAGGAGCGACAATCATTGTTCTTATCCTTATCAGTGTTGTGATCACAGGAAAGCCATCACAAACGGCTACGGTTCAGCAACCTGTTAAAAAAGAAGCTCCTGCAAAACAATCTGCTCCGGCTTCTCAAACAACAGCACCAGCTCAGGCTCCTGTTACTCCTGCTAAATAAGCAAATACTATTTTACATATTAAAAAAGCAACTCAATTGAGTTGCTTTTTATTTTAATTTGATCTTTTCTATTTTGTGCCGGAGCCTTAAGCCTGCTTTTAAAAATGAATACTGCAAAGGCTTCGATTCCTTGTAATATTTACTGATAAAAATCTCCATAGCCCCATAAAAGCGCTCGAGATAGAGCTCATCTTTTACCGTACTTTCTCCTTTATAGTGCAATATTGAAGCTTTACCATAATAGTAATTCGTAAAGCCATTCCTAAGTAAGGTATAACATAAATCGATATCTTCACCATACATGAAATAAGCTTCATCCAGGCCGCCTACTCTTTCATAAACCTCTCTCTTAACAAGAAAAAATGCACCGGTGATCACTTCCACCTTATCAATTGCATTTTCATCAATGTCATTCCGATAATAGGATTTTGAATTGTTATTCTTAAAATTCACAAATAACTTTTCGAAGGAGTTGAACATATCCGGAACTGAACGTTTGCTTTCCGGTAAAAATGCGCCTTTTGCATCATGCATTCTCACTCCCAGACACCCAAAGTCAGGCTGAGTATCTGCAAAATCTAAAATCTCATCCATATAACAGCCTTCAAGTTCGGTGTCAGGATTGAGGATCAGAACATAATCTCCCACTGCCCTTTTTATAGCTGTATTATTGGCTTTTGAAAAACCATCATTACTTTCGGAAG
The DNA here is from genome assembly GCF_046591535.1 of Chryseobacterium proteolyticum. Classification (NCBI taxonomy): domain Bacteria; kingdom Pseudomonadati; phylum Bacteroidota; class Flavobacteriia; order Flavobacteriales; family Weeksellaceae; genus Chryseobacterium; species Chryseobacterium proteolyticum. The sequence goes on along the minus strand of NZ_JBJLWK010000005.1, from coordinate 261,619 downwards.
CGATAAAATGAAAACCCGGAAATTCTTCTATCAGATTTCGCCATGAGGTGTCTGTAGAAGCATTGTCAATAATGATGACTTCATAGGGAACTTCTTTTACATATTTTTTAATGGATAAAAGGCAATTCCGAAGTAACTGGGTAACGTTATAATTAACAATTATTATTGAGAGCCTGGTATTCATTTTTAATCCTTTTCGTTATAAGGAAGCCTGTTGATAATGGACCTGCCCAAAGAAATCTCATCCGCATATTCAAGTTCATCCCCTACTGAAATTCCTCTGGCAATGCTTGAAAAACTTACATTGAAATTTTTAAATTTCTTATAAATATAATACGCTGTGGTGTCACCTTCCATGGTTGCGCTCAAAGCAAAAATAAATTCTTTGACCAGCCCTGTATTCAATTTCCTTTCAATGCTTGGAATATTAAGCTGATTCGGACCGATCCCTTCCATAGGAGAAATCTTACCTCCCAGGATCAGATATTTTCCTGTGTATTTTCCTGTATTTTCAATAGCAATAACATCGCGTACATCCTCTACTATACAAATCACCTCATCACTTCTTTTGGAACTGCTGCAGATTTCGCAAACATCAAAATCCGAAAAATTATGACATTCCTTGCAGTATTTTATATCATTAACTAAACTGATAAGAGAATTGCCGAGACCAACTGCCCTGGAATTGGGCTGTTTTAATAAATGAAGCGCCAGACGCAAAGCTGTTTTCCTGCCAATTCCGGGAAGTCCTGAAATCTCATCCACAGCTTTTGCCAAAACTTTACTTGGATAATCCATAATTACTTACAAAAATAATATAAAAAGATGAGTCTATAGGGCTTTCTCAAGCATAAATCATCTTCTTCTCCAATAAAAGATATATCTTTGGAAAATATATGAAAAAAATAAACTAAATGATTCTTAACAACCTTAATTATCCTCTGGATTTCAAATTCAAAATCACAACATTAGCCAGTGATTTTAACATTACAGACAGAAACGGGAACTATGTGGCGTATGTTCGCCAAAAAATGTTTAAGCTAAAGGAAGATGTTATTGTCTTTAATGATGAAAGCAAATCTAAGGAGCTTTTCAGGATACAGGCCAATAAGTGGATCGATTTTAATGCATCCTACTCTTTAAATGATCTTGTTGATAAAAAAAAACTTCGGAAGGCTGGCAAGAAAAGGAATGCGTTCACTCTGGAAGTCAACTTATAATATCCTGGACGCAAATGATCAGCCTAAATTTACAGTAACGGAAGATAATGCATGGACAAAATTCTTCGATGGGATGGTAAGTGAAATTCCGATCATCGGTATGTTTACCGGATATTTCTTAAATCCTGCTTACACGGTAAGAGGTGTGGATGGAAAAGAATATTTTAAATTAAAAAAGATGCCTTCATTTTTTGGCAGAAGATTCCAGCTAGACAGAATGATCGATATCGATGATGAGGACGAAAGTCTGGTTATACTTTCTTTATTAATGATGGTTCTGCTTGAAAGAGCCAGAGGATAAATGCATTAAAACCACAAACAATGAAATACCTTATCGTTATCTTTTCAGCACTCTTGGTAGTAGCTTGTAAAAAAGAACAACCAAACGTTTTAACAACCACTCCCAAAGATTCACTGAATATTGTTCAGGATTCTGCAAAAGTGGAGAGTTCAGGAAAAATCCTGGTTGAAACGATAGCCTTCCCGAAGGAGATTAAAGAATGCTCATGTTACTTTGCAAAAAGCAAAGCTGATTTCGAAGCGGAAAAGTACATCTATGCTGATGATGCAGGAAAAACAGCTTACATGAAACTGGACGGAAAAAGATTAGCCATGAACCTGATCTCATCCAGCGATATGGAAGCTGATGAACTTTTAACCAAAGAAATAGAAAATGACGATTATAAAATATCCGTAAAAGGTAAAAAAATCAAAGGGGAAGAAGCTCTATTATTTGAAGGGACCATAACCATTGAAAAACCTGACGGAACTGTCATCACATTGCCTATTTATGGAGAATGTGGATGCTAATCATTCTGTAATTCCGCTTTTCAAAAATTTTCCTCTCCAAAATAAAAAAGACTGCTCCCGAATTTACGGGAGCATTTTTTATTCGTAATTTTGATAAAAATAAATTTTATGGAATTATCCAATATAGAACCGCAGATTATCTGGAAGAATTTCTCCAAATTAAATGCTGTTCCAAGACCTTCAAAAAAAGAAGAAAAAGTAATCGCATTTATTAAAGGATTTGGTGAAAGTCTGGGATTACCCACAACAGTAGATGAAGTAGGAAATGTTATTATTAAAAAACCTGCAACAGCAGGAATGGAAAACCGTAAATCGATTGTATTACAATCACATTTGGATATGGTTTGTCAGAAAAACAGTGATGTTAATTTTGATTTTGATACAGAAGGCATCAAAATGGAAGTTGACGGAGACTGGGTAAGAGCAAAAGGAACTACATTAGGAGCAGATAATGGTTTAGGTGTAGCTACGATCATGTCTATTTTAGAAAGTTCAGACATTCCGCATCCGGATTTAGAAGCACTTTTTACCATTGATGAAGAAACAGGAATGACCGGAGCTCTTGGGTTAAAGCCAGGACAGCTTACCGGACAGATCCTATTGAATCTTGACACCGAGGAAGATGATGAGATTGATATCGGCTGTGCAGGAGGAATAGATGTTACTATCACTCAAAACTATGAGCTTGAAGCAGCGAAAGGACAGATTGTAAGAATTGAAATCAAAGGACTACAGGGAGGTCACTCGGGAATGGATATCCATAAAGGTTTCGGGAATTCCAATATTATTTTGGGAAGATTGCTTTACAGCGGTTTAGCAAAAGAAAATGTACAATTGATTTCAATCGATGGTGGTGGTTTAAGGAACGCGATCCCAAGAGAAGCAGTAGCTATTATCTCTGTAAGAAACGCCAATGAGTTTATTGACGAGCTAACCAATGGTCTTAAAAAAGAAATTTTAGAAGAATTTGCGACTGTTGAGCCAGGTCTTCAGATCAATATAGAAAATTCAACAAGCTCTGATAAAGCCTTGTCTGAAGAAGATTCTAAAAAGGTCATTTTAGTCCTAAAATCTCTTCACAATGGTGTTTACAGAATGAGTCCTGATGTAAAAGATCTTGTAGAAACGTCCAACAATGTGGCGAGAGTAGAACTTAAAGGTGGAAATTTAAAAATATTAAACCTGTCGAGATCTTCAGTTGACTCAACTAAATATGCTGTGGCAGAACAGTTAAAATCAGTTTCTGAACTGGCAGGAATGCAGGTAGAATTCAGTGGCTCTTATCCCGGATGGAAACCAAAACCCGGATCTGAAATCGTTCAGCTCATGGAAAAGATCTATACCGAAAAATTCACTGAAAAGCCTCATGTAGTAGCTTGCCATGCAGGTCTGGAATGTGGGATCATCGGTGCTAACTATCCGGAAATGGAAATGGTAAGCTTTGGACCTACCATCAGAGGAGCCCACTCTCCTGATGAAAAGGCCAATATCCCTTCAACACAAAAATTCTGGAGTTTCCTGAAAGAAATTTTAGCGAATATTCCTCAGAAATAATTATTCAAAGTAATAATCAGTCATGTGGAGTCCATAGGTTCCACATGATTTCATCAGCAGGAAAATACAATTCAAAGATACAGTATACGTATGCTATCCGGGAATTCTAAATTTTCCAATACATAAAAAAAGTCCTGAAAAAAAATTTCAGGACTTTTATATTTTTAAGTTAAAAATTTTCTAAGGATAAGGAGCAATCTCTACTTCCAGCCCTTCCATGTCTTCCACGATGTGCAGCTGACATCCTAATCTGCTGTTTTCCTTCACATGGAAAGCTTCAGCTAACATAGCATCTTCTTCATCTCCCATTTCAGTTAAACCCGGATCATTGATCACATACACCTGGCAGGAAGCACACATAGCCATTCCTCCACAAACACCGATTGTTCCTTCTTCTGCTAATTCATAAGAACGGATAACTTCCATTAAATTCATAGACATATCCGTTGGTGCAATAACATCGTGCGTTACACCTTCCCTATCGGTAATTTTTATATTGATATCTGACATAATTTTGCAAAATTAGTCAATTTTTTTCACAACTGCTTTTTCTGCTTCTTTACGGCTTCCGTCAAACCCGTCTACTCCACTCACAGTAGTATATTTAAGAACATATTTTTTCCCAGGGTTCAATCTGTTATAAACACTTTGACACATTAATGTTGCTTCATGGAAACCACATAAGATCAATTTTAATTTACCCGGATATGTATTAATATCACCAATAGCGTAAACTCCGTCAATATTTGTCTGATAATCCAGCGCATTGTTTACAACGATGGCATTCTTTTCAATATTCAGCCCCCAGTTAGCAATATCTCCTAACTTTGGAGTTAAACCGAATAAAGGAATAAAATAATCCGTTTCAATATCATGAGCTTCTTCACCATCTACCTGAACGGTGATCGCTGAAACTTTTCCTTCTCCTTTTATTGCAGTAACCTCGGCAGGGGTAATTAATTTTATTTTTCCCTGGTTCTTTAAATCCTGAACTTTTTCTACGGAATCCAACGCTCCCCTGAATTCATTTCTTCTATGGATCAAAGTCACTTCACTGGCAACATTAGATAAGAAAATGCTCCAATCCAATGCTGAATCTCCACCTCCTGCAATAACCACTTTTTTATTTCTGAAGTGTTCAGGCTCTTTAACAAAATATTCAACACCTTTTTCTTCGTAATCTGCAATATTTTCGATGGTAGGCTTCCTTGGCTCAAAAGTTCCTAATCCACCGGCAATAGCAACCGCTTTCGCTCTGTGAACCGTTCCTTTATTCGTAACAACCTCAAACCATTCCTCATCTACTTTTGTAAGCGTAACCGCCGTTTCGCCTAAAGTAAACCCAGGTTGAAACTGCTTGATCTGCTCCATTAAATTATCTACCAGATCACCGGCATTTACCGAAGGATACCCCGGAATATCGAAAATAGGCTTTTTAGGATAAAGCTCGGCAAGCTGACCTCCCGGTTGTGGAAGTGCATCTATAATATGGCATTTCATTTTAAGCAAACCTGCTTCAAACACTGCGAAAAGTCCAGTTGGTCCGGCTCCTATAATCAATATGTCGGTAGTAATCATAATAAAATTTAATTTTACATATAACTGCAAATTTACTAATTTTAACGCGAAGCTGATTTAATTGAGTCTAAATAAAAACCTGAGATTTATCAAATAACGGGTAAAATAGAAAAATTTTAATTTTGGCAGCGTTTTTGTAAAAACCATATTATGAAGAAAATTCTCAATATCATTGCATTATTCGTATTCTTTCTCGGTTTTGGCCAGATTGATAATATAGCAGATGGCGAATCTATTACTTTCAGGATTCATTACGGAATACTAACTGCCGGAAATGCAACGCTTACAACTCAAAAAACAACTTACAAAGGAGCTCCCCACCTCTATGTAAAAGGAACGGGACAAACCTCCGGTGCTGTAAAAGCTTTTTTTAAAGTGGATGATCTTTATGAGAGTTTCATTGATACACAGACGGGACTTCCCAGTTTCTACGTTCGAAATGTAAAAGAAGGAAGCTATCGCCAACATTTTGAAACTGTGTTCAACCATGACAACAATACACTGATCCTGACGGATAAAAAAAACACCGGCTAACGGCTCCAAAGTAATCAAGTCTGTAAAAGGAATACAGGATATGCTTTCCTGTTTTTATTATCTCAGAAGCCAAAGCCAGACGGAGCTTAAAGTGGGTACGGTAATTAATATGAATGTTTGGATTGATGATGAAATGTTTCCTTTTCGTTTAAGGGTTGTAGGTACCGAAAATTTAAAGACAAAGTTCGGAGTCATCAATTGTTTAAAAATCGTTCCGTCAGTAATGAGCGGAAGAGTATTTAAAGATAAAGAGGGAGTAACCATGTGGGTTTCTAATGATGCTAATCACGTTCCTATGTTACTTAAAGCTGAATTAGCTGTCGGTTCTTTAAAAGCAAGTATCGACGATTTTAAAAATGTAAAATACCCTTTAAGGTTTTCTAAATAAAAAGCCACTAACAAACATAAAAAAGCCTCCTAACGGAGGCTTTTTCTATAGTGTTTTAAATTGTTCTAAAGTTCTGATATCGTTTTCAAAGAACATTCTGATATCGCTCATTTGATAAAGAAGCATTACAATCCTCTCAATACCCATTCCGAAAGCATATCCAGAATATTTTTCCGGGTCAATATTTACATTTTTTAAAACAGCCGGATCCACCATACCGCAACCCATAATTTCCAGCCAGCCTGTTCCTTTAGTAATTCTATAATCCGTTTCAGAGTTTAATCCCCAGTACACATCGATTTCAGCACTAGGTTCAGTGAAAGGGAAATAAGAAGGTCTCATTCTGATTTTGGACTTTCCAAAAAGTTCAGTAGTAAAAAACTGGATGGTTTGCTTCAAATCCGCAAAGCTTACATTTTCATCGATGTATAACCCTTCAATCTGATGGAAAATACAATGAGAACGTGAAGATACCGCTTCATTTCTGAAAACCCTTCCCGGAGATAAAATTCTTATTGGGGGTTGGTTTTCCTCCATATAACGAATCTGCACTGAAGAAGTATGTGTCCTCAAAAGAATATCAGGATTTTGCTCAATAAAGAAAGTATCCTGCATATCTCTTGCCGGATGATATTCAGGAAGGTTAAGTGCCGTAAAGTTATGCCAGTCGTCTTCAATTTCAGGTCCATCAGCTACCGCAAAACCAATAGATTTAAAGATCTCAATAATTCTGTTCTTCACCAGGTTGATAGGATGTCTCGATCCCAGCTCCAAGGGAAAAGCAGGTTTTGTAAGATCATCTTTCTCTACTACGACGGAAGATTCAGAAGCGCTTTTCAGATCTTCTAATTTTATGGCAATAGCCTGTTTTAAAGAATTCACTTTCTGTCCGAATTCTTTCTTCTGATCGTTTGGAACTTCCTTTAATGTTTCGTAAAAATCGTTTAGAACTCCTTTCTTACCATTATACTTGATTCGGAAATTTTCGATCTCCTCTTTAGATGTAGTATTGAAGTTATTTACCTCAACGAGTAGTTCTTCTATCTTTTCTATCATTATTTTACCCTTTCAAAATGTTTTGCAAAAATACGATTTTTCAGTTTAAAAACTTTCTTATTTTATCATAAAAAATCTGCCCCTTATTCAGAGGCAGACTTCAATCACTTATTTCACTTAAATAAAAAAATTATTTCTTTTCTAAAGCTTTAACGTTGATCTGAAGAGTTACCTCATCTTTAATCACTCCGTTTTCAGCAGGAGCCTGGAATTTCACACCAAACTCTTCTCTTTTAATATCTTTAGGTTCAGTAGCTACGGTTACTTCACCTTCTTTTACAGACACATTAGCTTTAAGCTGAAGCGGCTTGGTAATTCCTTTAATCGTTAAATTACCATCCAATAGAGTATTATAATCACCTTCAGCTGCCGGTGTAACTTTAGTAATTTCATAAGAAGCAGTTGGAAATTTTTCAACTTCAAAGAAATCCCCGCTTTTCAAATGCCCGTTCAGTTTTCCTAATTGCTCTGCGTCATCTTTTAAATCCACAGATGTTAATGAATTCATATCAGCAACGAACTTTCCACTTTCTAATTTTCCGTCTTTCACTGTAAGATCACCACTTTCAAACTTAATTGTTCCGAAATGGCTTGTACTTTCAGATTTGAAGACTTTATACCCCTTCCACTCTATTTTACTATTTAAAGTATCCAATGCATATTGAGCACCTTCTTTTGTTGTCGTAACATCATTACTTTCACTTGTAAGCGGTTTGTCTTTTTTACAAGAAACAACAACAGCTGTAGCAAAAACGGCAGGGATAACGAAATAAAACAGTTTTTTTTCTCATTTTTGATATTTTTTTATTACGTTCGCTAAGATAATAAAAAAAATAATTCTTTTTTAAAAATACTACATTTGTAATATGCTATTAGAGATAAACAATCTTTATTTTTCACATCGTAAAGACCAGCCTCTTTTTCAAAACCTCAATATACGATTTGAGGAAGGGAAAATCATTGCCCTGGCCGGTGAAAGCGGCTGTGGAAAATCTACATTATTAAATTTAATTTATGGACTTTTAGACTGGGAAGGCGGTGAAATTATTTTTGACGGCACTCCACTTATGGGCCCGAAAGGCAATCTTGTTCCCGGAGAACCTCAAATGAAATTTGTTGCACAGAATTTTGACCTGATGCCTTATTCCACCGTTGCAGACAATGTGGGTAAGTTTATTTCAAATATCAATCTATCAAAAAAAAAGAGAAACCGTTCATGAACTTCTTGAAGTAGTAGGCCTGCAGGAATATGCTGATGTTTTCCCAAAAAATTTAAGTGGCGGACAGCAGCAAAGAGTTGCTATTGCGCGTGCTTTGTCTATATTGCCTAAGCTCCTGATCCTGGACGAACCTTTTAGTAATATTGATTTTCCAAGAAAAATAGAACTTCGGGAAAGGCTTTTCAGGTATGTAAAGCAACATAACATTTCCTTAATCATCTCAACTCATGAACTTCAGGATATTATACCTTGGGTAGACCAGATCGTTGTTCTTCAAAGTGGAAGACTGATCCAAAACACCCATCCGGAAGAAACTTACAAAGAACCTTACAATCCTTATGTTGCTAAACTTTTTGGGGAAGTAAATATTTTCACCGATCATGAAATGAAGAATTTTGGGATCTCCAAATTTTCCTATTACCCGCATGAAATTAAAGTTTCGGAAAACGGTATGGATGCAGAAGTTCTGGAAAGCAGGTTTGCCGGTAACCATTATTGGAATAAAGTAAGAGCAAAGGAAAAGGATCTCGTTTTATATACCAACAGCAAAATTGAAGGCCCCGTAAAAATTGTCTTTGCATAAAGCCGAACTGCTAAATGGCGGAAAAAACAAAATTATTATACATATAAAGTATAAAAGGTAAATTTGGGATTCGGTGATTTTTCAAAAAAAAATTAACATATCCTTAATATGCTCATTGTTAGTTTGTGGATAAAAGTCCGGATTCCGGAAATTCATTTTTAAAACTTTTTATTACATTTGTAATTCTATAGCATAAGGAAACTTTTGGTTAATTCTCTTTCTGCCTCCTGGACGAACATTAGCAGAATCCTGCAATCTAGTCTTTGAAAGATTACACTGTCCAATCTTTTCCTTTTTTTGTTTCTTATAACTTCTTATATATCAAAAATGCGTCCCTTAAGACGCATTAATGAATATATTATCAGGTTTTATGCTTTCTTCACGAACTCTGATTTCAAAGCCATCGAACCAAAGCCATCAATTTTACAATCGATATTATGGTCACTATCAGGTCTCAGGCGGATATTTTTCACCTTTGTTCCCGCTTTTACAGGTTTTGGAGCTCCTTTTACCGGCAGGTCCTTGATAACCACTACAGAATCACCATCATGTAACTCATTTCCATTGGAATCAAGTATTTTACCTTCATTGGCTGTTTCCGCAGCTGCCTCATCAGCATTCCATTCATAAAAACACTGGGAACAAACCGTCATGTTGTCACTAGGATAAGTAAATTCGGAACCACACTTCGGACAAAGAACAATATCACTCATATTTTAATTTTTTGCAAAGGTAGAGTTTTTTAAAGGATCAAGTCAACAGAAAGGTGTAGAGACAAAATCAGGTATCGGGAGAAAAGTCACCCACCCTATTTATCTATTTATGTATTAACTATCAGCATCTATCGTACCTCCTGTTTCCCATCTCCTACATCAATCTCAAATCTCAACTATAATTTGTACTTTTGCAGATTGAAAACAGCAGAAGCAATTATGGAACTTATTCACAGAAACCTGGCAATCGGAATTCACGATGCCCTACAGGAGACATTTTTTGAAAAAAACAAATACGCTGATAAAGTTATTGAAAGACTTTTAAAGGCTCACAGAAAATGGGGAAGTCAGGACAGAGCCGTTGTTTCTGAAATTTTTTACAATATCATCCGCTGGAAAAAGCGTTTGGAATATTATATGGGAGAAGGTGTAAAACCGAATAACATATACAAACTCATTCTTGCTTATTTGCTTTGGAGCAAAACAAACTATAAAAAGTTTGAGGAGTTCGACGGGATAAAAATCGCTGATATCATTACAAAGCTAAAAAAAAGATACTGTTCCTACAAAAGCTATTGAACACTCTATTCCTGAATGGCTGGCTGAAACCCTTGAAAAAGAATTAGGCGCTGGCTGGGAAAAGGAAATGAGAGCTTTAAATGAGCAGGCTCCTACTGTTTTGAGAGCAAATTCTCTTAAAACAACGCCCAGAGAACTGATCTCCGATCTATCTGATGAAGGTATCGCCTCTTTTACCGTGAGAAATTATCAGGACGCTGTACAGCTGGAAGAAAAAAAAGAATGTTTTTTTAACAACAGCCTTTAAAGAAGGATTATTTGAAGTTCAGGATGCTTCCTCACAAAAAATAGGATATTTCCTTGATGTAAAAGAAGGACAAAGAGTAGTTGATGCATGTGCAGGAGCAGGAGGAAAAACACTCCACCTCGCAGCACTAATGCAAAATAAAGGACAGATCATCGCTTTGGATATCTTTGAATGGAAACTAGCAGAACTAAAACGTCGTGCCAAAAGAGCAGGCGCTCATAATATTGAAACCCGTATGATCGCGGACAATAAAGTGATCAAACGTCTTCACGAAAAAGCAGACAGGCTTCTTATTGATGCTCCTTGTTCAGGCTTAGGAGTTTTAAAAAGAAATCCTGACAGTAAATGGAAAATCGACCAGGATTTCATTGATAGAATCAAACTGGAACAACAACAAATCCTTCAGGATTATTCTAAAATCCTTAAAAAAGGTGGAAAAATGGTGTATGCCACATGCTCTATTTTGCCTTCTGAAAACACCGGACAGGTTAAGGAATTTCTTAAAAACAACCCGGACTTCAAACTTATTAAAGACGAAAAAGTAATGCCTAGCGAAGGATATGACGGATTCTATATGGCTCTTATAGAAAGGTTAGCCTAACCAGCCTTACATTATAAATATACTAACTACTCCATTTTCTGGAGTAGTTTTTTTACAATACATCATTAATCAAAAAAAAAATTCTCAATATTCGTAACATTTCGGTATCCTTGGAATACCTATTCATGAAATGCCATAGAATTTACAGGTAGACATTTGTAAGACATTGTATATTTGTGATAAACCACCCGCACATGTGTAAACGATTTTTATTTACTTTCTTTGCTTTTCTGTATTATGTTTCATCGGCCCAAACCTATGAAATACAGTATACCAATTCTTACAACGGAAAAATACAGACAGAACAGTCACCGACTTTTATATGGGTTAACGGCAGTGAAAACTTTATCCTTAATAACTCTATCAGGGAACAAAAGAGCGAATATCCGTTTGAAATTACAAAAATTGAAAAACCTTCAAATACAATTATATCATACGGGTTTTTAAAGCCTGATGAGATTATTTCTACTGCCGATAAAGAATCAGTAGCCAAACAGACCTTTGAATTAACCAATGAAACAAAAAAAAATTCTCGGCTACACCTGCCGGAAGGCTGTCACTAAAATCAACTCCAACACCATAGAAATCTGGTACACAGGAGATTTAAAGATAAGTGGCGGACCTTCAGCGCTAGGACAAAACCTGGGATTGGTTCTGGAAATTGAAAGAAATAAAAATTCTCTAATTACTGCCACTTCTATTAAAAAAGTAAAAAAAAACCAATATTGCGGATATCATTAAAGGATCCATTACCTCTACAGATCTTTTAGGTTACAAAGATCAGCTTTGGAAAAGCCGCTTTACTACTTTGAAAGTTTTTGAAAACGAAACGATCAACTTCTCGGACGAATCCAAATCCGACGAAAAGATAAAAAGATTTGCAAATGGAACAATTATCTTAAAAAAGGTAAAGTTTCCAAAGATATCTGAAGGAGAAAATATTTTCATTGAATTAAAACAGCAATCCAATGGTGATGCTTATGACAGAACAGGAACCGTTTTCTTTATTCCTCAGAATAAATCGCAATCCTTTTTTGATGGCCTGGAAAAAGGTGCTAAAACACTTCCGGTATACGAAAACGGAAATGGAAAGCAATATTATGGCATTATCCCTACAGATAATTATGATCCGAGCATTGAAATGATGCGCTTCTTTACCGCATTTGGGATTCAAAAATTCAACCACATCCAGCTAAAAGGAAAAGACTGGCAAACAATCAGTCCATACCGTCAGGATATTACAGAACTAAAGCCTTCTTTATCTGATAAAGAATTATGGATTGGAACCTTTATAGGAAACTATGATAAAGGCGGACATACAATAAATCTGGAAATCACGATTCATAAAAGTGATCAGACTGTTTACAAAAACAATACTGTAATTCCGTTGTTCAATACCGTCAACATCATGGAAATGGCGGGACAGGATTATTCCACGATGTTTAATGCCGAGAAAGGACTTTTTGTAGAATTCACTCTAAAAAAAAGATCTGAAAAATGCGCAGTTACGTTATATAACGACAGGACATGGCGGATGGGAAAACGGAGATGAGTTCGTTCCGAAAGTCAATTCCATATTTGTGGATGGAAAAATGATTTTCTCTTTTACACCATGGAGAACAGACTGTGGTTCATACCGTCTATATAACCCTGCATCAGGAAATTTTCCGGATGGACTCTCTTCATCAGATTTAAGCAGATCAAACTGGTGTCCCGGGACTATTACGAATCCAGAATTTATTTCATTGGGAGATTTAAAGGCCGGAAAACACAGTATCCAGATCAAAATTCCTCAAGGCCCTACAGAGGGCACAAGTTTCAGTTCATGGAATGTTTCCGGGGTTTTATTAGGAATTCAATAAAAAACAAAACCTTCTCGTGATATTAATCACAAGAAGGTAAAAACACAAATGATGAAAAAAAATTATTTCGAGCCACAAAGTAAAAGTAAAAATTCATATAATTAATTACCATATATTAATAAATATCCCATTTTAATTTCGTATAGCTACGCATAGTATTCTTCTGTAAGAAAAATATTAACCAAAATCATATTTATCATTCAATTTAATTAATTAAATTCTTTAAAACAGACTATTTAATTAAAAATATTAACTTATATTTAATTAATGTTTTCTTTTTTAAATTACAAGTCTATTTTTGCTCCTAAATAAATGATAAAAAATGTGTGGAATCGTATGTTTGTTTGACGCAAAACAAAAAACAGAAATATTAAGACCTCAGGTTTTGGAAATGTCAAAAAAAATCCGTCATAGAGGTCCGGATTGGAGTGGAGTTTTTCAGAACGAAAAAGTGGTGTTTTCTCACGAAAGATTAGCCATTGTAGATCCTACATCCGGAAAGCAGCCTTTATTTTCTAAAGATGGGAATATTGTCTTAGCCGTAAATGGAGAAATATATAACCATAGAGAATTGAAGGAAGAATTTCCCAACTATGAATTTCAAACCCAATCCGATTGCGAAGTTATTTTAGCACTTTACGAAAAGTATGGTAAAGACTTTCTGGAAAAGCTTAATGGTATTTTCGCATTTTCGTTGTATGATATCAAAAATGATATTTATCTCATCGCGCGGGATCATATGGGGATCTGCCCGCTTTATCAAGGATGGGACAGAAACGGCAACTTCTATATAGCTTCAGAATTAAAAGCACTGGAAGGAATTTGTAAAACCATTGAAACCTTTTTACCGGGACACCTTATTTACAGTAAAGATGGTATGGAGCTACAACAATGGTATACAAGAGACTGGACCGATTTTGATCATGTAAAGAATAATGAGAGCGATATACAAAAACTGAGACAAGGATTAGAAGATGCAGTTCACAGACAGCTTATGAGTGACGTTCCTTATGGAGTATTATTATCGGGAGGATTGGATTCTTCTGTAATTTCAGCGATCACTGCAAAATTTGCCCGTCAAAGAATTGAAAGCGGAGATACCCAGGAAGCATGGTATCCGAGACTGCATAGCTTCGCAGTAGGATTAGTAGGATCTCCTGATCTTGCAGCCGCACAAAAAGCAGCAGAACATATCGGCTCTGTCCATCATGAAGTTAATTTTACCGTTCAGGAAGGACTAGATGCTATACGCGATGTAATTTATCATCTGGAAACCTATGACGTAACAACCGTAAGAGCTTCTACTCCCATGTATCTTTTAGCAAGAGTAATCAAATCCATGGGGATTAAAATGGTACTATCAGGTGAAGGTTCTGATGAACTTTTCGGTGGATATCTATATTTCCATAAAGCTCCGAATGCCAAAGAGTTTCACGATGAAACAGTAAGAAAATTAGGAAAACTTCACCTTTATGATTGTTTAAGAGCCAACAAAGCATTGATGAGCTGGGGAATTGAAGGACGTGTTCCCTTTCTTGACAAAGAATTCATGGACATTGCTATGAATATTAACCCTAAAGATAAAATGATTGATACCGCTGATGGCAAAATAGAAAAATGGATTTTAAGAAAAGCTTTTGAAGATATCCTACCGGAATCTATTGTCTGGAGACAAAAGGAGCAATTCTCCGATGGCGTAGGCTATTCATGGATTGATACCTTGCGTGAAGTGGCAGAGAAAGAGGTTACGGACGAAATGATGGCGAATGCAAAATTCAGATTTCCATTGAACACTCCTCAGAATAAAGAAGAATACAGATACAGAACGATCTTTGAAGAACATTTCCCAAGTGAAACGGCGGCAGCAACAGTTCCGTCTGTACCATCTGTGGCATGTTCCACTCCTATTGCACTGGAATGGGATGAAGCTTTTAAGAAAATGAACGATCCAAGCGGAAGGGCTGTAAAAGTACACGAAACTTCTTATGAGGGATAATATGTGGGAATAATCAAAGGAGTTTTTGAACACCCTGATAAAAAAATTTTCCAACTCACCTTTCAACCCCCCGGAAACTAAAATTTATTAATCCTGTAGCAATACAGGATTTTCTTTTGAATAAACATCAATAATATTAACAGATTTTAACTAACAATCAAAAATAGTATCTAATAAATAATTATATTTGGAAAACGAAAAAATCAATATTATAAAATGAGAAGAACCGTTACTATCTTTTTTGCTTTATTATCTATAAATTTTGCTTTTGGCCAGGGTAAATTTGGTAAATATCTTAACTCAAAGAAACTTGCACTTACTTATAAGACTGTAAAGGACAACGAAAAAGAAAATTATTATCAACAATATTACTGGCTTGCGAAAGCTGAACAATTAAAAACCTATCCGCACCTTAAGGATGTAAAGCCAGTTGTTCTCTATGAATTTGTGAAAAAAGTAAACCCACAGAATCCAACCAAAAAGCTGGATGCCAGAGGAAAAGAACTACGCGAAACAGCTGAATTATCTTTAAATCAATACTTTAAGAATAAGAATTTTGAAAACAATGCCGTTTTAATGTATAATCTTGAAACGTATGTTGATCCTTCTCAGGGTGAGTACTTCACAAAGGTAGATCCTGAAAAAATCAAGGAATTGGTGCCTAAAGAACTTTTTGCCTTCAATTCCCTGAATAGAAAAACTCAGGAGGAAAAGACTTATTACCTTTGGATAGACAAGAAAAAAGATGATTTTAAAATTGTAGATATTATTCCGAGTGAAGAAGATAAAAAGTTTTATGCTTCACTAAAACAATATCTTCCCAACTATAAGTTTTCAAAATATGTTCCTTCTGTAAAAAAAGGGAACAAAACCGATAAAACAGATGTGGATTACTATTACATCATGCCGTTTGAGCAAAATACAGATAACATCGAGTATAAAACAACAGATTTTAAAACTTTCATTTTAAGCCAGTACAGAAAAGCCGGCGATGAATGGAAAGGAGTAGAAAAAACTAAAAAATAAATCAAAAAGTCCTGTGAAATCTCACAGGACTTTTTTAATTTTATACATATTTCTTTATCTAAGAAACAAGTCTTTTAAGTTTCAAAATACATTACATTAGATAATGGCCGGAAGAGAGGGAAAAAACCTGTTCAATCCATTTATTTTTATTCCAGAATGATCTCTTCAATTTGCCTTGATCGAAATAGCAAACTTATCGAAAGACTACATTATATAAAGATCCTAGCTGATATAACATGTCTGAAACCAATTCATCTCTAACGTCGATTAAAAAAATCCTTCCACTGATTCTTGCTACCGCTATTTTCATGCAGATGCTTGATTCTACAATTCTGAACACTTCTTTACCTTCTATTGCCAAAGATCTAAAAGAGTCTCCGCTCAATATGCAAAACGCCATAATCAGCTACGTTCTGACTCTGGCAGTTTTCATGCCTGCGAGCGGCTTTTTGGCAGACAGATTCGGAACAAAAAGAGTTTTCATCTTCTCCCTGGTTCTCTTCAGCCTGGGTTCCTTATTCTGTGCATTATCGCAAAACCTCACTCACCTTGTTATTTCAAGAGTTATCCAGGGAGTGGGCGGCAGTTTAATGACACCCGTTGGAAAATTAGCCCTCATTAAAACCTTTGATAAAAGTGAATTATTAAAAGCTATGAATTTCGCTATCATTCCCGCTCTTATCGGTCCTGTATTGGGGCCGTTGGTTGGTGGTTATATGGTGGATTATTTATCCTGGCACTGGATATTCCTTATTAATATCCCAATTGGCTTTTTAGGGATTATTCTGGGAATTAAGTACATGCCTAATTACAAATCGAAAGACGTTGATTTCGATCTCAAAGGTTTTATGATTTTTGCTGCAGCCTCCCTCCTGCTATCCATTTCTCTTGAACTTTTTGGAGATCTTCAGAATATAACACCGGTTCTTCTGATCTTTATCTTAGGATTTCTATTTCTATATTATTACTATAAACATGCAAAAAAGGAAGGAAATCCTATATTTCCTTTAAATCTTTTCCAGGTGCGAACTTTCCGTGTGGGAATTGTAGGAAATCTGGCTACCCGTCTAGGAATCAGTGCTGTTCCTTTGCTACTTCCCCTGATGATACAAATCGCCTATAAACAAACAGCAGTTACGTCTGGCTGGATCGTTGCTCCCATGGCTCTGACAGCTATACTCGGAAAATCATCAGTCATTAAAATCCTGGATAGATTTGGTTACCGTCAGACGTTAATGGTTAATACATTCGTCATTGGAACATTAATATGTATGCTGGCCATTCCTGATATTCATACGAATCTTCTATGGTTCATCCCGATCATAGCGGTTTTAGGCTTTTTCAATTCTATCCAATTCACCTCCATGAATACCATTTCGATTGCTGATTTAAGAAATTTCCAGACCAGCAGCGGTAATTCATTAATATCTGTAAATCAACAGCTCGCCATTGGTTTTGGAATTGCTTTTGGTCTTATTGTTCTAAAAATATTTGAAAGTACCGATCTTATTAAAGGAGAAATCCATAATGCTTTCCGCTATACTTTTCTTACAGTTGGTTTTCTCACAATATTATCCGGATTGGTATTCCGAAGACTTCATATTTCAGATGGCAAGAATATGAAATCAAAGGAGTAACCCTATTATATCTACTATAATAAGTCATGAAAATCAATCTAATCCGAACTTAACACAGATCAATGCAATTGATTCTTATCTATTCTATTTTTGTTATTATAAAAAATCAACATTATGATGACAACTAAAAAAGTAGAAATCGTAGTATCTCCAAAGCCTGCCCATTTTGTAGGTGATGGGTTCAGAGTTCATAATTTTATACCCGGTGCATCAGGATTAGATATGAAAAGAATGGATCCTTTTATTATGCTCGATTATAATTCAAAATTCCATTTTAACGGATCTGAGAAACCAAGAGGAGTTGGAGTACATCCGCACCGAGGTTTTGAAACCGTAACCATAGCGTATCAGGGAAAAGTAGAACATCACGATAGTTCGGGAGGTGGTGGTATAATTGGTCAGGGAGACGTTCAGTGGATGACCGCTGCAAGAGGTGTCTTACATAAAGAATACCACGAAAGAGAATGGTCTAAAACCGGTGGAATCTTTCAGATGGTTCAGCTTTGGGTGAATCTTCCAGCGCAGGATAAAATGAGCAAACCAAAATATCAGGCCATCAAAAACTCCGATATGAAGATCGTTGATCTGAAAGAAAACGGGTTTATTGAGGTGATCGCCGGAGAATATGCAGGAAATAAAGGACCTGCAAATACCTTCACTCCGGTACACATGATGAACGCAAAATTAAAATCCGGCGGAAAAGCTGATTTTAATTTTCCTGCTCACTTTAATACTGCTGCCCTTATCATTGAAGGGAGTATTATTGTGAATGGAAATGAAAAAGCAAAAACCGATCAATTGGTATTATTTGAAAACAAAGGAGAGGAATTTAGCATTGAAGCCAGTGAAGACGCAGTGGTACTGATCATTAGTGGAGAGCCAATCAATGAACCCATTGTTCCGCATGGCCCTTTTGTAATGAATACAAGAGAGGAAATCATGCAGGCTTTTGAAGATTTCAATACCGGAAAATTCGGATATTTAGAAGATTAACCATACAGAATTTGGCAATAATTAAATAATCTTAATCTTAAGTCGGTTATTTAATTATTGCTTTTTTATTACCTTTAACATAATACTTTTACTTTTTAAGTATACAGCCAAAAATTTAAACAATGAAACCAGAATTTGAAAATATTCCACTTGTAAAAAATGAATCAAAAAAGAGATTCGAAATTGAAGTAAATGGCCATTTTGCTTTTATTGATTACCGTGAAACCGACAGTCAGATCATTTTAATTCATACGGAGGCTGACCCAGAATTGGCAGGTACCGGAGCCGCCGTAGCAGTTGTAGAGAAAACATTGGTTTACATTAAAGAAAGTCTTAAAAAATTACTCCCGTTTTGTCCTTATGTTTTTGCTTACATTAAAAAGCATCCGGAATGGAAACGCATTGTGGACGTAACGTTTGAAAGATATGACCAGCTTTAATATCTAAAAAAAGCTAAATAATTTAATTAAATAACCACCAGCAATCGTAAAGAATCATAATTATGTCAAATATTGGACTTATCATAGAAGAAAAAGCCGCAGATATAGGAAACTTTTTGGTCGGAAGACTTTTACCTTTCCGTGAAAAAAGAGCGGTAGGCCCATTTGTTTTTATAGATCACATGGGACCGTCAGAATTAAAAGATTATCAAAACCTGGATGTACCACCTCATCCCCATATCGGATTATCCACTTTAACTTATCTTCTGGAGGGATCTATTTTTCACCGTGACAGTATCGGAAGTGCCATGGAAATAAAACCGGGAGCCGTCAACTGGATGACAGCAGGAAAGGGAGTGGTACATTCCGAAAGAACTCCGGAATATTTAAGAGAAACTGATAAAAAATTACATGGTTTTCAAATCTGGGTAGGCCTTCCAAAACATCTGGAGCAAAGTGAACCGACGTTCCATCATACGGAGGCAGATGAACTTCCGGTTTGGGAAAATGGAGACATCCACTACAAACTAATTGCCGGAGAAGCCTTTGGAAAAAAATCTCCCGTTCCCGTTCATAGTAAGCTTTTTTTCATTGAGATAAAAACAAAATCGGCACAAAAAATCAGCATCGGACAGGACTTGTACGGTGAAGCGGCCATGTATGTTCTGGATGGCACTGTAAATATCGAAGGAAACACCTATGGCTCGAAACAATTGCTTATTGCAAAGGATACCAAGCTATGTGAGTTTGAAATGAGCGAAAATGCAACCGTCTATCTTTTCGGAGGCGAACCCTTTGAAGAAGAGCGCTTTATATTCTGGAATTTCGTAAATTCGGATAGAGAAGTAATTGATCAGGCTAAAGTAAACTGGAATGACCAGAACCACGATGCTTTTCCTTTAGTTCCAGGAGATGAGGACGAATTTGTTCCGCTTCCTAAAGCAATTCTGAACAGAAAATAATTCCAAACAGAAATTTTATAACGACAAGACACCATGAAAATATTAGCATTTGCGGGAAGTAGCTCTTCCACCTCTATCAACAGAGAACTGGTTAAATTTGTTTTGAAGGATTTTCAAAATGAAGATATTAATTTAATTGACCTTAACGATTATACAATGCCTGTTTTTTCTGTAGATCTTGAAAAAAAAGGATTCCCGGATCCCGCACATCAATTCTTAAAAAGAATCGAAGACTGTGATGTTATTATTTGTTCCCTGGCCGAACATAACAGATCATACAGCGCTGCTTTTAAAAATATATTTGACTGGGCTTCAAGGATTAATGTAAAGGTTTTTCAAAACAAGCCCATGCTTCTCATGAGCACCTCACCGGGTGGTTATGGTGGTGGAAATGTAATGAATACAGCCAAAACGTTCTTCCCCCAGTTCGCAGCGGATATTAAGGAAACATTCTCCTTACCGAAATTCTATGAAAACTTTGATCTGGAAAGTGGTGTCATAAATCCGGATATGCTCAAAGAGCTGAATGAAAAAATCAAAAATTTTAAAACAGAGATTACAAACTGATGACCAAAGGAAGACTGGAAGCGTTCAGTGATGGTGTTTTAGCCATTATCATTACCATTATGGTACTGGAACTTAAAGTACCGGAAGGTGACAGCTGGGCAAGTCTCAAACCGATTATCCCAAAAGTTCTGGCTTATGTCTTTAGTTTTATCTATGTGGGAATTTATTGGAACAATCATCATCACTTGTTCCAGGCAGCCAAAAAGATCAACGGAACTATTCTTTGGGCAAATTTGCATTTGCTGTTCTGGCTCTCTTTAATGCCGATTGCTACGGAATGGATAGGTACTACACATTTCGCTAAAAACCCGGTTGCTGCCTATGGAATCGGATTGTTCATGTGCGCCATAGCCTATACAATTATGGAAAACTTAATTGTCCGCTGTGAGGGAGAGAATTCAAAACTAAAAGAAGCTATCCATTCCAGGTTTAAGGAATATATTTCAATTGTATTTTATATATCCGGAATCGCGACTTCATTTTTTTATCCTTATATTGCTCTATGTTTTTATTACATTGTTGCTCTTATATGGCTGATTCCGGACAGAAGAATCGAAAAATTACTAAAAGAAGAATAATGGAAACACACGAATATACCAACGGAGATCTTACCGTAGTCTGGATGCCTAAGAAATGTATCCACTCTGCAGTTTGTGTAAAAATGTTACCCCAGGTTTATAATCCAAAGGACAGACCATGGATCAAGGTAGAAAACGCAACAACTCAGGAACTCATCAATCAAATAGAACAATGTCCTTCCGGGGCATTGAGTTACAAAATTAATACTGAAAAATAATGGGCGTAACAGTAAAAGCAAGTTTAGGAAAAACAAAATACTATACAGAAGTAGTAGCCGGTGAAAATAAAATCATCACGGATGAACCTTTAGATAAAGGAGGGCAAAACAAAGGATTCAACCCCTTTGAGATTCTTGCCACTTCTTTGGCAAGCTGTACTGCTGCAACCTTAAGAATGTATATTGAAAGGAAGGAATGGGATGTGGAAAAAATCAACGTAGAGGTTGATCTGGAAAATTTCCCCCTTACCAAAAGAGCTGTTTTTAAAAGAGATATCAGCTTTGAAGGAACCAACCTCGATGACGAACAATTGAAAAGGCTGCATACGATTGCTGATGCGTGTCCGATACATAAGATACTAACAAACGATATAGAAATATTAACCAAATTTTCATAATATGATAGAGGTAAAACAAAACAACGACGAAAAACACGGAAGTTTTGAGGCTTTCATAGACGGAAACCGCGCAGGGCTAATGACATACACCTGGGCAGGAGAAGAAAGATTCATTATTGATCATACGGAAGTAGAGGAAGCTTACAACGGAAAAGGCGTTGGAAAAGAAATGGTTTTAGCGGCGGTAGATTTCGCAAGAAAACAAGGCAAAAAAATAATTGCACTTTGTCCTTTTGCGAAAGCTACTTTCCAGAAAAACGAAGATCTTCAGGACGTCGTAGTCTAGTTAACAGGAAAAGGCAGATGAAAAACCTTTCAGGACAGATCCCTGAAAGGTTTTTCTTTTTTATCAGAACATAAAAAAACTATATTTGTAAAATTTTAATTACAAAAATATGTCTCCAATTATATTACTGTCCATTATCGTTGTATACTTTGCGCTGCTTCTCTGGGTAGCTTATAAAACCGGTAAAGGAAGTGACAACGAGAGTTTCTTCATTGGAAACCGTAAAAGTAATTGGATGCTTGTTGCCTTTGGAATGATAGGCACTTCACTTTCCGGAGTAACTTTTGTGAGTGTTCCGGGAGCTGTGGGCAAAGACAGTTTCTCCTATCTGCAGATAACCCTGGGCTATCTTATCGGGTATATTACCGTTGCATATGTATTGCTTCCTTTGTATTACCGCCTTAAACTCACTTCCATCTACGGCTATCTTCAGCAGAGAATGGGACAGCTTTCTTACAAATCTGGAGCCTGGATATTTATTGTTTCAAGGTTGGTAGGAGCTACAGCAAGATTGTACCTGGTTGTCAATATCCTACAGGTAACCATATTGGACAGCTTAGGAGTTCCGTTCATTGTGACCACTCTCATCATTCTGGCTATGATTATTTTATATACCTATGAAGGAGGAGTAAAGACCATTGTGTGGACCGATACCCTGCAGACTTCCTGTATGCTTCTGGGACTGATTATCTGCACCATCTACATGCTGAACCACCTGGATCTTAGCGTTGGACAAAGTTTGAGTGCCATGAGCAGTAAAGGTTATACGAAAATATTTGAAATGGATTTTAATTCTCCGGGATTCTTTATCAAACAGATTCTTGCGGGAGCATTTATTACCATCACCATGACCGGAATCGATCAGGAAATGATGCAGAAAAGCCTTTCCGTAACGAAACTGAAGGATTCTCAGAAAAATATGGTAACCTTAGGATTTATTTTGTTAGGAGTAATATCATTGTTCCTGTATATGGGAGGCCTTCTTTATCTTTTTGGAGAAAGCCAGGGAGGTCACCTTACAGAGGTCATTGTAGATGGTATCCCCAAAAAGGAGTTTATACTGAACGGGAAAGATATTTTTGGAGATAAGATTTTCCCTGAAGTGGCATTAAACCATATGCCCGGGTTTATTTCAATTATCTTCATCATTGCTTTAATTTCAGCTTTATTTCCAAGTGCAGACGGAGCCATGACAGCACTTACCTCCTCTTTGTGTATTGATATCTTTGGAATGAAGGAAAAGAAAGAATGGACAGATCATAAAAAGGAGAAATTCCGTAAAAATGTTCACCTTCTGGTAGCGCTTTCTTTCCTGGTTATGGTAATTATTTTCAAGATCATCAATGATAATTCCATGATCGGATTGATCCTGAAATTAGCAGGATTTACATACGGACCTCTTTTAGGACTTTTCGCTTTTGGTATTTTTACTACATACAAGGTTAAAGACAAACTTGTTCCTTATGTTTGTATTGCAGCACCTATTATATCCTATTTTATTGATAAGTATCAGACGTCTATTTTCGGAGACTTTAAAATAGGACTGGAATTACTGATCATCAACGGACTATTAACATTCCTGGGGCTTTTAATCATCAGAAAAAAATAAAATCAATAACCAAACTCAAAATAATTAATACATACCATGAAAAAAATCTTTCAGCTTTTATTGGGTCTTTTGGCTTTCAGCTTTGTGTCAGCACAGGAAAACTTTGAAGTTTCAACCCTTAGAATAGGCCCTTATAAAGTATTTATGAAAAGTGCGGAGATAGAAAAAATTTCAGGAACAAAACTGAAAATAACCGACGGAGAATATAAAAACTCTGTAAAATACAATGGTGAAATCCTTATGATCAGCACTAGCCAGGAATATGATAATGATGGAAAAGAAACTAATGGATATAGTATATATGGCATTTCCACAACCAGCAAAAAATTCAGAACCAAAAGTGGTATTGGTGTAGGCAGTACAAAAGATGAGATTATTAATGCTTACAAAAATTATCCAAGCTATAGTGCATATCCGGGATGGGATGATAAGGGCAAGCCCATTAAAAATCAAAGTTATTTCATTCTGAACGACAGTGATGCCTCAACCATATTGTCTTTTAAATTGGTTGATAATATTGTTACCGAGATTTCAGTATCGCTTAATGAAGGCTGCTAAAAGCTTCAAATCTTTAAATAATTCAAAATCCGGGCATTCCGTCCGGATTTTGAATTTCCATAAGCCAGTAAAAAATCGTAAATTCGCGTGCAAATAAATCAGATATAATGAGTAAAAGTATCGAAGAGTTGAAATCTCTTACTACACAAATCAGAAGAGACATTTTAAGAATGGTTCACGCTGTTAATTCAGGACACCCTGGTGGAAGCTTAGGATGTACGGAATTCTTTACAGCGCTTTATGGAAAAGTATTGAACTATCATCTTCCTTTCACTATGGAAGGTAAAAATGAGGATCATTTCTATCTTTCCAATGGCCACATTTCACCTGTTTTTTATTCTACTTTGGCTAGATTTGGCTTTTTTCCGGTTGAGGAATTAAAGACTTTCAGAAAGCTTGATTCAAGATTACAGGGACATCCGACTACTCATGAGGGATTACCTGGAATCCGTATTGCTTCAGGTTCTTTGGGACAAGGACTTTCTGTAGCTTTAGGGGCTGCCTTAGGTAAAAAATTAGACGGAGATAAATCATTGGTTTACTCACTTCATGGTGATGGTGAATTACAGGAAGGACAAATCTGGGAAGCTTTAATGTTTGCTGCGGCAAAGAAAGTGGATAATATTATTTCTACGATCGATTACAATGGTCGTCAGATCGATGGTGATACTGACGATGTATTGAGTTTAGGTGATCTGCATGCTAAACTGGAAGCATTTGGATGGACTGTATTAGAAGAGAAAAACGGGAACGACCTTGAAGCGGTGATTGCTATTCTTGAAAGAGCAAAAACAGAAACAGGTAAACAAAAACCGGTAGCGATCCTTCTTCATACTGAAATGGGTTATGGAGTGGATTATATGATGGGAAGTCATGCTTGGCATGGTAAAGCTCCGAATGACGAGCAATTAGACACAGCATTTAAGCAACTTTACCTGGAAGCTCCTGCAGATTACTAATATCTTTGATTGTCACAATTATCAAGTATTCCATGAAAAAATTCATCATAATCTGCTTGCTTACAAGCTTTATTTTAGGAGTCGCTCAAGAGAAGAAAATTTCTTTCTCCAAAGTGTTTAATTATCAAATGATTGATAAGAAAGCTTCTTTACCTACCCTAAAAATGTATGCAAGTAAGAATAATGAATTTCTCACCCGTCTGAACATTAAAGAGATTCCCATGTATTATTATACCGACGCATTGGGAACAAGCACGGTTTCATTAGAAATGAACAGCCGTCTTGCAGGTTCAGGTTTGAGTGCTTTGATGTATTTGGGGTACAGTGGCTATGATTATGGAGAAAAGGAAGAGTATACTTTGGAAGCCAGAAAACTGGATACAAAAGAAACTATTCTGGGAATGCCCTGCTCTCATTACCTGGTCAACTACCGTTCAAAAGATGGAACGAAAAAGGAAAATGAAGATTTAAAATTGTGTATTGATGATCAATCGTCTATCAATAACATGTCTGTATTTAACGGACTTTTGAATCAGTATCTTCCGGGCGTAAAAATGAAGAGCTCCGGCCTGAAAGGCCTTATTTTAAAAGTGGGTCCTGAAAAAACGTATGATAAAGAATACTTTGTACTGGAATCGGTAAAAGATTCTCAAGATCAGGTATTTTTTGATCATAGAAAAGCAATGATGGACAGACAAAGAAAACAGGACTCTCTGATGATTGCCTATAAAAAGCAGGAAGAAGAATATGCAAAGGCTGATTCCGTATATGCAACAACTGATTCTACCGCTATCGTAGCTGATTCTGCTGCTACAGCCGCAGTTCCATATGCTGATGAGACTTATTATTATATTCCCGACTATGTTTCTTCATATAAGGAGAACCAGGATGAAGACGGAAGCTTGGCTATTACAAACATTCCGGCTGAAACTCTTTGGAAAGGACTGCCTAAGCATTGTAAAAATTTCGAAAAAGATCTTCCAACCTTTAAGTTTAAAGAAGTAAAAGGACATTTGAGAAATTATGTGGGTCAGATGTGTGATATGTATCTTACACAATCGGCAGGACACAATGTAGGTGTCAAACTTACTTTGGATGAAATAAGAAGAGAAGTTCTTTACCTTAATACGATTCAGGAAAAACTTGATCAATCTGATAAAAAGAAATTAAATAATTATTTAAAAACTCTAGATTAAAAAAATAAAAATGAAATATACATATACAGAAAAAAAGGACACACGTTCAGGATTCGGAGCCGGATTAGCTGAGCTTGCAGATAAAAATCCAAATGTAGTAGCACTTTGTGCAGACCTTATCGGATCTTTAAAAATGGAGAAATTCATTGAAAAGGCACCGGAAAGATTTTTCCAGGTAGGAATTGCTGAAGCCAATATGATCGGTATCGCTGCAGGTCTTAGTATTACAGGAAAAATTCCTTTTACCGGAACGTTTGCCAATTTCTCTACTTCCAGAGTATATGACCAGATCCGTCAATCTGTTGCCTATTCAGGAAAAAATGTAAAAATCTGTGCTTCACATGCTGGGCTTACATTAGGAGAAGACGGGGCTACTCACCAGGTTCTTGAAGACATTGGTATGATGAAAATGCTTCCTGGAATGACGGTAATCAATCCGTGTGATTACAACCAGACAAAAGCAGCTACTATTGCTATCGCTGATTTTGAGGGTCCTGTATACTTAAGATTTGGAAGACCTACCGTTCCTGTATTCATTCCTGAAGATATGCCTTTCGAAATCGGAAAAGGAATTATGTTGCAGGAAGGAACAGATGTAACAATCGTGGCAACCGGACATCTTGTTTGGGAGTCTCTTGTAGCTGCAGATGAGCTTGAAAAAGAAGGTATCTCTTGTGAGGTGATCAATATCCACACTATTAAGCCGCTTGACGAGGAAATCATCTTAAAATCAGTTGAAAAAACCGGCAAAATAGTAACTGCTGAAGAGCACAATTATTTAGGAGGTTTAGGAGAGTCAGTTGCGGGAATGTTGGCGAGAAAAAGACCAACAAGACAAGAATTTGTGGCAGTAAATGACACTTTCGGAGAGTCTGCTACTCCTGCTGAATTGATGAAGAAATACAAGATTGATGCTGCTGCTGTAAAAGAAGCCGTAAAAAGAATTTTAGAGAAATAATTTCTCTGACAATTTTTATATACATACATAAAAGCATCCCATCTGGGATGCTTTTATTTTTTACAGAATCGCGTTCTGCTGTTATTTAAATTTCCGTTCTTCTTCCTTAATCGCTAAATCATTGATGCTGGCATATCTCTTTTTCATAAGTCCGTTTTCATCAAACTCCCAGTTCTCATTTCCATACGCTCTGAACCACTCTCCATTTTTTGTCTGATATTCATATTCAAAACGTACGGCTATACGATTATCGGTATGTGCCCAGTATTCTTTCTTAAGCCTATAATTGAGCTCCTTTTCCCATTTATGACGGAGAAATTCAATGATCTCTTCTCTCCCGTTCACAAACTGGTCTCTGTTTCTCCATTCACTGTCTTGAGTATACGCTTTAGAAACCCTTTCAGGATCCTGACTGTTCCAGGCATCTTCTGCTAACTGGATTTTTTCTTTTGCCGTTTCAAGGGTAAAAGGTGGAAGTGGGTGTTTCTGTTCCATTTTTATGGTATTAAATTGGTGATTATCTTTTTTGATTTTTCTATCAGTTCATTGGATCTAAACAACTGGCTTTCTATAATACTGCTCTCAAAAAGCATGTAAATATGATCACTGATCTCAGCATCATCCACTATTTTCATAAAGTAATTACGGAGATCTGTTTTATGATGTTGAATTACATTAAGAATCTTGGTATTATCAGTTGGAATTTCAGATAAGATATTGAGAAAGCTGCAGCCCCTGAAATTCTCTTTTCGATTCATGTCAATCAGGAAGTCAAAAGCAGCCATTACTTTCGATTTAGCACCTCTTTTCCCCGCCGTAAAGGTTTCAAGTTCATTGAACCAGTAAGTATGCCTGGTATTCAAAAACTCAACACACAAATCTTCTTTGGACTTAAAATACTGATAAAAACTCGCTTTGGCTACACTCGCTTCTGAAATGATCTGATTGATCCCTGTAGAGTTGTATCCCTGGGTGGAAAATAATTTCATTGTCGTTGCTACGATCCTTTCTTTTGGAGATATCATAAACCAATATATTATTTAAACAAAGGTAGAAAAAAATAGTAACATACAGACAGGTCTGTCTGTTAATTTTCAAATAAAAAAAAACCTTCATTACGAAGGCTTCTTATTTTTATTTGAAAAATTTCCATTTAGGAATTATTGCAAGCATCCCAAATCCTGTGAAGAGGAAAAGATTGGTAACATCCGTGTACAGGAATGTTGAAAGATAATAGTTGTGCATAAAAAAATGCAGAACCAGCAAAGCAGGAAAAGTAAATATGCCCATCTTCCTATAAAAAAAACATCAGTATGAGACTTATCACCATAAGAATGTCTAGAGAAAAGATGACATAAAAATACCATCTGGGAATATTAAGGTATTCGTGCTGCAGGTATTCATCTACATCTATCCCCAATCCCATGATTGTAAATAACATTAAAGATGCAAATGCTAAAATAAAACCCCATCCCTTCTTTGGGTCCTCATCAAAGTAACTGTATTCTTCCATAGGTACAAAAATAAAGAACTTATGAATCATATCATAAGTTCTTCTATAATTATTCGTTTAGAATTTGATTAAATAGAAATAGCGTTGATTAGTCTATTTTTATCACTTAAGTATTCTTCCATGGAAATCATACTTTCTGTTCTCATAACATCCTGAATATCGTCTATCTGATAGATAATTCTTTTCGCGTCTTCAGTATTCTTCGCTCTTACTTTACAGAAAATATTATATTTTCCAGAGATCACACTTGCCTCGATTACGTTTGGAAGAGTTGATAACTCTTTTAAAACTTCCTGAGTACGGTTTGATTTAGTTAAAAGAATTCCGATAAAAGCAGTAAAGTGATAATCCAACTTACCATAATCGATATTAAGGGATGATCCCAAAATAATACCTGCATCTTCCATTTTTTTCACTCTTACGTGAATTGTACCCGCAGACACATCCATCTGTTTAGCAATTTCAGTAAAAGGCATTCTTGTGTTTTCTACTAAGAAATCAAGAATCTTTTTGTCTATTTCGTCCAGTTGATAGTTCATATTAGTTAAATTACAATTTTTTTAAAAAATCTATGTATTTTTTGCAAATCTATAAAAAATAATTTAACTAAAAAAATTATAACAATAATTAACAATAATTAACACGGATGATAAAAATCATTAAAATATTCAAATTATTTACCCATTGCTTTTAGGGAATCTGTTTTTATTTCTTTTCCAGTCTCTACAGGTTTTTTGTCTTTTTTCTTTCTTTTAAACAAAGAATTGAAGCTTTTACTCCACACAACACCGCCTCCATAGGCTTGATTTGCAGATCCGTTAGTGCCTGCACCTACCACACCCATTCCGATATTCGTAGGTTTAGAGTAACCTCTTAAAACTAAACTTCCGTCATTTTTCTTAGAAATATCGTATTCAATAGATCCCTCTCCGGAGAGATAATTAGCTTCCGTACTCTCTGTTTTTGTTAAAGGAATACCCAAACCTGTCTTCACTTTAATCCTTGGAGAAAGTGCAAAGCTTACACCGGCGTTCGCCCGGTCTCCTGTATTGGAGTTCTGGTCTCCTTTCACATAATTCAGGTCAATCTGAAATTCGTTACTCATTGTATTAAGAACAGATCCCAATTGCTTTAAAAGCATATTATACCCGGATGATTCCGCTACACCGGCAACATCTACACCCACACCTCCGGTATTTGAAATATTAAAACTATTCAATAGTAATATAGATCCGAACTGCAGTACTTTTTCTCCCTCCTGGCTCATTTTTGCTGCTAAGGTTTCTTTTACCTGGCTGGAAACGTCCAAAGCAGAAACATCGAGGTCAATTTTAGGATCCGTCAATGACTGTGTAATATTTGCCTGTAATAAGATACTGATTGGCTGAAGGCTACCCATATTCAAATATTGCCCTGCATTTGAAACCATCCTTACATAATTCGCCGTAATATTAAGTGCAGGCCTCATTGCATCACCATCCCAACGGATACTGCTTCCTTTTTCTATCTGGAATGTTTTATTAAGAATAGCTTTTGAAACGAAAGTACCATTTTCTACCTTATAAGTTCCTCCCATTGCAATAGCCCCTTGTCTGTTCATGAGGAATTTTAAGTTTTGAGCCTCCCCTTTTACCGTAATATTACCTACATCATCTCCTACCAGTACATTTACAGTCGTTCCCTTATCTACATCAAGAGAAAAGTCTATATTCATATTGGCTCCCGTCTTTTTCTTTTCTTCAAGAGTTACCAATCCGTCTTTTCCTTCTTTTAGGAACCTCAGCATTTTGAACTCCTCAACATTGGAAGTTGAACCTGAGTTAAAAGTAAATGTACTTCCGCTAAGAGCCTTCATATTTGGCGTGGATATACTGAGACCAGACACAGGACCATCAATATAGAGATCCCCTTGTCCATATACTCTACCCCAGAAAAGATCTAGATCTTTTTGAGTGCTGTTCAGGACTAAAAGATTATCAGCCCTCATTACAAGGTTGACTCCCATTGAAGAAAGGGTTTCAAACTGGATTGCCCCGGAAATATTACCTTTAGAATTGGATCGCCCGTCATGAACTTCAATATTATTTAAAATTGCCAATCCTTTTGATAATGGAATGACTGTATCGTCAAACGAATAGTCTACTCCTGTAAACAAAAGTTTTAATCCAAAATCTTTTAAAGCTATATCACCACTGTAGTCAAGATTCTTTAAGGTACCGTTTATTTTAAGGTCCCCAGTTGCCTTACCTCTCAGGTTTCCGAAGATAGACTGCACAAACTGCTGAGCAAATGAAATATTAAAATCCCTCATTTCCGCTACCAGATCAATCGTTGGAGAAGCAGTGTTGTTATTTACAGTTCCGGTAAGATTCAAATTATTATTTCCCAGCACTCCTGCTGATGTTACTTTTACATCAATATCGTAAACATTAAGCGAGAAGCCATTGGTTGCAGAGATGGTAAGATCTCCCATATCCGTTCCGTTCATCTTGATATCATCAACCGTTAAATCCACCAAAGGTTGTAAGGTGCTCTTATCCATCCTTATTTTCACACTTCCGTTTGCCAGCCCTTTGATGTCCATGGAATTCCCACCAGACTGCATTTCCAGGAGCTTTTCAATAGCAAAATCATTGATATCTGCATCTA
Source organism: Chryseobacterium proteolyticum (assembly GCF_046591535.1). Taxonomy (NCBI): domain Bacteria; kingdom Pseudomonadati; phylum Bacteroidota; class Flavobacteriia; order Flavobacteriales; family Weeksellaceae; genus Chryseobacterium; species Chryseobacterium proteolyticum. Next base: position 230,131 of record NZ_JBJLWK010000005.1, on the reverse strand, counting down.
CATAAAAATCTTTAGCAGATTTGAAGGTAGATTCTTTAATAAACAGAACACTTTTATCCGAATATATTTTCAAATTACTGATTTCAAAGTCACTGGTCTTCTTCCTGTAAGTAATTGAGTGATTCAATTCAGGACTTGTATCTATGGCCCAGGTTACATCATTGAATTTTACTTCAGTAGGATCAAATTTAAAAACAAAATCACCTCCGGCATTGGTAGATTGATTAACGTTAATCGCATATTCTTTAAGATTATCATCCAGTTCATCTGCCGGACTGCCATGTTTAAATTTGGTCGCTAAATGTAATATGGAATTGTTTTCATTTTTACCACTAAGCGTGATATCTTTAAGGATATTATTATTGTATTGTACCTTATTTATTTTAGCGTACAATTGTTCATCCAGGTTAGCCGTATTTATTCTTACCATTACACTATCCACTAAAGCACTGTCTCTGGTAATATTTCCCCTCTCGTTTATTTTATAAGCAGGATTAGCTTCTGCCAATGCCTTATCGGCTTCTGTAATCTCCGCTTCTTTGGTCATTATATACTTTAGGGAAGCAGCATCTACATTCAACCTAAGATTGTTGGCATTTCCATCATATTCCCCTTCTACTACAGCACCTTGAGGTAGCTTAAGATCCGGCAGGAAATAGCTTACCAATCCTTGCTGAACATCAAAATTCATGGCAAAATTTTGTCCGCGATACAACTTTCTGGGTGGCGGTCCCACAAGGATTTTCCCCAAGCCGTTTTCTACCATTCCGGTAAGATCAGCCAGGTTATACTTCCCTGATATTTTTCCATTTACAGCTCCCGGAGCATCAACGGAAATAATCCTGCTACCCGATTCTATAAATGTTTTGAGTTTAGCATTGGGAATGATATATTTTTGCGTTGCTGTAGCAAAATTAATGTTATTAGCTTCTACATCCATCGCCAGGTCATTAATGGTGGCCATGGACATTTTTCCGATTACCTGTCCGCTTACCACCTGACTTCCGGGCTTATCTGTAAAATAATTCATGTTCAGGTAATTCACATCAGCATTTACATCCATAGCGATTCGCGAAGTGCTGAAGTCAATAAGACCTTTTACAGTAGCCTTAGCCTGTTCATCATTGACAGTAATGGTTCCGTTATACTTCTTGTGATCCAGTAAGCCATCCAGATAGAGGTTATTAATTTCCTTATTCATGATTTCAACCTTCGAAATCTGAGATTTTGTGGTCAACCTCATGGTATTAACATCAAAGCTTTGTCCGGTAATATCAAATTTCCCGGAAATTAAACCTACAGCCTTATTTTTTGTAATTACGGAAACATTCAGATCTGTTGCTTCTACATATCCTGCATATTTTGGCATGGCTGTACTATAGCCGGACAAAGTAAGTTTTGTAATCCTGGCCTGTCCGATTCCGGTCATCAGATTTCCGTTCGGAATAAAGATTTGATCAGGGTTTACTCTTGCCGCTCCGTTATACTTCAGCCTTCCGAAATCATCTGCAAAATTCTTCATCTTTTTTGAAATGAATGAAGGCATCATGGCCTTTAGATCCACGTAGGTAAAATCAGTAGAAAGATTGTTGGTTTCGATCTGGAAGTTTCCTTTCAGAAGGTTATTGACCTTCATCGTCTGCGTAGCTATATTGACATCAGGGTTTCTGATAAGGAAATTTTCAAGATAAAATTTATTCAGCGGGCCATTCATTTTCCCGGAGACATTGAAAGCTTTAAAGTTATCCCAGTTGGTGACAAAATAACTGATATCGTATCCGCTCAACTGGCTTCCCTGTTTAAGATTCATGTCCCATCGTACCCGGTCTGCAAAATCCGCCCAGGATCCGTCATTGAGGTTAAATTTAATATCTCCCTGCAAAAGGGTATGATCTGTATTTATCGTTAAATCTTTAAGAGAAAGATGTTTATGGGTTAAAGACAATTCCGTCGAGAAGGTGTCCACAAAATGAGATTTTCCCCATCGTGTTGTAACGAATGACATATTATTGATCAACGCAGAAACATCAGGTCCACTCACTTTAAGATTGGGAGCCTTCAGGTTGAACTTAGTCGCAGTAAGCCACTTCCCTGCCTCTCCCGGAGAGTTTTGGTTAACGATAGAAACTTTAGAGTCAATGATTTGTATGCGAGAATTCAATTCAAAAGCCGGCTTTTTTGGATCCCTTTTCTTACCGTTATCAAATAATTGGGTAAATCTAATAAAATTTGAAATGCTATCTCCTTTATAAGTAATTACTTTAACATCGGCATTAATCATCGTAAGGGAATTAAAGCTCAAAGAATTGCTTTTCCCGGAAATAGCCCCCGCTGCCAGCGATAACCAGTCCGAATTTGCCCGAAACTCACGTGCCTTAATAAACTCTAATCCTTTATAATCTTTAACTTTTAATCCTTTGATGGTAACATTTCCAAAATAATTTACTTCCACACTTTCAGTGGACATATCTGCTTTAAAATCCTTATTGACAATCTGCAACGCCTGATCTGCAGCCCATTGTTTGGTAACAGGAAGATTAATAATAATGACAATAGCAACAACAACAGAAACGACCAACCAGAATAAAACAAGTAAAAGTCTCGCCCACCATGAATAGCTGGTAACATCTTTAGCGGCCTGTTTCCCAAATTCCTGAACAGTTTCTACCGGATGATGAACAGCATCGGAAGCAAGTTCAGAGGCTTCTTTTACCGTTTCTTTTACTTTTTCCTCAACATTTTCTACAGTCTTTTGTACCTGATCACTTAAGTTTTCAGTTACAGATTTTTTATTCTCATTTTCGTTATTATTCTCTAACTTTGCCATTATTATGAGCGAGTCTATAATTTTAGGTATCGAGTCGTCTTGTGACGACACATCAGCAGCTATCATCAAAGGGAACACTATTCTTTCTAATATTGCTGCCAATCAGGCTATTCACAAAGAATATGGAGGCGTTGTTCCTGAGCTGGCCTCAAGGGCCCATCAGCAAAACATCATTCCCGTTGTTGAAAAATCTCTCACCAAAGCAAATATACAACAAAATGCGATCTCTGCTATAGGATTTACACGCGGACCAGGACTTTTAGGTTCTCTTCTTGTGGGGACGTCTTTTGCTAAATCCCTGGCTATGAGTTTAGATGTCCCATTGATCGAGGTAAACCATCTCCAGGCTCACATTTTAGCGCATTTTATTGACGATGCAAATCCTATGCCGCCAAAATTCCCATTTTTATGCCTTACGGTGAGTGGAGGACACACCATGATCGTTTTGGTAAAAGACTATTTCGATATGGAGATTATTGGTAAAACCACAGACGATGCAGCGGGAGAAGCATTTGATAAAATCGGAAAAATATTTGATCTTGATTATCCTGCAGGTCCTATTATCGACAAATTAGCGAGAGAAGGAAATCCCGACGCATTCAAATTCAACAAACCCAAACTGGAAAATTACGATTACTCCTTCAGTGGGATAAAAACTTCAGTACTCTACTTTATCCAGAAAGAGGTAAAAAAGAATCCTGACTTCATAAAGGAAAACCTCAACGATCTATGTGCTTCCGTACAGAAAGCTATTATTGAGATATTAATGAACAAGCTTGAAAAAGCCGCGAAAGAACTTAACATCACTGAAGTAGCCATTGCCGGCGGTGTATCAGCCAACTCAGAATTAAGAAAAGTAATGCAGGACAACCATCAAAAACTTGGGTGGAACATCTACATTCCAAAATTTGAATACACAACGGACAATGCAGCCATGATCGCTATGGTAGCACAACTCAAGTTCGAAAGAGGAGAATTTACAGATTTGAGAACGAGTGCAACATCGAAATATGATTTGTAATTTTTTGCTAAATTGTAAAGTTGCAAATTTGAAAATCGCAAAAGATGGATCAGTTTTACTTTGAAAAATTAGAAGTCTGGCAAAATGCCCGGCAATTGGTCAAGGAAATTTATATTGCAACTCAATCTTTTCCAGAAAGTGAGAGGTTTGGAATCACAGATCAAATCCGAAAAGCAAGTGTAAACATTACTGCTCATATAGCAAAAGGGGTGTTAAGAAAATCAAAGAAAGATAAATCCCGTTTTTTGGATACCGCTTTTGGCTCAACAATAGAAGTAATTAATTTTTTAATTCTTTCGTACGATCTCCAACTTTTAAATTATGAAGATTACCTTCATTTAAGAGGTCAGTCGGAATTCATTTCTAATCAAATTAATTCATTAAAGAAGTCCATCCATAATGAATCTTAGCCCTAATTAACAATTCAGCGATCAAAAGCTACCCACTTATGAAATTATTTCACGGAAATATAGAAAACAATACCGTAACAATCCATGATGAGGAACAACAGCATATTGTAAAAGTTCTTCGCATGAAAAACGGAGAGGAAGTCCATGTAACAGATGGAAATGGAAATCTTGCCTTTGGAAAATTGATTTTGGAAGGTAAAAAAGCTCTTTTGGAGGTGTCCGACATCAAAACCGGACTTCCGGATTTCAATCCTAAACTCCATATCGCAATTGCTCCTACCAAAAATATTGACCGGATAGAGTTTTTTGTAGAAAAGGCTGTAGAAATGGGTATTTCCGAAATCAGTTTTTTAATAACTGAAAAGACAGAACGTAAAAATATCAACATTGATAAGATAAGAAAACAAGCTATTGCAGCTTCAAAACAAAGTCTGAGATTTCACTTTCCTGTCATTCATGATCCCGTAAAGTTTTCAGATTTTATAAAAGTTATATCCCCTGAAAGTACTTTTGTTGCTCATTGCCATGAAAACCTGGAGAGAATTGAGCTTAATCAAATTCCCAAACTGGACCATTTCACTTTTCTTATTGGTCCTGAGGGTGATTTTTCTGAAAAGGAAATTCAAACTCTTGCAGATCAAAAAGTAAGAGCCGTGTCCCTTGGAAATCAGAGACTCAGAACCGAAACAGCAGGCATATTTGTCGCATCATGGAATTACCTTCATCTAAAATAGCTGCATAACATTACAAGCTTATCCTTTTTAAGCAACCGAATATTTTTTTCTAAACAGAGGTCTCAAAAGATGATAAGGGAAAAAGATGACAATCAGGAAATAATTTGCATTTTCAAATTCAGCTAAAACAAATATAGCTGTGTAAACATGAAAAATGTAAAGGAATATTAAAAAGAAGGTAAGCAGTTTCCGATTACCCCCCCCCAAGAAAACAAAGGAATTGCGTCAAAATTCCTAATACAGTTATTACAATCCAAATATGATCATAGGCATAAATACTTTTAAATACAGGAGGTATTTGCATATCTGCCATCCAATAATTATCATAGGTATTAAGCTTTGCAGCATCTTTGCTAACCCAGGTGAGCTTATCCGTATTTTTAATCAAATTCTTTACCGTACCCAGGATTTTACTCATTCCCGCAAGGGTATAGGTCATTAGTATTCCCAAATAAAAGTATTGTACAAGTTTATAATCCTTGTCTTCTAATTCCTTTGGGAGTAAAAAAATACTAAGAAAAAATCCCAGAACGATGATGTGCCCATCGTGATGGACTCCAAAGTTGGCCGCAATAGGGAGATTAATAATAGCGACTAACAGAAAAATAAAAAAATTAAGAAGATAAGATGGTTTGAAAACCGTAATAATCAAAAGAGCAGCACAGACGATCAAAAGTCCGGCAAAAACAAATGTCCCCGGAAATTCAGGAAAGATCAGCTTTTCAAGCTGAAAAACAGGTTCATAGATTGCCGCAGGTCTTTCTTTCAATCTGATAAATTCCAGATACTGCGCTACCAGCCAGTACAATCCGAAAAACCTTACCATGTAGTAGGCAACCTTATAATTGAATACAGTAAGCTGAGGATAGTTCATCACAGTTTTACAATCAGTTTTTTGTTGATATTCATCTTTGCTTCTCCTATTTCCTTCGGACGATAAGTCTCTTTATAAAGAAGATAACCTTTATATTGAGGTTCAGTATCTTTTGCGAAAATCAGTAGCTTCCTCTTATTTTCTTCCTTGTTCACATTATCTTCTATTCTTTTACCATATGTTCCCACGATAACAGCTTTGTCATTGGCATCATAGCTGCGGACGGATTTATTTACAATTCTAATGGTATCACTATCGGTGATTCCATAGAGTTTATATTGGTCTTCCGTAGCCTCTCCTCCGCTAGGCACTGTAAAAAGTTTCCAACTGAAAAACGGATATAATTCTTTATACCCTTTTTCCATGATAACTAAACTGATAAGGGACATTACAAAAGAAAAGATAAATAAATGTAGGGTATATTTTTTCATCAGATTAACAATGGGAATTATGTTTTTAAATAATGTTCGAGGATTTCATGGCCGCTTCTTATAGAATTCACAGCCCATCGTATTTTCATTTTCAGGAGTTTCTCTTCATTGAGTTTGTATTCTATTCCTGATCTGAGAAGTTTTTGTTTTAATTCATACATACAGATTCCTGCAGCAACGGAAACATTAAAACTCTTTGTGAAGCCATACATAGGAATAGCCAGTGTTTCATCTGCAAAGTCAAGAACTTCTTCTGACACACCTTCCAGCTCAGTTCCGAATACCAGGGCAATAGGCTTCGTAATGTGGTAATCAGGAACCATCACAGCACTTTTTTTCCGGTGAAACGGCTAAAATTTTGTAACCTTCATTTTTAATTTCCTGAAGTGACGAAATATCTTTAGCCATTTTCTTTACTTCAACCCATGTTTCAGCACCTTTTGTAACGGTAAGATTGGGATTAAAAACATTTTCTTCTTCCATAGCTACCACTTTATGAAACCCACAGGCTTCCACAGATCTAACAATGGCTGCTGCATTTCTGAACTGATAAATATCTTCCATTACGGGAAGTACAAAGTCAGAACTCTCTTGAGAAAAATGTTCGATCTTCCTTAATCTCTCATCCGTTAAAAATTGTTTTAAATATTCAAAAGTTTGTGCTAAATCTTTCATCTGCATTCAATTTCTTTTTAATAACAAGATGGAACGCAACTCATTATAAAATGATTTTATAAAATTTATCATGAAGCGTTTCATTCATTTTCAAATCTTTGCAAATTAACGTAATTTTGAGTTTATAAACCTGCACAAGGTTCAACTTCTTAATAAAAAGTAATACATGAAACGAAAAGTCCTGTTGATATACACTGGTGGAACTATTGGAATGGAAAAAGATTATGAAACCGGAAGCCTTAGAGCATTTGATTTCGGAAATATCTTTGAAAAAATGCCGGAAATGAAACTTATGGAATGTGAAGTTTTCGTCCATCCTTTTGCAAAACCTCTGGACTCTTCAGATATGGGACCGGAAGAATGGAAAATCATTGCCCATTATATTCATAAAAATTATGATCATTATGATGGCTTTCTGGTTCTTCACGGAACCGATACCATGTCTTATACGGCTTCTGCACTAAGTTTTATGTTGAAAGGACTGAGAAAACCGGTTATTTTTACCGGTTCACAACTTCCTATTGGAGATCTCAGGACCGATGCTAAAGAAAATCTGCTTACAAGTTTATATTATGCCAGTTTATATGAAAACAACGAACCTGTTATTCAGGAAGTTGCCATCTATTTTGAGTATAAACTATTGAGAGGAAACAGGACATTAAAATACTCCGCAGAATATTTTGATGCATACGCAAGTCCGAACTACCCTATTCTGGGGCAATCCGGGGTTCACCTTAATATCATCAAAGATAACCTTCACCGCTGTGATCAGAATGTGGAGTTTCACGTTGATGATCATATTTCCGAGGATATTTTATTCTGGAGAATTTTTCCGGGAATGCACTTAAGCCATTTCAAGGAAATTCCCAAAATGAAAGTCCTTATCCTTCAAGTTTTTGGTTCCGGAACTATTTTCAGCAGCGAAAAAACACAACAGACACTTGAGGAAATCCGAAATAACGGAACTGAAATCGTAGTGGTAAGTCAGTGTATTTCAGGAGGAATCTCGTTTGGAAAATACGAAAACAGCAATATTTTCTCGAGGATTGGTGCCATAAGCGGAAAAGATATGACCGCAGAAACTGCAATAACAAAAGCGATGCATTTAGTCGGCAATCCTAAATATCAGGGAAGCTTTGCAGAAAACTTTTCAAAGAGTTTATGTGGAGAAATTACAGACTAATTGCTTTAATTATTTGTAAATTCAAGAAAATACATTACTTTTGCAATCTCAAACAGAAAGGTGTCCGAGTGGTTGAAGGAGCTACCCTGGAAAGGTAGTATACGGGTAACTGTATCGAGGGTTCGAATCCCTTCCTTTCTGCAAAATAACGTACTGAAAATCAGTACGTTATTTTTTTTCATACAACATCATTATTTTTCTATAGTTTTGTTTTCAGAGCTTTATATATACAAAACAGCACTTAATACTTCGTTTTTACATAATTTTTACACAACAGATATTACTATCAAAATACAACTATTATTATGATCACGATCATAAAAAAGCTTGTTCACACTTAGTATATTCGAATATTAGTTTTCCAACTGATAAATTTCATCAAGTTAAATTAGCTTCCCTGCCCCGGGAAGCTTTTACGCAAAAAACACTTTTTAAAATTTTTTTAAATACTGGATTGAAGCCTTTCAATTGAAAGGCTCCTTTTTTGTAATAATTTCTAGTCTAAAATAAAATATTAATCCGGGGATGAACCAACAACTACACGCCCCTAATAAAGAGAATTAATTCAAAAGATATAGATCATAAAAAAAACGACTATCATTACTGAAGTCGTTTTTTCTTATTTTTTCCTGAAAAAATTATTTCTTTAAATCTGCTTTCACATCTTTATAACCATCTGAAACCGCATCGGCTCCCTTCGTGGCTGTTTTACCAACCCATTTTGTACCTTTTTTAACTCCTTTTTTAGTAGCTTTTGCACCTTTGGTCGCTGTTTTACCTACCCAATTAGCACCATCTTTCACACCCTCTCCAGTTGCTTTTGCTCCTTTCTCAATGGCTTTACCTACATTTTTAACTTCTTTTTTTACAGTCTCTTGGGCATTAATAGCTGTAGTGAACAACACAAATGCTAATAAGCCAAATAGTTTCTTTTTCATTTTTTTTATTTTTTTTAAACTGTAGTATATATTACATAAAACAAGCCAAATTTATTTAGCCTAAAAAGATTAGTAAAAATAGTTTACTCAAAATAAAGAGCAAAAAGTTAAAAACTCTTGTGAATGCCGAACCGAAAACTTGGTTATCTTTTTAAAATAAAAAAAAACATTGAATTTCAATGTTTTTTTATTATTCTGTGCATGCTTTTATCTTATAAACGGCTAACCGTTAATTGGTATGTTTTGGATACATTCCCATTATTGGTTATAGTGTACGAATCAGTTGTTGCTTTCATAACAGTGAAATCGAACTGCGTTCCCGTGCCTCCATCAGCACAATTGGTTACATTGGGAAATACGACACTCCATGTTCCTGAAGTATTGGCAGATGGAGCAATCGGAGCAATAGTGGGATTTCCAATTTTATCTCTTGCTACTCCTGATACATATCCGAGAGACAAGCCATTATATACAAAAGTTGTAATCATAGCTCTTGCACATCCATTTGTAGATTTTACAATGAAAAGACCAGTAGCAATATTCACCGTAGAGGGTACTGTAACTGTTGCACTGGCTCCAGCCGCCACAGTTACAGCTTCGGTATAACTATAAGACGTAGCTACAACATCGCTTGTAGCCAAATCCCTTGTAAGTATATCGAAACTTGAAGGTACTTGTCTGATTAAATTCCGGATTCTAAGGCTTTGATTTTTGGCATCTACATCCAATGACCTTTGTGGGCTTGCGTTTCCTATTCCCACATTTCCCGCTGCGGTAACAACAAAGTCATTTGCTTCCTGAGCTGCAGTCGGGGCGCCTGTGACCGCATTGTCTTTTGCTCCGTCAACATGTAAAACTGCCTGAGGGTTAGTTGTACCGATACCAACCTGTGAAAAATAAAGCATTGGTAGGCATAAACAGTAAAATAAAATAGTTTTTCTCATAACTTGATTGGTTTTAAAAGATTAGATATAAATAATTCAATTTTAAGAACCTGATAAAAAACATGATACAATCTTAATCTGTCTGCCTAATGTACTCTTATAAGAATATTCCACTATCGCTAACTCAAAGTTAAAAAAATAAATCAAATGTTTTCAAAATAAATAAGTTATAAATTATTTCAAATAAAATAACCCATCATTTTCATCGCAATTAATCTTATAAAACATTTTTCAAACATCATCCATAATGCGGATTTTGAATATTTTCTATAAATTTTAATTAAATTGTACTTCGAATATGCATAATCTATGATTTTACAAAACATAACAACAGGCTTATTTCTGACCATCACAAGCTTAGCATTTGCACAGAATAGTAAGCAAATGTCTGAGCTAATTCAGAATGAATTTCAGCTCGCAGATAAGCAATACAAGAAGCTAATGAAAAGCATACCACAGGATAAAATGCCTCAATCTTATAATGCGTCTATTGATAAAGTAACCACAAAAGATATTACATGGTGGTGTTCAGGTTTCTATCCCGGATCATTATGGATGATTTATGAACAGACAGGAGATCCTGAGATCAGAAAAGAAGCAGAAAAGAGATTGCAGCTGATCGAACCTAATAAAACATTTACACGAGATCATGATCTAGGCTTTATGATGTTCACCAGCTTCGGCAATGCATACAGAATCACTAAAAATCCTATATATAAAGATATCATTCTTACTTCAGCGGAATCATTATCCACAAGATTCCGGCCAGGAATGCAGGCTATTTTGTCCTGGGATAAGATGGCAGACTTTAAAGGTCCCGTTATTATTGACAATATGATGAACCTGGAAATGCTCAATTGGGCAGCCCAAAATGGAGGTAATAAAAAGTTAGAAGAGATTGCAATCGCCCATGCTAATACAACCATGAAAAATCACTTTCGTTCCGATTACAGCTCATATCATGTAATTGATTACAATGTCAATACAGGTGAAGTTTTCGGTAAAAAAACCTTTCAGGGCTATTCAGATTCTTCTGCCTGGGCAAGAGGTCAAGGGTGGGCTTTATATGGCTATACCATGATGTACCGCTTTACTAAAAATAAAGCATATCTTGACCAGGCCAGGCATATCGCAAAATTTATTCTGAATAATCCAAATTTACCGGAGGACAAGATTCCTTTTTGGGATTTCAATGATCCAAAAATTCCTGAAGTTCCCCGTGATGCGTCCGCCGCTGCAATTATCGCATCTGCCTTACTGGAATTAGGACAGTATGTAAAAGCGGATGAAAGAAAAAACTATGTCGACAATGCACGGCAAATGATAGTAAGCTTATCAGGAGATCATTATCAGGCAAAAGCCGGAACGAATGGTGGCTTTCTCCTCATGCATAGTACAGGTGGACTACCACTCCATTCAGAAATCGATGTCCCGTTAATATATGCTGATTATTATTTTCTGGAAGCATTGAAACGATATAAAGATTGGTATTTACAATAAACCGGAAATTCATGAAATCAACATTATGGGGCTTAGTAATGATACATTGTGTATCTTTCATGCATGCCCAACAATCCATATTATTAAAATTAGAGCTAAAAAACAGTCTTACGATTCCCCGAAATATGGAGTCCGTCGAAATTCCTTTAAAGAAAGTCAGGATTCTCGCCGGTCAAAGTTTTACCATTAATGATGCATCTTCCAAAAAGGAGCTCCCCTATCAGTGGTTGGCCAACGGCGACCTTCTTATTCAAAGCGACTTTAGGGCTGGCGAAATAAAAAAAATAGAATTTTATAAATCTTCACCACAGCATTTTGAGCCTAAAGTGTACGGAAGATTTGTACCCGAACGTCTTGGAGATTTTGCATGGGAAAACGAGAAGATCGCTTTCCGTATGTATGGAAAAGAACTGGAAAAAGTTCCTGAACAAAACGGTTGGGGAATGGACGCCTGGACAAAAAGAACCAACAAAATGATTATCAACCAATGGTATCAACTCAATAATTACCATCAGAATAATGGAGATGGGTTGGACTTTTTTCAGGTAGGCCGTACTTTGGGAGCGGGTGATGTTCTTCCTTTTATAAATAATAATTTTGCCTATCTTGGAAATTATACTTCCTACAAAATCATTGAAGAAGGTCCTCTTCGATTTACATTTGAACTCACTTATCCCCAAGTAAAAATTGACGGCTATGAAATTTCCGCACTCAAAAGAATCAGTCTGGATGCAGGTTCACAACTTAACAAATCTGTCATTAGGTATGACTTTAAAGGAAAAAAGACCCTTCCTGTTTTTACCGGTATTGTTCATTGGGATGGTAAGGGGCAAAAAATCATCGACCAGGATAATCAGCTGGCTGCTTACTGGCCTGAGAACTCAAAAAACGGAACTGTAGGTAGCGCTATTCTATACCCTAACAGCAATAACCTTATTATTGATAAGAATAAACATCTGGGCTCGGAAACTAATGTAAAAAGCAATCAGGCCGTTACCTTTTATACGGGTGCTGTCTGGGATAAAGCAGGTGAAATTACTTCCGGTAAAAACTGGCTACATTACCTTCAGGAATTTTCTCTCAGATTAAAACATCCTATACAGATAACCCAATAATAAAAAAAAAATCCTGATCATGTAATCAGGATTTGTTTGTTTGATCAGTATCAAATACCAATCAAACCATAATTGAGTTATAATGAATGTTTTGGTGTCGGTTGTATAATTAGTTACACATGGTAAGAAACTGATGGCTCATTTGTACCTTGAATCTTGCATCTGATTTCAGCTTATTATAAATAGTCATTTCTGTAGCCTGTACAGCTCTTAATTTCCGATCGATAAATTGAGCGATCTGAACAACAGAAAAAATAAAATCACGATAAACTCCAATATTTACAGTTTGCCCATGGTAAGGAAGGTAAGCCTTTAAAAAAGAAATAGTTTTCTGATGTTGATTGTAATTCACACAATATCCCGCTCCCTCTTTAAAAGTAATGATTTCAGGACTGTTAATATAATCTAGAACATTTTTATCTTTAGGAGAGATCTCGTTTTTAGCAAAATACCGGTTTATTTTATCAAGAATATGTTGCGCATATTCCATCATTGTTATTGTTCTCCATTCAAATACATGGTTCATTTGCTTTTTATGCTTCTTCTCTGTATCATTTTCACAGTTGGTACAAAAAGATAAGCCGATTTTTTCATGGTATGGGAAAAAGCAATCTTTGATTTGAATAGATGCATCAGCCTGAATCCTGTCATGAGTGAAGTTGTAATACAGATATGGACAATACATATCCACAAGACTTTTCAAAAAATCAGTTTCACTGGTATTCAGATGCTCTTCAAACCACTTTTCAAGATTATTGTAATAATTATTTTCAAACTTTTTATAGCTTAAATAAAAAGGCAATTCCATAGCTTTATATTTTGATAAGACAAAGCTATTTCAGTAAAGCGTCAAAACTTGACGTTTAATATTTTTTTAGTAAAAATTTAAATTTGAAGCGGGATCAATTACAGGCTATCAGGCTATGATAGGTATGAATCACTTATCATAATTCTTCATGATATACTCAAAATAATGAATCATTTTCATGTAATTTTCAATACTGATATACTCATTAGTACTATGAATGCTTTGTTTTTCAGCATCAGTAATTTTAATAGGCATAAACCTGTAAATATTTTTACTTACGATCTGATATTTATAAGCATCTGTTCCGGCAATGGTAAGATAAGGAGTGACTAAAGAATTAGGGTAAACCTCCTTAATCCCCTGTTCAATCACTTTATATGCCCTAACATTCGTCGGTGATATCGCAGAAGCCTCTCTGGTATTGTCAATCTCTTCCACTTCTACATCAAAACCTTTGGTCGCCTTAGCGATATGATCTCTTATATCTTTTACAGAATTACCTGAAAGTAATCTGAAATTAACCACAAACTCAACTTCGGGGGAAAGTACATTAGTTCCGTCACTCCCTTTCATCATGGTAAGAGCAGTTGTAGAGCGTATCAAAGCATTGGTGGAATTGTTTTTAGCCAACTGTGAAAGCAACACGGATTTTAAAAGCCATTGATTAGAAATAGCCAATCTATTTGCAAATGGCATTGTTCCGCCAATATTATCAAAAAACTCTTTAATAAGAGGAGTGATGGTTGGCTTCATCTGATCTTTTTCCAATCTTTGCATGATAACAGCAGCTTTACCAATGGCACTTTCCATAGGTGGCATTGAGGAATGCCCTCCCAATCCTTTCACTTTTATTTTTGCAGAAAGAAATCCTTTTTCAGCACAACCGATTACGGCAACATCAGAATCTATTCCTTTAATCCCTCCTTTTTCCAGGATTAATCCACCTTCATCATAAACCGCATCAAACGTCAATCCTTTTTTCTTAAAATCCTCGGCGATCTGTTTTGCTCCTTTTCGTCCTCCTACTTCCTCATCAAACCCAAAAGCTAAATAAATATCGCGTTGAGGAACTGTTCCGCTTTTAATCATATTGGTAAGAGATTCCATCAGGGAAAACAGCATTCCTTTCATATCGATCGCTCCTCTTCCATAAATTCTTCCATTCGCAACCGCCCCGGAAAAAGGAGAAAAATCCCAATCTTCTGCTACTTTGGTTACAGCGGGTAAAGCTTTATCATCGGGTCTGAAAACATTTTGTTCATTATTTTTGATATCAGCATCGCCCGGAGGCACTACATCTATGTGTGATAAAAAAAGGATAGGCTCCAGATTAGGTTTGCTTCCTTTTAATTTAAAAACTAATCCACAGGTATTAACTTCATAGTTTTCTGTGTTTTGATAGACTAAAGGATATGATTTTTTCAAATATTCTTTGAATTGTCCAAATGGAGCATAATCAAAAACATCCAGATCACCCGCTGACACTGTAGGTATTTTAATTCCACCTGAGAACCTTTGGATGGCAGAATCATTTTTAACCCATTTTGTTTCCGGAACAGAACTTAGATTGTTTTTTTTTAAACGGATACGTAAATGTCTTGATCAGCAATACCGCAACGATCACCACGACAATGACTGCAATTGCTAAAAGGAATTTTTTCATGATCTTTTGTTTTGTGATAGCTTTTCAATAAATATAATAAAGATATTCATAAAAAAAAAACTCAAAACAGAATATGGATATGAAGTAAATGTTTTTTTACGCAGGATTAAATGCCGAGAAACTATTTTTACTATCTAGTTCCTGTTTTCTTTTGCGGATAAAATCCGTTGGTCGGATCCCGTTAATTTCATAAAATAAATCTGAAAAATTCTGTCTGGATGCGATACCACACTCCTTTGCTAAAGTTTCTATGCGGTACTTAAGATATTCTTTATTCTCAAATAGAAGTGCTGTTATGTAATTGATCCGGAGCTCACTTAGATATTTATTGAAATTAACTCCTTTACAATCATTGATCACCTGAGAAAGATAATTTGAATTGGTTCCCAACTGCCCGGCCAGTTTGTGAATGGTAAGACCTTTTTGAGTATATTCTTTTTTTTGCTTCAAATATTTTCAGCTTGGTGAGAAGCTCTTCTACCTTATTTTCATCTAATCCGGTTTTCTTTTCCTCAGCATCTATATTCAACAATGATTTTTCAGGTACTGAATTTTGATGTAAACTGAATTTTTCCTCCAAAAGGATATATTTCTGCTGAATGTCCTTTTCTCTTCTATATCTTATGACAAGAAGGATGGTAAGTATAATCGCCAGAACAATTAAACTTACTATAATAATATTGCCCCAGGAATTGGCTTTCTCCAGTTTACTTTTTTCTTCAAGCAAAGTCCTGGTATCAAATTCTTTATGAATTTTACTCGACAAATAAATAAAATCCTTCGAAATAATACTGTCTGCTTTTAAAAGCTGACCGGTAAAATATAATTGCTCGCCTTGATTCCCTTCTTCCTTATAATGCTTGATCAGGATTTCATAATTTTCTCTAAGATCAGGAAGAATAAATTGATGTTTTTGAAATATAGAATCAACTTTCCTAAAATACACAATAGACTCTGTATCCTTTTTTAATCCGGCTAAACTTTTCCCTATATAAAAATATCCTACGGATAGTCGTGCAAAATCACCGCTTTTCTTCATAGGAAAAACCGACTGTTTCAAATCATCGACAGCCGTTATATAATCTTTTCTGTCAAATTCCGATATTCCTTTTGCAAGCTGAAAATAGCCTTTCTCCTGCGAGTATTCACCATTGGCACCTACCTGCTGTAATCCAGTGTGGATAGCCTTATCTGCCTGATCCGGCTTATGTAAATTACGGTAGCAGATAATCAATTGATGTAAGCTGTTGAGATAACCCTTTTTATTGTTATACACTTCATTAGGATGCAATCCGGATTTTGATTTCGGTCCGTAATAGGCGATACATTGTTCAAATAATTTTGAGGCCTCCTCATAATATCCTAAATAACTTTTTACAACACCTATATGATACAGATTCTGATATTTCAGGAAATCATTTTTCGTATCCTTCGAATATTCGTAAGCGAGCAGATATTCATTCAATGCTGCCTGGAACCTTTTGTAATGATAGTAATAAACAACCCCTTTTTCTAGATAAGCAGTACTTATGAGATCTTTATCTCCGGATTGCTGAGCAGCCCATACCGTGCTGTCTGCATAAATAAGCTTCTGTTCGTTGGAAGAGGAATAGAATACTCCATCCTTATATCCCTGAACAAGCTTTTCAAAATTCTTTTCCTTTTTAGCTTTATTAATATAAGGTTGAATATATGGAAACGCCTGAGTGTTATTTTCTTCGAAGTTTTCGTATTTCAACCGGAGTTTATAATAGTCACTGTATCCTTCCTGAGAAAAGGATAATTTAAAAATTACTAAGACGAGTATAAAAAGCAGTTTTTTTATCACTTCGAATATTTAACAAACCATATTTATAAACCAAAAATACATAAAATCATTTAATTCCTATTAAACAATTATGATTTAATCCCCTTGGTTTTCGACACATTAAAACTTTAAATAAACAATTGAAAATCAAATATTTAACATTGTCCTTATTTATGAATTAGGACGTCTTAATTGCCGAATAGAGACAACAAGTACTTTTTTTTATCATTTTATGCCTATAATTTCGGACTCAGAATTCTGAATGATAAACCTGGCCGGGATAACCTTTTAACTCTGAAATTTTATGAAAAAGATTATCTCATTAAAAACCTTTCCATTAATAATTGCTATGGCAGTTTGTATGACTTTAGGAGCTTGCAGACAGGATGATGAAAACGACTTTCAAATGGCAAAGAATAATGCCACTGGGCTTAAAATTGCTAGTGACAAGCAATCAAAGACGGTAGAAGGAAAACTGGTTGCAAAAACAGATCCTCCTGTAAAAAACGGAACACACTGGAAAACACAACCATAACAGGAAGAAAGCACTCCTGAATGTTGATTATAACGAACTAACAACCATGTTTATATATAATTTAGTTGCAAATTGCAGGTAAATTCCAAAGGGCCCGGCATATTACAGGGCCCTTTTTTAATGGAAATTTAATTGATATTTTAAACAAAAAAGAGGCTGTCTGATGACAGCCCCCTTCTATTAAAAAAACATTAAAGATTTATAATCACTTCCAGCCTCCGCCTAAGCTCTTATAAATATCAACAACTGTACTCAGCTGTTTTTCTTTTGCTTCTACCAATTCCATTTTGGCATCTAAAGCATCTCTTTGATTTAATAATACTTCAAGATAGTCTGCTCTTGAATTTCTGAACAATTGATTGGCAATATCAATAGATTGATCTAATGCGTGGGTTTCCTCAGACTTCAGCTTATAATACTGATCAATATTCTTAACTTTCGACATCAGATTAGCAACATCCAGATATGCATTGAGAATTGTTTTATCATATTCATACAATGCTTGTATCTGTTTTGCATCAGCAGTCTGGAAATTAGCCTTAATCGCCGTTTTATTAATCAGAGGTCCTGCTACTTCTCCTACCAGATTATAAGCGATAGACTCGGGCATTTTTACCAGATAAGAAGGTTTGAAAGCTTCCAGTCCAAGCGCTGCAGAGATCTCAAGGGAAGGATAAAATTCTTTTCGCGCAGCTTCCACATCCAGTTTTGCAGATTTTAATTCCAATTCAGCCTGTTTGATATCTGGGCGATTGGCTAATAATTGCGATGGGATACCGGTGTAAACGGTCTGAGGAATTGTAGACATAAAGCTTTCCTTAGTTCTTACAATCGGCTGTGGAAATCTTCCTAAAAGAGCATTTATCTCATTTTCCTTTTCAGTGATCTGTTGTCGGATTGTATATTCCGTTGCCTTGGACTTAGCCAATTCTGCTTCAAATTTCTTTACAGCCAGTTCTGTTGCCGCAGCAGCCTCCTTCTGGATTTTAGAAATCTCCAACGCCTTATCCTGCAGCTTGATGTACTGCTGAATAATATCCAACTGGTTGTCAAGTGAAAGCAATTCATAATAATTGTCCGCCACTTCTTCAATAAGGCTGGAAAGAACAAAATTCTTTCCTTCTACTGTAGACAGATAATGGGCTACAGCAGATTCTTTTTCTGTTCGTAGTTTTTTCCAGATATCAATCTCCCAGTTTGCCATTAATCCTCCTTCAAAATTACCCAGTGGATCAGGCATTTCTCTTCCGGGTTCAATCTCCGTAGTTGCATCTCCTGCTCCTTCACTGGTATAACGTCCGGATTTTTTCAACCCCGCTCCCAGTTTTGCCTCTACTGTAGGACTCAATTTACCTTTCTTGTAAAGAACTCCGCTTTTTGCGATTTCAATTTCCTGTAAGGTAATCATCAGCTCCTGATTATTTTTCAGGGCGGTTTCAATCAGCACTACAAGATTTGGGTCAGTAAAAAACTGCCTCCATGGAGTTGTCCCACTGTTGGTATTAGCATCCTGCTGATCATTTTCTCCAAAGTTCTGAGGTACATTTTCTTTTACCTCGTCTTTTATAACAGTCGCCATAGGTGCTTTACAACTTGATAAAACAAGGGATAATGCTATGGCTGTAAGTATTGATTTAGTCTTCAAATTTTCCATCATGTTCGTAAGGTTCAGTTTGTTCTGTTAAAGGATTTTCTTCCTCATATCTTGCCAGCCTGGACTTTTCAGCAATCGTTCCGAAAATATAGTATAATCCAGGAATAATCATTAATCCAAAAATGGTCCCTATCAGCATTCCTCCTGCTGCTGCAGTTCCGATTGTTCTGTTTCCGACTGCTCCCGGTCCCGTTGCCATTACCAACGGAATCAATCCGGCAATAAACGCAAATGAGGTCATCAGGATAGGACGGAAACGGATTGTTGCTCCCTCGATAGCAGCTTTCACTACAGAGATTCCTTCTTCTGCCTTTTTCTGTACGGCAAATTCCACAATCAATACGGCATTTTTCCCTAAGAGACCAATAAGCATTACCATTGCCACCTGAGCATAGATGTTATTTTCCAACCCTAATAGTTTCAGGCATAAAAATGCTCCAAATATCCCTGTAGGAAGAGAAAGAATTACCGGCAAAGGAAGAATGAAACTTTCATATTGTGCAGAAAGAATAAGATATACAAATCCAAGACATACAAGAAAAATAAATATGGCTTCATTTCCACGGCTTACTTCATCTTTGGAGATACCTGCCCAGTCGATTCCAAATCCTCTCGGTAGAGTTTTATCTGCAACCTCCTGAATGGCTTTGATCGCCTGACCACTACTGTATCCCGGTGCTGGGGTTCCACTTACCTCTGAGGAATTATACATATTATGTCTTGTAATCTCAGATAATCCATATACTTTTTCAAGCCTCATGAAATCTGAATATGGAACCATTTGCTCCTTATCGTTTTTAACATATAGCTTCAATAAATCAGTTGGTAATGCACGATATTGCGGCCCTGCCTGAACGATTACCTTATAAGGTCTGTCAAAACGAATAAAACTGGTTTCATAGTTCGAACCAATCAATGTTGATAAATTATCCATTGCATTGGCAATAGTCACTCCTTTTTGCTCCGCCAGGTCATTATCAACTCTCAACATATATTGCGGGAAACTTGCTGAATAAAAGGTAAACGCTGATCCAAGTTCAGGACGTTTTTTTTAGCTCTTTAACGAAGTCATTACTTACTTGCTCCATTTTATGGTAATCCCCGCTACCCGCTTTATCTAAGAGACGAAGCTCAAAACCTCCGGCAGCACCATATCCCGGAATAGAAGGCGGTTGAAAAAACTCAATATTGGCACCCGGAATATTTTTGGCTTTTTCTTCTAGTTTCTCAATGATTTCTGCCGCAGATTCTTTACGATCTTCCCAGCTTTTGAGGTTGATAAGACAGGTTCCGGAGTTAGATCCCGTTCCTTCTGTTAGAATTTCATAACCAGCAAGGGAAGAAACAGACTGTACTCCATCAATATCTTCCGATTCTCTTAAAAGTTCTTTTGCTATCTGATTTGTTCTTTCCAAAGTAGATCCCGGAGGAGTCTGAATAATAGCATAGATCATCCCCTGGTCTTCACTAGGAATAAACCCTGATGGAAGTGAATTGCTTAAAAAGAATGTACATAAACAAAAAGCTAACAACAAAGGAAGCGTAAACATCTTTTTCGTTACGGTCTTATTCAGTAACTTTTCATATTTCCCGGCTCCTTTAGTAAATAACCCATTAAATTTATCCAGGAATATCGTAATCGGAGTTCTTCTTTTTGCCTTTCCGTGATTATTCTTTAAAATTAAAGCACATAAAGCCGGAGTCAGTGTCAATGCCACAACCCCTGAAAGTATAATTGCAGAAGCCATCGTAATAGAGAACTGACGATAGAAAACACCTACAGGTCCTGACATAAATGCAATAGGAATAAATACAGACGCCATTACCAAAGTGATTGCTATAATCGCTCCACTGATCTCATGCATCGCCTCTTCCGTTGCTTTTAATGGTGAAAGATTTTTTTCTTCCATTTTGGCGTGGACGGCTTCAATAACCACAATGGCATCATCCACAACTACACCGATCGCCATTACAAGTGCAAAAAGTGAAATCATATTCAATGTGATCCCAAATGCAGACATTACGGCAAATGTTCCTACCAATGACACCGGAACTGCTAAGGCCGGAATCAATGTTGAACGCCAATCACCAAGGAAAAGAAACACCACAATCGCCACAAGGATAAAAGCTTCAAATAAGGTATGAACCACTTTTTCAATCGAAGCATCCAGGAACCTGGATACGTCATAACTGATGTCATAATGCATTCCTTTAGGAAAAGAAGTTTTCTGAAGATCAGCCATCAGGTTTTTTACATTCTTAATAACATCACTTGCGTTGGATCCATAAGACTGCTTCACTGTGATTGCCGCGGAAGGTTTACCATTCAATGTTGAATAAATATCATACATTGAACTTCCGAATTCAATATCGGCTACATCTTTCAGTCTTACAAACTCCCCGGCTGACTTTGCCTTAAGGATAATGTTTCCATAGTCTTTTTCACTATTAAAACGACCAGGATATTTTAGAATATATTCAAATGATTGAGAACGTTTTCCCGAACTTTCTCCGGTTTTCCCCGGTGAAGCCTCTAAACTCTGCTCATTCAAAGCTTCCATTACTTCGTCTGCTGAAATATTATATGCCGTTAATCTGTCCGGTTTTAGCCAGACACGCATTGCATATTCACGGGTTCCAAGGATATCGGCAAAACCAACTCCACTTACCCTTCTCAATTCAGACATTACATTGATGTCCGCATAGTTAAACAGAAACTTCTGGTCAGCTTTGGGATCATCACTATACAGGTTGATATACATCAACATGTTAGGCTCTTCACGGGTGATCTTCACCCCCTCTCGGACAACCAATGGAGGAAGTTTGTTAACCACTGAAGATACCCGGTTCTGAACGTTTACTGCTGCAACGTTCGGATCAGTTCCCAAATCAAATACAACCTGGATGGAGGCTTCTCCGTCGTTTCCAGCGTCAGAAGTCATATACTTCATCCCCGGAACACCATTGAGTCCTCTTTCCAGTGGAATAACTACAGATTTAATTAACAGTTCATTGTTTGCTCCCGGATATTCCGCAGTAATATTTACTTTAGGCGGAGAAATGGACGGGAACTGTGTTATGGGCAGCTTAAGAAGTGATAAAACTCCCATAAACACAATAATCAATGAGATTACGATAGACAGAACAGGTCTGCGAATGAATTTCTTAAACATACAGCTTCATTTTACGAGTACACTACTCTGCTTTTAATTTCAATGATTGAATTACTTTCCGCGGATCCTGGAATTTCACTTTTACTTTTTGGTCGTCCTTCACTTTCTGAACGCCCTCTAAGAGAAATTGCTCTCCTGCTGCCAGGCCTGAAGCCACAACATATAGATCAGGTAATTCATAAGCCACTTTTATGTTCCGGGATTTTAATACGCCATTTTTGCCAACGACAAACACATATTTCTGATCCTGAATTTCATAAGTAGCCTTTTGTGGAATAATTAAAGCATTTCTGAGCGGTAGGGTCATTCTTACCTTTCCGGTTTCTCCATTTCTCAAAAGTTTATCAGGATTGGGAAACTTTGCCCGGAAGGCTATATTCCCCGTTTCATTATCAAATTCCCCTTCTATTGTCTGGATCTCTCCTTTTTGAGGAAGTGCATCTCCATTAGCCATAATAAGAGTTACTTCTTTGCTTCCTCTATCTGCGGCATGAGTCTGATAATTCAGATATTCGGGTTCTGATACATTAAAATAAGTGTAAACATTGGTATTATCAGACAAACTGGTCAATAAATCTCCTTCATCGACAAGACTTCCGAGTTTCAATGGAATCCTGTTAATAATACCTGAGAACGGAGCTTTTATATCGGTGAATGATAAATGAATCTGGGCAAGTCTCATCTCTGCATTAGCAGCATCAAGCTTAGCTTTTGCCATTGCTCGTTCGTTCTTTGAAACAATATTATTACTGGCTAATGTACTTGCATTTTTTAATTCAATATTGGCCTGTTCCACTTCAGCTTTGGATTTCATTAATTCAGCCTGATACAATTGAGGCATAATACGGAATAAAGTCTGTCCCGCGTGAACAAACTGACCTTCGTCCACGTAGATCTTTTCAAGAAATCCTTTCTCCTGTGCACGGACTTCGATATTTTTTACAGATTGGATCTGCGTAACATATTCTTTGTTGATTACAGTATCCATTTTTACCGGAGACGTAACCGGAAAGGTTGTTACTTCTTCTTTTTCTTCTTTTTTGTTGTGACAGCCAACAAATAACAAGAGGGTGCTTAGCACAATGCCCGAGGCAGCTCTTTTCATAATTTTGAAATTATATAAATCGTTAATGTTTTAATAGAATAGAAATGGTAATTGAGAGAGAACGCTATGCCCACTACCAACAAGCACAACGCATACTGCTCCACTCTGTAATCAGAGCAGAATAATACATTGAAAAATGAATTTTAAATTCTGATAGATCGGATCAGAATAAACTTTTTTACAGAGGAATAATTGGAAACATATCCTAGAATACGGGCTTTTAATTTCTTATAATTAAATAGTCCGAAGAAATACACCAAACCGAAAACGCCCACAAAAAGAATAGCATCCTGAACACTATCCGACCATTGAAAATCTTCTTCTGTAAGCTCTAAAGAAGAATTATCAACACCATCCGGCATTTGCTGGATTGATAATTTATCGTAGGTCTGATTTAAACGATTGGCTTTTTTAGGTAAATGATGAGAAACAGGTAGATGGTTATGTAATGTTTTGACATTGATTTTGCTTTCCACTATGAAAAGCAGAAATAGACTCGTCAAAAAATACACAATATAGTTTCTCATTTTGAAGTGGCAAAGGTAAGCTTAGATTTGAATATTTTTATACAGATTAACAAAATTTAACTCACTCACAAATATCAATCATCGGAATTGATTTATTTTCTTTCGATTCCCGGCATCAAGATACCTGAGATTACAACAGGTTTTTCATCATTTCTAATGGGAAATACAGTGTAGATTGCCAATACAAATAATTCCGTAAAACAGAAACAATCGTTAAAAAAAAATAAAAATAACCATTTCCGAAACAAAGATGCATTCCATACTATTGATATGAATATTTAATTAATTTATTAAAAATTAACAAATACACCGTAAATATTTTGTAATTTTACAGTTCACAAACAAGTAACCAATGAAACACCTAATCACAAATACTTATGAAAAAAATAGTTCACATTATTATCCTTGTTCTCGCTGTAGTTTCCGTAGCAGCATGTAAAAGCTCAGCCAAAGAAGAACCCGAAGTTATCGCCTCTCAACCCGTAGAAACAGATGATATTACCAAAGAAGTTTTTACAGATAATTATGGAGATAAAATAGAAGTCGCAATCAATAATACAGATAATACGGCTGTTATTCACCTTGATGGTAAATCTTACGAACTTAAAAAGAACAAAGATCTGCCAGATTATACTGCATCCAATCCAGAGTATCAGTATTCTAATATCAGAGGAAATATAACTTTTCTAAAAAGAAATGTTGACATGGTCTTGTTCCACCACAAACAGGAAAAGAAAGGGGCCACTGCCAGCAAAATGGCATCATATTAGTTTTGTCAAACTAAAAATTAGATGCTTTAATTAAAAACAACACCCATGAAAAAACTACACAACTATGTCTTAATACTTTCTGTACTTATCCTGGCGATATGCTGTACTGCAAAAACAGCCGATAAGAACAGTAATGATATTACCGGAAAAACTTGGAAACTGATTGAAATTAACGGTCAGCCTATACAGCTAAAAAACCCGAAAAATAATCCTTATTTCAAATTGAATATGACTGACATGCGGTACGAAGGAAACGCTGGATGTAATGGTCTGGGAGGTACTTTTGAAATCAAACAGGACATTATGCGTATCAAGTTCAATCAGGGGATTTCTACCATGATGGCTTGTGATGATCTGGAAATAGAGCAACGTTTTACCAAGGCTTTATTGGCAGCAGATAATTATTCTGTAAGTGGCAAAATCCTGAGTCTTAATAAAGCTAAAATGGCACCCTTGGCAAAATTTTCCCTACAAGAATAAATAAAAATGTATACAGATAAGAAGGCACTTTCTCACGAAAGTGCCTTTTATTTTTTTTTTATAAATCATATAACAGATTAAAAGTACCACATTCAGCACGACAGCAAATGCATTGGATAATATAATGGGAAGTTCATCCTTCAGTAATCCATACCACACCCATAAAGACAAACCGGAAATAAGAACCAGAAGCATGATCCATGAAATATCTTCAACATTCTTTTCTTTAAGAACTTTTATCAGCTGAGGAACCATCGATACAGAAGTGAGCACACCTGCCACAATACCAAGTATATTTTCATTCATTTTTATAGAATTCACATATCCTGAATATACTAATTTTTTAATTAGGTAACGAAAAACATACACGTATTATGTAAACCTTTTAAGGGCAACTTCATCAGGTAAAGGAATTCCTTTCTCTATAAGCTGATACAAACTTCCGGAAAAATAACATCCGTTTAATATTCCCCTCGCCCCCAATCCGTTGAAAACATACATATTGGAATATTCACTATGACTCCCAATAATAGGTCTCCTATCCTTCACAGTTGGCCTGAAACCAAAATTAACTTCCTGTATCTTAAAATCGTAAGGATATACTTCAGATAACCCTCTTAACAGCTGGTCTACCGCAGAATCATCAATTTCGTGATGCAATTGCTCACGATCGTATGTGCCACCATAAAAATAAAGTCCATTATCAATGGGAAATAAAAAATGTTTCTTCTTTATGGTATCGACGGTTGAAATTTTTTCTGATAATTTGATTCTGATATGATGTCCTTTGTTTGGAATTACAGCAATGTCTGAAAAGTACGGGTTTTTCATTACCCCCATTCCTTCACAAAAAACAATATTCTTAAAACGAATTCCTTTATATTCGGATCCAGACACATCTAAACTATCATAATTAAACTTCTCGTTGATAAGATTTCCTTTGTCCTCGAAATAATTGAAAAAATCGTTAAAAAAGTTACTGACATCCAATCTCGCAGATTGATTAACGATTCCCGTACTAAAAGGATTATTAATTCCTTCCAAACTTTGAAACTCCCTATTCAAAAAGTTTTGTAATTCTAAATGATCAGACTTCTTAGCCCAAAGCTTTTGTTCATTTTCATCATGGAAAACCCTATGAATAGGCTTATCAATCAAATAGTTTCTCCCTGTATATGATTCAATTTCTAAAAGGGTTCTTTTCAGAGTATTTATTTGTTCCTGTGCTAACCAGAACGTTGTAAATTTCTTTAATACCACAGGATTAATGATTCCTGCAGAGACCTGTGAAGCACTTTTCTTTTTCTCGGAAAAAATAATAAATGATTTATTATTCTGTATTAACTGATGGGCAAAAAAAAAGCCCGGCATATCCATCCCCTACAATAATATAGTCTACATTTTTCATAATAAAAAAACCTGAGTAAAAATACTCAGGTTTTGTATAAATATCAAGTGAAATATTAATAATTCCACATATCATTTTCCATATCAAGAATCTGTGCTTTAATTCTGTCGCTTTCTTCTATCTGCTCATCAGCATTTCTAGGAATATAATCTTTGATTACACCATCTCCTAAACCACTTGAAGATTTATAGATAATTGAAGAGAATCTTCTTGCATTGATGATATCATCGAAAGAAAGATCAGCAGAAGAGTTTTTTCTATTATACACGAAGTTATTCGCTAATATCTCTCTCGCACTTGGGTAATAAATCCAAAACAGGTCAATAAGCTCATTAGCTCCGGCCAAAGGCTGTCCGTCTGGCCCTGTTCTACCTTGTACAGCAGGATCTGGTCCCATTGCTGCAATACCTAGTGGTCTGTATTTCATCTGACCATCTCTTCTATCGATAAACCACATACCCATAATTTTTAATACTTTAACTTTATCAGTCGTCGTTTTAAAAATATCGGTATACTCTTTTTTCTCCTGTTCTGTAAGCTGTCTTCCAGAGTTTAGGATATCAATAGCAGCGTCAGAAACTCTTACACTTTCCAATCTTTTCTGAATTCCTTCAGGAGTTAATTTAGTTACAAAATTCTCATCATCATAAACTTCCTGGATTTTACCTGTTATTGCAGCATCCAGCAATAATTGATATAAAGATCTTGTTTGAGTAGCAAGAAGACCATCAGGATTATCATAGTATAATGGCTGATTAATCTTATCATTCATGTCAATAATCTCCCAAACAAACATACTTTTTAAGATATCTTTGTCCTCAACAAAACCATATTCCAAAGGTTTTACCGTTTTATCAACAATAGTATCTCCAACTTTCTGCTTGTTTTCAGCTCTCATTTGTCTGAACTCTTCAGGAGAAGAAGCATTCAGAATAGTCTGGGAAAAAGCAACTCCCGAAACTACTACTAAAAAAGCGCTTATATATTTTTTCATAATATTATTTTAACTTATTAAAATTACTGAACATTGATTACAACAGGAGAGATATTCTTCAATGTTTGATTTCCTAATCCTGTAGCAGTCGCTTTAATATCAAAAACATACACTACATCACCCGCTCTTACATTTTTAACCAATCCGGCAGCCTCTTCAAGACTATTACCTTTGATCAGCAATGCTGCTCTACCAGGTACTTTCACCATAAACTGATTAACAGTGAATGAAACAGGGAAATCGAAATCTGGTATTGCTGCCTGTACCATCTGATTTGGAATCGAAGTAGCAGGAATATTCAATACTGTCTGACCTCTCATCTGACCTTGAGGAGCCGGAACATTCTTAATTCTGTATTCAAATACCTGAGATACCGTTTTACCATAAGGATCAGTTCCAGATAATGTTAATTTCACAGTATTACCCGTAGAAGGAATAATATTCCATTTTCCAGGACCATTACCTTTTACTACAGCACCAGGAGCAGATAATGATAATTTAGAATTGTCAGCACCCAGGATAGAACCAGATACCGGGTTTTCTAATCCTCTGTACAATACATTCATCTTATCCGGAGAAAGTAATAATCCTTTTTCAAGTTTTACTTCTCTTGGCCCTGCAATTACATTATATGTATGCGTCCAAGGGAAACTTTGAGGTTTACCGGAAGCATCTGTTAAGGTAATAGTACCGTTTAGTTTATGCTCTCCAATACCATTTCCTGAAATAGAAATTGTTCCTTTTCCATTTTCTACTTTATTTACTCCCGTAATGCTAATCTTATTGCTATTAGAATAAGTACCTAACATTACTTTTACTTCAGCCTGTTTTCCAGCCTGAATATCAACAGGTCCTGCAACAATTGGCTCATAGCTGCTGAATTTAATACTAGCATCTACTTTCTCTTGAAGTAATAAGGCCAATGCATCAGACTGTACGTTTCTCGCATCATTCTGGATAATTTCCAGGTTAGAAATTGCTGCAATTAAAGGCTGATGATAAAACTTATTCTGAAACCATGTTTTCTCGTTTGGAGATTTTCCTTTAGGGTATTCAGCAATTAAAGATTTATTGGCTCTTTCAATCAAATCATTTAACTGATTGTTTTTTCCGAAAGTTGCTACAATATAATTTCTTACTTCATCAATTTTGGACTTCAATTCCAATGCTCCTTTAGAAGGGCTATTTTCATCTCCGTCAGCAAAAAAATAATGCGTAGTTGCTTCGTTATTATTAAGAGCTGCAAAATTCTCACTTACATCTACTTTATCAGAGAATTCTGATTCAGTTTTTAATTTAGTTTTAATTTTTTCAGCACTTTCTACTAAGGCATTAATTTTAGCTTTTAAAACCTTATACTGTTCCCATGGAGTAGCATAAGTATCCGGCACTTGTTGTGCCTTTAATTCTAGAGTTTTTTCAAAAATTTTCTCATTCTTTCTTTCTGTTAAAGTTCTTGTTTCATTAAGAGCTTTAGTCGAATCATAATAAGATCTGATGATTTCCGCATCAATATTTAGGGCCATCATAGCGATGAACACCAAATACATTAGGTTGATCATCTTCTGACGTGGAGTCTGTTTTCCTTGTGCCATTCTTTTTCTTTGTTTGGATTAAAAATTAAATTTAGAAATGGTTTGGAAATTAAGACTTCATAGCAGTTAACATACCACCATAAACTCTGTTTAAATTATTTAAGTTTGATGTTAAACCTTGTAACTCCTGGTTGAATTTTTCTGAATGCTCAGCAGACTTCTGCATATCTGCCACATATTTATTGGCAAATTCAGATTGTCTTTTACCATTCTCCAACTGCATCGCGTATAAAGCGTTCATGCTTTCCATGTGCTGAGCGGCAATGTTTAACTGATCATTATATTTGTGAGTAGAAGCAGAAACATCTACCGTCTGATTGATCTGATCCACTGAATTTGAAAATTTATCAATTCCTGTTCTTAATCTTTCAAACAATTGAACATCTAATTTAGCATCCTGTAACATTTTATCCAATTTTGTAGAAAGAGAGTTCTCTAATTCTGCAAATTGAGCAGCTGCATTATTTCTTGAAGAAACATTAGAATGTAAAGGGTTCGGGTTAGCATGTTTATCTAACAATTCAGGATAAACATTTTCCCAGGCATAAGACTCTTCTGATTTTGGAGGGTCGAAAGCGAAAATAATGAAGATGATTGCTTCAGTAATAAGTCCTACTGTAAGAGCAACGTTACCACTGATTGGTCCCAAGTTAATGTGAGTAATCTTAAGCCAAGCTCCAAGGATTACAATTGCAGCACCGAATGAATAAAAGAAATTCATCCAAGCATCTTTAGTCTTAAACATATAAGTTAGTTTTTTTTAATGATTAAAAATAAATTGTATTGAAAAATAATTATGTATCTGATTATCTGTTAACCCTTCTTGGCTTAACAGCAGCTTCAGGAATATCCTGTACAGTTCTGAATCCAATATAACTTCTTGCAGAATCTTTTCTTTCCCAATCTCTTGCACCAGTCATAAGCATTGCGCCTATATCTTTCCAAGAACCTCCTCTTACAGATTTCTTAGAATCTGATTTATCTTTAGTAGAAGGGTTTAGAGTTGAAGAAAATCCGTATGAAGAATTGTTGTAAGAAGATTCTGTCCATTCAGAAACGTTTCCAGCCATATCAAATAACCCAAATCCATTTTTCTTAAATTTCTTTACTGGAGCTGTATATGTATAAGTACCTTTTTTATCGTCTTCCATGTAATTACCACGCTTAGGCTTAAAGTTAGCCAGGTAGCATCCTCTGTCATCCATCAAATATGGACCTCCCCAAGGATAAGTAGCATTCTGCATACCTCCTCTTGCAGCATATTCCCATTCGATCTCTGTAGGTAAACGGAATTGTAATGGTCTCTGTTTTTTTCTTTTTAAGCTTTCATTGTAATCCGTTTTCAATTTAGATCTGAAATTACAATATGCTCTTGCCTGATCCCAGGTTACCCCAACAACAGGATAATCTTTATAAGCTTTATGCCAAAAATATTGTTCAAATAATGGCTCGTTATAGGCGAAGTGGAAATCTTTTACCCAAACAGTTGTGTCCGGATAGATTGC
Source organism: Chryseobacterium proteolyticum (assembly GCF_046591535.1). Classification (NCBI taxonomy): domain Bacteria; kingdom Pseudomonadati; phylum Bacteroidota; class Flavobacteriia; order Flavobacteriales; family Weeksellaceae; genus Chryseobacterium; species Chryseobacterium proteolyticum. The sequence goes on along the minus strand of NZ_JBJLWK010000005.1, from coordinate 199,455 downwards.
TATACTTTTGCTTTTAAGGTAGTTTACCCCTCTTTCATTGTCAGCAAGAGCAGCATCCATATCTCCCCACTGGTAATTATATTTTAATTTACTAACATCAAGGATTCTTTCATTACCAATTCTGGCAGAAGCTGGTAAATATAAAGACTCAAGAACTTCCGCATATTCTACATCAGGATATTTTGAAGTATTCCAATGCAATGGGATTTTCCAATCTAGTCTTTTACTTGCATCATATCCTCCATCTTCTCTTCCTCCTTGTCCTTCTAAATATTCCTGATACGGAGTAAGGTTTTCTTCTTTCTTAGCAAGGTATGCATAATCTCCGATGCTAGCACCTCTTCCTCCACCTTCACCACCTTCTCCGGCAGCTTCAGCAAGTAGAGTTCTGGCAATAGAGTCTCTTACGTAGTTAATGAATACTCTGTATTCTGCATTAGTAGTTTCTGCTTCATCCATAAAGAATGAGGACACAGTTACTGTTTTCAGTGCTGATTTCTCAGGAGTATGAGTGATATCCTGATCAGCTAAACCTGCGATAAAAGATCCTGCAGGAATTGCAACCATACCGTATGGTCTTTCAGCAACAAATGATTTAGTTTTTTCTCTTGGTATCAACTCTCCTTTTGTTCCTGGCTTCCCTACAGAAGAGCTACCACCACCTGAACAAGATACCGACGCTACCGACGCAGACAATAATAAAAGAAATATCCTTTTCATGTTAATTTTTATAATTAAGCCGTAAATATATAATTTTTTTTAAGAAACTTTTAAGATTTTTTTTGAAATAACGCGAGAAATCTAAATTTATTTTATTTCCTAGTATTTTTATTCTACAGTTACCGACTTAGCAAGGTTTCTGGGCTGATCTACATTGGCTCCTCTATATACTGCAATATAGTAAGCAAGCAGCTGTAAAGGCACAGATGCAACTATTGGAGAGAAGCATTCTGAAGTTTCAGGAATTTCGATAACGTAGTCTGCCATTTCGCTTACCTGCTGATCCCCTTTATTAACAACAGCAATCACCTTTCCTTTTCTTGCTTTAATTTCCTGAACATTACTTACGATCTTATCATAGTGTCCTTTTTTAGGCGCAATAATAACGATTGGCATATTCTCATCGATCAAAGCAATAGGTCCGTGCTTCATCTCCGCTGCAGGATACCCTTCTGCATGGATATAAGAGATTTCTTTCAATTTAAGAGCTCCCTCTAAAGCTGCTGGATAATTATAACCTCTACCTAAATACAAGAAGTTATGAACCCCTACGAAATCTTTAGCAATACTCTGAGTCAACTCATGTGTTGAACTCAAAACTTCTTCAATTTTCTTAGGAATTGCATCAAGCTCTGAAATGAGACTCATGAATTCAGCATTTCCAAGGTTACCATTATGCTTTCCTAGCTTGAATGCAATAAGTGTAAGGATCGTAAGCTGGGCAGTAAACGCCTTTGTAGAAGCTACTCCGATCTCTGGTCCGGCATGTGTATAAGAACCGGCATCCGTAATTCTTGCAATAGATGAATCCACTACATTACATATACCATATATAAATGCTCCTTTTTCTTTTGCCAGTTTTAAAGCCGCCATTGTATCGGCAGTTTCTCCCGATTGGGAAATCGCAATTACAACATCTTTATCTGTAATAATCGGGTTTCTATATCTGAATTCTGATGCATATTCCACTTCAACAGGGATTCTTGCATATTCTTCTATAAGATATTCACCAATCAAACCTGCATGCCATGAAGTACCACAAGCTATGATGATAATTCTGTTGGCATTTTTAAATTTCTCAACATGATCCCAGATTCCTGCCATCTTGATGATTCCTTCATCCACAAGTAATCTACCTCTCATTGTATCGTGGATCGATTTTGGTTGCTCAAAAATCTCTTTAAGCATGAAGTGCTCATATCCACCTTTTTCGATCTGCTCAAGGCTTAATTTTAATTGCTGGATTTCCGGCTCTATTCTTGAGTTTTCATTGATTGTTCTGATATCCACTCCTCCTTCCAAAGAAATTGTAGCCATATGTCCTTCTTCAAGATAGATTGCTTCTTTTGTAAACTCTACAAAAGGCGAGGCATCAGATGCAATAAAATATTCTTTATCTCCAATACCAATTGCTAAAGGAGAACCTAATCTTCCTACTACCAAAACACCCGGGTAATCCTCGTGCATTACAGTAATAGCATAAGCTCCGTAAACCTCGTTAAGTGCATATCTTACCGCAGTTGGAAAATCTGTTGCTACATTTATATCCATAAAATACTGGATAAGATTCACTAAAACTTCAGTATCTGTTTCAGACTTGAAAGTAAATCCTTTATCAGCAAGCATTTTTTTAATGGTATCATAGTTTTCAATGATTCCATTATGAATGATTGCAATTTTATTATTATTAGATAAATGCGGGTGAGAGTTTCTGTCACTTGGAACCCCATGAGTTGCCCAACGTGTGTGTCCCATCCCAATTTTCGCAGTACCTTTTAATTGAGCTGAAATATTAACAAGATCATCTACCTTTCCTTTTGTTTTTTCAACTTCAAATGAATTGTTTGCATTTTCCAAAACAATTCCCGCACTGTCGTATCCCCTGTATTCTAGTCTTCTAAGACCATTAATAACTACATCATAGGCATCCTGAAAGCCTGTATATCCAACTATTCCGCACATAATTTATTTTATTTGGTGTATGTTTTAATTTATTTTGTTCCGTAAGTAACGATTAACTGAACTCTTTTATCATTAGTAGAATCAGCAGAACCGACAAAAACAGCTCTATCTCTTGTGTATGATCTTGAAGTATATTTAGCCCCAGCAAGACCCGTGTTATCTGAATTAGATAAGAAACCTCCAATATCGATTCTATAATACTTATTAGTATTATTTGATGCATAATCGCCTGGTTTTCCTTCTACTAAATCTTTTACTGATTTTGTAACAATAAAGTCGTAATGAGCAGGAGTAGGATTTTTATCTAAATCAAAGACCTTATATATTGAGTAATTTGGAGATCCCGCAAGAGTCAATACATCACTAGTAAATGCAGTAGTAGTTATATAAGGTGGTGTTATAGAGCTTTCTTTTCTATCCTTTTGCAAGAAAGTGAACAGACTTGGTTTTACATAACTATTATTCCATGTAGAAGCATCTGTATATATTCTGATTTTAGCACTAATAATGGCAGCCTTATTATTCTGATATAGAGTTTTTAATTTCTGGATTTCTGAATCCGGAATTTTCACCCCGATAGAAGGTCCTCCCATTCCTTGCGCATACAGCTTTTTATCACCATCTACACGATTTCCTACCATATTTAAATTAATGGCAGTCGCCAATGCAGAATTCGATCTATCATATTGATATTTTCCAACATGTGTATTCCCTGCTCCTAAAGCAAATGAATAAGTTGCCTGAGGTCTGGTAACTGTTCCATTATCCGTTTTATCATATTTATAATACATGATCAATTCCATGTCGTTAGGAGAAAACTGGAATAAATATCCGTCATTTTCCTGAACGGAAATCCTAAGCCCTTTAAAATGTCTGATAAAGTTAGAAGCATCAGCGAGTTCCGGCTTACCTTTCTTATCAATAATTTTTTCCTGGAATAAAGTTTTACCGTTATCCAATGGAATCCTGATCGCCGGCGTAGTTGTTGAAAACAACGTACTGTTGTCAGAATCTTTAGTAATGGTCACAGTGTTAATTGTCCCTTTAAACTCTTTTGTTCCCAGTACAGTTGCATTATAGGCAAAATCAGCATTTGATTTTACACTATCCGTTGCTGCTCCTAAGAAATCCGTAACTTCATTGACATCAATATGGAATGTCTTTTTCGTTTTTCCGTATTTGTTAATAGGATATGTTTTAACTTCTTTTTTTGCAGCCACATTTCCATCCGGATACACATAATTTTCATCCGTTGTTGTTGTAAGTGAATCTGATGCATAGGTAGGTTTGATTACAAGAACCACTGAATCTACTTTTGCATTGGCCCCGAAATCAGGATTATAAGTAGATAATCTCAGCTGTGTAATGTAAGACGCCTTTTGCATTCCAAACTGGTCTTCATTAAAAGCACCTAAAACTGCTGATCCTAATTGAGTAGCGTCACTTTTAATGGAATCATTATTAAGGATGTTAAAAGCAATAACGTTGTAGGAAGTTTCATCTCCCTGAGCGGCTCCATCTAAAAATAATTGTTCTCCCAAAGAATCCGGATCCGGCTCACAATTATAAAGTAACACACTGCCGAAAATTGCCAGAGAAAGTATGGCAAAAGTTCTTTTAATAGTACGAGTCATTAAATGTCTTTTTAATAAAGTTTGTTTATGGAATCTACATCTAGATACTCTGATTTGGTTGTAGATGTTTCATTGAATGCCTTATCCAGGTCTCCATCCAGGAATTCATCTCCTTTTACAACCCCGTCTACATAATTCATGCTTTCAATGACAAAACTTTGAAAGCTTGGTTTATCTAACGCTTTTAGTCCCGAAATATTATCGAATTCTAGTTTTTCTCCGATTTTATCGTTAAGAGGGGCGTCTTTTTCATTATATAATGAAAGAACAATCTTAGCGTCTTTAAAATACGTATCGGATTTGTAGTAAGTTTTAAGATAAATAGGAACAAAAGAGGCCATCCAACCATTCAAATGAATGATATCCGGAACCCAGTTCAGCTTTTTAATAGTCTCAATTACTCCTCTTGCAAAAAATATCGCTCTTTCGTCGTTATCTTCAAAAGGGCTACCATCATCTTCATAGTAATATTGTTTTCTTTTGAAGTATTCTTCATTATCTATAAAATAGACCTGAAGTCTTTCCCCCGGAAGAGATGCCACTTTAATGATTAGAGGTTGGTCCAGGTCATTAATGATAATGTTCATTCCTGAGAGACGGATAACTTCATGGAGTTGGAATTTCCTTTCACTTATTTGTCCAAATCTTGGCATAAAAACTCTTACATCATTGCCTTCATTGTGCATTTTAAGCGCCATTTTGTTTACCACAGTAGCCATGTTTGTATCTTCCTGATATGGATACATTTCTGTAGTAATGTACAGTATTTTTTGATTCGGCATAAATTTCTATCTAATTTTTTGTAAAAATGCTTTAATGTGCAAAATTACAAAAAAACATCCAACATTATTTTAATTAACATTTTTTTACGAAAATTACCTTTTTCAAATTATCAAAAACGCAGTTTATTATCTGATATTTTAGTATTTTTGAATTGCTATTAAAATTAATTATGGAAGTTTTAAAAAATAAAAAAACACTTCAGGATTTCATTGAAAGACAGAAAGAAATGGGAAAAAGAATAGGATTTGCACCTACAATGGGAGCTCTTCACAATGGACATCTTTCTCTTTATGAAGTAGCAAGGAATGAAAATGATCTTGTGATTTCTTCAATTTTTGTTAATCCTACCCAATTCAATAACCCTGATGATCTTGCAAAATATCCACGGGATGTGAACCGGGATATACTTATTTTAGAAAATTCCGGATTAGTTGACGCCGTTTATATTCCTGAAATTACAGATATCTACCCTGAAAAAGCTGAAAGTCATCATTATGATTTTGACGGCCTGGAAAATGAAATGGAAGGAAAATCCAGACCTGGCCATTTTGATGGTGTAGGAACGGTAGTAGAAGAGCTTTTCAGGCAAATACAACCTGACAATGCTTATTTTGGAGAAAAAGATTTCCAGCAACTTGCTATTATTAAAAAATTGGTTGAGAAAAAGCATCTTCCTATAAAAATTACAGGAGTTCCTATTTACAGGGCAGATAACGGTCTCGCTTTAAGTTCAAGAAACCAAAGACTGCATGAAGATCGTAGGGAAGCTTCAAAAATTATTTATGAAACATTAAAAAAGGTCAATGATTGGTTCAGAGTAATCACCGTTCCTGAAATTAAAGAAAGAGTTGTTGATATTTTCGATCATCAGCATGGTATGAAGCTTGAGTACTTTATGATCGCAGATGAAAACTCATTAAAAGAAACAGACTTCTTTTATAGAGATAAATCCTACAGAGCTTTTATAGTTGTTGTGGTAGACGGTGTAAGACTAATTGATAATATGCATTTGGATTAACACAATCTCCTGATAATTTCGCAATACAAAAATGTAAACTTTGATTCCTTAATCGAAGTTTTTTTTGTTCACCTGCTCATATACAAAAAATCAAAGGCCTCCTGAAGGAAGCCTTTGAACACCAAATCACAAAATATTAATATGAAAAAAATTTACTTTTCAGTAAACTTGTGACCCGGCTGGGATTCGAACCCAGGACCCATACATTAAAAGTGTATTGCTCTACCAGCTGAGCTACCGAGTCGGTCGTAATTCTAATTTACAAATTTTAAATCAATATGCAACTTAAAATTTACTTTTCTTTGCAGTGCCTGCGACTGGACTCGAACCAGCACATCCTTAGGAAACCACCCCCTCAAGATGGCGTGTCTACCAATTTCACCACGCAGGCAAAAAAATTACAAAATTTAGTAATATTTTTGCTAGTGACCCGGCTGGGATTCGAACCCAGGACCCATACATTAAAAGTGTATTGCTCTACCAGCTGAGCTACCGAGTCGGCCACTTATTTTAAACAACTTTCATTTAAGTAATGTCCCTTGTTTTAAGTGGTGCAAAGATATAACTTTTTTTAATTTCTCAAAACTTTTTCGCAAATTTGTTTAAAAATATTTCATGATAATTTCACTAGTCGGATACATGGGTTGTGGCAAATCACACATTTCCAAAATTTTAAGCGAAAAAATAAATTTTAAATTAATTGACCTCGATAAAGAGATTTCCAGACGAAATAAATTAACTATTCCGGAAATTTTCGAAAAAAAGGGTGAAATCTACTTTAGAAAGCTGGAAAGAGAAACTTTGGAAGAAATACTCGCTACCGAAGAAAATCTCATTTTAAGCCTCGGCGGTGGAACTCCTGTTTATTACAATAATATGGAGATCATTAATAATAATTCTAAGAGCATTTTTCTGAGAGCTTCCGTTGGTACTTTAGCAGAAAGGCTTTCAAAACAGAAAGAAAAAAGACCATTAATCGCTAATATTTCTGATGAAAACCTTCCTGAGTTTATTGCTAAGCATTTATTTGAAAGAAATGAATTCTATAGCAAGGCTATGATTAGTGTGACTACAGACTCCAGAGAACCTGAAGCTATCGTTGATGAGATTATCGAGAAGCTCTATTTATGATTTCTCTTCAACCTCATTTTCCATTCCGTCGTCTTCACTTTCACCGAAAAAGTCGTCCCAATCCGTAAAATCTGATGCAATATCATTTTCTACATATCCATCCATGTCCCGTCTATCCTTTTTAGTTGGCCTTCCTTCTCCTCTGCTTCTGTAATAGTCCTGGGTCATTTTACGCATTTTAAGCAATTCGTATTGCTCTTTGTCTGTTACATCTTTGATATGAAGAGATACCAGTTTAGCTCCTATCCTGCTTTTCGGGATCTGGATTACTTTAATCTTATAATCAATCTGATTTTTACGGATTTTTATTACATCTCCTTCTTTTACCTCTTTTGAAGACTTTACAACAGTATCTCCAATGGAAACTCTGTTCTTCTTAATCTCCTCAGTTGCAACAGTTCTCGTTTTATAAAAACGAATGCTCCATAAAAATTTATCTATTCTCATAATTTTTTATACTTTTGCCGTTATATTATTTGTAAAGTAATTAAAGTTTTTGAAATGAAAAAAATATTTTTATATATCCTTGCAGGATCTCTTTGTTTTTCTGCTTGTAAAAAAGATGATGAGGCACAAACATTTGTTGAGCCCGATGATGTAGCAGTAAGAAATACCTATGATGATCAGGCTATCCAAAAGTTCCTGAACGACAACTATCTTGATACCCAAGGAAATATAAAAGCTTTCAGTGCTACTGATACCATTGATGACCATGAGAAGAAGCTAGCAGAATTAAATCCTGTAAAACTCCCTTCAGGAGTTGTGTACATCGTAAGAGCAGGTGCACAGCCTTCTCCGTCAAAAACAATAGGCGCTACCGATGTTCTTAGGATGATGGTAAGAGCAAATTATTATCTGGCGACCAATACAGACGGAACAGTAGCACTTGTAGCATCTTCAGTTTCCCCAAGCCTTGTCAATACAGTAAACGGAACCGGATCTCCCCTTTCGGATCCTATGTGGTATTATGTAAAGCAAGCAGTTATAAATGATAAAAACCTTCCTGCAGTAGCAAGAGAGAGAAAATACTACGAAATTGAAGGATTTCAGGAAGGGTTGAAGTTTTTCAAAGCAGCATCACCTGCTTTAACGGATGGGGCTCCTTATAATCTGCAGGGAGTAATTATTGTTCCTTCCAGAGCTGCTTTTGGAAGAGAGGCCCATTATAACTACACTGGATATTCTCTTCAAAACAGAACATTTGTATTTAATTTCCAGGTGTATGGAACATCAGATAGACCTGCAAATGAATAAGTAAAAGTTAAACATTAAATAAAAAAGCGCTTCAGTTATTCTGAAGCGCTTTTTATTTATCTACATTCTTGTTTTCTGTCTTACATTTCCTAAAATATCCGGAAAATAAAGATCCGCAAGATGATCGAATTCATCTCCCCTCATAAACATGGATGCATCTACTTCTTCATAAGAACTACGTCCTGCTGCAGCAATCAATTCATTACACGTATGAAGGGTATTTTTATGAAAATGATATACTCTTTCACTTTTATCTGTAACATCCAGTCCCTTGATCAGCATCTTATCCTGCGTAGCAACACCTGTAGGGCAATTGTTTGTATTACATCTGAGCGCCTGTATACATCCCAGTGAGAACATAAATCCTCTGGCATTATTGCACATGTCAGCTCCCATGGCTACCGCTCTTAAAATATCAAGGCTTGTCAGTACTTTACCACTGGCAATGACCCTTAGCTTTTTTCTAACATTATAATTGTTAAGTGTTTTATTTACAAAAATCAACGCCGGTTCCAAAGGCATTCCTACGCCATCTGAAAATTCCGGTGGTGCTGCACCCGTACCTCCTTCGGCTCCATCTATGGTAATAAAGTCCGGATATATTTTTAACACATTCATCTGAACACAGATGTCTTCAAATTCCTTTGTATCTCCTATACAAAGCTTAAACCCTACAGGCTTTCCTCCGGAAAGTTCTCTTAGTTGCTGTACAAATCTCAATAAACCTGCTGCATTGGAAAAAGCAGAGTGCGATGGTGGCGAAATCACGGTTACTCCTGGTGTTACGTGACGAATCTTTGCAATTTCAGGTGTATTTTTTACTCCCGGCAAAACTCCCCCATGTCCCGGCTTTGCCCCCTGAGATAATTTAATCTCAATCATTTTCACATTAGGCAATGTAGAATACTTTATAAAGAGATCCGGATTAAACTTTCCTTCTTCATCCCTGCATCCAAAATATCCTGTCCCTATTTGCCAGCATAAATCACCTCCTTCCAGGTGATGTGGGGAAATACCTCCTTCCCCTGTATTATGATAAAAATTACCTTTTTTCGCACCCCTGTTCAGTGAAATCTGTGCCCTGTCACTTAATGCTCCAAAACTCATCGCTGAAATATTAAATAACGACGCATGGTAAGGTTGCGTACACTGTTCCCCTCCTACCCATACTCTTGGTAATTCTTCGGATGGCGATTTAGCATATATAGAATGCTTAATCCCTTCATATTTTCTGTGATTAACCTCCAGTTGTGTTCCGAATGCCACGGTGTCGCTAAGGTTTTTTGCACGGCGGTAAACAGCTGAACGCTGATTTCTGGGAAAAGGCTTCCCATCTGTTTCCCTCTCAATAAAATATTGTTGCATCTCAGGAGAAATGCTTTCAAAAAAGTATCTGAAATATCCTAAAACAGGAAAGTTTCTTAAAATTGCATGCTTTGATTGTGTAACATTATAAACTCCAACAGCATAAATAATAGTAAGTAAAATAGGAATCCACCAATCCGCTTTTATCAAGAAAGCGATAGCCCAGGCTACAACTAAAATTATAGCACCCCAAAGCAAAAATTTATCTCTCATATCGTTTTTGAATTTTATCAAAGTTAAAAAAATACAGAATACTTTCCCGCATTCAGCTCCATTAAAAACGGTTCAAATTATTGTATTTTTTGTTTTTTTCAGTTTTCAATAGGAGCATGAAATTTATATCTTAAGACAAATCAGCAAAATCGTGCCGTCCAATGCACTTTCGAAATCTATAAGATACGAAATCCTCTTTGAATTTTGGTAATGACAATTTGCTTTCTATCCTCATCAATAATGATGAGAAGTCTGTAATAATATGAATAAGAAAGGAGATAAAAAGGCTATACCTTTTCTAAAAAGCTCTCAAAAGAATTAAGTACTGAAACCGTACCGTCAGCTTCTATTTTTTCAAGTTTTAAAAATTCAATCTGGTTAATCGATGCCTGGTCAAAATCTTTTTGGACTCTTACGTAGTTTTCAGTGAAACCATACATCTTGCCATCTTTATTTTCATGCTCCCAAAGGACCGGAAGTGTTTTTCCTAGCTGAGTTTGATAAAATGACATTTTTTTCTTTTCCGAAAGGATCCGCAACATTTTGTTGCGTTTTTTTTCTTTCAGGGATGGGAACAACCCCTTCCATATCTGCTGCTTCGGTATTTTCTCTTTCAGAATAAGTGAAAACATGAAGATAACTGATGGGAAGATCATTAAGGAAGTTATAGGTTTCCATGAACTTTTCTTCAGTTTCTCCAGGGAATCCAACAATCACATCAACACCAATAGCCGCATGAGGCATAACTTCACGAATTTTATTCACTCTATCCCGGTAAAGCTTTGTTAAATAACGTCGCTTCATTTTTTTCAACAGATCATCGCATCCGGATTGTAAAGGAATATGAAAATGAGGAACAAAGCTTCTGCTTCTGGAAACCAGTTCAATGCTCTCATCTTTCAGAAGATTAGGTTCAATAGACGAAATACGTATTCTCTCGATCCCATCTACCTGATCAAGCTCAGAAATCAGATCCAGAAAAGTATGCTCATGTCTTTTATTCCCGAATTCACCTTTTCCATAATCCCCAATATTCACTCCGGTAAGGACAATTTCTTTGATATCTCTTGCTGCAATTTCTTTAGCATTATTAAGAACACTTTCGATCGTATCTGATCTAGAAATCCCTCTTGCTAAAGGAATGGTACAATAGGTACATTTATAATCGCAACCGTCCTGAACTTTCAAAAAGGCTCTTGTTCTGTCACCGATTGAGTAGCTTCCTATAAAAAAGTCGGTTTCTTCAATCTCACAGGAATGAACAATTCCCTCACTTTCAGATTTTTCTAAATCGTCAAGATAACTCAGGATATTGAACTTTTCTTTGGCACCTAATACCAAATCAACTCCATTAATTTGTGAAATTTCTTCAGGCTTGAGCTGAGCATAGCAACCAACAATAACAACCAGTCCTTCTGGATTCGCTTTCATTGCTCTTTTTACATGAAGTTTACACTCACGGTCTGCATTTTCAGTAACGGAACAGGTATTGATCACATAAACATCAGCCTTATCATCAAAACCTACCTTATCATATCCGGCATCTGTTAATTGACGAGCAATAGTAGATGTTTCCGCAAAATTTAATTTGCAGCCAAGGGTATGAAATGCGGCGGTTTTATGAAAATTTGACATTTTTATCAGTCCTGAATTTTATGAGTGCAAAGATAGTAATTTAAATAAAGACTCTAAATTGATTCGGTCTATTGTTTGTAATCGTCTCTGACTTCCGGGTTATTTTCAAAACAAACAGATGAGGAATTACCTTTAAATTCAGTATCATTCCATTTATTTTTCATTTCCATGTTGAACTCCTGAGATTTATTTCTTGGAATCGAAAGCGTTTTCCAATCATCATTTTTTATCATTTTAGCAATATAAACGATCTGCCCGATATGATAGGGATAATGGGCCAGCTGACGAAAAACAGCATCTAAAACCGTATGCCCTTCTCCTCTAATATAAATCGTAGCATACAGGTTTTCATCAGTGATCTGATCTAATGCATTCAATAAACAACTCCAGCCTTTTTCCCAGAAATTGATAACCTCCTCCTTTGTTTTAAATGCATTGACAAATTCTTCATCGCGGTTTCTATATTCCTTTTCCCCATCTTCTGTTAAAAAATTCGTCCATCGTGAAATCATATTTCCTGCAACATGCTTTACAATTACTGCAATAGAATTGCTCTCGTTATTAAACTGCCAGAATAGCTGCTCTTCTGACAGTTGTTCAAAAGCCCTGTCTCCAAGAGATTTATAATAACTAAATCGTTTGATAAATAATTCTTTCATTCATTAAATTTAAAAATATTGAAAGAAAAACCATCTTTTTAGGATGGTTTTTTTATGATTATCAAATATTAATCCCTGTTTTTCACCAGTATCCAGCTTGAGAATTTAACCGGTGTATTTTTCTTATCATTTTCGTTCCAGGTTACAGAGTACCAATATGTCCCTGTAGGAACCTTTTTACTGCCATTGGTAGTACCATCCCATTTATATCCATTTGTTTTGTCGGCCTGGTGAACCTTATTACCATACCTGTCGAAGATACTCAATATTAAATTTTGTTTGTTAGCCAGCGCTGAATAATCAATTACATCATTAATTCCATCATTATTCGGTGTAATTACATTGATCAGGTTCGGTACCACCACAGTAATATCAATTGGATCACAGTCATAAGAATCCTTTACATAAACCTGGCTATCTCCTCTCGGTACATTGCTAAATACATTAGAAGTCTGCCAGTTGATATTATCTAATGAATATTGATAAGGAGGTGTTCCTCCGTTAACCGTAACTGTAATGGTGTTGGTCGAAATATCTATATTGGATATTACCGGCTGCTCACTTGCATACACTTTTACCTCCTGAGTTGTGATGCATTCTCCAGTTTTTAGTTTTACCCAATAAGTCCCTACGCTTACGTTTGTGATCGCCTGGGTTGTAGCTCCTGTACTCCAGAGGTATGAATCGAAGCCGGGACCGGCATCCAATGTGGTAGTATCCTCCATACAGATGGTTTTATCAGTAAGGACTGTCGATTTTACCGGTGGGAGCACAGCTAGAGTAACTTTTGCGACGGCAAAACAATTATTTGAATTGAATACTTTTATGTATACCACACCATTAGAAGCGATGTACGCAGACGGTGTTGCGATTTCATTTGTTCCATTCACCGCGTCAGTAAGTGAAGGATAATATTTCTTGGTTACGGGTGCCTGTATAGTAACCGATGCGGCGGTAAGATTAAAAGACGCTGTAGAGGAGGCGCCTTCAATAAAACATGATCTCAAAATAGCATCATTTACAACCACCACAGGATAAAACTTAAGATAAATCATCCCTGTTCCAATACATCCCAGCTGGGAAATTATTTTTACATATACTGTTGCTTCAGCAGATACATATGCAGAAGGATTCAGAATTTCATTAGTACCTGCATTAAGATCGTTTAAAGACGGATAATATTTTTTAACTGCTGTAGGATCACCAAAAACAGCAGCAGTTGTAAGATCAAATGCTGCCGTACCCGCATTATTATTGTTGCAGGCAAATAAAGAAACGTTATTCCCTGTTATATTTCCCAGCTTAAATTTAAAGGCACCCACCTGCCTGCATGAATTGATTGGATTGTTGGGATTCGCAGGATCCTGATAATGTATACTGAAATAATAAGTTGTTGTTGTATTAACGATAATAGGAGTTAAAATCGGGCTTGCACCAGAAAGGGCATCATTTTGTGAAGTATGGTACGTTATCTGGAAATTAGGGTTCGCATTAAGAATGCCTGCAGTCAAAGTACTGAAATCAAAAACAGCCGGACTATTACATATAATAACTTCACGTGGGTCAGCAGGATTAGCCGCAGGAACCCCCGGAGGGACAAATGGATGTGGCTGTATTGCAGGGTCCGTGAAAGGAGACGCCAAAGCAGCAGTACCTCCCCAGGTTAAAGAAAACGGAGCCATTGTAGTACTGGCAGCACCCACCCAGTTATCTATATACAAATAATAAGTCTGACCTGGCAAAACATCTAAATATTTACAATAAGGAGTCAGTGATCCACCAGGCGCATCTACAATGGTACTTGTCATATTTAATCCTGTAGACGGACCTACACCAATCACAGTTGCAGCATTACAGCGTATAGGAGATCCTAAACTTCCGCAAGCTACATTAGGACCATAAATAGCCCAATCATAATCCGCATCCGGATCATTGGGCACCAAATCAAAAGTAAGCGTTCCGCCAGTGGCAATAGTAAGTTTATACCAAATTGAATTGTGTTCGCCTGTTATTAAGCACCCTCCTAAATTTTCATTTACAGCTCCAATTCCTGTGGGAGAATATGTAATGCTTGAATTTCCACAAACCGATAATGCAGATGAACAATCTGCCTGGGAAAAGAGGATTTGTGAGATCAATAAAAAAATAATAAGTAAATTTTTCCTCATGAATACATGCTTTTGTTAGAAATTAATCAATAATTAAATCAATACACAACAGATATATCAAATATACTTATTATTTCATTAAAATTTATAAAACAACAAAAATCATTAACAATAAATATTAAAAATATGTAATTATTAAACAAAAACACATCTATTGAAGAATTATTTTATACTTGTCAAATTACCACATAAATTCTCAAGATGGAAAATTTTGTGAAAAGGACTTTTGACTTCATTCAGATGTTCTTTATCCTGAATAAAGGTATATCGCGATGCAATAGAATTCATATCTGAAACGATCACAAGCCAGCATTCGTCTACTGAAGTGTCGTAATAAGGAAATTTTTCATTCTTTTTCTCAATCAGTTCAAGTATTTTATCCGAGCATAATTCATCAAATAAATTCATACTGTATTCATGTGTAATAAATACATTTCTACGATGAAAAGACTTCCTGATTTTTTTTAACGAAGCCTACCGGTTTGTTTTTCTTTATGCTCTTACAGATGGCAAGAATACTTTCCTGCTGTTCCTCGGGATTATCAAACCTGAAATCCGAATGAAATTCTAAAAAATAAACACCACGATATTTCGTAGTGTCTTCTTGTTCTAATAATATTTCAGCCTGACGGAAAATCTTGTTAAGATTACTTTCTATCTTCTTCATTTCCAAATGATTGATAACCTCAGTGAGTTCTATTCCAATTTTTTTATCATTTAAATTAGCGATAAAGTCGGGACTTTCACAGGTAAGGTTTTCAAATTTAACATCAGGAAAATGATGCATAAAAGAATTTAACAGTAAAATTTCTGATTTTTTCTTATACTTTTCGCGGTCATGAAGCTGAGATTCGTCTATTTTACGATGATACTTTTCTATCGGCTTTTTTTTCAAATGTCGATTCAGGTAATATAAGCTTAGATTCTTGATTAAATCTTCATCGGAAAACACCTTTTTCATGACTGCCTTTTTATTAATGGTTAATAAAACATGGAACCTAAAGTTTCATCTGAGAAGTTTTTGATTATCAAAAAATTACACTTAAAGGTAAGCAAAAAAACTATTCAACAGATATTTTTAAAAATAAATTGTCAAATAATTAATGTATAGTTTACTTTCATATTCAATACCTTTGGCTTTTAAATACAAAATTGTGATACATGGATTTTAAAAACTTTAAAATACCTTTTAATACCAATCCCCAATATTCAAAAAAAGTTGCCTATTTTTCAATGGAATTTGCCATTGAACAGGTTTTAAAAATATATTCCGGAGGACTGGGCTTTTTAGCCGGTTCACACATGAGAAGTGCCTATAATTTAAAGCAGGATTTTATAGGAATAGGAATACTCTGGAAATTCGGCTACTATGATCAGGCAAGAAACCACGATCAGACACTACAGCCGGTATGGACAAAAAAAAATGTATAGTTTTTTGGAAGATACCGGAATAAAATTCCAAATTGAAATCCACAGCGCTCCTGTTTGGGTGAAAGTATGGTATCTTGATCCTGAAATTTTCCATACCGCCCCTATGTTTTTTCTATCAACAGATGTACCGGAAAATGACCACGTTTCAAAAACAATCTGTCATAAACTATATGATGCCAATGAATCGACAAAGCTGGCTCAATATATATTACTGGGAAAAGGAGGTGCCCAATTACTGGACGAAATGAATCTGGAAAGAGATATTTATCATCTGAATGAAGCACATGCCCTACCCGCTGCATTTTATTTATTAAGAAAATACAATGGAGATTTAAGCAAAGTAAAAGAGAAACTTGTTTTCACAACGCACACTCCTGAAGAAGCGGGAAATGAAAAACATAATCTGAAATTATGTTATGACATGTCTTATTTTTCAGGCTTTAGTATGGAAGAAGCCAAAAGCATAGAAGGAGTAGATGATGAACGTTTCAATCATTCTCTTTGTGCATTAAAAATGGCTAAAGTTGCCAATGGTGTTTCACAACTTCACGGTGTGGTTTCCAGAGCAATGTGGAGTAAATATCCCGGAATTTGCGAAATCAAATCAATCACCAACGCCCAGGAATTTAAATACTGGGCAGATAAGCGCCTCTACAACTCCAAAGATGAAAGAGACGATCAGGCATTTGATTACCGTAAAAAATATTTAAAAAAGAGACTCTTTAAAATCGTTGCCGATCAAACAGGAAATCTTTTCAATCCAAACATTTTTACTATAGTCTGGGCAAGGAGATTTGCCGGTTATAAACGTGCTGATCTGCTTTTGCACGATAAGGACAGATTTTACAAGTTATTGAATAATCCTGAACATCCTGTTCAGATAATTTGGGCAGGGAAACCCTATCCAATGGATTATTCTGCCATTTCTACGTTCAATACACTGGTAGAAGAAAGTAAAAATCATAAAAACATGGCTGTCCTTACAGGTTATGAGCTTTCTTTAAGCAAATCACTAAAACAGGGTTCAGACCTATGGCTGAATAATCCCAGGGTTCCAAGAGAAGCTTCAGGAACTTCAGGAATGACTGCAGCTATGAATGGTTCTGTAAATCTTTCGACAGATGACGGCTGGATTCCTGAGTTTGCAAGACACGGGCAAAACTCTTTTGTCGTTCAAAAAGCAGATTACCTGAATATGAGCATCTACGAACAGGACAACTATGATTTAAACCAGTTATATGAAATCCTGGAAAACCAGATCCTCCCAACCTACTACGATAATGCAGACAGCTGGAGGAAAATACAGTACAATGCCATGGACGATGTTAAGCATCAGTTTAACAGCGATAGAATGGCTGATGAATACTATAGCATGCTGTATAATTATTAGGATAAAATTGCTGAATTGAGAAATTTAAAAAATTGAGACCCTTATAATTTTTAGGTCAATATTATAAATAAAAGCTGCCGGAGAATTCTCCGGCAGCTTTTATTTTAAGTTAGTCTTTTTTCTTTTTAGGCACTTTCAAGCCTTTCTCTCTTGCCTCAGAAATTCCGATTGCAACAGCTTGTTTCTTACTTGTCACTTTTTTTTCCAGAAGAAGATTTTAATTTACCCTCTTTGAATTCGTGCATTACTTTTCCTACTTTTTCCTGAGCTTTATCTGAATATTTTGTCTTGCTCATGATGCTATTTTTTTTAAGATTTTGGCAGGGATACCCCTATTTCATAAACTTCAGCGTGTTTCAAATATTTTGAACGCTCTCTTGAAGTAACCGATTCTAAACGATCATTTTTGATCACAATAATCGGATCTTCTGCATTTTCAATTTCAAAATTAGCTAAATATCTTTCGTCAGGAGCATCCTGACGCATCTTAGCTTTTATTTTCTGCAGATCGTCTGCGTATTTTCTGAATCCCGGATCTGAGGAATGGATAAATTTATATTCATCACCTGCATATACATAATAATGTAATTTTTTTTTCAATAAGCCCTGCTTCATCTGAAATCTGCGGATTATCATTTCCATCTTTAAAGCTTACTTCCACTAAAGTTCCGCCCTTTTTCTGTGCACATGCTTCAGCATCTTTAAAGCTCGAAAAACCCGTATACACTATTTGATCATTCAAAACGTAACGATTTAATTTCTGATTGAATGCATTCGTTTCCATAATTATTATTTTAGCTTGATTTGTAATAATACATTCAATTTTTTTGCCAAAGCCTTATATTAAAAAGCTTTTTTGTGCGTTTGATAAAATTATTATCTTTGAATCTGTTTAAAATTAGAAATGAAAAAAATCCTATTAAGTCTTGGTGTTGCCATAGCTCTTCAAAATCTATCTGCACAAGAAATCACATTAGATAAAATATATTCAGGATATTACCGTGGGAAAGGCATTGCCGGAATTACTTCCATGAAAAACGGAGAAAACTACTTGGTTATTGAGCAAGGCGGTATCGCAAAATATTCTTATAAAAATTCTCAAAAAGAAGGTAATATAGTAGACGGGCAGTTTGAAAGCTATGAGTTTTCCGATGATGAATCCAAAATTCTTTTGCTTAAAGAAAGACAGCCTATTTATAGACATTCGTTTTTAGGGAAATTTGAAGTTAAAGACCTTAAATCAGGGAAAATCATTTCTGTTAATGAAGGGAAACCCGTTCAGGAGCCCAGGTTTTCACCGGATGCATCTAAACTGGCATTTATTGCAGACAATAACCTGTTTTTTCAGGATCTGAATTCCGGAAAGATCACTCAGATAACGACGGACGGAAAGAAAAACTCAATTATCAATGGACTTGCTGACTGGGTATATGAAGAAGAATTCGGACATGCAAGACAGTATGAATGGACCAAAAATTCGGATGCCATTGTTTTCATAAAATCAGATGAAAGCCAGGTTCCGGAAATTTATATTCCTATTTATGGTAAAACTCTTTATCCGACAGAAATGCGTTATAAATATCCAAAAGCCGGAGAAAAGAATTCTGTTGTATCAGCTCAATTATACCGTCTTGATTCAGGAAAAACAATGCCATTAAATCTTGGATCCTTCAAGAATTATTATATCCCCAATGTATTTCAGACAGCAAAACCTGACGAAATGGTTTTGATTACTTCAGAAAGAATACAAAACGCTTCTGATGTTTTAAAAGTTAATACAAAAACCGGTGCTGTTCAAAAATTATTTACAGAAACAGATGATAAGTGGATTGATACGGACAGTCCAACATTGGAATTCCTGGAGGATGATTCTTTCCTTTGGGGATCAGAAAGAGACGGGCACCGTCATCTATATTGGTATGACAAAGATGGTAAACTGAAGAAGCAGGTTACAAAAGGAAACTGGGAGGTAACTGATTATTATGGCTACAATCCAAAATCTAAAGAAATCTATGTT
The DNA here is from genome assembly GCF_046591535.1 of Chryseobacterium proteolyticum. Classification (NCBI taxonomy): domain Bacteria; kingdom Pseudomonadati; phylum Bacteroidota; class Flavobacteriia; order Flavobacteriales; family Weeksellaceae; genus Chryseobacterium; species Chryseobacterium proteolyticum. The sequence goes on along the minus strand of NZ_JBJLWK010000005.1, from coordinate 180,075 downwards.
CAGACCACTGAAAAAGGAAGTATTAACAAGGTAGTATCCAAAATCAATATTGAGAATGGGAAATCACAGCTGATCTCCAATACAGAAGGAAATAACTCTGCTAATTTCAGCAAAAACTATAATTATTTCATTGAAACCTCCTCCTCTGTTTCAAAGCCTTATACTTTTGTACTTAAGGACGGCAATGGTAAAATAGTAAAAGAGCTTCAGAACAATAATGATCAGCTTCAAAAATTACAAGCAGATAATTTTGCCGTGAAGGAATTCATTACCATTCCAAATAATGCAGGTGATCAGATGAATGCATGGATCATAAAACCTAAAAACTTTGATCCGAATAAAAAATATCCTTTATTTATGTTCCAATACTCCGGGCCCGGTTCTCAGCAGGTTTCTAATTCTTGGGATCAAGGAAATACTTTGTGGTTCAATCATTTGGTTCAGAAAGGATATATTGTAGCGTGTGTAGACGGACGTGGTACTGGTTACAAGGGAGCTCAATATAAAAAGGTAACATATATGAATCTCGGAAAATATGAAATTGAAGACCAGATTACCGCTGCGAAATGGTTTGGAAATCAATCTTATATTGATAAAAGCAGAATCGGAATGTTCGGATGGAGCTTTGGTGGATATATGACAAGTTTGGCTATGACAAAAGGAGCCGACGTCTTCAAAGCAGGAATTGCTGTTGCTCCGGTTACCAACTGGAGGTATTATGATTCTGTTTATACGGAAAGATTCATGAGAACTCCACAGGAAAATGCTGACGGTTATGATAAAAATTCTCCAACAGAATACTCTAAACTGCTCAAAGGTAAACTTCTACTAATCCATGGTACTGCCGATGATAATGTACATTTTCAGAATTCTATGGAATTCTCGGAGGCCTTGATCCAAAACAAAAAGCAATTTGATTTCATGGCATATCCTGATAAAAACCACGGAATTAATGGCGGACAAACAAGACCTCAGCTCTATCAAAAAATGACGGATTTTATCCTTAATAATTTATAATCCATCGTTAAAAATATTTATTAAACCTTCTGATTTACGTTAGAAGGTTTTTTAATATTCATTTCATTTATCGTTTTTCTAAAGAGTAATTTATTTTATCAATTAAAATTAAAAACTTATTTTTGGGAAATTTGAAATTTGTATAGATGAAGACTAAACATCCTAAAGGCCTGCCTTTTCTATTTTTTACCGAAATGTGGGAAAGGTTCGGGTACTACTTGATTCTCGGAATTTTTGTTTTGTATGTTATTGAACCTACCGGTTTAAAAGGAGGTCTGGGATTACCGGACAAAACCGCTGACGATATTTTCGGGACCTATATTGCACTTACCTATCTAACCCCGTTTATTGGAGGTTTCTTGGCAGACAGGGTTTTGGGATATATCAAATCTATTTATCTGGGAGGAATTCTGATGGCTGCTGGATATATAGGAATGGGTGTTTTCAAGGATCTCCCTTTATTCTACACTTCTCTGGCACTTATTATCATCGGAAACGGTTTTTTTAAACCAACCATTTCTACCCTTCTCGGAAATCTGTATTCTGAAGAACCTTATAAAGCCAATAAGGACTCTGGTTACAATATTTTCTATATGGGGATCAACATAGGAGCATTTATCTGCAATATTATTGCTGCTTTCATGCGTAACAAATTTGGTTGGGGTGAAGCTTTCATTACGGCCGGAGTAGGAATGCTTATCGGTATGGTTATTTTTACCATTGGGAGGAAGCACTATATCCACGCAGCTCAGATGAAACCAGTTCAGGAAGGAGATACTAAGCTTTCGGAAATCTTAATAAAGGTTTTTTTACCGGCTATTATTGCCGGAGCCATCGGATGGTTTATTCCGGGTAATATATTTGGAAGCGATAGCACCGATGCATTTATTTTTGCATGTATTCCTGTCATCTATTTTTATGGATCACTTTATTTTAAAGCAAAACCGGAAGAAAAAACGGCTATCGGAGCATTATTATCTGTTTTTATGATCAGTATGTTTTTCTGGGCAGTTTTTAAACAGAACGGAACCGCTTTAACAAGATGGGCGAATTATTATACCGATCGAAGTGTTCCCGCAGCCATAGAAAAACCTTTAGAGAATATCTATATGGTAGATGGTAAAAGTTATGAGGACAAAGAAGTTCCTGTTTATGACAATCAATTCCAGTCACAGAAAGATAAAGACGGAAATACAATTAAAGTGCAGGGGAAAGATGTTTATTTTAAAAATATATCTTCTGAACAACGTGCTGAATTAGAGAAAAATCCAAAAAATAAGGTTTATTTATACAACACTGAATTATTTCAATCCATAAACCCTTTCTGGGTTATTGCTTTAACCCCTCTGGTCGTAGGATTTTGGGCAATATTACGAAGAAAAGGAAAAGAGCCGCTTACTCCTACAAAAATTGTTTTAGGCTTATTCATCTCCGCATTATCCTGCCTGGTAATGGTATTGGCAGTAATGGCCGGAGATAACGGAGCTGTAAAAGTTTCTCCATGGTGGCTTGTTGCCGGTTATGGAGTGATTACAGTAGGAGAACTCTGCCTTTCCCCAATGGGACTTTCTTTTGTTTCTAAGCTTTCTCCTGCAAGAATTACAGCATTGATGATGGGTGGTTTTTTCCTTGCCAATTCAGTCGGAAATAAGTTATCAGGAATATTGGCAAGTACGTGGTACAGCTATGATAACAAGATGAATTATTTCCTGGTTAACTTTGCTTTATTGATTTTTGCTACGCTTTTAGGGCTTTCAATGCTTAAAAGGTTAAACAGGATCATGAAAGAAAAAGGGCATTAATTAACCCTTTTTAATAGATAATAAAAGCTGTAGAATTGATCTACAGCTTTTTTATTTAAATATAAAATTAAAATCTTGCCAAAAACTCAAAAAAAACTATATTTGCTAGTCTTAACAAAAATTAACAATAAGAATGGATAATATTGAAGCATTAAGTCCGAAACCGGATGAACTTTTAGAGAATAAGAGCTCCAGACATCCCAAAGGATTATGGGTTCTTTTCGGAACAGAAATGTGGGAGCGTTTCAACTTTTATGGGATGAGAGCACTTTTAACGCTCTTTATGGTAAACTCCCTATTGATAAAAGAAGCTGATGCAGCGATCATTTACGGTGGATTTTTAGCTTTGTGTTATTTAACACCTCTTTTAGGAGGATTTATTGCTGATAAATATATTGGTAACAGATACGCCATTATTATTGGTGGATCCTTAATGGCCATTGGTCAGTTTTTACTGTTCATAAGTGCTTCCACTTTTTCTGCTGATATCGGAAGTGCCAAGCTTATCATGTGGCTTGCCTTGTTCATTATCATTTTTGGTAACGGTTTCTTTAAACCGAATATCTCCTCAATGGTTGGAAGCCTTTATCCCAAGCAGGAAAAATCAAAGCTGGACTCTGCCTTTACTATTTTCTACATGGGAATCAATATCGGAGCATTCCTTGGGCAATTTATCTGTCCATACGTTGGGGATGTTAAAGATGCAGCAACAGGGGTAAGAGATATTTTCGCCTTCAAATGGGGATTCCTTGCAGCTTCTATTGCCATGATTATCGGAACTGTAACATTCTTCATCCTTAAAAACAAATATGTGGTGACTCCGGAAGGAAGACCTATCGGAGGATTACCAAAACATAATACAAGTGCAGATTTTGAAGAAGGGGAAACCCAAACGGCTAAATTCTCAGGTCCGTCATTAGGAATAACGGGGCTTATATTTGTCGTTTTATTTTTTGCTTTCAGATATCTTCTTGTAGGAGAATTTGGATTCAATTCAGTAGAGATGGGACAACTTATCAAAGGAATTATCTATCCTTTCATCTATGCTGCAGGTATCGCTTTAGCATTCCTGATTATGACTTCTGCTGAAAATAAAGTGGAAAGACAGAGAATCTGGGTAATTTATATCGTATCATTTTTTATTATTTTCTTCTGGGCCGCTTTTGAGCAGGCAGGTTCTTCCCTGACGTTCATTGCGGATAACCAGACAGACAGGAATATTTTAGGCTGGAATATGCCTCCTTCCATGGTTCAGATCTTCAACGGGATCTTTGTTGTTATACTTGCCGTTCCGTTCAGTTTGATCTGGGACAAATTAAGAGCCAAAGGAAAAGAACCTGTATCTCCGTTCAAGCAAGCTATGGGATTGGCATTAATTGCGCTTTCTTATTTCATCATTGCCCACAATGTAAAAGATCTTGGAAGCTCAGGTTTGTTAGCAATCAAATGGTTGATGCTATTGTATTTCATCCAGACATGTGGTGAGCTTTGCCTTTCTCCTATTGGTTTATCACTAGTAGGTAAGTTAGCTCCAAAAAGATTCGCTTCATTATTATACGGGGTTTTCTTTATCTCCAATGCAGCAGGTTATGCTTTAGCAGGTTCGTTAGGAGCTCTTATTCCTGCAACAGGTGATAAATTTAAAAAAGCGGAGGAAATCGGAGTAAACCTTCAGGATGTTTTAGACAAAAAAGTAACTTTAACAGCTGATCAAATAGCTGCTTTTGATAAAGCCCAGCTCCCATTACACAATCCTACATTTGCCGGATTTGAAATTCACAACCTGTTTCAATTCTTCATGGTATTCGTAGTACTTTGCGGTATTGCTGCGGTAATTTTAGGTTTAATTTCACCTATTTTAAAGAAAATGATGCACGGTGTAAAGTAGTTGCATTAATAAAATACTATAAAACCTCTGCTTTGTCAGAGGTTTTTTTATAAATTAGCACGCCGTTTCAAAATGAAACAGCTTTTCGTTTATTTTCATTTACTATGTATACATTAGAAGAAATACAAGATTTTAAAGGCAAGTATCCTAAACAGCTTTGGACGCTATTCACAGTAGAAATGTGGGAGCGTTTTTGTTTTTACGGGATGCGCGGAGTTCTTACCATTTTTATGGTGGACCAATTGGGCTTATTGGAAGATAAAGCCAATTTACAATATGGAGCAATACAGGCCTTCATTTATGCATTCACCTTTATCGGGGGAATTTTTGCAGACAAGATCCTGGGATTTAAAAGATCATTGGTTTTTGGCGGACTTATCATGTCCATTGGTAATCTTATTATTGCCTTTTCGCCCCATGATTTCTTCTATTTCGGAATTACCTGTTCAATCATTGGTACCGGTTTTTTCAAACCTAATATTTCTTCGATGGTAGGAGAACTTTACAAGGAGGATGACCCAAGAAGGGATGCAGGATATGGATTATTTTATGCAGGTATTAATATTGGTGGGTTACTTGGGGGTGGCTTATGTGTTTATCTGGGGAAATATTATTCATGGTCATGGTGTTTCCTTGCAGCTGCCGTTGTAATGATTTTAGGTTTGATCACATTTTTTGCGACAAAGAAAACCTTAGGCCCTATCGGAGATTCTCCATTACAGGCTCTTCCACAATCCAAAAGAACGACTCGTGAAGTGTTGGTTTATATCGGAGCGTTGTTAAGTATGCCGCTTATTTTTATCATGGTAAAGAATACGGATTATACTGATTATTTTATGTACCTGATAGGAATTGTTGCGGTTGGATATTTTATCATAGAAACATTAAAACAAACCACACCTTATCAGAAAAAGCTTGTTGCCGCATTCATATTCATCTTCATGTACTTTGTGTTCAACTCTATTTATGAGCAAAGCGGAGGTTCATTATCTTTATTTGCAAAAGATAATCTTGTACATAAGCTTTTAGGCTTTGGTATGGATCCTAATGTTATTAATAATAGTGCCAATTCATTTTTCATTATCATTTTCAGTCCATTGATCGGGCTGGCATGGATTGGTTTAAATAAAAGAAAATTAGAGCCTAATACCATCAACAAATTCGGGATTGGATTTTTATTCCTTGCAGCCGGATTCTTTTTATTTTATAGTTTAAGATATTTTGCGGGTGCTGATGGAAAATCTTCACTTAATCTGTTTACCTTTACCTGGCTGGTCATTACTTTCGGAGAATTATGTTTGGGGCCGATCGGAATGTCTATTATCACAAAACTATCACCAAAGAAAATGTTCGGAATGATGATGGGATTGTGGTTTCTGGCAAGTGCATTCGGACAGTTTGCAGCCGGTAAAATCGGAGCAAGTTTTTCGGAGGCCAATACCGGCAATACCAACATGAGTAAACTTATTGCTTATACCGACGGATATAAAACTCTGGGAATCTATGCATTGATAGCTGGTGTGGTATTAATTTTGATGTCCAAGCTTGTGAGAAAATTAATGCAAGACGTAAAATAAAATATAAGCTTATTATGCTTAATTTTATTAATAATTTAAAATTGTATGAAAAAAATTCTAAGCATAATAAGTTTGTTTTTGTTTACCCTGAGCTTCGCACAAGTTAAATGGATGACTATTGAAGAAGCCCTGAAGGCTCAGAAACAAAATCCTAAAAAAATTCTTATTGATTTTTATGCCGACTGGTGTGGTCCATGCAAAATTATGGACAAAAAGACATTTGGTCATCCAGTAATTGAGCAGATCCTGAATGAAAACTATTATCCGGTGAAGTTCAATGCAGAAGAGAAAAAAGATATTGAAATTTTCGGGAGAACATTTTCCAATCACACCGTTGAACACAAAAAAGGAAAAAATTCACTCCATGAATTCACACAATATATGAACGTTGCGGCAGTTCCCAGCACTGTTTTTCTGGATGAGAAAGGAGGACCCATCACTATTCTTCAGGGTGAACTTTCAGCTATAGAGCTTGAGCCTTACCTGGAATTTATTTCAAAGGATATGTATAAAAAAATCAAAACTCGGGAACAGTGGGAAGATTACCAGAAAAAGTTTAAATCCAAAATAAAAAACTAGTTTGGGATTTCCAAATTAATAATTAAGGCTTCCAATTTTTTGGAAGTTTTTTTTTATTTTACCGAAATTCGGACTTTTATTTTTTCATTTACTATCGCGGATCAGAAACCTGTATCCAAGCTAAAATTGAATCTAGAAACCTCTATAGAATACGTTAAAGGAATCGGTCCTGAAAAAGCTAAACTCATTAAAAGTGTGTTGGGAATTTCTACTGTGGAAGATTTGCTTAACTTCTATCCTATCCGGTATCTGGATAAAAATAAAGTGTATAAAATTTCTCATCTTCAGGAAAACAATCTGGAGATTCAGCTAAAAGGAAAAATTACCCATGTTCAGGAAATTCAAACCGGAAAAACCAAAAGGCTCTCCGCCAAATTCAATGATGAAACCGGAACAATGGATCTTGTATGGTTCCAATATTCAAAATGGCTGAAAGAGCAGCTTCCCATCAACAGGGAAGTCTATATTTTCGGAAAGATCAATCTTTTTAATAATCAGTTTTCAATGCCACATCCGGAAATTGAAATTGAAGAAAAAAGAGAAAATGATAATCGCCTGAGACCAATTTATCCAAGCTCTGAAAAGCTGACAAAACGTGGTTTAAACCAAAAATATTTTCAAACAATTCTCAGAAATATCTGCAAAGAGATCCCAAATCTTATTGAGGAAAACCTGCCGGATTACCTGATAAAATCCTTTAAATTCTTATCAAGGCAACATACTTTTTTAAATATCCATTTTCCACAGAGTATGGAATATTTTGAAAAGGCCGATCACCGGTTGAAATTTGAGGAATCATTTTTCTTTCAGCTAGGCTATGTTTTAAAGAAAATTCATCATAAAAGCCACGCGTTCGGCAATCCATTTCCTATTGTGGGAGACTACTTTACCGGTTTTTATGAAAACCATCTTCCTTTTGAGCTTACCAATGCCCAAAAACGTGTTTTAAAAGAAATACGCTTAGATATGAAGAAACCGATACAGATGAACAGGCTTCTTCAGGGAGATGTAGGCTCAGGAAAAACGATGGTTGCTTTGCTTACTATGCTTATTGCAATGGATAACGGCTTTCAAAGTTGTATGATGGCACCTACTGAAATCCTTGCCCAACAGCATTATAACGGAATAAAAGAATTGCTGGAAAAAACAGATATTAATGTCCGGCTTTTAACCGGTTCCACAAAGGCTTCTGAAAGGAAAATCATTCATCAGGAGCTTGAAAACGGAGAGCTTTCTATTTTAGTAGGCACCCATGCCGTACTTGAGGATAAGGTTAAGTTTAAAAATCTCGGGCTGGCCATTATAGATGAGCAACATCGGTTTGGTGTTGCACAGCGGGCAAAACTTTGGGCAAAAAACAAAATTCCGCCACACATTCTTGTTATGACAGCCACTCCTATTCCGAGAACTCTGGCTATGAGCTTTTACTCGGACTTGGATGTTTCTGTGATTGATGAAATGCCCGTAGGTAGAAAACCGATTATAACAGCTCATAGAAGAGAAAAAGACAGAACCTATGTTTATAATTTCTGTAGAGATGAAATAAAAAAAGGCAGACAGGTCTATTTTGTATATCCGCTGATAGAAGAATCTGAAACTTTAGATTATAAAAATTTAATGGAAGGTTTGGATCATGTTATGAACTCTTTTCCTGATTATAATGTGAGTATGCTTCATGGAAGGATGAAGCCGGATGAAAAAGACGCAGCCATGCATTATTTTGCATCCGGGAAAGCAGAACTTATGGTTGCAACGACAGTAATTGAAGTGGGTGTAAACGTTCCCAATGCCTCAGTAATGGTTATAGAGAGCGCTGAGAGGTTTGGTTTGTCACAGCTCCATCAGTTAAGAGGACGTGTGGGCCGCGGGGCGGAACAAAGCTATTGCATTCTCATGACTTCAGATAAATTATCAACTGAAAGCAGAACCCGCATCAGGACAATGACAGAAACCAATGATGGATTTAAAATCTCAGAAGTAGATATGCAATTACGCGGACCCGGTGATATTTTAGGTACTCAGCAAAGTGGCGTTGTAGATTTTAAAAGACTTGACCTGGTAAAAGATTCCGGGATTATAAAAACAACAAAGAAAACAGTTGAAAAGATTCTTGAAAAAGATCCCCTGCTTGGTCTTGCGGAACATCAGATTATTAAAAACTACTATCTGAAATACTATAAAGGGAAAAATAAATGGAGCAAAATATCATAAAAAAAAAACCGCAAAAAGAAAAAGATCTTTCCGCGGCCCCCTTATAAAACTGTTATTTAGAAGAAATTATTCTCGTGGTAAAAAATTTATTTAGTAGAATGCTTATTATTCTGTAGTTTGATGTGGAGTGAAAATATTTATAGCATTTGCATTTTTATTTTAAGCCACTACTAAATAAATTTTGAAAAAACAAAATGAATTATGTTTCCAACTTACTTATTATAAAAACTAACTGTGTTTGTCGAAAGGATTTTAAAAGAAACGACTATAATATCCCCCGACGCTTGAGTTTTCATGATTGTACCGTTTTGTTTAAAGATCTTCTACGCTTAACATTGGAACTGAATAATCCATTTTGTTTTACTAACATCGTGATTAACATTTTTTTACTTTCAAGATTTGAAAAATAATTATTTATATTAATTACTTTTATGATTAATTTGTGTTAGCACGTTTCTTGTACAAATTTCATCAATTGTTATTAATAACTATTTATATTATTATATTTAATAGTTATAAAATTTTCACCTATTGGTGAGTATTGTATAATATGTCTTATTTTATTTCTGAATTAAAATCCAGAAACATCAATGTTTATCATACTTTCAGGATAAGATTATCCTTATTGAGTCCTGATGTGTGGTATTGCCAATTGAGAGTCACTACCTCGGAAATTACCCTTTTCAGGTCTTTATAATTATCTGGTTTTTTTATATAAATATTTGCACCTTTTACAAAAATCCTTTCGACTTCTTCTTCTGACAATGTATCACAATATACCCCTGTGACCATACTGTTCAACCTCACATCTTTTTTAATCTCTTCCAGACATTCCAGCATCCCTTTTTTTGGAATGGTGTAGTTCATCAGCAGCACTTCCGGAATAAGAGCCTCCGCATTATTTAAATATTTCATCAAATCCTCACCATTGGAAAACGACTGCACCTTTACTGTTATTTTAAGATCTTTAAGTATACTTTTAAATAGAATAATATTGCCTTCGTCATTATCAACAAGTATGGTATTTAAATATTCTTTATTCATAAAGCATTTTATTAGTAACAGCCACAGTCTGCTCTTTTCTCCTTTTGATAATAATTTTCTGAAACTGGGAAGGAGTGATACCCGTTGTATTTTTAAATTGTGTACTGAGATGAGCAACACTGGAGTAGTTCAGCTTATGTGCAATCTCCGTAAGGTTAAGTTTATTTGTAATAATCAGCTCCTTGGCATATTCTATCTTCTGTAGAATAATAAAGTTTTCTATAGATGTGTACGCGACTTCTGAAAAAAGATTGGAAAGATATCCGTAGCTATGATTCAATTTTTCAGCAATGTAAATAGACGCTTTAACAGCAACAATATCTTTTGAGAAAACCAATTCTACGATTGCATCTTTTATTTTCTGGACTAATGCAATCTTCTGGCTCTCGATAATTTCGATGCCATAATCTTCAAGATTCTTTTTGAAATTATTGTGCTGTTCCTGAGTAAATGCTTCATAAAATTCAACTTCCCCAAAATTCAGCAAACGGTATTTCAAACCCTGTTCTTTAAGCTTTTCATCCAACACTTTTTTACAAAGAGCATTGAAATCAAATTTCACATACATTTTCATCCTAGTACAAGTGTGTTAATTATTTTGTAAATATAAACTTTTATTTCATATGAATGTGAAATAGGTTAATAAAGTTAAAATAATTTTCATAAACGCAAAAAACTCCTGCATTAAAGAATACAGGAATTTAAACACTAAGGATGAAAAAAATATACTGATAAAAGCCAATACAGCTTAAAACCAAGTATATGAACGTATTATTTTTGAAGTGATTTGGTTCTTTGCAAATATCACAATTATAACCAAGTCACCCGTTATAGAATTATCAGATATTGTTACACAATTATAAGTCTATTGTTCGTGAATTATAAATTCCATGAGATAATCGTCCATCACGAAACCATTCCCGATATCAAATACTCCTTCGTCGTAGATCCGGTATCCTTGAGATTCGTAAAATTGTCTTGCGGCATTAAATTTATTTACATTTAAGATTATTCTGCCATCTCCAGCTTCAAGTGTTTTGTCTGCCAAAAAAGCGAGTGCTTTTTTCCCAAATCCTTTTCCTTTACTCTCGGGAACCAAATAAATCCTGTGGAGTTTTGTTGTTTGATCTTCGTAGGCATTTTCGTAGCCTATAAATCCTTCAAAAGAGTTACTTTCTCCATCTTTAATAAGATAATAATGATAATGAGGGTGCTGCAAATGCCCTGCAATCTCTTCTGTAGAATACATTGTACCCAACATATACTCCATCTGTTCAGCCGAAAGTATTTCTGCATAGGCATTTTCCCATGATCTTCTGGCTAAATCCTGAATTAAAGGAATGTCATTTTCTGTTGCTTTTACTAATTCCATAATTTTATCATTAAAAAAAGTGAAAGGCACGAACCTTTCACTTTATGTTATTTAATTTATTGACAGATAACGTAACCGCATATTTATTTTTAACGTCTTACGTATCTTAAACATTCGCCATTTCAGCTTTTATTTTCGCGTAAAGTCCTTCTGATGCTGCTACGAGAGGAAGTCTTAAATAATTTTTAATAATTCCTTTTTCTGTCAAAATCACTTTAATTCCACATGGATTTCCTTCGGCAAAAATCAATCTTGTGATTTCCACAAGTTTGTTATGAATTTCATAAGCTTCTTTTACTTTTCCATCCAAAGCTAACTGAATCATAGTAGAAAACTCTTTTGGATATGCTTGTCCTATAACGGAAATAACTCCTTCACCCCCTGCCAAAGTTACAGGCAATGCATATTCATCATCTCCCGATACTAATGCAAAACCTCCAGGCTTCTTTCTTAAAATATCGAAATATTGAAGAATATTTGGAGCGGCTTCCTTAATTAAGAATAAATTAGGAAATTCTTTAGCCAATCGAATCGTAGTATCTGCCTCTATATTTTGTCCTGTTCGGGAAGGCACGTTATAGATAATGATCTTTTTTCCTGTAGAAGCCAGAGCTTTATAATGCTGATAAAGCCCCTCCTGATTAGGTTTATTATAATAAGGAGAAACTGATAAAACTGCTTCAAATGATGAAAGATCCGTTTCTTCAATTTGTTTTTTTTACTTCAAGAGTATTGTTCCCTCCAATTCCCAGAACCAAAGGAAGGCGTTTACTATTTACCTTAATGATATGATCTGTAACCTGTTTCTTCTCCTCTGCAGAAAGTGTTGCAGCTTCCGCTGTAGTTCCTAAAACAACTAAATAACTGGTTCCGTTTTCAATGTTATATTCAACAAGTTTTGTTAAACTATCAAAATCAACGGATAAATCTTCATTAAAGGGTGTTACCAAAGCCACACCTACTCCTTTTAAAATGCTCATCTGTTAGAATTATTTTTGTCAAATTTAATAATTTCGACTAAGAATTTATAATAAATAATAATGTTTTATTCTACATATAATTATATTTGCATATACTAAAAGAAATTATGAAAAATAAATTCTTATTGCTGGGAATTGCCTTGGTTTCGCTTACTTCTTGTAAAACAATTCCTTTACAGGTAGCAAATGTGGAAACACAAAAGAATATTTCCATTAATAAAGATCTGAAGAATGATGAGGCTTTTGTAAAAGTTATTGAACCTTATAAACAAAAACTGGATCGGGAAATGAATCAAAAAATTTCCCATACGAACACAGATCTTACCAAACAAGGTGATAACAGCAATCTGGGAAATCTTTTAGCTGATTATACTTTTGAAGGAGCCAATGAATGGGCAAAGTCACACCTGCAAAAGAATGTTGACGCTGCTCTCATCAATATAGGAGGTATTCGCACTTCCATTGGCAAGGGTGATATTTTACTCAAAAATGTATACGAAGTGATGCCATTCGAAAATGAAGTGGTCATTGTTAAAATGAAGGGATCCGACTTGCAGGGTTTATTTGAATACTATGCAAAAAATGAGGTCAATAATCCGGTTTCTCATTTGTATATAGAAACTCAAAACGGCAAACCATCCAAAACTTTAATTGACGGAAAAACCATTAATTCAAGTCAGGATTATTATATTGCAACTTCTGATTATTTAGCATTAGGAGGTGATAACATGAATTTCTTTGCAAAAGGGGAATCAATTTCTACGGGAATTAAAATGAGAGATCTTTTTATTGATTGTTTTAAGAAAAACCCGCAGATTGTTCCCAATACAGATGTTCGTTTAAATTTTATCGGTAAGAAATAATGGATAGAAAAAGATTTATAAAAACAATTGGTGGCGGGACTATGGCAATGGCTTTAGCTCCCAATATGATGATGGCTGAAGATTTCGGACTGAGTACCTTATCTTCAACAAATAAACTTACTATTCTTCATACCAATGATCAGCACAGCAGAATAGAACCTTTTGATGAAAGTTATACAAAAAATCCTAATCAGGGAGGTTTTGCAAGAAGAGCAAGTTTAATACAGCAAATCAGAAGTAAAGAAAACAATGTATTGCTTCTTGACTCGGGAGATATATTCCAGGGAACACCATACTTTAATTTCTTTGGCGGCGAACTTGAATTCAAATTAATGTCCATGATGAAATATGATGCTTCTACCATGGGGAATCATGATTTTGATAATGGATTACAGGGGTTTCTGAATGTTTTGCCTAATGCACAGTTTCCATTCATCTGCTCGAATTACGATTTTAAAAATACAGTTTTAGATGGTAAAACATCTCTCTATAAAATCTTCAATAAAAACGGAATCAAAGTAGGGATTTTCGGAGTAGGCATTCAATTGGAGGGGCTAGTGGGTAAAAAACAATATCAGGAAACCGTATATTCGAATCCGATTGAAGTTGCACAACATTATTCAAACTTTTTGAAAAATGAACAAAAATGTGATCTTGTAATTTGCTTATCACATATTGGCTACGATTACAAAGGAGAGCCCGATAAGGTAAGTGATAAGATACTGGCTGCAAGTACAGAAAATATCGATCTGATTTTAGGAGGACATACCCATACATTTTTACCGGAACCCCAAACCTTTAAAAACCGTCAAGGAAAAAATGTCCTGGTAAATCAGGTGGGATGGGCAGGACTTCTTTTAGGCAGAATAGATTTCCATTTTGACAATAACAAAAACGTACAACATATCTCCTGGAATAATCAGGTAATAGATAGCAGTATAATAGCATAATATGAAAAAACTCTCCATAATTTCCCTTGGTATTTTAGCATGCTTTCAAATGGCTAATGCTCAGGTTATCTCTTCAAAAAAATGGGCGGATATATTCTCCTACAACAATGTTATCTCCATGAAAGAAGATAATGGGAAAATAATTGCAGCTGCAGAAAACGGGCTATTCTATTATACCATCTCGACAGGTGAAATTACGAAGTTATCCAAAGCAAACGGCCTTCATGAAGTAGGTATTTCTGCTTTTGATTACAATGCTCAAACCAAGATCGGACTTATTGGTTATCAAAACGGCTCCTTGGATATTGTTACTCCGGACGGTGTTACTTATGTTGTGGATATCCCCATTGCTACAGGATACAACGGAAGCAAAAAAATCAATCATATATCAATTACAGGAGATAAGGCTGTTATTTCAGTTGGCTATGGAGTCTCTATTTTTGATCTTAGAAAAAAAGAGTTTAACGATTCTGCTTTTTTTCTTGCAGGAGGTGTATATGAAGCGAGTAATGAAGCAACTATCGTAGATAATAAGGTATATTCTGTAACGAATACTGGTTTAAAGAGCCATGAAATGAATACGACTTTTCCGGTATTTTCTACCTGGACAACTGATGTCCCGGGAACATTTACCCAAATCGATTCTGATCCTGTTATTAGCTTTTCTTCTGCAACTACAGCATACATCTTTAATAATGGTGTCTCTACTCCACTTTCACAGACTTTTGGAAAAGTACAGGATATCGTAGTGAGTTCAAATGGCATTATTGTTACCGATCAGAGTAGGATTTACACTTTCAATACCAACGGAAACTATGTTGGGACTGCGAGTGTAGGAGAAGAATGTAATACCGCTATAAGGACAGGTTCGAAGATATATGGAGGAACTATTCTTTCGGGAATTAAAGATGAAACCAATAATGCATTTAAACCGGATGGTCCCTATTTCAACTATGCTTATAAACTTAATTTATATGGTGAAAACCGAATTTTAGTTTCAACCGGAGGTAGAGAAGCAAGATTCAACACTCCACTTATTAATGCTAAAAATCCGGGTTTTTACTACTTTAACGGAATGCAGTGGATATATTCATCTTATTTTATAGGACAAACACAGTCATTTAATATTTTAGATGCTGTGGCCGATCCGAGCAATTTGGATGAAGTCTATTTCACCAACTATGTATATGGAGGACAGGGTATTTACAAAATGAAATACAACAGCACGAATAAAGATTTTGATTTTACAAAATATTACAGCTTATCACCACCTAATAACTTTGCCTATAGACCTGTAGGCTTAACTTATGATGATCAAAATAACTTATTTGCTACTGTAGGTTTCATGGATAATGGCTCTATGTCTGTAGTTCCATATGACAAAACTGCTGACAATTTTATCGTAAAGGAAATAGCAGGTCTGAGCCACGGTGTGCAGAAAGCTCTATATTATGAAAATCTTTTATGGGTACCGATCCCAAGGACGAACAACTTTTTAGTATATGATTATAAAAAGACTCCAACAAACGTATCTGATGACACCGCTTATATCCTGACTCAAGCCAGCGGATTTCCAACCAATTCAGGAGGAACGGTTTCTGTCGCCATTGATAAAGCCGGAGATGCGTGGATAGGTTCTGACACAGGGTTACGGGTTTTATCCAATGCGGTAACAGCCATTAAAGAACCCAATCCTACTGTAAACCCTATTATCATTGAGCAGAACAATCTAGGTGAGGAGCTTTTCCGTGATTCTCAAATTCTACAAATAGAAGTAGATGCAGGAGATTATAAATGGATTTCAGTAGATGGTGGAGGAGTATATTATCTGTCTTCAGATGGACAAAGAACCATAAAGCATTTTACAAAAGAAAATTCACCATTGCCTACGAACAGCATTACTGATATTAAAGTAGACAGAAAAACAGGAAAGGTATATTTTGCTTCTTACAACGGAATTGTAACCTATCAGGGAGATGTAGCAGATGTAACTTCGGGCTTCGGAAATGTAGTGGTGTATCCGAATCCTGTGGTACACTCCAATTTCAAAGGAAAAGTTACAATCAAAGGTCTGGCGGAAAAAACAAACATAAGAATAACTGATGTTGCAGGAAACGTCATTCACTCGGCAGTAGCAAGAGGTGGTTATTATGAATGGGACCTTAATAATCAGCGAGGAACCAGAGTAGCATCAGGTATCTATTTTGTCTTAATGACCAATGAAGATGGTTCTGATAAAGCGACCGCCAAAATAGCTGTGGTTAATTAATGAATTCACAAAAAGGATTTTTACTTTCATTTATCAAATACGGGGAAAATGATGCGGTTCTTCATTGCTTTACAGAAGAGGAAGGCTTTCAGACTTTTTTCCTGAAGGGTATTTACTCCAAAAGAAATAAGAAAAAAGCATTATTGCTTCCGTTAAACCAACTTAGTTTTTCCATTCCTGTAGGAAAAAGTAGCGGAATACCGTCCGTTACCAGATTCGAGTTGGTAAAAAACAACGATATGTATACCGATATAAAGATCAATACTGTGGTTTTCTTTATTTCAGATTTTCTTAATCAGATCCTGAGAAATGAACATAAAAATTCTAATCTCTATTTTTCCATTGACGAGTTTATTGATGAACTCTCTCTAAAGAATTATCAATCCCATTTGATTTTTTTAATTAAAATTTTAAAAATCCAGGGTGTAGCACCCCTACTCGACAATCACCAGTATCTGGATCCGGAAACAGGAACTTTTTCACCTCAACCGGCTCATCAATTATTCAGCCATGAGATCTCAGCCGCTTGGAAATCTATTATTTCTTCACAGAATCCTTATGAATTAAAAATTCATTCAGCATTAAGAAAGGATCTCCTGGATAGTATATTGGTTTATTACCATTACCATATTACAGACTTTAAGATCCCAACTTCCCTGGAAGTGATCCAGCAGATATTTGAATAAGTAAATTACACAATCATAAGATCATTTTTCTTATGGTTGTCATCGGTTTATTTTGTAAGGTAGCTGAATTGTGAAATTGTATTTAATACATTATTATTCTGCTATTCTGCTCGCTTGCTTTTTAGCAAATTGCTCCCCACTCAACTATTTCGTTTCTTCCGGCATTTCCGTTTGAGATTCCGCTATTTCCTTTTTGGGGAATTTTGGTTGAAGAATTTTAGATATCAGTCCGGTCCATCCTGTCTGATGAGAAGCTCCTACTCCACGCCCTGTATCACCGTGGAAATATTCATAAAAAAGAATGTAATCCTTAAAATCAGGATCTGTCTGAAACCTTGGATACTGTGAATTGACCGGCCGATTTTCATTTTCATCTTTAAGGAATATTTTTGCGAGTCTTTTACTTAGAGCATCTGCAATCTCCTCAAGATTAGAATAATTTCCACTGCCAGTAGGATATTCTACCATAAAATCAGGACTATAATAAAAGAAAAAACTTTGAAGACTCTCAATAATCAGAAAATTAATAGGAAACCAGATAGGACCTCTCCAGTTACTATTTCCACCAAAAAGCCCACTATCACTTTCTGCAGGTGTATATTTTACAGAATAATCAACCCCATTGAGATTAATTGTATAAGGATTTTTTTCATATACTTTGGATAGGGCGCGCACACCATAATCACTTAAAAACTCGTTTGGATCCAGCATTCTGCTGAGGAGCCTCTTTAAGCGATGTCCTCTCAACAGAGAAAGCAAATGCTTTGAATCCTGTCCCTTCACTTCCCAGTGCGAAACAAGGGCTGCCAGTTCGGGTTTATTTTCCAATACCCAATGCATCCTCTTTTTAAAATTAGGAAGTTTTTCAATCACCTCATCGTCAATTACCTCAACCGCAAACATAGGAATGAGTCCCACTATTGTCCTTAATTTAAGATACATATGATTTCCATCACTGGAAGAAATAGCATCATAAAAGAACTCATCTTCTTCGTCCCAGAGGCCAAAGTTTTCATCACCCATATTATCAAGAGAATGGGCGATAGAAAGGAAATGTTCAAAGAATTTCATTGCCATCTCTTCATAAACCCTGTTATAGAGAGCCAGTTCTAAGGCAATTCTCATCATATTGAGTGCGAACATCGCCATCCAACTGGTTCCATCCGCCTGTTCCAGCTGTTCTCCATTCGGGAGTGTACTGTTTCTGTCGAAAACGCCTATATTATCAAGTCCTAAAAATCCGCCTTCAAAAATATTATTCCCGTTGTTATCCTTTTTATTCACCCACCATGTAAAGTTCATCAATAGCTTCTGGAAAGCACTTTCCAGAAATTCAAGATCAGGCTTATCCTTCAGATATTCATCGATTTTAAAAACTTTAAAAACCGCCCAGGCATGAACGGGTGGGTTTACATCACCGAAATCCCACTCATAGGCAGGTAACTGCCCGTTAGGATGCATATACCATTCGAACAGGAACAACTTTAACTGATATTTAGCAAAATCGGGATCAATCAATGAAAAACTTATGGCATGAAATGCCAGATCCCAGGTTGCATACCATGGATATTCCCATTTATCAGGCATCGAAATGATATGTTCATTATTCAGATGTTTCCAATCGTAATTTCTTATTCTCCCACGGGATTTAGGTGGAGGCATTTCTGCAGGATCACCTTTCAGCCACTTTTCAACATTATAATGATAATACATTTTATTCCACAACAAGCCTGCAAATGCCTGCCTCTGAATCAGCTTTTCATCATCAGACCGGATTCCTTTCTGGATGTCATTATAAAAATCATCAGATTCTTTTTTTCTTGAATTGAAAATTGCCTCAAAATCCTGAAATGGTTCTGATAATTCTTTATCGGAGAGCCGAAACTCAAAGGTCTTTGTTTCTCCTGCTTTAAAATCATCTTCAATATAAAAAGAGGCTTTTGTTCCCTTATTCTCCAGATTTATGGCCGATAAATTCTGATTAATGATAAAGTCATTAATTCCGTCCTTACAGTATTTTGATTTATTAGCCGAACGATATATCCGTTCATTATTGGTCTCATTATCACAAAACAATGTTTTCCGGGATTGTTTGGAATAGATATTTCTGACCTCAAGATCCTTATGCTCAATTTTAATCTTTGAAAATTCTTTTGAGCTTAGCAGAGGCTTATAATCATCATATCCCCAACTCCAGGTATTCCTGAACCAAAGTGTTGGTAAGATGATAAGCGGAGCTTCATTTTCAGATTTATTGGTAACCGTTAATTGTATTAAAATATCATTTGCTCCTTCTTTAGCATATTCAATGAAGATATCGAAGTATTCGTTTCTTTCAAAAATACCGGTATCTATCAATTCATATTCATCTTCATTTTTACTTCTTCCTGCATTGATGTTTAGCAGATCTTCATATGGAAAAGCATTCTGAGGATATTTATAAAGCATTTTCATGTAGGAATGGGTAGGTGTGGAATCGAGGTAATAGAAATATTCTTTAACATCTTCACCGTGATTTCCCTGGCCGTTTGAAAGACCAAAGAAACGCTCCTTTATCATCTTATCTTTTTTATTCCAGAACCCTATGGAAAACACCAATTTCTGCCAGTCATCACAAATCCCGCAAATCCCTTCTTCCCCCCAACGATATGCCTTCGCTTCAGCAATATCATGATTGGTATAATTCCAGGCATCTCCATTCGCACTATAATCTTCACGTACCAATCCCCATTCCCTATTGCTTACATAAGGACCCCATTTTTTCCATTGTATATCAGAAAGTCTCTGCTGTTCTGTCATATATGTAGTTTTAAGAATGAAATAACAAATTAAAGGCAGATCATTATTTATCCGCCTGTGGAAAAGCTTTCAAAAGTCGTCATTCCTCCATCTACAAAAATGCTGGTTCCTGTTATATAATCTGCAAGATCACTCGCCAGAAAAGCGGCCAGGTTTCCGATATCTTCCGGTTGTCCGATTCTATTGTATGGAATTAGGTTAAGAAGACTGTTGAGTGTCTCCGGAGTATCCCAGGCATTTTTATTTATTGGTGTCTGGATAGCCCCAGGACAAATAGAATTAACTCTAATTTTTTGTGCTCCATACTCTTGTGCCAGGGTTTGCATCAGCATACGGATAGCTCCTTTACTTGATGCATAGTTGGCATGGCCTCCCCATGGAATAATTTCGTGTACAGAACTGATATGAATGATTTTTCCACAAGCTTTAGAACGAGAAAGATCTATTCCCCTGCGAAGAAACTCCTTAATGGCTTCTCTGGCACAAAGAAATTGTCCGGTAAGATTAACCCCAATTACAGCATTCCACTGATCCATGGTCATTTCGGTGAACTTAGCATCTTTCTGAATCCCGGCGTTATTAACAAGAATATCCACAGTTCCGAATCGGGAAATCACTTCCTGAAACATAGCGATCACCTGATCTTCTTTCGAAACATCACACTGATAGGTGATTCCTTTTCCTCCAGCATCCGTTATTTCTTTTAAGACAGCTTTGGCTTCCTCAACGGATCTTTCTGAAGAATGATTAACAATGACCGTGGCACCTGCTGAAGCTAAGGATTTAGCGATTCCTGTACCTATTCCACTTGATGCTCCCGTAACGACAGCCACCTGATTATGAAGGGATATTTCCATATTTTTTATTTGATGTTACTCAAAGTTAGTGGAAAGATCGCGCCAAGCAGAATTTTTTTACTTTAAAATTTTCTTAAAGTTTTTTATACATCAGCCGTTGCGGACCACTGCGTCCCATTCTGGTTTTCCCCTCGAATATGTAGCCTACTTTTATGTACAGCTCATATGCAGAAATATTGTTTTCGTTGACAGCAAGAACGATTTCATCACAATCTTTAAAATGATTCTTTACAAAATCATCTACAAGGCTCATAGCAGCTTTTCCAATGCCTCTCCCCTGAAAATCGGGATTAATAGACAATGATCTTAATAAAACAGATTTCGTATTATGGGTAAGATCCAGTTTATCATCACCGAAATCCAAGGCAAAATAGCCTGCAGGATTCTCATTTTCAAAAATCGTCACGGAAAATCCTTTACCATCATTTCTTTCTCTGATTCTCTCTATAGCAAATTCGGCAGTTGATGTATACTGCGATTGAACGTCATCCAATGTATAGTTAACTCCGGAAAAATCTTCGGGCTTGTAAAATTCTAAATGAATCATATTAATGGTGGTAAATATCGTTATACATTACTCCGGCGCGGATCTCCACAGGTAGTTTATTTTCTTCGGGAACAACCGGACAGTTATAATCATAAGCGTTATATGCACAATACGGTTGATAAGACTGGTTAAAATCCAGAATAAGAGTGTTTCCTTTCGGAATTTTAAGGTCCATATATTTTCCGCCACCATAAGTTTCTTTTCCATTGGTGAGGTCACGGAAAGGAAGGAAAAGATAGTCTTTATATTTTTCTTGTTTTAAAAGATCCAGACTTTGATATAAAGTAAGCGTATACTCCTGCCCTTCCAACGTAAAGCTAGCCTTACCATATTCTTTATATTGTTTAGTCTTTCCTGATGAAGTAGGAATTTCAAACGGTTCAGCATTAGCTGTTCGTACCAGCTTAGCTTCTACTCTGTATTTTAGATCCACAGGAAAAAAAGGATGTGCTTTAAAATTTTTAAAATTATCTCCTCTTAAAGGAGTTTCTTTAGGATTTAAATACTCTGCATTAAGGTTCTTCTGGAATTTTTTGATTTCAACCTTCTCCTTAAGGATTGATTTCTGTGAAAAAACGAAACAAGGAAACAGCAGCAATAGTAACAGGTATCTTTTCATTATTCATCTATTAAAGGTTAAAATTACAATAAAAAGTCCCATTAATTTTAATTAAAAATTATAATTTTTTGTGTTTTTCTAGCATAGTTTTTGGAAAATAACGAACATGAATAGAAAAGAGTTCATTAAAACAGGTATCATTGGAATATCTGGCTTTTACTTTTTAGGTACGCATCTTTTATATGGTTCCGCTCCAAAATCTCCTGAAAAAACAGAAATTTTGGATGCCCCTGTCATTATTATCGGTTCCGGATATGGAGGCGCCGTAGCAGCTTTACGCTTATGTGAGGCGGGAAAAAAAGTATTAATGCTTGAAATGGGACTGAATTGGGAAAAATCCGGGATTCCTTTTTCCAACTTATTAAAACCCCGAGAAAGTGCTGCATGGCTGAAAAAGAAGACCATTGCACCATTTATGAACCTGTTCTCTTTAAAAACTTTTACAGGTGCATTGGACCGACTGGATTTTGAACATATCAATATCTGGATGGGAAGAGGTGTTGGTGGAGGATCTATCGTAAATGGCGGAATGGCTGTAACCCCTAAAGAAAGTTATTTTAAAGAAGTTTTTCCACAGCTCGATGCTGAAATGTTTTATGATTACTATTTTCCTCTCGCCAGAAAAGAACTGAAGGTCAATGTGATTGATGAACAGTTTTTGCATGATTGTCCTTATTATAAATTTACAAGAGTAGGTGAAGAAGAGGCTCATAAAGCAGGCTTTAAAACCATCCGTGTTCCGAATGTGTATGATTTCAAATACATGGAGAGAGAATATAAAAATGAAGTTCCGAGATCTGCGCTTAATACGGAAGTAATCTATGGAAATAATCACGGTAAAAACAGTCTTGATAAAACGTATTTAAAAAAAAGCATCAGACACGGGAAATCTTGAAATACTGGATCTCCATTCAGTTACTTCCATCAAATTAAGTGATGACAAAAGTTATACACTGGATGTTAAACAGATCAATACCTCTGGAGAAGTAATCAAAGAGAAAATTTTTCATTGTAAAAAGCTGATCGTATCTGCAGGAACTATGGGAACTTTAGAGCTTCTTTTAAAATCCCATGCGAAAAACCAGCTTCCACTCAACAGTAATGTAGGGAAAAATTGGGGTAATAACGGAAACTTTATGACCGGTAGAAACTGGGTCAGACCTCTGTCCGGAGGTACAGGAGTTCAGCAATCCACTATTCCTGTAGGTGGAGTTGACAACTGGGAAGATAAAGAACATCCTTTTTTCACGGAGATTGCACCATTGCCAATGGGTATGGATGTGGCTACTGCACTATATCTGCTAATCAACAGGGTTGATAAAAAGGGAAAGGTATCTTTTGATACCACAACTCAAAGACTCCATATTGACTGGAATGAAAGTCATACAAAAAAGATGAGAGAGAATGCAGATTATTTTATCCGGAAAATGAACCGGGCTAATGGAGGTACCAGAAGCCATTTTCTTTTTAAAAATGGTTTTGGGCCTAATATATGTTATCATCCGTTAGGAGGTTGTGTATTAGGTGAAGCCACCACTCAATATGGTAAATTAAAAGATCATGAAAATCTTTTCATCCTGGACGGATCTTTAATTCCTGGAACCATTGGCGTGAATCCTTTTGTAACAATTGTTGCAATTACTGAATACTGCATTGAAAACTTAATCCGGCAAAATGAATTCGACTAATCCTGAGTCTTTATCATCGTAAGGTACTTTCGTACTTTACTTTCGTGCTCTTCAGGATATGAAGTTTCGAGCTTTCTGGCTAGGTCAGTTCCTATTTCATGAAAAAGATCTGCATATGCCAATAAAGCATTCCAGTTTTCTTCAATACTACTTCCGGAAAAAGTAGCTTCAATCCTTTTCCATAGATCTGGAGACAAATACTTTTTGAAAAGTCTTCCGTGTTTATTGGTCGTTATATTGTTCCACCCGTTTTCACTGGCAATATACCATTCCAGCAAAGGAACAAGATAATCAGTTCTGATTACATCCTCACTCATAAATTTAGCATAAAAAATATCTTCACGCTTAAGGCATTTTGCCACATAAGTTGTGTCCCACCAGAAATCATTCATCAGTTGCTGAAATCTTTCCGTTGTGGGTTTTTTAATCATCACAGACTGGTAAGTCGGGGCCTTTAGATTCTTTGTCAACTCATCTTTGTCGATCAGAACTTTATAGCCTACGTCCCAATCTTCAGGAAGCTCATCTTTTTTTATTTCTTTAATAAATTCAGATTTTTCATAGAGTTTGAAGTCCACTTTCACAAGATCTTCATACAAAACCATTTTCATTGCATGGACTCCGTCAAAAAATGTTTCATCTTCTTCTACCATTGAAATGGGCGCCCCAAAAAGTTCCAACCATGACTTATCAGATTCATATAGTTTCATTTTTTCAAAGACAAGTTCAATATCCAGATCACTAAAATCATCAACAGGAGCATAAGGATTTACTAATGAGCTGGTTAACAAAATAGCACGAATATCCGGATTCGTTTTCGCCAGTCAATGATCTGTTGTAATTTTTTTTCTCTGGTTTTCATTTAATAAGATTCTGATATTTTCACTCTGTATACATCCATTGCATTTCTCTTAATGGATTGTACAAAAAATCCACCTTCTTCAGGAATGACTTCTTTAAGATCAAAACTTTTACAATCTTTTGGCAATCCTGAAAATATGAGTGTAAACCAAAAATCCCGCATAAAAGGAACCGGAGTCCAGTCCGGAAATATTGTAATATTTTCAGCGTGGATCAGCTTACTTTGATGCTCCGAACTGTTATCAAAAAGATACGTGGTATTCCATATCCGGATCAGGTTACCCAAAAAAGGAGAGGCCGGGAAGCAGCAGTGCACAATAACCTGCTTCTCCTCTTCCACTTTTGTCTTAAGGGATTCAAGAAGTTCTCTGGCAATAATAGGCTTTACAACAATTTCTTCCACGGCTTTATATGAATTGCAAATAATATATCCTGCAAATTTATTTAAATTTCAATTGAAATGTATATTTTGAATGGATTATGATTGTGTAAAGTACTTTTCCAATATAAAAGCCGATTCATTGGAATCGGCTTTATTACTATTATTGATATTTAATTTATTCTTTGATATAAAATAATGCTTCAGAGACAATGTCGCATCAAAATTTCAGCACTCCCCATCAATTTCACTGCGGACATTTTAATTCAAGAAGCTTATCTCTAATATCTTTTATCTTTTATCTTTTATCTTTTATCTTTTATCTTTTATCTATACTAATAATGCAGCTCCAGCTTCTCTTTCGTATAAGCTCTCACTTTATCTGTAAGTTCAGGATTATCTGCAAGTTTTTGTCCGTAAGAAGGGATCATTTCCACTAATTTGTCTTTCCACTCCCCGTGAAGTTTTTCACCGAAGCACTTCTCAAGAACATTAAGCATGGCATAAACAGCAGTAGAAGCTCCCGGTGAAGCCCCCAGTAAAGAGGCAATGGTTCCACTCTTATTAACAACCACTTCGGTTCCGAATTCCAGTTTTCCACCTTCCTTTTCATCTTTTTTAATAACCTGAACTCTTTGTCCGGCTACTTTTAATTCCCAGTCTGCTTCATTGGCATCTTTAACAAACTCTCTCAAATGCTGCATCCTCTGGGCTTTCGTCATGGCTACCTGCTGAATTAGATATTTTGTTAATGGAATATTATGCCACCAGGCCCCAAAAAGGGATCTTATGTTTTTTGTATTCACACTTTCAGGAAGGTCAAGATAACTACCCTCTTTTAAAAACTTGGTTGAAAAGCCGGCGAAAGGCCCAAACAGGAGTGCTTTTTTACCGTCAATAATTCTAAGGTCAAGGTGAGGAACAGACATTGGCGGAGCATCTACTGTAGCCTGTGTGTATACTTTAGCCTGATGTTTTTCTACCAGCTCGGGATTATGCGTTACCAGCCATTCACCCGAAACAGGAAAACCTCCATACCCTTCACTTTCCTTAATATCTGAACTATCAAGCAACGGAAGCGCATAACCTCCGGCACCGATGAATACAAAATCTGCAACTACTTCTTGTTTGTGATTGTGAATCCTGTCTTTAACCTTCATTTCCCATTGTCCATTTTCTCTGGGATCAATATCTTTTACTTCATGATATAAAAAAACCTCTACATTGGAATCTTCTAATAAATGTCTTCCCATTTTTCGGGTAAGGGAACCAAAATTAACATCCGTTCCCAGATCCATTTTGGTTGCTGCCATTACTTCAGAAGCATTTCTCTTGCTCATCACTAAGGGAATCCATTCCCGCAGTTTTTCATGATCCGTAGAATACTCCATTCCTTTAAATAAAACGGATTTCACCATCTTATCATGGCGCTTTCTCAGATATTCTGCGTCCTTATCTCCAAATACCAGACTCATGTGAGGACATGAATTGATAAAATCTTTTGGATCTTTGATATATCCCTTTTGAAGTAAATAGGACCAAAACTGTTTGGAAATTTCAAATTGTTCTGCAATACTTTCTGCCTTTGAAATATCAATGGTCCCATCTTCTTTTTCCGGAGTATAATTCAATTCGCAAAATGCTGAATGCCCTGTTCCGGCATTATTCCAGGCTGCTGTACTTTCTTTGGCAAACCTGCCAAGCCTTTCAAAAATTGCGATCTCCAGATCGGGATCAAATTCGTGGAGTAATGTGGCTAAAGTGGCACTCATGATACCACCCCCAATGAGTACAACGTCATATTTTGGTTTTGGCGTTCTGCTTATAAGCGAATGTGACATAACATAAAATTTACTACTAATTTCGTGAAAAGTTTTAAAAAGAAGATTGCGTTTAAGGATTTTAACACAAAAGTTATTAAGAATATCTAACCTGTATCTGCACTAGAAAAAGTACAAAATTTTAGGTTAAATTTTGTACACCATTCAGATTATGGAATGATGAATACGAAATGCTTCTAATTAGACATCAATTTACTTCTCAATTCCCAGAGTCTTAACCAATTCCCTTGCCGCAGCACTTCCAGCTCTGTTTGCTCCGATAGTGGAAGCTGAAGGTCCATAACCCACCAAATGAATTCTCGGCTCTTTTGAAACTTCAGTGGCAAGTCTTCCGGACATGATGATACCTCCACCTTCTTCCTTAGGCAAAACAGCATCTAAATGAGACAGAGACCAGCGGAAGCCCGTATTCCAAAGAATGACATCAGCTTTTTCCTGTCTTCCGTCTTCCCATTTAACACCTTCTTCCGTAATCTCGCTGAACATAGGAAACCGTTTGAGGACACCTCTTTTTTCCATATTTTTAATTTCATCAGTAACAGGTAATCCCGTTACCGAAACAACAGATGTTGGCAATAATCCGCTTCTCACTCTTTTATCAACCATCGCAACTGCTAAACTCCCGGCCATATCATCAAACGGTCCTTCACGAAATTCCGGAGGCCTTCGTGTAACCCATGTAGTGGTGGTTACTTTTGAAATCTGATCCAGCAATTGAATCGCAGAAATACCACCTCCGACAATGATCACGTGTTTTCCCCTGAAGTATTCAGCATTTTTAAAATTCCGAGTATGCAGCTGTTCGCCCTTAAAAAGCTTAGCACCCGGATATTCCGGGATGTATGGATTTTCCCAGGTTCCCGTAGCATTAATGATGCCTAATGCAGAAAAGGAAACAGACGATGTATCAATATAAAACCGTTCTCCGTTCAGGCTCACTTTTTCAACCTTTACGGGCCGATAGACCTGTAACCCAAACTCTTTCTCATACAAATCATAATAATGCGGAACGGCAATATTAGCACGAACTTCCTTTTCATCTCCCTGAATAGTTTCTTCAAATGACATTCCCGGCAGATCATGAATGCGGTTTACTGTACTCAAGGTCAGGGAGTCCCAACGGGATTGCCATGCACCTCCAGCTGAAGGTGCAGCATCTAAAATAATAAAATCCCGACCGATTTCCAGTCCCATTTTTTTGAGGTGATATGCTGTAGAAAGTCCGGCTTGCCCGGCTCCAATAACTGCAATTTTTGTTTTATACCAAATTTTTCCTGCCATTTCAGATTTTTTAACGCCAGCCCAATTCAGGAGCCACATATTTCAAAATGGATTCAAGTACATGTACATTGTAATCCACACCCAATGTATTGGGAATTGTCAATAATAAAGTATCTGCTTCCTGAATGGCTTCATCCTGAGCCAACTCCTTAATGAGCTGTTCCGGTTCAGCAGCATAACTTCTTCCGAAAATAGCACGTTGGTTCCCCTCTAAAACACCTATTTTATCTGTTCTGTCGGCTTCATGTCCGAAATAATATCTATCCTGATCGTTGACGATTGCGAAAATAGACCGGCTCACAGAGACTCTCGGGATCCGTGTATGTCCTGCTTTTTTATAAGCCTCTCTATACAAACGAATTTGTTCAGCCTGCTGAATGTGAAAAGGTTTTCCACTTTCATCAAACTTCAAAGTAGAGCTTTGCAGATTCATACCGGTTTCTCCCGCCCAAACTGCAGTGGCATCCGAAGCCGAGCCCCACCAAATGCGATCACGTAATCCTTCAGAATGGGGTTCTATCCGCAATAATCCTGGAGGATTAGGAAACATCGGATTAGGATTAGGTTGAGCAAACCCTTCTCCTCTCAACAAATCAAAAAACTCCAAACCTTTACGACGTCCCATATCGACATCTGATTGTCCATCTTCCAAATCATATCCGAAGTATCGCCAACCATCAATGACCTGTTCTGGTGAACCTCTACTGATGCCTAATTGTAACCGGCCTCCAGAAATCAAATCTGCTGCACCGGCGTCTTCTACCATATACAATGGGTTTTCATACCGCATATCGATGACACCCGTTCCGATTTCAATTTTTTTGGTTTTGGCACCAATAGCCGCTAACAAAGGAAACGGCGACGCCAACTGGTTAGCGAAATGATGCACTCGAAAGTACGCTCCATCAATCCCAATTTCTTCTGCAGCTACAGCCAGATCTATAGATTGCAACAGAGTGTCACCTGCTGTTTTGGTATCATATGAAGGATGATTTCCCCAATGTCCAAACGATAAAAATCCTATCTTTTTCATATATCTAATTTACAAAATGTAATCTCTTGAAATATTATCATATGGTAAGTTCGGAATATAACAAGTCCTTACTATTTACCAATACATTTCAGATACAAGACAGATTGCATTCCGTTTTTATATACACTGAACTGGATCAAAGATCTGTGCCCCGGTAAAAATAGTCTCCAATAAAAAAACATCAGCAAATTGCTGATGTTTATATTCTGTCCTGTAATTTTCAAATCGTTTTAGTTCAATTTTGCGGTCAGCTTTTTAAACTGTTTTTCTGCATTTTTACCTTCATACAGAATTCCATAAATGGTATCAACAATCGGAAGTTTCAGATTTTTTTGTTTAGCCGTTTTATAAATAGAGTTAGCTGCGTAGTATCCTTCTGCTACCATGTTCATGGACTGGATAGCAGATTTTACAGTGTATCCTTTTCCGATCAGATTCCCTAAACTTCTGTTTCTGGAAAACAATGAATAGGCCGTCACCAATAAGTCTCCTAGATAGGCACTTTCATTAACATCTCTCGGTGCCTCATATATGGCTTCAAGGAATGTTTCCATTTCTCTGATCGCATTCGACACAAATACGGCCGTGAAGTTGTCTCCATAACCCAAGCCACTTGCTATTCCTGCACCAATGGCGAAAATATTTTTAAGGATTGCACTGTATTCGTTTCCTAAGATATCTTTACTTGAGTGGACTTTTATAAAATCGGAATTAAAGATATTCAACAGTTTTTCGGAAACTTCATCCTCTACAGTGGCTACGGTAAGATAAGAAAGACGTTCCATCGCTACTTCTTCAGCATGACAAGGTCCGGCAATTACCGCCTGATTCCGGAATCCGATCTGAAATTCATCTCTCAGATAATGAGCAACCACATCGTTTACTTTAGGAATAATCCCTTTAATTGCAGAAACAAAAATTTTATCTTTATAATCGCAGGTCATCTTATCCAATGTATCTGAAAGATAAATAGAAGGAGTTGCCAGTACAATAATATCACAGGCTGTAACAAGCTCATTGATATCAGTTGTCAGTTTTAAATTTTTAAGATTAAAGTTAACTGCAGTTAAATAAGTAGGATTGTGCCCGCGAAGCTCAATAGCTCCTTTTACAAATTCACTTCGTACACACCAATGTACTACTTTACAGTTTTCAACAAGCATTTTTACAATCGCAGTTGCAAAACTTCCACTTCCTACCACTCCTACGGAAACTTCACTTTTATTCTTTTTCGGATTTGAAGATTCTGAAATAGTTTTCTTTTTCGCCATAATTGAAATGTGAACTGCAAAGATATTAAAACAAAAAATTAAGAACTCTTTCGGAGCGTGATAAAACCTAATTTTTTGAAAACATTAACACTTTCACACAATTAAACCTTTAAATCCACGTTAAATACAGAAATAAGTAAATTTTAATTAAAAATAATTCATAAAACTGTTTTTTAATTAAATTTGCAGGCTAATACTGTTTTAATACTAACTGAAGAAATATGAATAAATTTCTAAGCAGCAAAAAGAAGGTAAATATACTCCTGGGAGGACTTTTACTGGTAGTTTTTGCTCAAGGCATCTTTATAGCTAAGTTATCTTCCGAAAAGGATGATAAAACATACGAAGTAAACCTTGTGAAAATAAACACTGAAAAAGACAGTGTAGATTACTTAAAAATGAAAACAGATCTTACTTTAGTAGATCAAACCGTAGCACAGCTTAACTCATTCCTGAAGTCTAAAGATGTTCCTAGTGAAAAGCTGATGTTTCTGAGTAAAGACAGTATTTCAAACACTGTCTATCTGGCCAAACAAGCCAACCGTTACAGTCAATATTTAATGGATTTACAAAAAAAAACTGATGCAGGTTCCATTGGGAATGCCAACTGACGGATATATTTCGTCCAATTTTGGAGTCAGAAAAAATCCTATTCCATTTAAGACCGTCTATGCTTCCGTAAGGACAAGTGCGGTTGCAGATTCTAAACCAGCAGTTGCCGCAGCTCCAAAACCGGAAGTGAAAGCCGAACCTGTTGAAAAGATCATTGAATTGACAGACAGTTACGGAAATAAAAGAGAGGTAAAAGTAATGGTTACTCCAAAAGCAACCAATGCTGCTACTCCATCAGCTGCATCAACCACTACAAAAACCTTAGCCGCCAATCCGTCATCTTCCAAAACAGCACCAACAGAAAAAAATAATCCACCTGCCGAAGCAGATCAGATGCAATTTCATAAAGGTCTGGACATTGCTGTTGCTTATGGTTCTGATGTAAGAGCAGCGGCAGCCGGAACCATTATTTTCTCAGGACAGAAGGGAGGTTATGGGAATTGCGTAATTGTTTCCCATGGAAATGGCTTGGCAACTTTATACGGCCACTTATCCGAATTGATCGCAAAAGTAAACGATAAGGTAAAAGTAGGTCAGGTGATTGCCAAATCCGGAAATTCAGGACGTTCCACAGGTCCTCATATTCATTATGAAGTGCACAAAAACAATACTCCGGTGAATCCGAAATTATTTATGAATTTATAATATAAAAACGGCTGTCAAAAGACAGCCGTTTTTGTTGTTTTATTCGAAATTTATACTTGAAAAAGAGACTGTGTAATCCGTTATATCTGAGAGAGTTTTATACACAAAGATTCTATCGTTTTAATTTTAATCAATCAAGAATCCGCTAAGGTTGCCGGCTACAATAAGTCTTCTAATTAAAATACCTAAATGAATTATTGGATTAAAAAACTCGGCTGCCTGACGGCAGCCGAGTTTTTACCTATTATTTTATTTCAAGATTTTAAACGGTACTTTAAAATGATCGAACGATCCGTCTTTTCCAGCAATATTCGTATAAATTATGTTTTTATTATAATCCTGAATATGGGTAACATTTTCACCGGTTTTAGGTTCATGCCAATACACCATGAATATATTTTTTGCAATCTCAGTTGCCGTATACTCAACAGTATCTGAAATACCTTTAAAAGCTTCTGTACCGCTAAAAGACATCGTTTTATTATCTTTATAATTCAATACAAAATTTCCTTTTCCAAAATCCACTTCAACCTTTCTTCCGATTGCCGGATATGGCGATTTCAGATCCCAGTTCATCTCTCCTAAAAATACCTTAACACCCATGCCCAACTCATCTTTTCCAGGAAGATCCGGATATTGATTCACCATATATTTCACTACAGCATCTGAACTTTTGTTCTCATGAACGGCTTTTTTATAGTTTTCTAAATACTTTTTAACAAAATCCAGAGATTGTGGAGACAAATTTAGTTTCGCAAAATGAGACGGAACAACTTGTTGTGGTTGCAAAGCCTTCATTGCGTCAATCTGTGCAATCCATTTATCAATAGCTTCATTGTTTTGAGTATCTGCCATCCAGATATGAGAATCTACAGAAACGGAAATACCTCCAACAATTGTTTTTAACGAAGGAATCCACAGAAAACTATGGGCAGGATCGTCAGGGTTCTGTCTGATCTCAATTTTATTTCCTTCCAAATCGGGAATTGAGTCTATAGCCTGAGGAACATAAACCTCTGAGGGAGCATCCGCTTTCAACTGAGGATTCCATACTGCCAGCTTATCATCTTTAGAAGCCGAAATAAGGTAAGCTGTCTGCGCTGTGGAAATGATCCTTACGTTAGGAAATGCTTTTTTAATAACATCAAGCCCAAAATAAAAGTCAGGGTCGCTGTGCGAAATAAAAACGGTTTTCAGATTTTTGCCTGTCGCTTTTATTTCCTTTACCAACTCTTCCGCATATTGTTTTTGGAATTGTGCATCAATCAGTATGGCATCTTTATCTCCGTATACAAGAGTAGAGGTAATCGGAAAAATAGCTTTTGCTCCCGGATTATATACTTTTATTTTTAGGGTTCCAGCCCATGCACTTCCTACAAAAACTAAAACAGCCAGTAATGATAATAATTTTTTTCTCAGCATCATAAAATGTTGTTTTGATTAGTAAGCAGCTGTAAAACGTTCACGGATATGATTGTTCTGTTCCAATTCATCTACAAGAACAACTGCGACATCTTCTACTGACAGAATACTTCTTCCCTCTTCATTCAATACCGGAGTTTCTAAAGAAGTTCTGTATTTTCCTGTTCTTGTTCCTACGTTAGCCTGGTTCATTTCAATTGCAGGGCTAAAGAAGGTCCAGTCAAGCGTATTATTTTCTTTGATCTTATTCAAATAATCTCTGGCAGCGGTAGCTCCAGGTTTATATGCTTCGGGAAAATCTGGGGTGTCTACAATTTGTACATGATCCGGTGTATAAAGACTTCCTGCACCTCCTACTACTATAAGTCTTTTTACTCCCGATTTCTCAACTGCTTTTTCAATGTTTTCAGAACCGGTAAGAAAGTCATTGTATAGATTCGGATTTGTCCATCCGGCGTTGTAAGTACTGATTACAGCATCAATTCCCTTTAAATTTTCGGCTAGCTGTTCTACATTGTTTACATCAACACTTTTAGCCTTTACTTTGTCATTCTGCTCTACTTTAGAAGCATCTCTTACGATCGCCTCTACTTCATAACCTCTGTTTTCCAGTTCTTTCACTACATGTGAACCTACAAATCCTGTTGCACCAATTACTGCTACTTTTTTCATAATGTTTATTTTTAAATTAAATTGTAATAAATTTTGTTACATTTAAGGGTAAAAAATTTTAATTGAATTGATCACAAAACTCCTGTAATGTTTTATCCCCTAAAAATTGAATCACTAACTTTTCTGTTTCGCTGAATAATGTGTTTAAATGATTATTAATCTCTTTTCCAACATTACAAGCCGGATTAGGATTTAGATTTTTTTTTACCCAGAACTTCAGTGTTTTTTACTGCTGAGTAGATATCAGAAATACGGATTTCGCTCGCATTCCTTGAAAGCTGGCTTCCTCCTTCTTTACCTTGTCTGCTTGCAACCAGACCAGCGTTTCTTAAAACCCCTAACTCTTTACGAACAACAACAGGATTAATATTAATACTGCCAGCCATCCACTCAGAAGTTAACCACTCCTCCGGACTATCTGCCAATAAGGTCATAATATGTACTGCCGTAGCAAATCTTGTATTGTTCATTTTAATTACAGGACAAAGGTAAAACAATTTTTTTAATTGTAACAAAATTTATTACAGTTATTTTTTTCTTAAAGTATCAATTTATCCAAATCCAAAAGCAGATAGTTGATGTTCTGATTGATCGTCCTTGTTGCTGATTGCATCTGATTAAGCATTGCTGCACGGTTTTGCAGGTCATCAGCACGATAAAATCCTCCGTCACTAAAAATGACCGAACTGTCTGCAGCTTTCCTATCATCATCGAACTGATAATGAAGCCATCTTTGTTTCATACTCTGGATGATGGAACTTGATTCTTTATTGGAAAACTTCTTCTCGGTATACATATACCAGATAAATGGTGGAAAATTAGGAGATTCAAGTCTTTCGTTCCATATATCCCTGAGAAGATTTCTTTGATGGATAAACTCTACCTTCTTCCCCTTCGGGTTCAGGGTAGCCAATCCGAATCCGGCTCCCAAAGCACCCCCACCAATATCTATTGCACTGCTCCATCCCTCATCTTTTACAATTCCTCCCGCAATGGATGCCGCAGCTCCTGCCACAATGGAATATAAAATAAGTTTATTATTCCTGGAAGCATTGAGATTATCTACATAACTTCCAATCTGAGCCACCCGCTCTCCTTCGCAATCAAATTCAGCCGCTACAGCATCCAGCTCTGTTAGTGCAATCGTAATTTTACTGTTAATTTTAGTTTTAAGTTGTAAAACTTTAACCTGAGCACTTAGTGAGGTATCCTTTTTAAGTTCTATAATCTGATGCACTTCGTCCAGATTATCCAGAGCATTCAGGATAAGGATACTCTGATCGGAAAACATTCCTTTAAGTTCCTTGTTCGCAGCCAGAATAGAATCAGAATTATAGGAAGGAAGCTTTTTGCTGTAATTGTATTGGAACGGGGCTTTGCAGTAGCTATCTTTTAAAGTAAGAATATTCTGCTTTATGGCCTGATTTTTTTTGGAAACACATGAAGTTATTAAGCTAAAAATAGCAAAAAGGTAAAGCAGCTTTTTCATTCAATCTATTTTTGTGTAGTCAGCTGTTGAAGGAGATTGCATGCATTATTAAAAATAATCTATCACCTATTTAAACAACTTAAAATCTAAAATACGAATTTAAAGTAAATAAAAAAATTTACCCAGAAATCGGGTAAATTTTAAGCTTTATTTAATCAGTAAATTATTTAATTCCCAATAGTTCAACTTCAAAAATAAGGGTACTGTTCGGGCCAATTTCTTTGCTGATCTGTTCCTCACCATAAGCCAGGTTAGGAGGAAGGAATAATCTCCATTTACTTCCTACCGGCATTAGCTGAAGAGCTTCTGTCCATCCGGATATTACTCTATTCAAAGGAAATGACGCCGGAGTTCCTCTTTTTACAGAGCTATCAAAAACCTCCCCTTTGATTGTGGTTCCGTGGTAGTGACATTTTACCGTATCTTTTGCTTTAGGCTGAGCTCCATTACCTTCTGTAATGATCTCATACTGCAATCCGCTTGGCAAAGTTACAACACCATCCTTTTTGGCATTTTCTTCCATGAAGGCTTTTCCCTCATTAAGATTTTTTTTCTGCCAGTTCTTTTTTGCGTTTAAATAACATATCTGCTACTCCCATTATTTAATTTTTTACAAAGATAAACTTTCTGAAAAACACTGAAAACCGAATGTTAAGCAGATAAAACACTAAAATAACATTATCTTAACATGCAATTCGAAACTTGGTGTTATAATTGGATTTAAAAATTAATGCCAAGCCCAATATTATATAATAAGAAATTCAATGAACTGACGGAGGAGGAAAAAGAACTTCTTACGATCAACAAAAAAAGTATTTCAGATTTTGTTGAACAGTCATCCATTATCAGCGATGTAGATTATGCGACGCGAAATGCTCATGCTACAACATATGCGGTTCTAAAGGGAGAGTTCAAAGTAAATACAAATCTACCCGATAATCTGCAACCCTTTTTTGATAAGGAAAAATATGATCTTATCATCAGGTTTTCCAATGCACATCTGAAAATTACAAAATCGAAAAAAGAAATACCAGCCTATGGTTTTTCAGTAAAAATAAAAGACGAAACCGGCGATGTTCTGGCCAATTATCCATTGGTTAATTTCCCTTTGTTCCCGGTTAACTCAGTAAGTACATTTTTGAAGCTTTTTACCTCAATAAACCAATTTTTTATAAAAAAATGGAACCATGTATTTCCTCTTGCTTACCAGATAATAAAAATAACCCCATCAGTATTCACCTTTTCATTTTTAAAGCATCTGTTCAGGTTGATCAGCCGGCGTAACAATTTCTTCCTTTCATTTGATTTTCACTCTATCGGAGCCTACCGATTAGGCGAATATATGATCAAAATACAGCTAAAACCTCAATCTCCGGAGAAGAATTTTGGAAAAAAAACAGGTACCCGTGAAGCTATTGAAAATTACTTTTCATCCAATGAGTATGTAGCGGATGTATTGGTTCAGCTGTGTTGTGATTTAAAGGATCAGCCCATTAATATTTTAAATCGTGAATGGAAGAATGCTCCCCTTATTAAAATAGGTGAAGTACTAATCAAAAAGGATGGCATACTGGAGCGATCGTGTGAACACGAACTCCTGTCTTTTAATCCTTTTGAAAGCAAGACTATTTTCCAGCCTGTTGGTAAAATCCAGAAACTCCGGGATGAAGCGTATAAGGTATCTGTACAGACCCGGCGTAAGATCAATAAACTGTTGCATGGATAACCTTGAAAACAATTGACACGAAATAAAAAAACTAGATTCAATAAAAAAGCCTTACTTTTAAGTAAGGCTTTTTGATTTATTTTTCTTCAAGCTTTTCTTTTGCTTCGTCCTCTTTTTCAGGGAACATGATTGATAAAATAACTGAAATCACCAGTACTCCACCCACGACCCCTAATGAGATTGGTGATGAAATATGAATCCATGGTGCAATTAACATCTTAACTCCAATGAAAGATAGGATGATAGCTAATCCGTAAGGTAATTTACTGAACATATGAATAAAATTCGCTAATAGGAAATACAATGATCTAAGTCCTAGAATTGCAAAAATATTCGAAGTATAAAGAATGAACGGATCATCTGAAATCGCAAAAATAGCAGGAATTGAGTCTACAGCGAAAAGAACATCCGTAAATTCTATTACCCCTACAACAACCAAAAGTGGGGTCGCCATTCTGATCCCGTTTTTAACGGTAAAGAACTTATCTCCATCATAGTTATCGGCAACTTTCCAGAAGCTCTTGATAAGCTTTGCCCCGGCAGTATTACTGAAATCTTCATCCTCATCATCGCCTCCGTCACCCCAGGATTTAATACCGGCATAAATAAGGAAAATACCAAAGAGTGCCATTACAATATTAATCTTAACAGCTTCACCAAAAATGTGCATTTCAGGTAAATAAGTTAAATTGATCAGCTCGACTCCTGCAAAAATAAATATCGCCCTGAAAATCAAAGCGCCTATAATTCCCCAAAATAAAACTTTATGATGTAAATATTTCGGAACTTTAAAAAATCCGAAAACAAGGATAAATACAAACAGGTTATCCACTGAAAGGGCTTTTTCTATCCAGTAAGCAGCCTGGTACTGGGTAAACTTTTCTACAGCAAGATGATGCCCATCAGCCTGATTGAACACCCAATATACCACTCCTGAAAAGATCATGGACAATGAAATCCACACTACAGACCAGATCGTTGCTTCTTTAGATGAAACCTCGTGACTTTTTTTGTTGAAAACTCCCAAATCGAGAAGCAACATGATAACAACCGTTACCGCAAATCCCCACACCAATCCAGGATGCAGTTCTAAAATACTTTGATGTTTTTCCACTTTACTATGTGTTTATTATATACGATAAAAGCAATAGCTGTACAGAGTACAATTATTGCCATTTATTTCAATTCGCGTAAATATAACCAATTTCAGCATAACTAAGCCTGACAAAAGTCTTGTTTAATAAATTTACAATCAACAATAATCAGCTCACTACGCCTGTAAATCAGTCTATGTGCTATATTTTTTTTCTTATAAATACTTTTGCTGTACGGTCTGGATTGTCTGCTCCAGTTTTCTGTCTGCGGTAGGATCTCCGATTGCGTTGAATTTCCATTCCCCGTTTCTTCTGTAAAAAACTCCCATTACCATCGCAACATGCCCGCTGAATGATTTGTCGTTAGCAATATCGTATTTAGCGAAAACTTCTTTTACATTAGTCGGTGTTCCCTCATAAATACGAATGGACGCAAACGGAATGGTTCCGAAATCCTGACCTCTGTAGCTGTTCAAAACCAGGGCAACATGCTCAACACCGGGATCCAGCTGATTGAAATCCACCGTAATAACCTCATTATCCAAACCGTCATCTCCGTCTACATCCCCTGTAAGATCATCCCCACTATGCTTCACAGATCCGTTTTTAGACTTTAGGTTTCCGAAGTAGATTACTTCCGTTGCATTTTTATTGGAATCATATAAAATACAGCTCGCATCTAAGTCTACTGCTTCTTTTTTACTTCCCCCGAAAAAGCTCTTTTTCTCAATCGCCCCCCAGTTAATTCCCACACAGGCTTGCGTAAGAGTAGTTCCGTTTTCTTTGGTAAGATTAATTCTTTGACCTTTCTGTAAGTTAATAGCCATTTTTTTATGTTTAATTATTTTTTTAGTGAACTGCGAAACCGCTGAATCGCAAAATTACTTTTATCCTACCTTTTTTGAAGGTAGTTTCTTTTTTAAGTTAATCCGTTAAACTGAATAATTGTGAAATTGCTTCTTTTTTTTATCTTATAGTAACTATTTTACAGTTTCTACAAATAATGCAATTTGGCCTTTTTACAATTCAGCAAATTTGCATTTTCCCTCCTTCCTAATTATTCAAATTCAAATTAAGCATTGCACGCAGAATATTTGTTTCTTCATTGACATCAAATATTTTGCTCATAATATCAACGTTTTCTAAGTTTCGAAGATAGTCCTTTAAAACAGTCTCTACATCTTCAGGTAGTGTACGTTTTCTTTCACCGATTGATTCCTCCAGCTCCTGATTTTTCCTCTTTAGCTGGTTGATAATAACAATCTGGTTCGATTCATTTTCCGCAGTATTTAAGTACGCAAGCTCATCATCGATCAGGTATAATCTCTTCTCTTCAATGTTGAAGATAAAGTGTTCATCCGATTGAAAGATCCGAAATAATTCATATTCATTTCTGTCGATTCTGTAACCACACATAAAGCGTACTTTAAAGTTTTGTATATTAAGCTTACCTAATAATTTCCTTTCAATAAAATAATCATTGTACTGGTAAGAAGGAACCGGATGAAGCTTAAGTTTTGATTCATCTGCCTCCGTTCTGTAAAATTCCGTTGCATATTTTTTATGAAAATATAAAACATCATTCCAGTTCAGGGTGAATTTATCTTCTGTAAGATCTTTATACAAATTTTTCAAATGCGTAGAAAATATACCGCTGTACATTTTCCTGTCTATTTCAAAACTATCAACTTTCCTTTCTTCAAAAGCTGAAATATATTGATTATTAATATCAATTTCATTAATAACCGCCAGCAGATCGTTTTCCTTTTTCTTCTTTATCTTGGTCAACAATTCTATCAGGCTGTCCGTATACTGAAGGTGAAAAAGCTCAAGCTTCTGAAAATCCAGTGTCTTATTTTCATTGAACAGATTATGTATAATATCTGTTTTAATGTAAATGGATATTATATTAACATTTTCAAAGAAGTTGGCAAGAAGTTTAAGTTTCGTTAATCTTCTTTTACTCTGAGACAGTATGGTTACAGCTTCATCATTCACCGGTGTATCGTATTATTAACCTCTGATATTTGCTTTTAGTTCGCTTTCTAATGTTTGCAGGTCCTGATCCAGCTTTCTTCTGTTTTCTGTTCCTTGCTTTTGGATCTGCTTTACTTCATTCAGGGTATTGATCAACATGGCTGTTGTTTCTTTCAAGGTTTCAGCGGATACAATGGTCTGCTCGTTTGCTTTCGCAACGTTTCTGGAGTTTTGCCCCAGACGTTCTGCATTTTTCCTTAAAATTTCTTCTGTAGTGGAAGATACCTTTTGCTGAATTTCAATATTCTGTTGCTGTCTGTGCATGGCAACAGCTAAAGAAAGCTGATTCTTCCATACCGGCAATGTTGTGGTAAGGATAGTCTGTGCTTTTTCAGCTATGGAAACATTATTGTTCTGTACCAATCTGATTTGCGGAAGGGACTGCATCATGATCAGACGAACAACTTTGAGATCAGCCAATCTTCTGTCCAGCCTGTTAATGAAGTCTCTTTTATCTGCAATCTGATAATCAGCATAATTCTGGATATTCGCTTCCATTTCTGCAAGTTCTCTTCCCGCTCTCTCCATTCTTAGATTCCCTGCAATTACAAGATCTTCTATTTGTTTAATTGAATTCACATTGCTGTCAAAGATCGTTTGCAATACTGCATTATCCTTTGTAGAAGTAATGATCCCGGCATTTACTTTATAAGAGATCTGATCAATATTATTGATAATCTTATCGTACTTCGCAAATAAGTTCTCAACCTGGGTAATTACTTTTTTCATGAATGGCAAACGGCTTAAAAAGCTTTTCGCTTTATTTCCGCCATTGATCTCATCTACATCCACGTAATTAAGCTCAACCAATAAATTATTGATCAGCTCTCCTACCTCACCTGAATTGGATCTTCTTACGTTATTCAGAAAGCTGTCACTCTGATTTGCAAGCGTCTTCTGCAGTTCAGAACCAAAATTTACGATAGAACCGGGATTAGTTTCATCTATGGCATTCGCTGCATTTTCATATTTCTGCAGATCATCATTTTTGATCTGGCTTAAATTCACATTTCCATCGCGGTCCACCAGAACCCCAGGTGTTCCCTGGTTGGATTGAACAGGCTGTGCCGGCTCAAATGTTTTAAGAGGTTCAATTGACTGAAGTGGGCCGATAGGTTGATTGGGTTCGTTATCCATGATAAATTATTGATAAAGTGATACAAATTTTTCAAGCCCTTCTCTCTGTCCGCTTCCTACCGCTTCAAACTTCCAATCTCCGTTTCTGTTATAGATTCTTCCGAATTCTACCGCCGTTTCGATGGAGAAGTCCTCATCCAGTTCATATTTTAGAATTTCTTCGTTGGTATCGGTATTGAAAATTCTGATAAAAGAGTTTCTTACCTGTCCGAAATTTTGTTTTCTTGCTTCAGCTTCGTGAATGGTAACAACCACTGTTATTTCCTTTACAGCAGAATCGATTTTGGTAAGATCAATTTTAATTTGCTCATCGTCGCCATCTCCATCTCCAGTCAAATTATCTCCCGTATGGATTACAGCTTTATCCGGAGATTCCAGGTTGTTATAAAAAATAAAGTGATTATCTGAAACCAATTTTTTATTTTCTCCCAATAAAAATAAAGAAGCATCTAAATCGAATGAACCTCCCGTTGATGTATTATTGATGTCCCATCCTAAACCTACGGTAAATTTAGGTGCGTTTATATTTTCTCTTTGTCCTTTTTGTAAGTTAATAGCCATAATATAATTCTGTTTGTGTTAAAGCATTTATGTTATTTTCGTATTCTTCTATTAAATGATAGTTATTGCTGATTGCCAGTTCAAGCAAGCTATCGATCTGTTCCTTTTTTACTTTAGACGTAAGATACTCAAAATTACTTGAATCCAACCCTAAAATATATTTCACAATTCTCGTATTAAACTGAAAACCAGCCCTTGCCATCACCTCAGCAATGTGATCTACATTTTTTACTGCATAGTAATTGAAGTAGTTTTCAATTTTCGGGTCAATACTAAAATTCATTAACTCCGCATAATATAAGAATATGAAATCAGCTTGTACGTCATATTCATTCAATATTTTGTTTACAGTATGCTCATGGCTTCCTGTAATTTTGATATCATCTATAAAAATACAAAGTTTTCCTCTTAGAAAATCCTTGTCAATATAATACGTATCATTAGCAATCAGATTTTTCCGATCCTCGAAATTAAGATTTCCATAATCTGTTGTATAGGTATGATTACGGTTGATCTTGGATAAAATACTTGACTTCTTTCCTTTTTGAAAAAGATAGAAATCAAGGCACTTTTTAAAATAAAAGCATAAAAAGTTTGAAGCAGTGGGAATTGCCATATAAGGACTCGGTAAAATCACGATTTCTTTATCGGCATCGAAAAGCCCTTCATAATGTCTAATAAATCCTTCGAATAATTCTTTAGCAAACTTCTCGGCATAAGATTTATCTCCATATTTAAAATAACTGTATTCTGCCGGAGAAAAGCTAAACTCTTCCGCAGAATGAATATGATGTAAACTGTACCTCGTGTTCATAGTTATTATATTGAATGTTTAAGTAAATGTGCATTGAAACCAAAGCTTTTCGCTCCATTAAAATCGGCAATCGCATTATCACCGATATGCAAAATCTGACGAAGTTCCAGCTCCTGGTTTTTGATTTTACTTTTCACTTCCTGAAAAGCAATCGGATTGGGTTTTGAACAATTGATCTCATCTGAATAGATATGGAAATCGATATAATCGTCCAGATTCTCTTCTATTAAAAACTTTCTAAGCGTTTTCCCTTTTATAAAGCCGGTATTACTTAAAATATTGATGGTCTTCCCCTGGTTTTTGATCTCGTCGAAAAGCTGG
This sequence comes from Chryseobacterium proteolyticum, assembly GCF_046591535.1. NCBI lineage: Bacteria > Pseudomonadati > Bacteroidota > Flavobacteriia > Flavobacteriales > Weeksellaceae > Chryseobacterium > Chryseobacterium proteolyticum. Next base: position 137,131 of record NZ_JBJLWK010000005.1, on the reverse strand, counting down.
TGTATATTGTCAAAAATAATAACCGGTTTGTACTCCAGGAACAATTCTTCGCTTTTTATATAAAATGCATTGAGATCATCCGTATTGATTTCTTTTATATCAACCTGTAAAGCGCTTAATATAAGAAGATAAATTTCAAATGTATCCACATTCCCTCCTGTAACTTCGTTCATCGTATTACACAAATCATCATAATATTTTACTGTTTTTGTAACAGTTTCTATGGGTTGATTAATGGTAAAAAACGAGATGAACAGCTCAACTCTTTTTGCTTTAAATTCAGGGTGAGATTTTATCAAAGTAAGCCACAAATCAAAAGAGAAATGATAGTGGTTGTGGATGTCAATATCTGTTTTCAAAATGGTACGTATTACAATTTACACAGAGCATTGCTAAAAATTACTCCATATAATTTCATTTTTTCGTCGTTAGTTTTTAGTTTGAATCTATTCAATTCCTCCCAAAGATAATTTTTTAAAATTAAAGTCTGTTTTTTTTATAACTTTTTAAGATTTATGATTAATAATTAAGAAAAAAAAACGACAACTCATCATGGCACGTACCTACCATCTGTCTATTTCTCGGGCATTACCTTATAAGTGGGATCATCTTCTATGCTAACATCAATTACCGCTTCCGCTGTTTTTAAAATTTTCCTGCAGTCTTCGCTTAAATGGCGTAGGTGTAAGGTTTTATTGAGCTCATGATACCGTCTGGACAGCTTATCTAAAGCATCAATTGCACTCATATCAACAATTCTGCTTTCTTTAAAATCCACAACAACTTTATCCGGATCGGCTGCCGGATCAAATTTCTCTGCAAATGCGGTTACAGATCCGAAAAATAAAGGGCCGGAGATTTCATAATACTTCACTCCATCTTCATCAACGTACTTTCTTGCTCTGATCCTTTTTGCATTATCCCAGGCAAATATCAACGACGCAATGATGACTCCTACAAGAACAGCTAAGGCCAGATTATGCAAAACTATTGTTATCATCGCAACGATCACTCCAACAAATATGTCAGACTTTGGCATCTTATTGACAATCCTTATCGAAACCCACTGAAAGGTACTGATGGCTACCATCATCATTACTCCTACCAAAGCAGCCATTGGAATTTTTTCAATAAATGGTGCTCCTACCAGAATAATAATCAAAATCGTTATTGATGCAATGATTCCTGAAAGCCTGGCTCGGGATCCTGCATTGAGATTAACTAACGTCTGAGCTACCATGGCACAACCGCCCATTCCGGCAAAAAAACCATTGGTAATATTAGCAAGTCCCTGAGCCACAGATTCACGGTTAGCATTTCCTTTGGAATTGGTGATCTCATCAACCATCGAAAGAGTTAAAAGAGATTCTATAAGGCCTACACCAGCCATGATTAATGCGTAAGGAAATATAATATTCAGGGTTTCTAACGAAAATGGTACGTCAGGAATATGAAATGCCGGAAAACTTCCGCTGATGTGTGCAATATCCGCGACAGTCTTTGTATGGATATTTAATCCCAGGACAAGTCCAAAAACAATAATAATGGCAACCAATGAGGCAGGAACAACTTTGGTCAGTTTAGGAAAAAAATAAACAATGGCTATCGTAAAAGCCGTAAGTCCGGCCATAATATATAAAGAATTTCCCTGAAGCCAATGAACAGCTCCGTTGCCATCTACAAATTTAAACTGTTCTACCTGAGCCATAAAAATAATGACCGCTAAACCATTCAAAAACCCATACATAACGGGCTGAGGAATGAGGCGAACAAATTTCCCCAGTTTAAAAATACCAACCAATATCTGGAAAACTCCTGCTAAAGCAACGGTTGCGAACAGATATTCTACGCCATGCGATTTGGCCAAAGCAATCAATACAACAACTGTAGCACCTGCTCCTCCGGACACCATTCCCGGCCTCCCTCCAAAAACAGCCGTGATCAATCCCATTAAAAAAGCGGCATACAAACCCGTAAGCGGAGAAAGTCCCGCAAGAATCGCAAATGAAAGAGACTCCGGGATCATGGTCATCGCGACAGTAAATCCCGCAAGTAATTCATTTTTATAATTAATTTTTTTAGGAAAATCGAAGATATTAGTGAATGCATCCATAGTTAATCACAAAGGTAAATACTTGAAATATTATACACAATAAACGAATTCTCAAAATAGCATAAACGAATAAGCATTATTTCAAATAATTCACACATAAATTTATATTATTAAAAATATAAAAATTTAAAACCTTAATTTTTCCGTTAATGTCATTTTTTAACATTATTTATTACTTATATTTTTTGCATCAATTTTAAATTTTTCTATATTTGAAAATCAAGAAGTTGATTTTTTATTATATAACTTTAAATTAAAATAAGATTTTTCTTATTTAACTTTTATAAAAAAAATTAATCTACGAGTAAACAATATAAAGAAAAAATTGAATGAAAGGGCTTTAGATAATATATTATTGCTACTGCAGTCATAAAATCTGATATCTATAGTATTTTATTAGACGAGACAAAAGATAAATAATCGCTAAAAGCATCGATGGAGGTTAGAAGGATACTCAAGTCATTCTTTACATACTAAAAAATTCAGCAAATAATAGCCATGCTATTCCAGAAGTTTTGCTTTTTACCATCTTCGCTGCTCACAAGGGCAATTGATTACCTATTTTGTAACATATTCTATTATTTCTATACGTATCACATATTCAGAATACAGTTGATATACTATTTTATCTAATCTATCTAAGCAAACACTAATTATAAAATATTATCTAATAAAAATGTTATACAAAGAAATACATATCGGGCAATTCGTGAAAGAGCGGGTTGACGATAAAGGAATTACAATGGAAAGAATTTGTAATTTCTTAAACAAGGATGAAGAATTTGTTGAAAAGATGTACAACAGCAAATCGATAGATACAGAAGTTCTGCTACGATGCAGCAAATTACTGGAGTACGATTTTTTCAGATTATATAGTTCTCACCTTATTTTATATGCTCCACCGGCAGCTGTAAACAAGAATACGGAGAAATCAGACAAAATCCCTTATTTCAGAAAAAACATTTACACACAGGAAATAAAAGAATTCATCATTAAAAGAATTCAATCAGGAGAGATGACTCTGAATGAGGTCATTAAAGAATATTCTATTCCTAAAAGTACCCTTCACCGTTGGCTGCAAAAAATAAACACACCCATTAAATAAGATATAATGCGACCAAATTACAGCAAGATTTACCATGATATGCTCAGACTGGAGCATCCGGATAAATTAGAAGAACCCAAAATTAAAGAACTACTGAAAAGACTTAACACTTCTGACGATGTCTTAAAATTCAATGAAAGAATTTTTGAACAATCAAAAGAAAGCTCAAAAAACAATCAAAAACTAAAAACCTACGACAAAAAAACAATGCTTAAACTACTGCAATATCAAAAAAAGCATGGCTTTTCGACAAGTTACATGTCTAAAAAGTACAAGATAAGCAGAACTACCATTGCAAAATGGAAAAAGAACTTTGAAGAAGAAATCAGTTAAAAAAATAATAAAAAGCCGGCGAATGATTATTTGCCGGCTTTTTATTTAAGCTGGATAGGTCTGTACATTCGAATCATAATGCCTATCATAGCTTTTCTATAAAGAAATAAAATATTGATTTTTTTAATCAACAGATTGATAACTTTGTTCATCATGAAAGAAGAGCACGAGCTGAATATTGTATCATTTGTCGGTCGTTATTTCAATTACATCCTTCCCGAAAAGGAAATGGACATTGTATGCCTGTCCGTCAGTGGCAAAGAGATAATACCTCTTGAGGGTAACCGCATTCATTTTTATATGATTATTATAGGAGTGACGGGTAAAACCAGGATCAAAGCAGGCTCGCATCAATTTTTAATCATGCCCAACAGTGTTTCTGTGATTCCGGCAGAATCATGGGTAGCATTAGAAAAGCCCCAGAAAACATTTGATGCAAAATTCATCTTTTTTGAACCTTCATTTATAAAAAAAGGCTGGGCTTATAACCATGTGCTGAATGATCTCATGTTCATTAATCCCAACTATCCTCCGACATTTCCTCTGAAAGGAAAACAACAAAAAGATTTCCTGTACAAATTCAATAAAATTTCACAGGAAATAGACACAGAAGCTCCCTTCGGAATGGAAATGATACGACTTTATCTTGTACAGATTTTATTTGAATACAATAGGATTTGCGAAATCTGCCTGCTGAATTCCGATACTTCGATCAACCGGAAATTTCAGATTATGCACCGCTTCCGGCAGCTTGTTGACGTACAATTCAAAGAAAATAAAGCCGTGGCATCTTATGCGGACCAAATGAACATAACCCCTAAATACCTCAGCGAGTGTGTAACTGAACATTTAGGATATCCGGCTTTAAAAGTTATTCAAAACAGAATTTTGCGTGAAGCAGAGGTACTTCTGAAATATACTGAGAAAAGTATTAAAGAAATCAGTAATGAGCTGCAATTTGACTCACCAACGCATTTTTCCCGCTTCACACAACATCAGAAAGGCAAAACTCCCACAGAACTTAGACAGCAACCGTAAAATTGGTCACTTAAGCCGAAATCCGGCTCTCCTATTTTCCTGTCTTTATGTATAGCTTTGTATCATCACATTAAACAAAAAAATCATGATCAAAGGATTATATGAAACCCATATTCAAGTGAGTAACCTGGAGAATGCCATTCAATTTTACACTGAAGTATTAGGTCTCACACTGGCTCATCGTGACGAAACGAGACCTATTGCATTTTTATGGATTGGTAAAGGAAAGGACTTTATGCTGGGTTTATGGGAGCAAAAAGAAAATTTACAACCACGGCATTTTGCTTTTTCAAGTGATAAGGAAGACATCCTGAACTATTCTGTTGACTATTTACAAAACAGAAATCTGAAACCTTATAATTTCTTAAAAGACGGGATAGACAAGCCTATGGTTTTTGCATGGATGCCGGCTTTAGCTATTTATTTTAATGATCCCGACGGAAATCAACTGGAATTCATCTCTGTTTTAGAAGGTGAAGGCAGACCTGAATGGGGTGTAATTTCTTATGAAGAGTGGGTCAGTAAAAATAACGAGGGGAAATAAATTCATCCGCTCAAAATTTTTTTGAATTAAAAATTCTGGCCCGTCTGCGGACCAGAATTTTCAAATTGGCATACCATCAATTCTGAAGAAAATTAACAATTTCTTCAGACGTGTCCACGAGTACATGTCCCTTATTTTCATCAATAATTGTTTTCAAGTCCGGCAATATACCTCCAAGACGTTTTGAAATCTGTTCTGTAGACCGGATAACATCTCTTCTTCCTCCAATGAACAAAACCGGCATGGTAAGGTTCTCCAACTCCTCATCCTGAAAGATATACTCTTTATCCATCCGTGCATTGACATGATCCTGCATTAGATCCATAAACTCTATAACCTTTGGATCAACGGACTGTTCTCCTAATATAATTTCGTTGATTTTTTTCCTGCCCGCTTTCCCAAACAGCGAGTAGAATATCGCCTTAAATATAAAACTTCCTGCAGTTCTTACAATACCGGCTGGTGAAAGCAAAACCATTTTGTTTACCCTTTCAGGAAAACACCCTGCAAAACGCACTGCCAGCCATCCTCCCTGGGACAACCCTACAATATGTGCTTTTTTTATCTGCATTGCATCAAACACCTCGTGTAACCACAGGGCATAATCCATGGTTTCATAGGAAAGCCGCGTCTCCGCACTTTTCCCGGGTTCACCGATAATATCAACGGCTATTACTTTATACTTTTGAGCATAAACATGGAAATCTGAGATCCATGACGTCGAATTGGATGACGCACCATGTAAAAGAACAAGAATGTCTTCATTTTCCTCACCGGCTTCTACCATATATGTATCTCCAAAACTTGTTTTACATAGTCTTTGCTTAATTCCCACACCACAACCCAGCAGCGCAGCATCATACATTGTCAAGATCTTTTGTCTTCCCTGATCATTCTTAAAAACGGTATTTTTTCTCATTACCTATAATTTTTAAAATTTCCTTTTACTTATTCAGATGGTACTAAAAAAGCAGATTCCTTTACAGAAACCTGCTCATATATAATAATTGGGGCAGTTTTCTATTTTGCGAAAATCTCTTTAAGCTGGGAAACAATATTGCTGTTTCCGGATACGGTAATATCTCCGATTTTATCCGCGATCCTTTCCATATATTCCATTTCTTTCAGTTTCCACAACACTTCATTTTCTTCCATCAATTTTGCGGTATTCAGCAAGCTCCTTGTAGAAGCTGTTTCCTCCCGACGCATGATGCTATTGGCCTGAGCCTTTTTCTCGGCAATTAAAACCTGATTCATGATCTCCTTCATTTCTCCGGTAAGAATAACGTCACGAATCCCCGCATCTGTAGCTCTCAGTCCAAGATCGTCACCCTTTTTACCCATATTAGCAAGAATCTCCTGCCCTACATTATCTTTTTTCACCAGCAATTCATCCAGTGTTAAAGCCCCAACAAATTCACGCAAAGCCAATTGCATGATAATGTATAGTTGTTTATCATACTCCTTATTATCCATCAATGCTTTCACCACGTTTTCAACCTGGTAACGGACATAAAAATTGATACGAAGCATTGTTTTATCTTTTGTTAAAAGTTCCTGACCTGCAATCTCCATTTGTTGCATGCGGGTATCTACACTTTTTACTTCAACAGAAATTTCATTCATCCAGAAATAATAAGTCCCTGCTTCCAGCACTTTTGTCAGCTTTCCATCAATAATGAGCAAACCTTTGTATTGACTTGTTACCACAAATTTTCTCACAAGGTTTTTCAATTTTGGATTTTCCAGAATCGTTTTGGAAATTTTTTCAGTAATATCAACTTTCGTCATATCAATCTTTTGAAATGTCCTGTTTACGACATCTTTCCAGGCAGCATATTGCCCTACATGCAGAACTTCTTTAAAGATTCCGTTTTCATAGACTAAAACAAGTTCTCCGTCTTTTACCTCAACCAATTCAAGCATAGCGCTTAACTCCTGATGTTTTAGTAAAAGCAGCAGGTCGTCATTTATCTGCAAAAGTGTTTTCATTTCATAGATATCCACAGATTTATTTCCAAAAATCCAGTGATGGCCTTCTCGTAAAATCTCAATAAGATTCCGGTTTTTAAATACCAGACCTACCTGATATGCATTAATTTGTACATTTCTAAACATCATATTATATTTTAAGGTTATTTTATACTTTATAAAAGGAAAAAACTGAGGATTTTTCTTCTGAAACAGCGGAAATAAGCATTTCTGAAAGAATCATTTCAAAACATACATGACAATACTACTTTCTGGGTACACGGGCTTTTGAGCGTTTTCACTGTCACTGCTACACAAAAAAACTTCATTTACACCATCCAGCTTTTTATCATGATCCGTCAGGTTATTTTTTCACAAAAAACTTTTTTACAGGCTTCTCCAAAATATTGACTGGACAACTGAAAAAGCTCAGACTTTTTCCATACATACATTTTTTGAAGAGAAATATTAAACTCCGCAAAATAGATTTTGAGTCTATTTTAACCTACGTTAAAAGCGTAGTGCTCTGACCAACTGAGCTATCTCATCCGAAATGAGAGTGGGAATCGAACCCACGCATAAAGCTATTACTCTACCAAACTGAGTTATATTTCCATAAGGAAACAGAAGGATTCGAACCTTCGACCCATAGCACATGGTAGAAGTTTTTGGAAAACTCCTCAAACCTTCAGATCAAGCTGAACAGAATAAGATCATGTTTCTCAACAATCCTTCTGCAATGGTGATATACCGAAACACTCAACAAGACCTGTCTGATATCTTCATTAAGGTTTGTTTTTTCCAAACCTTATTATTAATTCATTTTGATAATGCAAAGTAATAATAGAAATACGCAATCATTTTGCGTAATAAATTATTTATACAGGAAATCGATTTTCTTAGTCTAAAAGACTTGTTTTTAATTACCTATTTGGGCTATCCAGTCATTCATATTTTAAATCAATTAAACAATAAAATTAGCTAACCATAATACGTAATTAATTAAAATGTTTATATTTGCACAATAAAAATACTTGACAACTCAAATATAATTCAATGATAAGTACAGATTTATTACTGCTTATGAACATTACAAAAGTGCAGGCCATTATTTCAAGAAAATTTGATGCATTGAGTGTGCATGGACTTAGCTTCAGTGATTTTACGATCCTGTATATTCTTATAGGGTCTTCAGAACATAAGATCCGCAGAATAGATCTGGCGGAGAAAACAGGTTTAACAGCTTCAGGGATTACACGCCTTTTGAATCCCCTTGAAAAAATAGGTCTTGTATCCAGAGAAGCCAATGAGAGAGATGCAAGGGTCAGCTATGTTGTAATCACCGATACCGGGAAAAAAGTCTTTGAAGAAGCAAAAAAAACAGCAGAAAATATTACAGCAGAAGTATTATCATTTAAGAAGAACAAATCTCTTAAAGCTACTTCAGAATTCCTATTTGAGCTGGGAGGATCGATACAATAATGAACAGACAATGGATTTAAATGAAAAATACAATTAAACAGCAACTTAGAGAAAAAGCTAAAAATCACCCTGTAACAATGGGAGTTCTTTCTATTAAAAATACCATAAACGGAAAGCAGTTTATCCAAGGCTCCCTTAATATCGAAGCATTGGAGAATAAAATAAAATTCTCACTCAATATTGGTCAGTACACGCATCGGCAATTGCAGTCTGACTGGAATGAGTACGGTGAAAATGCATTTATATTCGAATGTATTGCGGTAGTGGAGTCCCAGAACAATCCTTATATCAATTACCGTCAGGAAGTTTTAAAAGCAGAAAAGAATTGTATCGAAGATATTGAGCTCCCGGAAAATCTTTACTAGTTATAAAAAAATGACAACATCTTATCTATATCCTACTTTCGAGGCAGGAAAACATTTATTCAGTAAAAATATAAAAGGTTCAATCGTTAATCTGAACCTTATTAAATTAAAAAAAGAAGCCGATTATTCATCTCATCCGGAACTGAAATCTTCCGGGATCACAAGTGGCTGGGATGCATATTGCCGATACATACAGGAAACAGAACCCTTTCTCACAGCCAGTGGAGGTGAAATTCTTTTTATTGGAAAAGGGGATCATTTTTTAATAGGGCCTGAAAAAGAGTATTGGGACATTTGCATGCTCATCCGTCAAAAAAGTGTAGGCGACTTTTTAAATTTCGAACAAAACGAAGAATATATGAAAATCGCAGGCCACCGCACCGCAGCTATTGAAGATTCTCGACTGTTACCACTGGAAGAGATTCTGCTTCAATCGATAAAACCCAACAATGGAAACAGCAATCATTAACAATGTAGATTTATGCTACGAGATCTTTGGAGAAAATAATAGTACTTCTATAATTTTAATCTCAGGATTAGGCAGCCAGATGATCCGATGGGATAATTCTTTCTGCGAGCAGCTTTCTTCACAAGGCTTCAAAGTCATCCGTTTTGATAACAGGGATTCCGGGGCTTCTGTTTTTACTACGGAAAAAGAAATCCAATTCGGAAGAAATATCGAGCAAACCTTTTCAGAGATCAGAAAAGAAGACATTCCCTATTCACTGATGGATATGGCAAAAGACGTTATAGGGCTTATGGATCATCTACACATTAAAAAGGCTCATATTATTGGCAGATCCATGGGTGGGGCGATTGCACAATTGCTGGGCTCTTACTTTCCCGAAAGAGTATCATCGATCACCATTATTATATCTACCTCGCTCAATCCTCAGCTGCCTTCTGTACATCCGGAGGTTATGGCAATGATGACCCAACCACCTGTTGATTATCTTACCAACAAAGAAGTTTATATTAAAGAAAAAATAATTTTTGCCAAAAGGATATCAGGCAATTTCCCTTTGAACGAAATGCAGGAAAGAAGTTTAATAGAACAGGAATTAATCCGTTCTAAAACAAAAAATGGTATGTTCAGGCAAATGTTGGCTATGGGCTCCTGGATATACAACCCCAATGACCTGCAACAAATTTTAGCACCTGTTCTTATCATTCACGGAACAGATGACCCTATTTTTCATCCTGAATCTGCCAGAGATCTTTACCGGACTATTCCGAATTCAGAGCTTATGATGATCGAAGGAATGGGACATTCCATCCCGGAAGAGCTTTATATCCCAATCTGCAAAAAGATTATACAAACTGTAAATTTATCGGAAAAATAAAACTCCCTTCTTAGAAAGGGAGCTTTACCGTAATTAGTTATTTTGCAGGCACCAATGTAAAATCTTGGCAATATTTTTAGCATCGTCCACACCGCGGTGATGGGTTCCTTCCAGCTTAAGATTAAGTTCCCCTAAAGCCCTGCTCATTCCTACACTTTTCCTGATCGTAGGATGAACACACCCGAATAATGTCTTCACATTAATATGACTATCACTTAAGGGATAATCAAGATTAAATCTTCTGGCCTGGTTTTGAAGCATGTTCAAGTCATAATTGCCATAACTCGCCCAGGTAAGATGTTCTGAATGATATTCTGCACGGAGTATATCTAAGGCATCATCAAATAAAACACCTTCTTCATCCAGCATCTTTTGGGTGATGGTAGTCAGCTCCGTACAAAATGGGCTCACCTTTGAATATTGAGGTCTTACCAAAATCCCTTCGTTTCTTGAGATCTCACCGGTCTTTGCATCCATAACGCAAACCCCGATTTCAATGATCTCACTTTCTTGTCCTCTTGGCGGCCGGCTGTCCCAACATGTTGCTTCGAGGTCTATAATAAGTATATGATCTGTTGTTTTCATAGTTTTTGTCGTACATGTATAAAAATGTACTTTGTTATTAATAATTGGTCAACTTCAAATGAGCTCTGGTTCCTATGTCAGATCAACCTAAAAGAGCTCATTCTGTCTTCTAAAATTTTCAAGCAGGTTAATAATATTCTTTTTACCCACCGGATTCATGGAATGACTGTAAAATTTTGGTATATCCAAATGATGATCCATACAATATTCTATCAGCCATTTTGCACAGTCATATCCAGTCTTTTCGGAATCCCAGTTACCGGTATGCTCTCCATCAGCAAGGTCGTGATCAAAAGAGATCATTTCCGGAAGTCCCTTTTCTGAAATCCAATGGATAAACTGCTTATAATTCCGAACAATGATCCAGTCTTTCAATAAGAAAAAATCCTGTTTTGTATAGTGATAGGCTTCTTCCGGACACCTGATATCATCAAGAAACAAAAGCTTTTGTATCATTTTCATAAAATCATCAAGATTTATTATTAAACCATCATATCTGCACAATTGGAGCTCGCAAAAGCATAAGGTTTAGCTTTGAATACATATCCCATTCCCAAAATATACCCCATGGCATCTTTCAAGGCTACATTGGATTTAAAATCAGGATCTGTATTGATATCAGCATGAACTTCCATTTCGACCCCATATTTATCTAAAACAGGACAGATGGTATAAGCAATTTCTACAGATTTATTCACCTCATTAAGCATCCGCTCTTTGATGCTGATTGTTTGAATTTCTTTTTGTTTTCTGATAAAAGTAAACGCACCTTTTCCTTCACGAATAAATACTACTGCCGTAGCATAACTAATAGTATCTCCATACACATGAGAATCTGATCCCACACAAACTTTCAGTCGGTATCCATTAGCTTCTTCGCGGATGATGGCTTCTTCTATCAACTGTGTGATAGGCTTGTGGAAAAATTTTCCACTCATATTCTGCCATATTTCTTGTTGCGTTTCCATTTTTTTTACATTTTTTTTAAAATTCTACATATTGTTCTTTATAATTGATAAGCGATGATTGAGTAAAGATTTTGTTGATTCATCAGGACTCGAACCTGAACAACAAGAGTCAAAGTCTTGTGTGCTGCCGATTACACCATGAATCATTCTGCAGTACTGAGTTACATATAAGTTTTGTCCGCAATTACAGAACAGACAGGATCGAACCTGTACATTCGTTAATTATCATTGATTATAGATAAATAAAAATTCATTATAAAAACCAAATGGTTATTTATCTTTATATGAATTAACATTTTGTACAGGAAAAGGGAGTCGAACCCTCAATATCTTGAGTCTAAGTCAAGTGCGTCTGCCAGTTCCGCCATTCCCGTATTTTTCACAAATTATAATTGATGAGATATTATAACAGATAAATTATAATAGCTGCAATCATTGATCTATGATCTATCATCACTTTTAATTAAGGTTAGAGAAAGTTTGTCGGTGTAAACTTTTGCTTGTTAGTGTTTGTAAAGATCTTCTGCGCTTGACAAACCCTTCTCTTTCCTCTTTCGTTATATGATTGATCAATGATGATTGATCATTGATTGATAAGATATTAGTCTTAAGATTTATGAATCATCTTTTATCTTTTATCTTTTATCTTTTATTAATAATAATCAACTGATTAGGAATCGAACCTAAGCGACAAGAGTACAGTTCCTGCATGCTGCCATTACATTATCAGTTGATTGTGGTGGAAGTGGTAGGATTCGAACCTACTCAGCAATAAAGCAACAGATTTACAGTCTGTCCCGGCTCTCCAACTCCGGCGCACTTCCCGACTTGTATAAGGATCAGTGATAAAGATGAATAGAGGTTTTGATTTCATCATAATTTCTGATCATTATAATGGAGTAAGCAAAAGGCCTGTCTTAATTTTTTGTTTGATATAAGAACTTCTGCGCCCGACATCCTTTTAACTTTTCTCCGGAACTAATCTCATTTTAGTTATTTGAGATGGTTATGGGATTCAAACCCACTCAGCTTACGCAACGGTTTTGCAGACCGCCCCGACTCTTCCACTTCGGCGAACCATCAGGTTTTATTCATTATAATTGATCGTTCATTAGTGATAATTGACCTGCATTTCAACTTTTCGCGTTCAATTAAAAATAGTCTGGAAAGCAAGATTCGAACTTGCGACCTCCCGCGTCCAAGGCGGGTAAACAACCACCGTTATCTTTCCAGTTATAAGGTTCAGCTTCCTATTTCTTTTCCGAGAGACAGTCGGAGCCGAAATATTCTGTGAACCTTGCGGTCTATGCGAGAATCGAACTCGCAGTGCCCAAGAGACAGTCGGGCAGGTTAGCCATTACCTCAATAGACCTTTTTGCGGAGAGCAAAGGAATTGAACCTTCACGACTATCGTAGAACTTATGAGCATTAAGCCGGAACCGACCCCTATTTATCTACTCTCCTTATTAATCCCAGAGAAATTAAACCTCCGCTTTTTCCGGTTTTAAAAGACCGGTGGTCGGTTCATTAAGCTAAGGAATTGTACTTTGGGTTTCTCCGGGGATCGAACCCTATTCTCCGGTGCCACAAACCGACGCTTTACCAAATAAGATAAAGAAACCATAAAAAAAGCACCTCTTTTCGGGAGGTGCTGTATATATTTTGACGTGTCAGATCAATAGCTGACCCACATATATAAGCACCTTTTATCCACAAATTCACTATCCTGAAGACATGGGTAACCTTTCGGCTCCTCTGCTTGTAGTCTTGAATACGGATTAAATATGTAATGCAATTGTTTCATTATATTTTTTGTTTTAAACACTTTTTGAAATTCTGAAAACCTGTTGCTTTCAATTTTCGATTGCAAAGTAAATATGATTTTTTTTTAACTCGCAAATAAATTTCAGATATAATAACTTAAAAATCAATAAGTTACATTAAATAAAAAGAAATAGAAATTCCTGTCCGCAAATTATTGCAGATACTTTAATTACCTAAATGACTGTCTCTCACCGGTTTGTTTATCACTCTATTTTATTGTATTAAAATTTCATCGCTAATTAAAAATTTTCACTTTTTTGGTTATTTTTTTTTCATTCTAAATAATTTCTGTTCTAAAAACACAAAAAACGCCCCGGGAATCGAGGCGTTTTTGCAGTATTTTGATTAAATCTTTACGAGTTTACAGTAAATAATTTACAAAGTCAGCACATTTTACCTCATTCCATATCATGCATTCATATCCAAACGAATCCTTTAGTACAGGGCTATCGCATAGATTTAAACTGATATGTGCTGTTTGTATTGTCATAATTTTATGTCCGCAAAGATAATATTTTTCCTGATAAAATGGTGGTTTTGAAAGCTTCAGCCATTATGTTTGTTAGGAATTTATAAAGATTACTATGGAATTCTTAAGTCTTTTAATCTTTTAATTCAAACATCAATTAATTCCTGAACATCTTATTCCTTCCAGTCTTATACCTTGAAATATCTTTTAAAATAAGCGAATCATCAGGATTAAAATATTTTAGCTCATTGACAATTTCGGAATGGGTTTCTACCTTTTCGGAAATGATCTCATAAGCAATATTTCTCGTGACAGTCTGAAGGGAAGAGTTCTTTTTAAATTCATACTTCATAGCCTCCAGATAAATCAGCTTTTTATCTGCTGGCGTTTCTTCATATAAATGCTGAATTTCCCTTTCTAATTTTGTAGAATCAAAAATATTTGCAAAATAATTGTTCAGACAATTGAAGGCATCTTTATTTTCTTTCCATCCTGTTAATAGGATTTTCTGTGCTTCATCAGGCATTTCCATCTTTTTTCTGTAGATCAGCGAGGCTTTTACCATCTGGCTGTTATCCACGAAATCATCTGCCAACATCTGATAATAGACATGTGCATTTTTGATATCATTCATCTCTTTATAAAGATCACCTACTTTTTCTTTCTGATCCAGTTCTTTATAAAGATCAATTGCTTTTCTGTATTGTTTTGCTTTTTCATAGCAAGCCGCAGCATCGGATTTATTATGCAATCTTTTCAGATAAATAACGGCTGCCTCATTATAAAATTCACCATTTTCCAGTGTTTTTGCTGCCCTGTAATTATCCTGGAGAAGGTTCATATAAACTTTTGCGGCTTTTTTGTAATCTCCTTCTGTAATATATTTTTCTGCCAGCTCTTCATATTTACTACGGATTCTGTCAAAAAGAGAATTTTCAAGGTAAAAGTTTCCTCCCGAATTTCCTCGCCTTCCGGAACGTTGATCATTTTTTTCTTTATCCTTCAGGCTGATCATTACCACAAAAATTATGATAGCCACCGCGATAAAAATACCCAAGGTGCTCAATACACTCCAGAAACTCTGATGAAAAAGTTGCGCTACAAGCCCCAGCACTTTAAGAAGTACCAGTATTAAAAATGCTCTGATAAATTTATCTATAAACTTCTGCTTATTCATCTTTATCGGATTTTAAAATGGTTTTGTCCTCGCTGAATAAACGATATACCAATAAGATGACACAAATAACCAGGAACCATACAAACCAGTTGTACCCGTACATCCCGATCAACGGATAAAAAAGATAGATCAGCATTCCTATCAAAATAAGAACCAGGAATATTTTAATACCACCGGGTACATTATCGCCTCCGATATTCAAGGTTTTCTTCCGGAAGAAATAAGAATAAAGTCCTACACTTCCGATAATCAGAATAATCAGCCAAATAATCTCGGAGAATGAAATGTCTTTCGATGGTCTACTTTCATCACCCAAACTTTCTTTTGTATTTACATTTTGACCGGATGAAAAATGGGGTTCCGCACTTTCTAAAGTTCCATAAAGCCTTCCAAGAGAATCTTCCATTAACACCTGCTTTTTTCTCCAGATACTTTTTACAATTCCCTGATCAACAGGTTTATCATGATTTTTATTTTTGATGGAATCGGAAATTTTACGCTGGTAATCCCTGGATTTGTCTGCAATATGTTTTGCTATTTTCTTGTTGTAAATTTTCTTTAGAAAATCCCGCGTCTTACTTTCTTTTGCCCTGTAATTTTCAAGCTTCTTTTCCACCTTATTCATTTCCTTCGCGTCGGATCCTTTGGAAGCTGCGGCATAGTCTTTCATTAATTCCTTTCTTTCATTATGATATAGGGAATCAATCTTCATATCTATTTCGGTGAGACCGGATTCAAAGGCTAACTTGCCGGGATTCTGATTTTTCAAAGCCTCCTTGGAGAATACATTTCCTGAAGAAACAGGGCTTTCTGTTGTTCCCTCTTCTTTAGTAAAGCCTATCATAATTCTCCCGACAATAATTATGATCCATAATGCAAGGAGAGCCCACCGGTAATCCCTTTGTTTACCATTTGCCCCGTTTCCTCCCCATAACCGGCTCAGCCAATTGTTATTAAATCTGAACTTCCCGGAACCATCTCCTCGGGAAGTTCCCATAATATCCAGAGGCACGCCCAAATCTACAGCCCGATCAGGATATTTTTCTATATACTTTAGATATTTTTCGATTTCTTTTTTGTTTCCCGCCATCACTTTTTTCAGATCAAAAGGCAGGTTTTTCATCCATTCTTCTTCCGTTGTTGAGGTCCGCAGAGATTCCATCATTTTTTCATCATCAATTTCCACTGCAAAACTTTTGATTTCTTTTGGAATATAAACTCCGTTTAATGGTTTGCTGACAGAAGATCCATTCTTTTGTGGTTCTTCAAGCAATGCGGCCCAATCTATTTCTTCTCTTAATTTTACCATTCCGAATTCGGGATGGATAATCAGAAACTGAGAATCAATATGGAGCCAGTCTTCAGGAGTGACCTTAGGATAAAATGTAGTGTATTCAGGGATAAATAAGACCTCATCTATACATTGAAAATAAGAATTCCTGCCAACTTCCCGGGGGGCCTCATTATTAAAAACAATAAAACAGCCATAGAGAATATTAGGTTCTTTGGAAGGAATCGCAAATGTCATTACCTGGTCTAGGTCAATTCCCAAAGCATCCATTTCACTGAGCCATACGGATGGTGAAGAACTCCTGATCAGAAGTCCCTTCCGGGGATAATCATTCTTTGGAAAAGGTTTTATTCTAAGTTCCATATTCCAGAATTTGATTGATAAAAGGCTCCAGATAATCTGAACACATATCCCCCATTGTTCTCATCTTAAGCAAGGTGGTTTCAGGAAGGTAATATTCTGCTCCTCCAAATTCGGTATGGGTTGCCAGAGACAGAAAGCCATGTTCCGTAGAAGGGATATAAAATACCGGAATATTTTTATTACTGCTTTTGAAAGTTAATATCCCACGGGAATCCGTGATAATCTCACTTCCGTCTGAAAAAGTAAATTTATTTTTGTACTGATTCGCAATTATTTTTATCCTGTGATTATTTCGGTATAATGTCAAAGAATTGTCATAAACTTTTGCCAGCCTGTTATTTGATATAACGAGACTGTTTTCAGTGTTGATTCCGATATTATTAAAGTTATTTAAAATCTTTATTCCGCTATTCGCCAGCTTTTTCATTTCAGTTTCTACTTTTGAATGATTCCGGGCTATCTCTTTATCATTCTTCACCGATTCAAATGAAATATTTCCATCGATATTAATATGATAGATCCAGGAGGATTCCGCATGATGCAGATAAAAACTTTTGTTAAAATAAATCAGCCGATAATCATTGGGTATGTTTTTCCCGGTTAGATTGAGCTCAGAATATTCTTTGGTATTAAGATTAAGTTTTGAAATAATATGCTTATCAGGCTGGTACTGGCAAAGGATAAATTGTTGTTGCTTATTTTTAGCCAGAGCAAACTGCCCGCGAGGTCTTACCGAAATATTTTCAATTAAAACCTCACAGCCCCTATGTATTCTGTATCGGTCATAATAATCCTTATTATAATAATTATCAGACAAATAGGTTTTAAGCAGCTGCTTTTTATTGCTCAAGATAAAGAACTCCCCTTCATACAAAAAGGAAGCTATTTTGTTCATTGGTGTAGGAAACAAAATAGGATAATTCTTCGGAACATCCGTTTTTTTGCCATTCACAGAATCCTGATCAGCTTTCTGTTTTCGTTGTGGTGGATTAGCCCATAAGTCTTTTAGCGGAAGTACAATTTTCTGGATGTGTTTCCTTGTTCCTTTATGATATTTGAAGAAATTAACCTCTCCATCAGCAGATGTGGTTACTATAAACTTAAGCCTGTCCCTGTTTTCATGAATTACTTTTTGCAAGCTTTCATTCATGAGATTTTCCTGGTTGGTGATAAAAAATACCTCAAGATCTTTTTCCGTGTGCTCATCCTGGAAAAACTTATCCAGAGCCTGGGAAACATCCAAAGCTGAGCTTACCTGGTTTAGATGATCTACAACATTTTCCACGCTATCAAGAGAAACAGGAACACTTGTTTGCCCCAGAACGAAAACTTTACATTCCGAATGAGCCTTCGGATGCTTAATGACCGCAATTGCAGATGCATAGGCCAATACTTTCGGTGTTCCCCAGTTTTTCAGAGAGGTATCTATTAAAATTATTCTTTCAAAAACATTTTCTTCCGGAGGTATCTCCCTTTGAATATAGAGGGTTTCGTTGTTGGCTATTCTGCTCATAAAAACCTCATCTTCATTTGCGAATTCCGACAAAAGCATTCGGTGAAACTCCCCCTTATTGGTCATATCAGAAATTCCTCCTATCGGCTGTTCACCGGGAGAAAGGTGACGCATGGGAATTTTGAGGCCACTCCAGATTCTTTTGATCAAGCTTCCTACCTGAAATGTTTTAGGCTCTTCTATTAAATTCTGGATAAAATCATTATTGGATTCTACGGTTATCTCCTCTTCTGCAACCTCATCATCCAGCTCCGGCTCAGTGCCAAAGCCTTTCATCGCATAAATAATTGACTCTACCGAAGGAAATTTTTCATTGAGCCACACAAGAACTCTGGTATCCTTTACCAGAGATGAGGATGTTACGGGTATTTTTTCAGCACTTTTGGCCAGAGTATAAGGATTTTTTGCAAACTTTTTCAGAAGCAATGAACCGGATGGTGCAGAGATCCTGTTATGGGAATTGTGAAATAATGTTTGCAGCAAAAGAATTCTGTTTTGCCCTTTTTTATAAGATTTACCTAATTTATTCAGGTTTCCAAGAAAACTGATAATGCAATCCACCTCAATATTTACTTTGGCTTCCTTTTCAAGCTTTTTTAAATAATACGAAACGGCATTGAAATTAAGATAGCCTTCCTGGGTTGCGTAAAGTACTAACAACAAAGCTCCAAAGGGAGGGATTCCCTGCAGATGTAATTCTTTCAGGACTTCAATTATGTAAGGCCGGTATGCAATGGCTCCTACATTCGGAATGGACACAAGGTTATTTTCGTGATAACCTGTCTCATCACGCACATCTTCATCTGTATTCCATTCCCAAAAATATTCTTCGTAGGACTGGAAGTATTCATTTAGCTCCATTCTTTCGCTTTTTGAGTGAGCCGGTATGAGCTTATGGAAAGCTTTTTCAGATCTTTCTTAGCAATGGACAGATAACTTCCGTCTTCATTCCATAAAAGCCAATAGCTCAGGTTCTCGTTATATTTTCTTTGAAGTAAAGCACTTACATTCTTAAATTCAAAATCAAATCCGGTGGGTAAAAGATGTCCTTCTTTCTCCCAATAGGTTTTTCCCGGTAGCCCCAGTAAAGGTGTACCCAGGAATAGCGCCCTGTCTCCAATGATAATCCATTCGTTTCTTTCAAGTTTGAATGTGGGTAATGTCTGAATAACCGTTCCAATCTCCGACATAGGACTTAATAAAGCGATGGCAGGCTGTTCTGTAGTTTCAGGTTTTAGCCTTATCCTGATTTTTTCATTAATTCCAAAAAAATTCTGATTGGATGGCGGCAGAACCAGACGCAATGCCTGGTCAATAGGAGACCATAATAATGCAGTTCTTACTTTCCGGGTAGGAACTAAGGCTTTCTTTTTAAATAATAAACCATTACGGAGCTCATATAAAATGAAATTGGGCAATTGTTGAACCTCCGGAGAAGCAGCCTGCTCTTCAGTAAATCCTTTAAGCCAGATCATCTCATCCTCCAAAGCAATCTGAAGATTTTTCCAGTTCCGGATCGAACCTAAAAAATCTTCATCAGCACGAGGCAATTCCGCCCAAAAATCAATTACATGCTCTGTAAGATCCTCTGCCATAAGCCTTCTATTTCCTGTTGAATATATTGTTTCTGTTCAGGATTTTTGATCCAGTCACAGCGGGTTTGTAGATATCTCAGTTTATCTTTAATCACATTTTGTTCTTCAAATGTTGCAGATCCGCTATTCCATTTTTCCTGTAAGATTTTCACATCCTTCATTACCTCTTCAGGATTCGGCATTTTATTGTGCAATGCCTGAGGATGGCTTTGCGGGTTTTCATCCTTTTCGATGGTCCTGTTAATGATCCCTTCCAGAATTTCAATCTGCTCTTCCGTATCCCAAATATGTTTCAATACCCAAAGGTCAGAAAGTATTGCTTCACTTCTCCCGCAAATCAAAGCACTTGCAGCAATAAGGTTCTGAAGCTTTACCGCTCTACGGTCGGAAATTGCAATTCCCGTATTCCGGAGACTGATTACGGTATTGAGGTAAACTTCATAAATAGGTTTCAGATCCACTGTTTTACAAAGGTTCTGAAGCTCTCTTATTTCCTCGGCCCTAATTTCAGGAATATCCCTTTCCTCTGCATTTTCTAATCTTCTTCCTGCTAAAAGAACCTGTTGAAGCAGCTCAGGGTTCACATAATCTACATTGATCCTGATAAGAAAACGGTCGAATAAAGCATTTAAAGCTTCATCTTCAGGTAAAACATTGCTTGCTCCCACAAACATGAGTGCAGGCAGATGCTTGGTTTCCTTTCCCCTCTTAAAGATCTTTTCATTCAAAGCCATCAAAAGCGAATTGAGGATCGCTGAATTGGCATTAAAAATCTCATCCAGAAAAACCATTGAAGCCTCGGGCATCATCCCTTCTGTATTGGTAAGAAGTTCGCCTTCTTTTAATTTCCTGATATCAAAAGGACCGAAAATTTCATTCGGTTCCGTGAAGCGGGTAAGCAAATACTCAAAATTCTTCCCATCTTTAACCGTTTGGGACAAGGTTCTTACTATAGCTGATTTTGCAGTTCCCGGCGGACCATATAAAAATGCATTTTCTCTGGCCAGAAGGCAGATCCCCAGCAGATCGACCACATCGTTTTTACCTACAAAAGTGTCTTTTACGTAATTGAGTACCGCATTAAGCTTTGAAATATTCGGAATCATTTATTTTCTTCTTCGTTTATAATTTTTAATTCTCGCCAGAACTCGTCTTTATGTAAGCCAAATTCAGCAACCAACAACTTGTTAATATAGGGTATTTCAGCCAACCTTTGAGCTCTTTTTTCAACAATCCTTTCAAGATATAGCTTCCGGTATGTCGGCTCTTTCAACTCTTCCTGCCAATTCATATTTTCGAGATCAAGATCATACCCTACACCCGAGTAATGGAATTGCAGCAAAATACTTTCCAATTTTTTTTATCAAAGGATCGTCGGGGTCCAAATTCTGAAGAACAACAATTATCTGGGGTAAAAATCTCAGCGAAAGATCTGCTGATAAAACTGCTCCGGAATTTTTCATTCCTCTAAATTCAGAGATGAACTGATCCAGGTCTTTTGCCGTATTTTCCCTTATTAAATACAATTGAGCAGCATAATAAAGGACCTTAGCAGCCCAGACTGCAGCCTCTTTATCATACTCCAAATGATCCGTCAAAAACTCCAGTCTTTCTTTTTCAAATTCTGATTCAAAATAATCCGCGGCATCCTGTTCTTCTGTCTCTGAAATTTTTTGAATATTTGAAAAAACGGTGATACATTCTTCTTTACGGAGAAGAAATAAAGTATCCAGGAAAGGAGATGTATTTTCGGTCATATAACAAAAGTAAAATTATTTTTTTGAGAATAAAACTTTAATATCATTATGATTAAGAATTAATTAATGCCTCTGTCTTCGGCCAGCCACGGGAATACAAAGGCCTAAGAACAAGTTTTTTAGAGGATATAAAGATTTTTAAAACCGACGAAGTTGATAATAAAATATTTTTGTTCATACATTTGAAAATCTTAGATTTTCCAGTGCTCTGAAAACATAAAATAATAAAATAACCTTTGCGTTTTTGCGATTAACTTAAAAAGCAATAAAAGTAAAAGTTGCTATCTTTGCCGTCATTCAAAATAACATTATGAGTATTCACATTAGTGCAAAAAAAGGAGAAATTGCGAAAGTAATATTGCAGCCGGGGGATCCGCTTCGTGCACAATATATTGCCGAAAACTTTTTAGAAAATGCAAAACTGGTAAGCAAAACCAGAGGTATTTTGTATTATACCGGACTTTATAAAGGAAAAGAAATCAGCGTAGGAGCAAGTGGAATGGGTTTTCCAAGCATCGGTATTTACTCCTATGAGTTGTACACCGAATATGATGTAGATACAATCATCCGTATCGGTACCTGTGGAGCTTACACCACAGATCTGAAAGTATTTGATATTCTAAATGTTGAACATGCGGCAAGTGAAAGTACCTATGCAAAATATGCATGGGAAATAGAAGGAGATATTATTTCTCATCAGGGAAATATTTTTGATGTGATCAATGCAACGGCAGAAGAATCTTCTTTGAAAACCAAGGCTGTTACTATTCACAGCAGTGATATTTTCTATCGAAAGGATTTAACCGTTCCTGAGATTGCAACAAGATACAATTGTCCGGCTGTGGAAATGGAAGCCTTTGGATTATTCGCCAATGCTAAACATTTAGGGAAAAATGCAGCCACAATTCTTACGGTAACGGATATCATTCCTACTCACGAAAAAATTTCGGCAGACCAAAGAGAGACAGCTTTGAAACCGATGATTGAGCTGGCTTTGGAATCGGCATTGAAAGTTATTTAAAACCTTATATCACCCTAATTGTAGAAAGCAATATTGCGATTCGCAATTTGCTTTTCAACCATAAAAAAAGAGCTTCACTTATTCAGTAGAGCTCTTTTTTATATCCTGAAAAATTTCCTGGCGACCGCTGTTGTTTCTTCTGCTACATCCGTCAAACTTATTTTCTTGATCTGAGCAACGGTTTGCGCCACATAAGGTAGAAAGGCAGGTTCATTTCTCCGGTTCTGACTTCGCGCTGAGATATTTTTCGGAAGCATAAACGGAGCATCCGTTTCAATCATCATTCTTTCTAATGGAACATACCTGATCACTTCCTCAAGGTGTTTAAATCTCTTTTCATCACTGATTGCTCCTGTAAATCCTAAATAAAACCCTTTATCCAAATAGCTTTTTGCTTCTTCTAAAGTCCCTGTGAAACAATGAACGACTGCTTCCGGAAGTTGGGAAAGGTAATCCTCTGTAATTTCGGTAAATCTTTTAAATGCAGATCTCTCATGAAGGAATAAAGGTTTATTGATTTGAATTGCCAGTTCAAGTTGTGCACAATAACACTTCTCTTGTAGAGGCCTTGGTGAAAAATCACGGTCAAAATCCAATCCGCACTCTCCCACTGAAACCACATGGTCCTGTTTTAGAAGGTTCCTGAGTTCGCCGATACTTTGATCATTAAATGATTTAGCATCATGAGGGTGAATGCCCGCCGTTGAAAATAAAATATCCGGATAATCCTGCGCTATATCTGCAGATTCTTTACTTCCACGCACACTTGTCCCCGTAAGGATCATATAGTCTACGCCATTGTCCAGAGCACGGTTAATCACTTCGTCTTGTTCATTATAGAACTGTTTATTGGTCAGATTAATGCCAATATCAATGTAGGTATTCATTTTTCTTTTTTTTGTTTTGTTATTGATATGAAAATATCTTATTACATGGGGACTGTTTACGGCACTTCTAAAAGATCTTTCACTATGGAATTTCTTGTACCTGGAATATTTTGTTCCATTAATTTCTTTGGTTATTTTCACCCAGACAAGTTCTTGTTTTTGTCTTCTTACCTTCCGTAATGGTATGGATTCAGATAATTGGTCATCTGTATCGGATTGCTCAGTTCTCCGCCACTTTTTGTTCCCATACTTTTTCAGGTAAGTTCCTATTTTCCCGTATTCAAAAGCCCGAAAAGCTCCTTTGTTATAGATATTTTTCATTCAAATGAGTTTTTGGCAAAATAAAGCATTTGCTACGCAATCTTTTTACGCAATATATTATTCATTGATAAAAGTTTCCAGAAAACCAATAAGCTGTGTTCCTCCACTTGCCCAACGAATGCCGTGTCCTTCTTTTTCCCTTATTTCGTAGACAACCCCATGCTTATAATGAAAGAATACATTCCACCAGGTTTTATTCTCGATGATATAATAGATTTTAGCCATTACCTTTTCCTGTTTTTGAAAATTACTGCCTTTTACCTCACCCCAGAACTGGTCGTCCGTTCTTCCCACATGTTTTTCCCATGCCCTCTGTGCAATGGTGATTTCTTTATTAAAATAGACCTGACAACTATCAATCAAAGCATCTTTTAGAGGTGGAATGGCTTGTTCATCACGAACGCTTGCTGAAGTAAGTCTCTGCCCCAGAACATCAAGCCAGTATTCAAAGGGGATCTCTTCCAATTGTCTTGCTTTTTCTTCATTTTGATCCTTAGTTTCCAGAATATGGATAAAGTGCCCGAAACTTTGCTTCCGGTCAATCAGAATTTCTTCGTTAAAATAAGGAAGATGCCAATCTAAAGTTCCATCCTTACATCTTTGAATGTTTTGATCGATAGTCCGAAGATGTTCTTCCGAAACAATGGCACCATATTTTTCTTTCCAGGAGCCCGAAAAAAATAAAGAACATGGCTGAATTCCGCTCATTTAAAAAATTTTAACCAAAATAGCAGATTTTTTTCAGCAATAAAAGTACACTCTACATTATTGTTGACGTAAAAATGAAAAATTTAAAATACATTAAATAATCTTTGTTCATTAAAAAATCCCCATCAGTGACAGGGATTTTTAATTTATTCTTTTGATGGGTTACTCATTACTTTTAAGCTGTGCCAGGACTACCGATAAATTGTTAATTCCCCAATGCTCAAAATATTTTCCATTTTTAAGACGGACAATATCAATGACATCAATACTTATTCTTTTTCCTGAAGGTGCAATTCCCATAAAATTTCCGGTGTGAGTTCCGGATATATTTTTTCTGGTCGTAACGAGGTCTCCTTCTGCAACCTGCTGAAGAATAGTTACCTGGATATCTGGCATGGCGGGCCTTAATATCCCATTAAAAGTATTGATCATTCCCTGTTTTCCATTATCAGCACCTTGTGGGGCCGAGTGGTTGATGAAGTCTTCATCCATGAGTTCTTCAAAGGTTTCAACGTTCCCCTTTTCAATAACTTCTATATTAAAGCGTTTTACTATTTCTTTGTTTTTTTCCTGTTGCAAATCCATATCTTATTATTGATTTTTTTCTTAGATACGTAAATTTAGGATAAAGCATTATTCGCTCCAAGGAGAATGCAGAATACAGTTGCAGAAATTTTTCCTTTCAAAATTTGGAATCATAAATGCACAGACATCTGCTTTTATATTTCCGAAAGTGGTTTCGGTTTTATGTTTAAAACCATCAAAAAACGTTGGAATAATTTTATTCTTAAAATCATTCCGGGGGAATGCATCTATAATCTCATTCCGGTGTGGATCACTCAGATACTCATACCCTTCTCCCATTACATCCAATCCTACTCCGGAGTACATCAAAGCTACTTCATTCTCTTTATGTTCTGCAATCCCAATGGTTGTATGCAATGCTATCGTATCCCAAACCAGCTGCAATTGATCTTTCGGAAGACCGTGGCTTTTCAGAAAATCCCTTGCTGCATTAGCTCCGTCTACTTCAAATCTCAAATCGGGACTGCTGTAATGGGGCACTAAACCCAGATCATGAAAAACTGAGCTTATATACAAAAGCTCTGCATCATACTCCATATTTTTTCGTTTTCCGTTAAGTGAAGAAAAAAGGAAAACCCGTAATGAGTGGTTATAAATAAATTCCGTTCCATGCTCTAACAGCAATTCAGTGGCTTCTGTAGCAATTTTACTGTCCGGAATTATAATTCCGGCAACACTTTTTAATCTTTGGACTGACATATTTTTTATATTTTAATCAATACAAAAATAGGCCTGTCCTTCTTGCTCCGGAATGTCAGAATATACCTATTACCTGCCAATATTTACAAACATCCTACGGTATTCCAATGGTGAGATATCTGTGTGTTTTTTGAAAAAATGACTGAATTGTTCAGGCGTACTGAATGCAAGGTGATAAGCAATTTCTTTTATTGTTTTAGCAGAAAATTGCAATAATCTTTTTGATTCGGCGATCACTTGTCCCGCAATGACCTCTTTAGCTCCTTTACCGCTTTTCTTTTTTGATATATCGGATAATTTACGGGGTGAGACGGATAGCTGTTCTGCATAGTACAATACATCATGCATCTTGTTATATTGTTGACTGAGTAATTCAAGAAACCTGCGATAGATCTGATTGTCGAAATCGTCAATTCCATCCTGAAATGAAGGCATCGCATTGGCCAGCTTAATCATTAGAATTTTTAGATAGGCTGCCATAGCATCTAATTTATTGGGATAATCGGCACCTTCATATTCTCTAAAAAGGATCTCACAAACCCCAATCAGTTCAGTGAAGTCCTTTTCCTGCAAAGGAAAATTCTGATGAAGGGCAGCATCATTAAAAAGCAGCAATTTACAATTGGAGGCACTCGAAGGCGTCTTTTCCCAAAAGCAATCTCCAAAGCTTAATTCAAATCCGGACAACTGGGTGGGATGGGAAAAAGAAAATATTTGTCCTTTCGATATGACAAATACCTCCGCCCCCTGAATATGAAATTGTTTCCCATCAATAATGATGCTTCCGTTTCCTTCGTGAACAATGAGCACTCTGTTATAGGTAACACTGACTACATCCGTTTTTTCCAGAACCGAATGATCCAGTTTAACCACCTGAAAAGAATCCTTTATTTCCTTATCGAAGATGAGCACTTCATCATACATATTATATGCTTCTCTAATGGTTCCAAAAGTACGAATATCAAAAAAGTTCACAACAGATCTGCCATACTATTTCCGGAATCACAAAATAGCAACAATCAATGATGCTTTTTACAACAAAAGGAATGTTTTATACAATCTTTTGATTTTTATAAACGATAAGTTTGTCCTGTTTAAAACCTATTTATGATGAACATTTTAAAAAAGCTATTTTACGGACTGTATGTATTGATGATGATATCTGTAATCTCATGCTCCGACAATAATGACGAAACTACTGTTGGGGAAACCGTTCTCACCCCTTCACAGATACTTTCGTCTACTCCATGGGAAACAACCCATGCTAAAAACCAAAATGGACAGCCGGTTCCTTTAACGGACACTCATGTAACGAACTTTGTAGGCTTTGCTTATTTTAAAGCAGATGGTACATTTACGATGTATAATCTTGATGATTCTCCTAAAATGCATGGAGACTGGTCCGTTTCTGCAGACGGAGCAACCAGAACTATCATAGCAAAAGATGCGAACGGAAACGTACTTTTTACAAGAATAGTAAAAATTACAGTTTTAACGGAACAGGAATTTACTTACAGAATATTTCCTGATGCTAATGATCCATCTGTATATTATGATATCATCCATACTCCAACAACTCATCCCGAGCCTTAGGCTCTTTTTATAATAAGTGAAAGCCGGTTCAATGAGCCGGCTTTGTTTTTTACTCATTTCTCTTCCAAAATAGGGCAGCTCTGCTTTACATACTTTGGAATATATTTATTTTCTTGATTTTTTTTCATTTTTTTCCCAATATGGATGTAACATATGTCACCCTATGGTTGTCTTATCAATTGAAACGCCCCTTGAAAATGAAAATAATAACATGTACAATCGCCCTATTAACTGCTTCTTTAGCTTTGGCTCAGGCCAAAAAAGATACCGTTAAACTAAAAGACATAGAAGCAGTTACTTTAGTGGTAAGAAAACCGACAGTGGAATCCAAAGTTGACAGGACGGTTTTTAATGTAGCCAACAGTTCCATCCTGGCCGGAAATACCACCTGGGATGTACTGAGAATGACTCCTTTAGTAAGTATAGATAATAATGATGCTATTAAAGCAGAAGGTGAGAACGTTACGGTTTATATTAATGACAGAAAATCTGTTTTTACAGGAAAAGAACTAAAAGAATATCTGGCAACAATTCCCGCCGATAATCTCATGAAAATCGAGGTGATCACCAGCCCTTCTTCGCGTTATGAAACGACAGGATCCGTCATTAATATTGTACTGAAAAAGCGGGATGATGAAGGAATGAAAGGAAGCATCACCCTGAATAACAGACAAAACAGAAAAAATTCGCAATACACCAACTTCAACCTGAATTACCATAAGAAAAAATTTACACAAACGGTTATTGGAAGTTATAGTGACAATACATGGGTACAAACCAATTCGATTGTTAATTCCCTGTATGAAAATAATGATATTACCACAATCAATACTTTAAACACAGATAAAAGTAAAAGCCCCTCCATTTCTTCCACTTCAGAATATGAGCTGAACGATAAAAACAACATCGGTTTTATTGTGGAATATTATCAAAGTAAAAGAACGTCTTCATCAGAAGCGGAGGCAAGCAATTATGCCAATGACCAGTTCAAGTATTCTTATGATCAGAGCCAAAACTTAGCGGGTATGAATCGTACTTTGGGAACCAATCTGTTTTATAAGTATTATGATAAAGAAAAAAACAGGATCTTGGATGTCAATTTAGGGACGAACTACGACTCTCAAAAAGATTCTAATGATTTCCTGAAAACATTTAGCAATAAACCGATTCCGGATCAAATAGGAGTTAATTCCAACAATCAGATGCGTAACTATTATATCAAAATTGATTATACGCAATCCATTGGAAAGTCGGGAGCCACATTTGAAGCCGGAGGAAAAATAGATTTCAATAATAATGTTGCTCCTTATTATTTGACGGGGAACAAGCTGGATCTGCTTCAAAAAACAGATAAATTCCATTATGAAGATAATATCAGTTCCCTTTATGCCAATTTTAGTAAAACCTTTTTCAAGAAGCTGGAAACCAGAGTCGGGATACGCTATGAATATATTGATTTCAAAGTAAGACAGGATATTGCAGGAACTTCAAGAAAAGACGGCTATGGTACTTTCCTTCCGAATCTATTGTTAAAATATTCTTTTTCAGACAAGTACGATCTAAGCCTTACCTATAACCGTAATATCTGGCGTCCGTGGTATGCCGAGTTCAACCCTTTCCTTCTACCTAATAATGATGGAATTTACTCCAGGGGAAATATAGACTTACAGCCCAACCCAAGCGACAGGCTTTACCTGAAGTTCGGAATCTTGAAAAAATATTTCCTTTCTGCCAGGTACATGTTTACCAAACAAGATTACTGGACCACGTATAGTACTCAGGTAGTTAATACACCTGGAGATCCCGACAACCCTACAAAAGAAATAACAGTGACCTATCCCGGCAATTTTAGCGGAAAGGTTCAGAAATACTACCTGTTTGCCAATACCAACCAGACTTTTCTGAAGAATAAATTAAATGTAAATGTAGGCTTTGGCTGGTATTATATTGACAACAGTGATTTCAATCAAAGAAATGACCTGAAAGCAAGAGACTACATCAGCTATTGGGGAGGATCAACCAACCTTTCGTACACCAACCTGTTTAACAAGAATATTAATCTAAGTGCTTGGGTGGAAATATCCAATCAGAATAACGGGAACTCTTACGCCAATAAAACGAATGTATTCCACAATATTTCCATGACAAAAATATTCCCAAAAACACAGATGGAAGTCAGCCTTCAGCTGATGAATATTTTCCAGAGACCGAACTTTGATTCCACGACCTTCAGTCCTGTGGGAACTTTTAGAAATTCCACCCAATCCGATTGGTACGGAGTTTCCCTGTCTTTTGTGAAACGTTTCGGAAACCAGAAAGTAAAAACCAATACAAAGACCGATGTCGAAAAAGGCGGCGGTGGCGGCGGAGAAAAGTAAATACTATTTTAATTGTTACTTATAGAAAAGGACTTTTTGAAATTCAAAAAGTCCTTTCTTTATCCGTTCGGAACCAAACTCCTATAATCTTAATTAAGAATCCCGTTCATCTCCGTTAAAATTACCGGCTTCCCATCAGTCACGATGATTGTATGTTCATGCTGTGCCATGTACCCACCTTTATTTCCTACCATGGTCCATCCGTCATTCAGCTCAACGGCAAGGCTGGAAGTGGTTGAGATAAATGTTTCGATAGCAACAACCGAATTCTTTTTGAATCTTCTGGAATCATAACGGTTTTTATAATTCAGCAGATCATCCGGCTGTTCGTGCAGACTTCTTCCGATGCCATGCCCTGCAAGATTTTTAATCACTTTAAAACCTCTTTTCTTAGCCTCAGTCTCCATAAGCCATCCGATATCTGCAATTTTAACCCCGCCTTTAATACTGTTAATTGCCCTTTCAAGAATATCTTTAGAAGCATCCACTAATTTCTGATGCTGATGAACATCTTCCCCAATAATAAACGAACCTCCATTATCCGCCCAGAATCCATTTAGCTCTGCTGAAACATCGATATTAATTAAATCTCCTTCTTTCAGAACTCTTTCTTCCGTTGGAATACCATGGCAGAATTCATTATCTACGCTGATGCATGTCCAACCTGGAAATCCATAGGTCAGATAAGGAGCCGATTTAGCGCCAAAATCAGAAAGTATTTTTGCTCCAAACTCATCAAGTTCTTTTGTCGTCATTCCAGGCTGAGCATAGTTGGTCATTTCCTTTAAGGTATAGGCAACTGCTTCACTTGCTTTTTGCATTCCTATTAATTCAGATTCGTTTGTTATTGACATTATTATTTGTTTACGTAGGTTATTTTTGGATCGTTGTTCACAAAATTTACTGGAAACTACAAAGTTAGGCAATTAAAATATAGGATGGTGTGACAGGAAAAATTCCTATGTGAAAATGTTGAAGATAAATTTAAGTCATGTTTGATTACAAATCCTGATCTACGTTTTTGTTCTGTGATATTTAAAACAAAATATTGATAGGTATAAAAAAACCGCTCACATTACTGTAAGCGGTTTATTTTATGTGCCCAATATAACTGGTGGCATTTGTTTTCTTATGTCTAACATAGATAATATAACTTATCTATAATTCTTTTTCTCGATAAAAATTAATTGTTTTTTTTACAATGTTTAATTTAGCAATTCCACTTCGCATACCTATAAAAATATTTTCTTCATCAAATATGACTACAGAATTTGGATATAGATTTCTCCAAAATTGTTCTCTAAAAATAAGGATCGCTTCTTCATTTACTACTTTGTAAAAACCATGAAAAGAAACAATATAAATAATGTCATTAAACACAGTTGATGCTTCTAAGGCATCTCCAAAGGATTCGATTTTTCTGTATGTGAAATCTTTTTTTTAATTCATATAAGCTTCCCCAGATACCCGAGCCTTCGGTAAAGTAGATTTTATTTTGGAATCGAAAAATATCAACCACATTTCCAAATTTTATTTCTATAGATTTCTTTATCTCTCCTTT
This sequence comes from Chryseobacterium proteolyticum, assembly GCF_046591535.1. Lineage (NCBI taxonomy): Bacteria > Pseudomonadati > Bacteroidota > Flavobacteriia > Flavobacteriales > Weeksellaceae > Chryseobacterium > Chryseobacterium proteolyticum. The sequence continues at coordinate 105,542 of NZ_JBJLWK010000005.1, read as the reverse complement.
CGGCTGAAAGTATAATGCTCCTCCCCATTCGCCTTTATTTTCTCCAATCAGTTTTCCACCTTCTATTTCTAATTCAGAATCTTCTTTATAATAACTGGCCTTTTCTACTATCAAACGATTATTTTCTTTTTTCACAGCATAGCAATCTTTAGATTGATTGAGAACAAACGATTCTTCAGATCCTACTTTTGGAATAGAATACTCACTAAAATTATCTGGAATTTTTATTTCTTGTCCTGTACTATAAGAACAAAAATAGAGTGTGAATAATAGAAGTAACCTTTTCTCCATTGTTAAATTTATTGAAATGATGAAATTATTGCTTAGTAAATATCAAATCTTTTGTTTCAGGTAAATAGATATTTATGTCCGTTCCCTGAGGACACTTACTGCTATCAAGTATAATGTCATTAGGACGATATTCCCAGGATAATTGTGTAGGACTTATCTTTTTTAAATTAATTTTCCCCCATCCAACGCGACAATTAGTCCCTCTATAATTAAATATTGCTTTACCTCCATTATCAACTATAAATTGACTATAAATTGTATGCGTATATTGATTCGACTGAAAATTCATGTTTTTAGTATCTTGCAGTATTGTACCTGTTGAATTTTTCACAATATATCTTATGGATAAAACATCTCTATATACTTTTTTATCCACTAGGTCAAAAAGCTTATCTTCTTCTTTAGAAATGTAAATGGTAATTTGTCTTCCATTATAGGAGGCTGAATAAACTCCTGTAAAAGCTGGTAATTCATTGTTTGTATCTTTTAAATGCGAGAGGTTAGGCACATTGTTCACAGCAGTACGAAGCGGATATGTTTGCTGTGCCTGGCAAGATAATAGACCCACTAGAAAAGTGAATAATATGGCTGTTTTTATATTTATTGTTTTCATTTATTTTTATGTTTACTATTTAAGAGCAGGTTGTTGAAGTTGGTTGATTATAATTATCTAGGGTAATGTTCTTTATTGAACTATCATAGTATCAAGAAAATTTCTAAAGAGCTATCCCAATAAATGGGATAGTTCCTAACCTAACTCAAAAACCAATGATAATCAGAATTACTAGTATAGAGAGTTCCTTCTAATTTATTACGCTACAAAAACAAACCTTTACCAAGGGTAGTAAAGGTCTTTAAGTTAATATTAAATTTTACTCTATTGTTTAGTAAATATCAAGCCTTTTGTTTCAGGTAGATAGATATTTATGTCTGTTCCTTGAGCACACTTGCTATCATCAAGTATGATATCATTAGGCTTATATTCCCAGGATAACTGAGTACTATTAATTTTGGTTAAAATAATTTTGCCCCAACCAACGCGGCAATTTGTTCCACTATAGAAAAAAATAATGGAATTATTATATGACTTTATTCCTATACTGTACAGTTCTATTTTGGAAGTACTGTTACTTTTTGTGTCTTGCAAAATTACACCAGAAGAATTCTTAACGATGTATTTGATATCTAATATATCTGAGTAGAATTTCTTTGAGCTCTTCTGTAATTTCTTTTCAACTTTTGTAATATATAATGTAATTTCTTTTCCTTGGAAGTTTGCTTTATATGTTCCGATATATGGAGGAAGTTCATTATTGGTATCCTTCAAATAAGCATTAGCTGGAATATCTTTTAAATCTGTATTTAGGGGTAATGCTTGCGATTTACAGGAAAATACCCCTATAAAGAATATAAATAATATTACTGTTTTAAGATTTACTATTTTCATAACTTTACATTTTGATTTTTAAGAACAAGGTACTGGAGTTGGTTGATTAGTACTATTTAAAGTGATGTTATTTATTGTGCCATCTTTTTCTATTCTTTGCAGGTTGAGCTTTCCTGCTAATCCCATATTACTTAATGTTTCAAAGAATAATGTTTCTGCTCCTAGATTGTTTAAATCCCCTTTACTATCTATGTACTTTGTCCCATTTTTTGCCCAATCAGTTAAATTGCTCTCTGTTCTTTGAAAATCAACAGTAAAGTTATCTAAATCATCTTGCGTAAAAGTTTTTACGGCATCTTGATACCCTCCATTAAACCATATTACATAATGCATGCCATTAGGAGCCACCATTCCTAAATAAGCATTGTTTGCATTTGCTGGATTAGAAGTGGGCTGTGCTCTTGCAAAACCTAATAACTGGTCTATATCTGGAGGAGATAACATAGGTATTCCTGTCGGTGTGTGATTGTGATAACCTCCTACATATCCTGTTTTATTTCTAAAATTCACACTGTGAGTTTCTCCTGTAATTGTTGCGCTAGGTGTTCCGTCTGCTTTAAACATTACTCCAAGCTCACCTCCTTTAGGTGCTTGTTTTCGGAGTTCATTAATCTTTTCAAGTACCTGTGGTTTAGCTAGATTACTTCTTGTTTTATCACAAGGAGTGTCAGGAGTATTTGGGTATGGATAGCCTGTACCTCCTCCACCATTACCCATATCACACAATCCTGTTACAGGATCTACAATACCTAAGCAATCAGAAATTTCTATTGGGGCATCTATAACCCTACAAGTTGTAACATTACTGGATACCCAATATCCATCTCCTCCCTCTGGATCAGGATTAGATTCATTATTTGGATACCACGTAGAAATCGTTTTGGTTGAACAGACTAATGTGCCCTTACTACTATTGTTTGTATTGGTATTTATTGCTTTTTTAACTCTTGCAGAAATATAATTTTGGAAAAAACTAATATCATTTTGTGATTGTCTATATATGAAGTAAATTTTAGTGCCATGTCTGGGAACTTGAAGCACAGAAATAACTTTTCCATTATCTACCACAGGAACCATCAAAAAACTTTCATCAAAGCTATCCATTGTTGTGGCATAATCCCAATAAGGTGTTCCACTGCCTTTTTTGATTTTAGATTCATTTTCCTGATAGACTTTCATTACATTTTTAATATACTTTTCGTCCTCTTTCCAAAGGCTTTTGTTAGTATATTCTTTAGAACTTGGATCAAATGAAGCGGTGACTTCATCATGAACACATGAATACAGCGAGATGCAGAGGACTACTAGTAGCAGTAGCTTGAAAATAAATTTCTTTTTCATTTAGTGTTTGTATTTCTTTAGGTAGCTAATATAAAAATATTTTATAATTCACAACTTAGGGTTTTCCTTAATTGTTGAATTATTTTTTATTTGACGTGAAACTCTTATTTCAGGTGCATAAAAGATTAAGAAAATACACAATGCTTTGTAATCTTAATAAACGTTTTCTTTTCACTGACCTTAGAAAATAGATGGGCATAATTATTATTTAAACCACCAGATCGATTGCTTTTGATTTTAACTCTTTGTAAAGCCAAATGTTCTTATAAAAAATTCAAAAACTAATACTATAATACTTTGTGACACAAAAAAAACCGCTCACATTTCTGTAAGCGGTTCATTTTCTGTGGTCCCACCTGGGCTCGAACCAGGGACACTGGGATTATCAATCCCTGTCTCTAACCAACTGAGCTTAATACATTTACTAAAACACTGTCTGTTTAATTTTTTAGCACATGTGCCTAAAATTAAGCCTTATTACCTATAATTAGTAGGGAAATGACTAAAAAGTGCTAACATAATAGAGATAGTTTTAATAATGAGAGTTGATTAATATTGATCTAAACTATGAACTTTGAATAATTTTCTTATTTTGATACATCAATACAGAGAATTTTTTATCCTTTCTCAGAATCAGCATCATATATGCTGGTATCTCAATATCCTGCATCTCTTCTAATTTCTGCCTTAAAAAATCTAAAATGTCACTTGGATATAGGAATTCTACTCTCATCAATACATCGGCATTAAAATACATAAGAATGTGCTTTGTTCTTAGTTCTAAGACTTCATTAATCTCACCAAAGTATTCATAGGGTTCTAATGACAATCCATTCTCAATAAATTCATAAGGTGGAATAGAAATTAAGTCAAATTCATAATCTGTATATTCGCTATCAAGTTTAAAAATCAAGTAATCATAAATATTGTTTTTCATTAATGTAATGGTATAAAAAAACCACCTCTTAGGTGGCTGTTAATCAATTTTAGGAATTGGAACCATAGGTGTAACTATCTTCTGCATTTCCTCTTCTATTTCTTTTAGTTTTTCTGGATATATTTTTCTTTCATAAAATAGCATTTTAAATACATCATCAAATTCAATAAGGTTCTTATAATATCTCCTGTCAATACAAACTCCAAACTCTCCAATTGGCGAGTTTCCAAAATGAGGATGAACTACCTCATTATTATCAACACTATAATCCAAATGGTCATAATAGAAAATAGCCAGTTTATTGTAACCAAAATCAAAGTACTTTATCAACCATTCTTTTAATTGTAACTCATTATTGTTGGTTTTATATTCTTCAAGTGCAACTTTACAGGCTGCATCTAATTCCTGAACTTTGATGCCATATTCAACTTCTTCGTAAAAGTTCGTAAAATACCTATATCTCTTAGTACAATAATTGGCTTCTTGTAAACAATCATAAGGCAGACCATCATCTTTCCATTGCTGACATTGCTCACAAAGATTCTCGGAATAATTTTTAACTTCCTTGTATAAATCGTTGTATTCATACAACCAATAAGCAATCTTTTGTAATGTAAAAGGGTTGTCATTGAGTTGTTTTAAATGATTTATACTATTAAATATTTGTGATTCCATTAGCTTAGATTGCTTGCAATAAGAAAAAGCATAATAGCAAATACTAAACAAGTAATTGTTAAAAAAGAAAGTTGTTTAACGTTCAATATTCGGTTTTTAGGGTAAATGGCAAATGCTAAAAAAGGTGTTAGTAAATAAAGCATTATTAAGTTAATGAATACAACAAATATCCAATGAATATTTATAGCTTTCCAAAGAGGAAAAAAAGCAATCATTAATCCACTGATAAAAATTACAATTTTAAGAACCATGTTATCTAATTGTCCATTATTGACAGTATAATTGAGTGATTCCATTGGATTATAAGATTCCAGCCTCTTATATTTTCTGATAGAATGTTGAAAGAAAGCAAAAGGAAGCTGAAAAAACACTGTTGAAAGAATAAATATAGCTATTTCCATGATTTAATAATTTGAAGTTGTGATATTAATTAAACACCAATTTATATAAATAGTTTTTTCCGCCATTCTTAATATATCCAGCTCCAACTACATCTCCGGATTTATCTGATAAAGTAAATTCACTGTTTGTGTCTCCTGTAGGAGAAAATGTAATTTCAATAACATCATTAGATTTTTGCTTTAATGTGTACTGAGTTGGTTTAAGTTCATGATATTCACCATTTATCCAGACATAACCTAAATTTCCACCAGATTTATAAGTTATTGATTTAATAATTGGTGTATCACTTGCATCATACCAAGTTTCTCCGTCCTTACTATACTGACAAATCTTCACTTCATGAGTTAAATTTTGTGCAGTTACTAATCCTGATAAGGCAATGAGAAAAAGCATTAATAATTTTCTGAGTTTCATAACATATTAATTTTAAAGTTTCAAATATAGTAAATGTATCATTTATGATAACCATGTAATTATCATTTATGACCACTTTTGGCTATTAATATTATTAATCAAATAGAAGTAGAGCTTATCACATTTCTTTACGGTTTTCCGTAGTTAAAGTGTATTCTAATTATTGTTTAATTCAGCAAAAGTGGATAAAAAAGAGTATCAAGTTGCAATAGGAAAGCGTATAAAACAGCTTAGAGAAAAGAAAAACATTTCTCAAGTTGAATTGGCTGCTTTATGCAACTTTGAAAAGTCTAATATGTCCAGGTTAGAAGCTGGGAATACCAATCCTACTGCATATACATTGCATATTATTGCTCAAAAGTTAGAAATTGAAACCTTTGAGATTCTAAAGTTCAAAACTTTACCTGAGTAAGTTTTAGCTATTTATACTTATCCTTGCAGAAACCTGGATAGGGGAAATCGTTGTTATTCTGATAATGTTGAGTAAGAAAGCATATAAGTAAATCTTTTATCTCCAGGTAACTTGTAACAGTTTACAAAGATGTGCAAGTCCTTGCATTACACCTGGAACTAAATAGCATTTTATATATCTTATATATCCAAGTGCATTCTAAGGTTTTTGAATTCTCCTGCACATTTTTTCCTTACACTATATTATATAAAAGGAAATTTTGTGCAGCTAAAAAATAAAAATGTCCAGATTTTACCTAAGCCTATATATGATTCTACAGTAAAATTTGGACATTTTAGGAATTTAATCAGCCATTGATAAGTTACCTGGAGCTGAATATACTTTAGAAGAGGTAAGTTCTTCTGCTCTGTAAACATACCTGTGAGATAAAGTAATGATTTCTCCTGTGTCTTGAATAGTGTACTCATAAGGCTCACACTCTTCCTTTACAATTGAACCAGGAAATTCTGAGCCAATTAAAGATTTACAGGTTTCTTCATCGAATGTAGATGTAATAGTAGCTTTCTTAGAAGTGGCATAATACATTCCTGTAGTTTTGCTTAATACCATTTCAATACCTCCTGAGACTTCAAGTACAAAGAACTCCTTGTTCTCTGCTACTCTTCTTTTGTAATTGATAATTCTTACCATTGTTTTTGATTTTGAGTTAGAAATAACACCACAAGAATTGAAATTAAGCAGCACAAATAAACCCAGCTTTCAACTTGAATTTATAATTGTTCCTGTGAAATTTTTGTTTTCTTATAAGTCGTGGGGCGGAGATTTCCTCCTGAGAATTGGTGGGGGCTGTTTAGTGAGGGACTCTGTGAGTGAATATTTTTTTACAGAAAAATTTTTTAGAAAAAAAATATGTAATTTTATTACTAAATCTAATACCCATGAAATATTTATACCTGAACGGTAAGAATTCAGTTGCACTTACATATATTGAAGATAGTTCTAAAGGAAGTATTGTTAAAGATGTATATATCGACAATATTGTACATGTCTTTGAAGATGACGAAAATCCTAATAAAGAAGCATACGCCGAAGAAATAAAAAGAAATTTTTATAAGAAACTTCTTAATAATCAATTTGAAAACTTAGTTATCCTTACTGGTGCAGGTTCATCAGTTGGTATTGGCAATGCGGACAAAAAAGGTAAAATATTATCCCAACTCTGGGATGATTCAGAAAATGAGCTAACAACAGCTAAATTTACCTTGTTATGCGAAAAGCTAAATTATGATGATAAATATGATAATGGGGAAATTATCAAAAACTTGGAAAAATTATTATCTATAGCAAATACAGCAAAAGATTATATACCCAAAGACGAGATTGATATTGCTGATTGCGTAGACAAAATTAAAAATGTTATAAAAGACAGATGTACCTTAGAACTTCCAGAAAACTCTCCTCATACCTTGTTTATTAACAAAATAACAAAAAGAAAGGTTACATTTCCAAGATTGAAATTATTTACACTCAATTATGACACCCTCTTTGAACAAGCTGGTAAGGTAGGAAACTTTACGATTCTTGATGGATTCTCTTTTTCACAACCGAGAATGTTCAGTGGTCGAAACTTTGACTTAGATATAGTTTCAAGAAATAATAGTAGAGTAAAAGAAGAGGATAATTTTGTTCCTAAAGTATTTCACTTATATAAGCTTCATGGTTCAATTGATTGGTGCAAAGAAATGAATAGAATTTACCAAAAGGAAAATGTTGATGACGCACTTATGATTTATCCTAATCAAAGTAAATATGAAAGTTCATATGATCAACCATACTTTGAAATGATGTCTCGTTTTCAACAAGCCTTAAGAAATGAAAATATATTACTTATTTGTATTGGGTTTAGCTTTGGTGATAAACATATTGTTACAGCTATTAAAGAAGCTTTAGAACAAAACCCAAGTTTTCAACTAATAATAATTAACAGAAGTATTGATACATCAAATGAGAACCTGAAACCATTTATAGAGGCAGCAAAAGAGCATAGTAATATCACTTTTATTGCAGAAACATTTGTAGATTTCGCCAAAAACTATCCTGATTTGAAATCATACAATCAAGAAGACACAAATAAGATTATTATTAACCTTAATAAGGATTCAAATGAAACAAAATCCATTTAATCATAGTCATTTTATCGGTTATATTAATCAAGTATCGCCACAATTTGTAAAAATACATTTTCCTTCTTCTGTTTTAATGAAATCTTTTTCATTTTATGGTGAAGATCTAAAAGGCGGTTTAGTTGGAAGCTATGTAGTAATTGAAGGGGAAAAATATGGTTTTTTGGGCAAAATATTAGAGCTAAGCTTACCAGAAAAAGAAAGGTTAGAATTAAGTGAAAAATCTTTTAATACAAAAGACTTTCATCCTACTGGCAAAATTGAAATACTAATTTCTTTTGATTTATTTAATCCTACAAAGATTGATAAAGGGCTAAACTCTTTACCTCTCATTGGAGCAAAAGTTTTTATATGTTCTTCTGAATTTATAAGTAATTATTTTAAAGAATTTGGAGTTAAAGATGAGCATAAAAAAAAATGCTAAAACAATTGAATTCGGGAAATTAACTTATGATAAAAATACCATTATTGAACTTTCTCAACAAGCTTTGTTTAGTAGACATTGTGCTGTTGTTGGAACTACAGGAGGAGGAAAAAGTTATACCGTCAGTAAGTTAATTGAAGGAATAATTGAGAATAAAGGAAAAGCAATTATAATTGATCCAACTGGGGAATATTCAACGTATGATCATAACCCCCATGTTGAAAAAACAGTATTAATCACTGACTCATATTTTTCATATAAAAATTTAACTATTAGTGACTTGTTTGTATTGTTCAAACCTGGTGGTCAAGTTCAACAGCCCATTCTTTTGGAAGCTATTAAGTCTTTAAAAATTGCGGAATGTATGATTAAAAATAAGGATAAACATTCTGTAGAGTCGGAAACAAAAGAAAGAATCATTTTTAAAATAAAAGACAAACAAAATCTTGTAGTTGATTATGGCTGTATATTGAAAGATAGTATGCCAAAAAATCCATTTTTAAATATGTACTTCAAGTATAAAAATATTATTGAAGATATATCAGTATCGGATTTTAATATTAATCTTGTGGCAAGACAGATTTATAATGAATGTGTATATGATAATGGAAATTTGTGGGGAGGTCATGACGGGAGAAATTGGGGAAATAGCACAAGTCTTGTTATGAGGATTAATAATATTCTCAATGATAATGATTATAAAAAAATGTTTGGCTTTGAACAAAGTGACAATAAAGATTTAATTGGAATTATAAAAGAATTTTTAGAAAGCGACAAAAATGTTTTGAGAATTGGTTTTGAGAATATTCCCTATAATTTTCAGGTAAGAGAGATTTTGGCAAATGCTATAGGGAAATATTTACTTAATCTATCAAGAAAAGGAGAATTTAAGAAGCAGCCTATAGTATTATTTGTCGATGAAGCACATCAGTTTTTAAATAAAAAGGTTAAAGATGAGTATTTTGAATCAACAGAATTAAATTCATTTGATACAATAGCAAAAGAAAGCAGAAAATATGGACTTTTCCTGTGTATTGCTACACAAATGCCAAGAGACATTCCAGTAGGAACTTTAAGTCAAATAGGAACATTTATATCTCACAGACTGATTAATCATCAAGACAAGGAAGCAATTGCAAATGCTTGCTCCTCTGCCAATAAAGATACTTTAGCTTTTTTACCTGTTTTAGGCTCTGGTGAAGCAATACTTATGGGGGTTGATTTTCCCATGCCTGTTATGCTTAAAGTTGATTTACCTAAAATTGAACCCAACTCAAGTACACCACTATTTTAACAATAAACTCTATAAAATGCTTAAACCAGAAGACTATTTAAATATTATTGAAGAAATTAGAAATACTGACATAAAATCTTTAGATGAATATGTAGAAAAAGTAATAAATCCATTAAGATTAGAAAATGAAAATTTTATTGAGAAACTATATAAAGATATAAACTATCTACTAAAAGGTATTGATAAAAAAGGTGACCATGAACTTGTTATTAAAAACGGCGATTTAGCTGTAGAAAATGGCGATTTGAAACTGACAGGTTACCAATCAAGATTACATAGTTTATCAATGTGGCTTCATACTGAGATTTGTAAAAAACTAATTGGTAATAATCCATTTAATTTTATGAAGAAAATGGAAGACTTTGAAAAAAATTACTTGAATAAACCTAATTATACACCTGAGTACAAGGCAAAACTTGATAAAATAAGGAAAAGTCTAAAGAAAGAAAGACAATTAAACCTGGGTAAACAAGAATCTTTTTGGGAAAAAATTTTAGATGTAGATAATTTAGAATTAAAACCGAATGTTGCTGGGATAGGAATAAATTTAAATAATCTTATAGACAAATTCAGGAAAGAATAATGTTAAATCTTTGACATTTTATTTTTTGCATTTAGTTTTTTAAATTCTTGCATCATAATATATTCGTCAATCTTTGACAAATCATTATTCTGTCTTTTATATTTTTCATAATATAATTTAATAAGATAGTAGGCATCATCTTGACTATTATTTCTTTCGCAATCTGCAATAATTTGTTTTAAAATATCCATTTTTCTATGAATTGAAGTATCATCAATAATATCTTTATGTTCTAAAAATTTTTGATAATCATTTTCACTACAAATAACAAATCTTTTTGCTTTTGAAATAGTTTCATTATTAATCAAACTTACATTAAAATTTGAAATTTTATGACGATAAATATAATTTACCATTTTATTTTTGTCATGAAATAATTTAACTAAATGTTTTTTACTTAATGGTAAAGAGAATTCCACTGTTCTTTTAAATGGATTGTTTGATTTTTCAGATGTAATATCATCAAAAATGACAGGGTTATCATTAGTGAAGAAAACTGAACCATCTTTAATAGTATGAATCTCAATAATTAAAAATTCATGCATTTCAGAAAATGCTGCTGTAAAGTCAAGATGATTTTCTCTAAATATTTTGTTAATTTTAGAACTGACTTCAGATCTTATCAAATCAATATCGAAATCCTCAACTAAATATGTCTCGTCTAAATAATTAAACCTTGTCTCGCTTGTTTTTATTGCATGGTCATAAAGATTTTGAATATTAATGATATGTTCATCTATCATTTTAGAAAAAACATGCGGATTCCTATGTAGTAAATGAAGAATAGAAATTATAATTTCAGACCTTTCTAAATTATTTATATATGTTCTTTTTTCATCAAATAATATTTTTACTGACCTGTCAAACATAGGTTCAATAAAGTTAGCGTAGACATTTTCTACAGCTAAAGGATTATCTGATTTTTGACTTGGTAAATCTAAAGTATAAAGATTTGTGATAGCTAAAATATTATCCGTTGCAACCTTAAAGAATTTTTCTTCTTGTTTGTCATAAACTTCTATAGTATATGTACGTTTATTTTTCTCTCCAAAATTTTTTAGATACACCTTTGGAACATAATGTTGTTTCATATTGACAGAAATATTAACTAATATAATAAATTCATTTAGAATTAAAATTTATCGTTAATCAATATTTTAATATTGATAGGTCTACTAATTAATATTTGTTAAAGTTGTGAATTTTGACTTTTGTAATGAATAAAAAATGTAATTTTAGATTAAGAAAACGTTATTTTTGCAAACAAATACATAACATATGGACACTAAAAAATTAGCTTTTGAATATTTTCTATGCGAATTAATGAAGTGGGATATGGAGGCAAGACACTTAGAAGACTTTAATACAAATAATGATTTAAGTATTCTGAAATCATTGAAACTACTATTTTTCACTGTTGCTATTGATGCAAAAAATAATAATCCACTATTAAATATTTTTAATAATTTTCATGCGATGCCATTAGGACATGTTGAATTAGATGTTTACAATCAATACTCTGATTTAACTTATTTCTCTTTAGATAGATATTCTTTAAAATTGAAAAATATAAGTTGGGATGATGTACAAAAATCTTTAAATTCAAACACTGAAGAATTATCTATGATTCAAAAAGGTAAAATTAAAAATGCCGTATTAGAACTAAAAAAAAAGAAAATTCACATTAATATTGGCGAAAGCATTTGACTTAGTTGAGTTAAGCCATAGTTGGAATTCATGGATTTCTAAATTTAATTCTTCTTATTCTAAGATTTCTTACATAGAACCAGAATTAATAAGAAATGATTTTCAAAATCTTGAAATTCAATCATTCTAAATATGGTTGAAAATAGTTTAAAACATAATGTAGAAATAATAATTAATCCTCTTCTTGAAGAGGATTTTTGGAGATCCGATAAAATTACTTTAGACGTAGATTATTGTTATGGACTTATTTCATCTGGCACTATAGATTTAAAGAAATTTTCTATAGAAAAAACACAAGAAATTATAAAATACTTAGTTTTATCTATTACAAAAGGAGAATATGTCTTTCCCGATACCTTAACTTTTCTGAAAGAACTTTCACAGAATTTAAATAAAATAAGAGAAAATTCTTATTATTTTGAGCAAGATAATCTCAGCTTCAACAATAAATTTTTTCAAGATAATTTTATTCTTCCTCTTAATTACTGCGTTACATCATACATATCGTTAATTGTACATCTTAATGATATTTATAATTTAGAAAATACCGACTACTTATTTGAATTTAATACAGATGATGAAAATGATATTTATACTAAGACAGAAACTCAAGAGGAAATAGCTAAATGGCTTCAAATATTTGGATATAATATTGTAATTGTAAGAATTGAAAATCAATTTAGTGTGGAAAAAAGAGATTATAAGACTCTGCTAAATATTTCTCACGAACTAAATAATAATGATTTTGACACAACATTTAAGAACATCTTAAAACAAAAATGTGATTTTCTACGATACAAATGGGTGATAAGAAGAAAAAGATCAGGTATTAGTGTAAAATATTTAAAAGACGGTGCTTTCATTGAACCAAAATTTGAAGATTCAACAAATGTTTTTATTTCCAAATGGAAGAATGATATTGATTTTCACTATAGTGATGGGATTGCGAGCAATGATAGATTTAGAGTAATTTACCATTCTTTAAAGAGAAAAAAATTGAATGAATTAACTCTTTATGAACTGCACCAATTAATTAAATATACAAAAGATTTTAAAAAAGACTATATCCTTCTTTGCCAATACGTTGAAGAAATCAAAAAAAGAGAATCTTCATTAAGCGATTCCGACTATAACAGATACATTTTTGCTAAAGATTATAATTACGCTCTAAATAATAAATTCTCCTTTTTAATAAGCACTAAAGATGCTTCTTTAGAGACTATAAATCATCTGTATAAATACATAAAAGACTTTCAGGAAAGTAAGGAAGTAAAAAACTTTTTTGTAAACTATAAGTATTTAAAATTTATCGTAGAAGAAATAAGAAAAATTGATGATAATTCTTCTGAAGATTATTTAGCAGTCACACAAAAGCTTTTTTTATTGGGAGAAAATATAATTGATAATTATAAATCGGACATAAAATGGTCTGAAAGGAATTTAGTTTTTTTATACTTTTTTGAGTATGATAAATCGTTAATTAAAATCAATGATATTCCTGTTTTTTTACAATCTAACTTTCAACTTCCCCTATCTCCAACAAAGTATTTTAAAGAATTTAATGAAATCAAAAATGAGTTTCTAAAATTTAAGGGAAAATATGATGTATATGAAAAAATAAACCCGCAAGTTCAAAAGGTCAAAGAATTAGAAAAAAAGGATATTAGAGACTTAGAACGTCTTTCTCTATTTACAGCTGTAATTTCATTTATTATTGGCGGTGTGTCGGGATTCTCATTTATAAAAGATACTTACACGGCATTAATATTCTTTATTATATTTTCAGCTTCTCTAATTTCATTTTTAATTGTACTATTTATCTTTACACGAGGAGAAAAGATTCTAAAAAAAAGAAATATTATTTTAATTATTGTTCTTTATCTTTTTTTTGGTGGAAGTCTATTATTTCTTAGATACTATTTTAATAATGATTATGGTAAAAAGATTGACAATCTGGAATCTGAAATAAAAAAGATGAAAAATAATACCACCCTACAACAGCAGAGTGGTATTAATTAACTCAAAAACCAATGATAATCAGAATTACCACTGAGACTTTGTTGAATACCTTTAGTAAAATCAAAAGCATTCAAATTTCTATCTAAGAAAGTATCTATGTAACTGCTCTTATTGGCTTGTGTAAAGAGATTGTAGAGATTCCATAGATTTATATCTCCATAATTATCTCTACAAAAACTTTCATCTTCATAATAATCTTTTGTAATGGTATTAATATGACCATCTGTAAATTGGAGTAATGGTATCTTTAATTTCTCTTTTTTAGGCAGATGTTGATACAATCTTGTTCTCCCCAATAATTGAGCAAATTGATGTTCAGTTAATGAGTAATCTGCAAACTGTTTCATTTCTGATAAATGTTTCTCTGCATTATAATTGTTAAGTACCTGGAAAAGTTTAGATTGTAGCTCTTCATAGGAGCTTACTTTTAAATCGTCAACAAACCCATCACTCCAAACACAAAGATTACAGCATACTTTATTCTGAAAACCAACAAAGAATTTAAACTTTTCAAAAGTTTTCTTATTGTACAGATTTTCCTGATTATAGGCCCTAACACCACCAATTGTTAATGACAGCTCATTACCATTGATAATATCTGTAATTGCAGGTATTTTAACAATAAAAGCCATCCTTTCATAATAGATAGTTTTCTCATGGTCTAATAAATCCTTTACATTCTTGTAAATAGCACCTGGAGTCCTCCCTTTGATTTGGTGAGAAACCCTTATTTCAGGCTCAGTGATAGAATGGTTGGGGAATACATTAGAAATGCAATTTTGAGAGATTTCTATAAACTCTTGATGACTTATGGTCTTTTCGTTATCCTTACTGAATACAGGTATGATACATTCATTTTTCAAATATTGCAAATGAACTTCTTGCGTATTGGCTTCTATAAAAGGTTTATTTTCATAAGTTGAATTTTGAGAAAAATCTATAATCTCATCAATTTCTTTAATATTATTAATTATTATATTTTCTTTTGGTAACTCTATTATGTTAGCACTTTTTGCTGGTCTTAAATCAAAAGCCTGCTCTACAGTGGCAGGCTTAATGTGTCTTAGTGTGTCCATTTGTTGAATAATTTTTAGGATTTGATAATTGTATTAAGAAACTCTTTTTCTCTTCATAATGAGGTTTAAGGTTTTCTTGATATTCAGGATATTGTTTGTACAAAGCCAATAATTCAGCTATATTATTACAATATTGGATTTTTTGAATTACCTGCTGTTCATTAAGATTATTTTGGTGTCCAGGTACGCCACTATTACACCAATCTAAAATCAAATTCCCTATCAATTCACTTATCTGAAATTCAGGTTTTCCCATGAATAAACCAGTTCTGTCTTTACTTGATACTGCGAAATGTTTTATATCAATATCAAAAACAAGAGTAAATTCGTAGTCCAATCCATCTCTTTGAACTGACTTCAAACCTACTTTTTCAGGAATGTATTTACCATCTTTTTGATTCAATACATAATCCTGTTTAGTTCTCATAGTAGCAATGATATGAGCATTGGCTTGAAGAATTTTATCCACAAATGCCTTTTGTCTTGGTGTGACCTTTGCCCAGTTAGTAAAACTGTTTCCTGCCAATTTAGAGTGAAAATCTAATAGTTCATCCCATTCATGAGAAATGGAATCAATTATAATAACTTCCATTCCTTCTTTTTCACAAACATCAATAGCTTTAATGTAATTTTCAGGTGTGAATGGTGGTGACATTGTCAAAACATTGTAGTTGCCTAAATGAGCATATAAATCAGCACTTCCATTCTCAGTGTCAATAACAGCTACCTTTGACAAGTCACCATTAGTCAATCCTTTTGCGATGAGCAAGGAAGAATACGTTTTACCTGTTCCTGATGCACCTTGTAGAGCCATTTTTATCTTAGCTCTTTTTCTTTCGCTTTGTCTTAATTGCATAATATTTTTTGTTTAATGGTTAATATTAAAAATGTAATCGTTCATATGATAGTATATACTTATCTATATATCTTTCTCAGCTGTTAACTTGTCTTTAATTTCACTACTAATTTTCAACTATCTACTATACCAAGTTGATAATCAATTTTTTATAATTAATTTAACACTCTATTTTTAATGAGAAGTCATATAAATTTGTATATTTGAGGGTTGAAATTCTTTGAATAAAACATGAAGCAAGGATTCATTTAGGAGTGTTGGTGGTTCTACTCTAAAAATCTAATCCAGCCTAATTCTTAGGAATTAGCCCTTTCTTCTGAAAGGGGTTATGTTGTTAAATAATACAACACTTAATACCACCAAGAACCATCTTGGAAGTGAACCCCAAAAAAATCCTGATGCGGTATTTCAGGTAGAAGAATATAAACAGTTTCCTAAAACTTTTCCTGTTTATATTCCCAATAATTTTGATATTACTGAATTAGTGAAACACAATCCTCCTAATTTTAAATATCACAAAGATTATTTTCTTTATTTAGTACATCTTATTACTGACATTCACTCAAAAAATAAAGATGTAGAATACGAATTTATTCCTTTTTACAGTCCTTTAATTCAAAGAAGAGTAAGAAAATATAGGGACTATCTAAATTACTTAGTTGAAAATAAAGTTCTTGAAGAAAGAAAACAATATATTGTGGGTAAACAATCACGGGGATTCTGTTTTTCTTCAAAATATCAAACTGAAATAAAAAGAGTTTTTATTACCAAGAAAACCTTAATTAAATCCATATTAGAATTTATCTCAATTGAACCAAAAGAAACTTGTGAAGATTCAATAAATTTTGAACCTGAAAACAACTTAGGTTATCTTCTTAAATGGTATAATCATAAATTGACAATAGATTTTAAAGGTGCTAAATTATATTTAGAGAATTTGAGAAGTCAAGATGAAAAACATTTCCTTGATAAGTATAAAGCAATGTCAAGGTTTAATAGCAGATACATTGTTTTGTTAAAACTACAAAGGCAAGAATTTATTCATACTATTGACTCTACAGCAGGCAGGCTTCATACTGTTTTAACTCAACTCAAAGGAGATTTAAGACAGTTTGTCAAATATGATGGAAAACCTTTAGTTGCTATTGATGTAACCAATTCTCAACCCTATTTATCTACTGTGTTTTTCAATCAGAATAAATATAAAAGCAATAAACTTTTAGAAAGAATCAGATTGTACAATAAATCCTATAAAATAAATATAGAGCATGAGAACTTTGTTCCTTACTTTTTGGAAAAGAAGATTAAAGAATTTGCTAAACTTGACGATGTTGTTAGTTTTATTGAAATTGTAAAATCTGGTCAGCTATATGAGAAGTTCGGTGAACTGCTAAGTTCTAAAGGCTTAATTAATCAAGATAATCCAATAAGAAAACAAGCAAAGGAAATAATTTTCAGTTCAATATTTAGTCCTAATCAGTCCATAGCTTATAATCAGCCTATGCAGATTTTTAAAGAAAACTTTCCTAATGTCTATGAGATGTATAGGTCAATAAAACAGAGTGAACACAGAACATTAGCTTGTGTATTACAGAATCTTGAAGCTGATTTAGTTCTTCATCAAGCATGTAAAATCATTTCAGAATTAAGACCAAACGCCCCATTATTTACCTTGCATGATGCAATTATCACAACTGACGAGCATAAAGATTTTGTTAAAGAAATACTACATAACGTACTGTTAAATGCAATAGGAATTCCACCTAATTTAAAATTTGAAGAATGGAAAAAGGTAGCTTAAACTACCTTTTTAATTTTTCTCCTAATTTAATCATCTGCTCACTCACTTTCTTATTTACCACTTTAGCATAATGTTCCTGAGTAATAGTTATTTTAGAATGCCCTAAAAGTTCACTCACCACTTCCATAGGCACATCATTATATAATAACACAGTTGTAGCAAAGGTTTTTCTTGCCATATGATGAGTAAGATTCTTTTGAATACCAATTATCTCTGCAATTTCCTTCAAATAAGAGTTGAATTTCTGATTACTTATTTTAGGTAATATTTTAATTTCATTACCAATTTCCTGATATTTCTCTATTATGTTAGCACTTTTAGACAGAAGAGGGATAGAGATTTCCTTTTGAGTTTTCTCTCTAATCATCTTAATCCAATCATTCCCATCAAATCCCTTAACAATATGTTTTGCTTCCAGGTTTGACATTTCATTATATGCCAAGCCTGTGTAGCAACAGAAAATAAACATATCAGCTACTTGCTGTAATCTGAATTGTGAAAATTGATACTTTTCAAGTGATTCAAGTTCCTCTGTAGTAAGATAAACAACCTCTTTCTTTATTAATTTAACTCTGTAAAGAATAAAGGGGTCTTTATCAATTATTCCTTCTGAAATTGCTATTCTAATCATTCTTCTGAATCTTTGTATTGTTTTGTTAACAGTTGCAAGAGCTAAATCCTTTTCAGATTTTAGATAAAACTCATAATCTTGAACAAACTTCAAATTCATATCCTTGAACTGATAATCATTCTTATTGTACTGGTGCTTTAAATAGTCTTTCAGTAATTGTTTTGCCTGTTTAAATTTCCAAAGAGTACCAATTGTATAGTCTTTACCAACCAGCTTTTCTAACTTATCATTATGTTCGTTAAAAACATGAAGTACTGTTTTGTTCTTTTTGGGAATTTTCCCCTTATATTTTAGAAAAACATCTTCTACATCAAAGGTCTCTTCGTTAACCTGTAGAAATAAAAAAGCCTGATTAATTTCATTCTTAATCAGGCTTAATTGGGAATTGATAAAAGTATTCTCATCATTGGGTGGTTTAGCTTTCTGCTGTTTACTATTCCAATAATTAGGATTTATAAACAATCCTGTAGAAAATGCTTTTCTATCTCCTTGAAAGGTTAATCTACAGATTATAGGTACTAATCCTTGTTTATTAATTCTGGTTGCAGAAATTAAAAATAGGATTTTTAAAATATTTATATTCATTAGTTATCGTAAATAATTAAAAATGTGTGATTTAATATGCAACCCAAAATTTAAAAGTTGCAACCCAATTGTATGCCTTTTTAGACATTAAATCAATATGAAAAAGAATGAAGTAATTAGAATTACAGAATTCAATAGAATAGTAAACTATTGAAAAACAGCTTTAGTAAATAAAAAAAAGCACCTACATTTCTGTAAGTGCTTGATTGTATGTGGTCCCACCTGGGCTCGAACCAGGGACCACCTGATTATGAGTCAGGTGCTCTAACCAACTGAGCTATAGGACCTCAAAACTTGGTTAAATTTTGTGCTTGCAAAAATAGTAAAATTTCTTTCACTACAAAACTTTTTATGACTTTTCTTGACAAAGTTCTACGAGCACTCCGTTGGTGGATTTAGGATGAAGGAATACAACTAATTTGTTATCAGCACCTTCTTTTGGCTCTTCGGAGATAAATTGAAAACCTTCTTTTTTTAATCTTTTTACTTCTTCGACGATATTTTCAACGCCAAAAGCCAGGTGATGGATGCCTTCTCCCTTTTTATCGATGAATTTTGAGATCGGACTTTCCGGGTTGCTGGCTTCAAGAAGCTCGATTTTGCTTTCACCGGTTCCATAAAACGAGGTCACTACTCCTTCCCTTTCTACAGTTTCTTTTTTGTAGGAAGGTTTTCCTAAAAGCTTTTCAAAAAGTTCATCGGAAACCCCTAAAGATTTTACGGCAATGCCGATATGTTCTAACTTCATAAGTAAAATACTATAATTAAATCGTAAATTTGAAATACCCATTACATTTCAAATGAGCAATTCAAACAAAAGTACTAAATTTGCATAAATTATGGAAAGTAACAGACAAAGAAAAGTAGCACAGATTATACAGGAAGATTTTGCAGAATTATTCCGCAAACAGGCAGCTGACAGCAAACAGAACATTTTGGTTTCTGTTTCGGATGTTAAAGTAACTGCAGACCTGGGAATAGCAAAGATCTACTTAAGTATTTTCCCTCAGGAATTCCGTTCACATATTATGAAGGAGATTGAGGAGAACAAACCTCAGTACAGAAATTTCATTGGCCAGAAAATGGCTAAACAAGTTCGTATCATTCCACAGCTTAGTTTCTATCTTGACACTTCTCTTGATGATGTTGAAAAACTGGAAAAAGAATTAAGAGGCGAGGGAGACAATCCTGTATTATAAATTTTGAAAAACATTGCATTCTATATTGCTTCCCGATACCTTTTAGCAAAAAAAGGAAGCACTGCCGTTACCTTCATCACATGGTTATCCGTGGGAGCAATGATGGTTGCCGTTACTGCAATGTTTGTCATTATTTCAGTTTTCTCGGGCCTTGAGGATCTTAACAAGGATCTGATCTCTAATCTTCATGCGGATCTTACGATCAAGAGCTCTGCAGGCAAGACCTTAAAGAACCTGCCAAAAATTGAAGATCTTCTTAAAAAAAACAAAGATATTACCAGCTTTTCCCGTGTCATTGAGGAAAAAGTATACATTAATTATAACGGAAAAGGAGACATTGCCTATCTGAGAGGAGTGGATTCAGCTTATACCGTAGTCAATCCCATCAATAAAGACGTATTTTACGGCAGCTATCCAAGTTTCGATTATTCGAATGAGGTATTGATGGAAAATTCACTGGATAACAGGCTTTCGATTCCGGTAGCTTCTTCAAAGGATTATGCCACCATTTTTATGCCGAAACCAGGACTTGGGATTATCAATAAAGAGGATGATATTTATAATAAAAAAGACATTCTGGTGACCGGTATTTTTCCGGGAAAAGATCAGCTGGACAGTTACATCATTTCCCCGATTGAATTGACGGAGCAACTATTGAACCTGCCCAAAAATTCAGCCTACCAGATCGTCATCAAGTTAAAAAATCCTGAAAATGCAGATATCGTTAAAGGTAAATTACTTTCTACTTTGGGCAAAGGGATTGATATCAAGACCAAAGAAGAAGAAAATGCTGCTTTCTGGAAAATGATCAATACGGAAAAGCTTTTCATCTATTTAATCTTCGCGCTGGTTATTTTTATTACGACCTTTAACCTGGCTGGAGCCATTATCATTCTGCAACTGGATAAAAAAGAACAGGCCAGATCACTGATCTCGCTTGGATTCCCGTTAAGCCACCTGAGAAGAATTTACTTCTACACCGGGGTCCTTATTGTAATATCAGGGATTATTTCCGGGTTGATTCTGGGGACAGCATTGTGCTATTTCCAATTGTTTACAGAATTTTTTAAAGCCAACGAAACTTTGCCGTTCCCGGTAAAGATCGTAGGTAAAAATTATATCATTGTAGCCGTTACGGCATCTCTATTCGGCTTCATTATTTCATGGGTATTTTCAAAAATAAGCAAGGAATATATTACTAAAAATTAATATACGTAAGATCGTATTTTCTTTACCTTTGCGACCCAATTTTTAAATAATGAAACGAATTTTATCTTCTTTTTTATTGGTATTAGCTTGTTTTTATACATTAGCACAGATACCTGCAGGCTATTATGATTCGGCTGTTGGATTAACCGGCCCTTCATTAAAAACCCAACTTAAGGAAATTATTTCTACCGGATATGTTCAACATACCTATAACGACCTTTGGGATGCCTATCAATCCACCGACAAAGACAATTTTTACGAGATGGATGGCACCGTTCTGGACATCTATTCCGAAAACCCAGCGGGACCGGATAATTATAACTATACTTTTATAGTCAATCAATGCGGCAGCAACAATGGACCTGAAGGAACCTGCTACAACAGAGAGCATATTGTCCCTCAGAGTCTTTTCAGTGAAAACCTTCCCATGAAATCTGACATTCATTTTATACGTCCTACGGATTATAAGGTGAATGGTATGAGATCTAATTACCCTTTTGGAGTTGTAGACGTACCAACATTCGTTTCCCAAAACGGATCCAAGCTTGGAAGTTCTGCTTCTGCAGGATATACAGGTATTGTATTTGAACCTAATAATGCTTTTAAGGGCGATATAGCAAGAATGGTCCTTTATTTCGTAACAAGATATGAAGCCCAGCTTTCTACTTTCAGCACAGGGAATATTTTGGGAGGTTCTGCTTTCCCGGGGCTTCAATCGTGGGAACTGAATCAGTTGCTGGCATGGCATGCGGCAGATCCGGTGTCACCGGAGGAAATTGCAAGAAACAATGCATCTTATGCTTATCAAAACAACAGAAACCCTTATATCGATCACCCTGAATATGTGGCACTGATCTGGGGAACTCCGGTTATCGATACCCAGGCGCCAACAGCAGCGACCAACCTGATAGCCAACAACCCTACTTCTAACTCCATGTCATTGAGCTGGACGGCAGCAACCGATAATATAGGCGTAATTGGTTATGATATTTATGCAAACAATACATTCAAAACTTACGTAACAGGAACTACGGCAGTGGTTTCCGGATTATCTCCTTCTACTACGTATGATTTCTATGTAATTGCTAAGGATGCAGGCGGAAATTCATCTCCTCAGAGCAATATCGCACAAGGGACTACCTTGGCATCACCGGCAGGAGGAAGTTGTGGAACCGAAACTTTTGATGCCATACCAACCACTCCTAATCCTAGTTCTTACATCGATAGAACATGGACAAGCAATGGAATTACATGGAATGCTACCTCTGCAAGAACGGATGAAACGATCAATGGAAAATCCATCACGATAAAAAATGGAGTCTTAACAAGCTCTACCATTTCAGGAGGTATACAAAGCTTAACACTAACGACCCAATTGAAGTATAGTGGAGCTGCCGGAACATTGAATGTTGAAATCAATGGAAATCTTGTAGGTACCATACCGTACAGCGCTTCCGTACAAACAACAACGATCAGTAATATTAATGTTACCGGAAATGCCGTGATCAAAATCATCACAACATCATCTGCAACAAACAGAATCGCAATGGATGATCTTAGCTGGACATGTAATTCAACATTAGCTACTGTTGATGCCACTAAAAATCCATCATCATTTGTGGTTTATCCTAATCCGGTTACAAATAATGAGCTTTATGTAAAAGGTGAACTGCTGAATAAAATTTCCAAAGCAGAGATTTATGATCTGTCGGGAAAACTGATCCGGGTGATTAACAATCCATTCAAAAATTCTAACAAAATTCATTTAAATGGATTGATCAAAGGAAATTACATCCTAAAAACAGACAACATTTCTGCAAAATTCATTGTGGAATAATCTTAAAAATATTTTAATCTATAAAGACCGATTTGTTCGGTCTTTTTTTTTATTTTTGATAGATGGATTCCAATAAAAAATTAGGCTTAATAGGAAGAAATATTTCTTATTCTTTTTCCAAAAAATTCTTTGAAGATAAATTCCAAAAACTAATGCTGAAAGGCATCTCCTATAGTATTTTTGATCTTCAGGAAATCGAAGAGGTTGAAAACCTGTTTTCAACACCTGGGCTACTGGGCTTTAATGTGACCATCCCGTATAAAGAAAAGATCATCAATTATCTGGACAATTTGAGTGAAGAAGCTGAAAAAATAGGCGCTGTAAATTGTGTTTTAATTGAAAATGGAAAGAAAACGGGTTATAACACGGATGCTTTCGGATTTGAAAAAACCCTTCTTCTCCATAAAAAACCACACCATACTTCGGCATTGATTTTAGGTGATGGCGGAGCCGCCAAAGCGGTACAATATGTATTGGATAAAAATGGCATTTCTTCACAGACCGTTTCCAGAAAATCTATATTAAATTTTGATAATCTGGATACAGAAACAGTAAACGACCACAAGCTGATCATCCAGACTACTCCCGTGGGTACATTTCCGAATGTTGAGGATTGCTTAAAATTCCCATTTGAGGGACTTTCCCGCGAACATTTGATCATCGATCTTATATACAATCCCAATTACACGAAGTTCATTATTAATGCTTCGGAAAAAGGAGCAAAGACTGTAAATGGCTATTATATGCTTGAACAGCAAGCAGAAAAAGCTTGGGAAATTTGGAATTTTCAAAAAAAAATAACATAAATTAGTGCATTAATTGGCTTTTTAGCTACGTGCGACAGATAATAAACGCCATTCACATAAAAGATTTGCTATGACAACAGAAAATAACCTTTCTGAAAACGAAGAAAGTAAAAATTCTATCGAAGGATCAAATGAAGAAACTTCAGAAAACACTGTACCTCAGGAAGAAAACCAGCATGATGATGCTGAACATCTGGAAGAGGAAGCAGATACTGATATTTCTTTGGCTGATGCATTGAAGGAAATGGAAAAAATCATCAACGCTCCTAATGCGGGCGAGGATGTAAAAAAAATTCAACCAGTTAAAAGAAAAAGCAAGTCATTACATCCATGATGAAGTGGAGGACAAAAAGCACGAATATGTAGAAGCCGGGAATGCTCCTGAAAATTTCAGCTATGAGCACCCTTCTCAATCTAAGCTTTCAGCTTTGGTTAATATCTTCAGAGAAAAGCATGACAATTTCCAGAAAGGACTGGAGGAAGAACAAAAAAAAGAATCTGGAACATCGTCAGGGAATTATTGAAAGGCTTAAAAACCTTTACACCAATTCCGAACCCAATACCAATTTATTCAAATCGATCCGTGAGATTAAAGAAGACTGGTCTAACGCGGGACAGGTAGCAAAATCTGAATTTAAAATCCTTAACAATAATTATTTCCACCATCTGAATCAATTCTATCAAATGCTGGATTTAAATAAAGAGTTTCTGGAGCAGGAATATGGTCATAATCTTGAAAAAAGACAGCATATTATTGCCCGTGCTAAAGAACTGGAAAATGAGCCCGTTATTCAAAAAGCGCTGAATGAGCTGCAATATCTTCATAAGCTTTGGAAAGAAGAGGCAGAACCTGTAGCAGAAGAATTCCGTGAAAAAACATGGGAAGAGTTCAAAGAAATTTCGAATAAGATACACGAAAGAAAATCTGAGCTTTCCGCAGCCATAGAAACTGAACAGAATGACAATCTTGAAAAGAAGAACAAGATTATCGAAGAGATAAAGAAATTATCCGAACCTGCGGAAACTCCTAACCACAATTACTGGCAAAATGCCATCAGAAGAGTTGAGGATCTCCGTTCAGAGTTTTTGAAAACGGGAAGTGTTCCAAGAAAGTTATCCAACCAAAACTGGAATGATTTTAAAACCACTCTAAGGAATTTCAATACGACAAAGAACAATTATTATAAATCTTTGAAGGGTTCTCAGCAAACCAATCTGGAGGAAAAATTAAAACTGATCCAGACTGCCAAGGACAATATGAATAATGAAGAATGGGATATTGCCGTTCCATTATTTAAAAAGCTTCAGGAAGACTGGAAAAAAATCGGCCATGTTCCAAAAAGCATGACCAACAAGATCTGGGATGAGTTCCGTGATGCCTGCAATACTTTCTTTAATAACTACAGAGAAAAAAGCAATGCATCTACAGATAACTGGAAGGAGAACTACAAACAGAAAAAAGAGCTTCTTGAAGAGCTGAAAACGATCTCTAACGATGAAGGAAGTATTGAAAAAATAGAGACGATAAAAACAGCATGGAATAATGTAGGAAAAGTTCCTAGAGATAAGATCTCTATCAACTCCGAATTCAACAAGACTTTAAGAGAAAAATTAAAGCTGAATAAGATCAATGAACTGGAGTTGAAAGAAGACGGTCTTTCTGAAAATCAATTAACCGATAAGGCAAGAAAAATGAAGAGCCAGATCTCTGACCTGGAATCAGAAATCGTTAAATTAGAGAACAACCTTTCATTCTTCAATAAACCTTCAAGGGACAATCCTCTTTTAGCAGATACGTTCAACACGATTGATGAGAAGAAAGCTCATCTGGAAACTTTAAAACAGAATCTTCACAACATTATTGTCGGAGAATAACAGATAAAAAAATAACACCCAAGGCGAAGCAAAGAAATTTGTCTTCGCCTTTTTTATATTATGCAGGACGAATTATACATAAGAAGATGTATCGAGCTCGCTCAAAAAGCTTTGGGCAGAACATATCCTAATCCTCTTGTAGGAAGTGTGATTGTACATAGCGGCGAAATTATTGGAGAAGGCTATCATCACAAAGCCGGAGAGCCTCATGCAGAGATCAATGCAATCAATTCCGTAATCAATAAGGATCTTATTCCTGAATCTACCATTTACGTATCCCTTGAGCCCTGTGCTCATTACGGGAAAACCCCACCATGCGCATTAAAGATCAAAGAACTGGTATTCAAAAAAGTGGTAATCGGAGCGATGGACTCTCATGACAAAGTGAACGGGAAAGGCAAAAAGATCATTCAGGATGCCGGAATAGAAGTCGTTTCAGGGATACTTGAAAAAGAGTCTGTTGAGCTGAACAAAAGATTCTTTACGTACCATGAAAAGAAAAGACCTTATATCATTTTAAAATGGGCTGAGTCAAAAGACGGATTTTTGGATAAAGATTTTAAACCGACTTCAATTTCAAATTCGCTGGTCAATCAGTTTGTCCATCAACTACGAGCTGATGAACATGCCATTTTAGTAGGTACACAAACCGCACTTAACGATAATCCCGGCCTTACCGTAAGAAATGTTGAAGGAGTAAATCCTGTCAGAATTTTAATAGATCTCAACCTGAAAGTCCCTGATAATTTTAAGATTTTCAACAAAGAAGCCAAAACGTTGGTTCTTAATTCTATCAAAGAAGGAAACGAAGAAAATATCCACTGGATCAAAATCAGAAAGGATGATTTCATTTCCGACCTGATGGACATCCTGTATCAGGAGCAGATCCAATCCGTTATAATAGAAGGAGGGCGTTTTACCCTTCAGCAATTCATTGATGCCAACCTTTGGGACGAAGCTATCGTTATCAAAAATGAAAATCTCATCCTTGAAAAGGGAACACAAGCCCCTGAATTCCATTCAGAACCTTTTAAAATCGAAACCGTAAGAGATAATACGATAGCTTTTCATACTTCCCGTATGGTGTAACCGTTTTAAACTGAACCCGTAGTTAAATTATACAAGTCTATTGGGGTTTCAAACTAAAGCATTTTATACTTTTGTACTTTTAAAGCCGGCCATAATGATGCATGAATACAAAACCATTGATAAACCCATCGAAAACACTTTAATCAAGGAAAAGGGAAGCAAATTCATCGGATTTGCTTATCCCGTTGCGAACGAAAATGAACTTAAGGACGCGCTTGAAAAAGTAAGAAACGAGCATCCTAAAGCGACACACCATTGCTACGCTTTCAGAATGGGCCTTCATGGTGAAAATTACCGAGCAAATGATGACGGGGAACCTTCGGGAAGTGCCGGGTTACCAATCTACAATCAACTATTAGCCCATGAGATCACCAATGTTCTCGTGATTGTAGTCCGCTATTATGGAGGAACTAAACTGGGCGTATCAGGTCTTGTGAAAGCATATAAAGAGTCAGCAAAGTTAACCCTTGAAGAAGCCAATATCATCACACGGGAACTGGAAACAGAAGTTGAAATCCAATTTAATTTTAATCAGCAAAATACCATTTTCACTCTGTTGTCAAAATTCGATGCAAAAGTCCTGAATTTTGACGCGAATGAAAACTGCATCCTTACCGCCTCTTTAAAAACGGCACAAAAAGAAAACATCTCAGATAAATTATCCGAGATGCAATATGTATCCTTTACATTTAAAGATTAATTTCTTCGGCCTCCCATCAGGATCGACAACCAGTAAAGAAGTTGTACCAGTGATCCGATAGCTGCAACTACATAGGTTCTGGCAGCCCATTTTAAGCTGTCCTGTACTCCTACATATTCTTCAGGAGTTACGGTTCCTGTATCTTTAAGCCATTTCATCGCCCTGTTACTTGCATCGTATTCTACAGGAAGGGTGATAAAAGCAAATAAAGTAGTCACGGCAAACAAGGCTACCCCAATTGCCAGGACAGTTGTATTCCCATTAGGATTCTCAATTGTTCTGCTGGCAGCCATAATGGCAATACCTGCAAAAATGACAAACTGCATTAAATTAGAACTGATATTCACAATAGGAACTAATTTTGACCGCATCTGAAGCATGGAATACCCTACTGCATGCTGTACTGCATGGCCGCATTCATGAGCAGCCACTGCGGCTGCCGCTGCATTTCTCTGCATGTACACCCCTTCTGAAAGGTTGACCGTTTTATCTGCTGGATTATAGTGATCTGTTAATTGTCCGGGAACCGAAATTACCTGAACATCATTAATTCCGTTATCTCTTAACATTTTTTCAGCCACTTCTTTTCCTGAAAGGCCATTTCGAAGGTGTACATTGGAATAATACTCAAATTTGGATTTCAACTTTGATGAAACATACCAACTCACCAGCATTGTAATCCCAATAATTACATAATAACCAATCATTTTAATAAAATTTTATAGATATTTTTTAACCTGTAAGATGTAAAAACTGTGCCAAAGTATTACATTTTATTTATTTATATTTGCCTTTTAATTACCCCAGAAAAACCATGTCTAAAGTTTCAATTCTAGAAGTAAAAAACCAGAACGAATTAAAACAGTTTGTGATGTTCCCCATGGATTTGTATAAAAACAATCCTTACTATGTACCCTCATTTATCAAAGATGAAATGAAGATCTGGGACGCCAAAGAAAATCCAGCACTGAATTACTCGGAATCAAAACAATACCTTGCCTATAAAGACAAAAAAGTAGTGGGACGTATTGCCGTGATGATCAATCACAAGGAGGAAAAGGAACTGGGCATAAAAAAAGTTCGTTTCGGGTGGATCGATTTCATCGATGACAAAGAGGTTTCTGAAGCATTGATCCAAAAAGCAATTGACTACGCAAAGGAGCATCATATAGACATGATCGAAGGTCCTATGGGATTCACCAACCTGGATAAAGCAGGAATGCTGACCATGGGGTTTAACAAACTGGCGACCATGATCGGAATTTACAATCATGATTACTATCCTAAACATCTTGAAAGCCTTGGCCTTACCAAGGAAAAGGAATGGGTGGAATTTGAAATGGAATTCCCTAAAGTCCTTCCTGAAAAAGTAGAAAAATTCAGTGGATTGATCGCTCAAAAATACAAACTGAAAGTCCTGAACTTCAAATCTAAAGAGGAAATTCTTCCGTATGTGGAGCCTATGTTTAAGCTTTTGGATGAAACTTATAAGCACCTCTCCACATATACTCCTATTTCCGACGAACAGATCAAAACATACAGAGAAAAATATTTCCCGTTTATCGATAAAAACTACGTGATCTGCGTTGTTGATGAAAATGATCAGCTGATTTCTTT
The DNA here is from genome assembly GCF_046591535.1 of Chryseobacterium proteolyticum. Classification (NCBI taxonomy): domain Bacteria; kingdom Pseudomonadati; phylum Bacteroidota; class Flavobacteriia; order Flavobacteriales; family Weeksellaceae; genus Chryseobacterium; species Chryseobacterium proteolyticum. The sequence goes on along the minus strand of NZ_JBJLWK010000005.1, from coordinate 76,132 downwards.
TGCAATCACGATGCCTTCTTATTCGAAAGCGTTACAGAAATCAAAGGGTAAACTATTCCCCTTCGGGTGGTGGCATTTTTTACAGGCCGGTAAAAAGAATGACCGCGCTAATTTCTATCTTATCGGTATTCATCCGGAATACCAGAGAAGAGGAGTTACGGCTATTATTTTTAAGGAAATTTTCGTTCGTTTTACCAGTATGGGAATCAAATTTGCAGAAACCAATCCGGAACTGGAAGAAAACAAAAGTGTGCAACTGCTTTGGCAGGATTACAATCCGGTTAATCATAAAAGAAGGAGAACCTATTCACTGAAGATCGATAGCTGATAAAGTACGAGGTTCGTGTTGCTGGATTTTCAATTCCGGTTATAAACCATAACATAAGTTTCAATTTGATAATTTAAACTAATGATTTTCAACCCTGAACATCGATACACACACCCATAAATCGAATTTCACATCCCGTATCTCGTCACTCACAATTAATTACTCAAACGTATAACTCCTCTCCTATGAAACCACATCTCATCGTCTTCGCTATTTTAATTGCCGGGTTTATTATTTACAACTTTTTTTTCCAAAACGGAGACGATAAAACAAACACGGTAATCAATATTATTTACGCCAGTATCCTTTTCGGTTATATTTCATTTATGGCTTACTCTTTACTCAAAAAAATGCAGAAATAACCGTTATTTTTATTAATTCTAAATTACCGGTTTTTCCCATTTTAACTCCACATTTAAGGTTATTAATTTCATGCTTTCTTGTTTATTCGCTAAATTTGCAAATTGAGATAATAATGCAAAAATGAATTTACCTGAAAGTTATATTCCGATCCTTATCCAAGCTGCCGTTGCCATTGGTTTTGTAGCTGTTTCATTGCTTGGAGCGCATTTCTTAGGACCTCGTCAGAAGAAAGGAAATTCTGTGAAAAATCAAAGTTGGGAGTGCGGTGTTCCTGTTGAAGGAAATGCCAGAACCCCTTTTTCGATCAAATATTTCCTGACAGCTGTCTTGTTCGTTCTATTCGATATCGAAATCGTATTTTTTTATCCATATGCCGTTAACTTCAGAGAATTCGGATTCGAAGGATTCCTTGCAGTCCTTACCTTCGTGGCTATTTTCTTCGTAGGTTTTATCTATGTATGGAAACGTGGCGCGCTAGATTGGGATAAATAAATTTTAACATTAAAAAGATTTAATTATTTGATGGATTTAAAGCTTTATCATGCTTTTAAACTTCTAAATTTTTAATCTTTAAATATTTAATAAAATGTCAGATAAAAAACCAGTAATAAGAACAGATGCACCTGCTCCCGAAGGATTTGAAGGAGAAGGATTTTTCGCAACGAAACTGAGCAGTGTAATCGGAATGGCAAGAAAGTTTTCTCTTTGGCCGTTACCATTTGCTACCTCTTGTTGTGGTATCGAGTTTATGGCGACTCTTAACCCAACATATGATGCTTCAAGATTTGGAATGGAAAGAAACTCTTTCTCTCCAAGACAGGCAGATATGTTGATGGTTTGTGGAACTATATCCAAGAAATTAGGCCCGGTCCTAAAAGAAGTGTACACTCAGATGGCTGAGCCAAAATGGGTGGTTGCTGTAGGAGCATGTGCTTCCAGCGGTGGTATTTTTGACACCTACTCTGTTTTACAGGGAATCGATAAGATTATTCCGGTTGACGTATACGTTCCGGGATGCCCGCCAAGACCGGAGCAGATCATTGAAGGAGTAATGCAGGTTCAGGCTCTTGCAGAAAGCGAAAGCATCAGAAGAAGAGATATGCCTGAATATCAGAATTTATTAGACTCTTACAACATAAGCAACTAAACGGAAATGACGAACGAATTTGTATTAGAAGCAATCACCAGGGAGTTTCCTGAAACTGTAATTTCCAGTTCAGAGCCTTATGGAATGCTTACCGTTGAAGTGAAGAAAGATGACATCAAAAAAGTGATTCATTACCTTAAGGATTCGTCTTTAGAAATTAATTTCCTTACAGATATTTGTGGAATTCATTATCCTGAATTTCCGGAGAAAGAAATCGGCGTAGTCTACCATTTACATAATATGATGACGAATTTCAGAATCCGTCTTAAAGTATTTATGTCCAGAGAGAACATTGAGGTAGACTCTCTTACAGATCTATATGCCGGAGCGAACTGGATGGAAAGGGAAACCTATGATTTCTTTGGAATCAAATTCAAGGGACATCCGGATCTGAGACCTATTTTAAATATGGAAGATCTTGGTTACCACCCGATGCTGAAGGAATATCGTCTTGAGGATGGTACAAGAACCGACAAGAACGATAGCATGTTCGGAAGATAAAATAAAAATATAATGATTGCTGATGATTGGTTAATGATCAATTATCGCTTATCAATTATCAATTATATATTATGAAAGATAACTCATTATCTAATATACTTAACCAATACGAAAGTAAGGAGCAGATTGACGGTCAGTTGTACACCCTCAATTTAGGTCCGACTCACCCTGCTACTCACGGGATCTTCCAGAACGTTTTAACGATGGATGGGGAAAGAATTCTTCATGCTGAGCAAACCGTAGGTTACATCCACCGGGCATTTGAAAAAATTTCTGAAAGAAGAAATTATACCCAGATTACGACCCTTACCGACCGTATGAATTATTGTTCTGCTCCAATTAACAATCTGGGCTGGCATATGACGGTTGAGAAACTGATAGGAATTGAAGTTCCAAAGCGTGTGGATTATATCCGGGTAATTCTTATGGAATTAGCAAGGATCGGGGATCACCTGATCTGTAACGGAGTAACTGGTATGGACTCTGGAGCAATTACCGGACTTACTTATATGTTCATCGAAAGAGAACGTATTTATGATATTTACGAACAGATCTGCGGTGCGAGAATGACAACCAATATGGGAAGAATCGGAGGTTTCGAAAGAGATCTTACACCGAAATGTCATGAACTGATCAAAGATTTCTTAAAAACTTTCCCTAAGAAGTTTGCAGAATTCTGCCAGCTTTTGGAAAGAAACAGAATATTCATGGACAGAACCATTGGTGCGGGAGCAATTTCAGCTGAAAGAGCTTTAAGCTATGGTTTTACAGGTCCTAATTTACGTGCTGCAGGTGTAGATTATGATGTTCGGGTAGCACAACCTTATTCTTCTTACCAGGACTTTGATTTTATCATTCCTGTAGGAACAGCTGGTGATACCTACGACCGTTTCATGGTTCGTCAACAGGAGATCTGGGAATCTATTAAAATTATCGAGCAGGCATATAACAATCTTCCGGAAGGGGATTTCCATGCTGATGTTCCTGATTTCTATCTTCCTGAAAAAGCTGACGTTTATAACAAAATGGAAGCCTTGATCTATCACTTCAAAATTGTAATGGGAGAAACTGAAATTCCGAAAGGAGAAGTATACCATGCTGTAGAAGGAGGAAACGGAGAATTAGGATTCTACTTAGTGAGTGACGGAGGAAGAAGTCCTTACAGACTACACTTCAGAAGACCATGTTTCATCTACTACCAGGCGTATCCGGAAATGATTACAGGCTCTGTAATTTCTGATGCCATTGTAACCATGTGTAGTATGAATATTATTGCGGGAGAATTAGACGCATAGTAAGAAGTTAGAATAAAGATGAAAGAAAAAAGACTTTCATCAACCCAATAAAAACGAATTTAGAATATCGAACTTAAGAATCTTTTTTCTTTGTTCTTTACTCTTTAATCTAAGAGATAAAAAATGAGCGAAACAATAGCTTTTAAACCGGAAAGTTTAGAACAAGTACATAAAATTATCGCAAGATATCCTGAAGGAAGACAGAAGTCTGCCCTTCTTCCTGTTCTGCATTTAGCACAAAAAGAATTTGGAGGATGGCTGGATGTCCCGGTAATGGATTACGTTGCTGAATTATTGAGTATTACGCCAATTGAAGTATATGAAGTAGCTACTTTTTATACCATGTTCAATATGAAACCGGTTGGTAAATATGTTTTGGAAGTTTGCAGAACCGGACCTTGTATGGTTCGCGGAAGTGAAAAGATCCTGAATCATATCAGGACTAAACTGAACATTAAGGATGGTGAAACGACTGAAGATGGTATGTTCACTTTAAAACCTGCTGAATGTCTTGGTGCATGCGGATATGCACCGATGATGCAGTTGGGGAAATTCTTTCATGAAAATTTAACGATAGAAAAAGTAGATGAAATCCTTGATCTTTGCAGAGAGGGACAAATCGCTTTGGATTAATTAAAATATACGATGAGTAAAAAACTTTTACTTAAAGATGCACATATAGAAGGTATTCGCTATTTCGAAACATACCGCAAACAGGGAGGTTACGAAGCTGCTGAAAAAGCCTTGAAGATGACACCCGATGAAATTTTGGAAGAAGTAAAAACTTCAGGACTTCGTGGTCGTGGTGGTGCAGGATTCCCTACGGGGATGAAATGGAGCTTTCTGGCAAAGCCTGAAGGAGTTCCAAGACACCTTGTAGTGAATGCAGATGAGTCTGAACCGGGAACTTTTAAAGACAGATATCTGATGGAATTTATTCCTCATTTATTGATTGAGGGAATGCTTATCTCCTCGTTCTGTTTAGGCTCAAATGTTTCTTATATCTACATCCGTGGAGAGTATTCATGGATCCCGGATATTTTGGAAGAAGCTATTGAAGAGGCTAAAGCAGCAGGATTTTTAGGTAAAAACATTTTGGGAACAGGTTTCGATCTTGAAATCTATGTTCAGAGAGGTGGTGGAGCTTATATCTGTGGTGAAGAAACAGCATTGCTTGAATCGCTGGAAGGAAAAAGAGGTAACCCGAGATTGAAACCACCATTCCCGGCTGTAAAAGGACTTTGGGAAAGACCTACGGTTGTTAACAACGTGGAATCAATTGCAGCTGTGGTACCGATCATTAATATTACCGGTGCTGAATTTGCAAAAATCGGAGTGGGAAGATCTACAGGTACGAAATTAATTTCTGCATGTGGAAATATCAATAAACCGGGAGTTTATGAAATTGATATGACGATCACTGTGGAAGAATTCATTTATTCTGATGAATATTGTGGAGGTATTCCAAACGGAAAAAGATTAAAAGCCTGTATTCCTGGTGGTAGTTCGGTTCCTATTGTTCCAGCCAACCTATTGTTGAGAACAGTAAACGGAGAACCAAGATATATGAACTATGAATCCTTAGCAGATGGAGGATTTGCTACCGGAACCATGATGGGTTCAGGAGGTTTCATTGTTTTAGATGAAGATCAGTGCATCGTGGAACATACCATGACTTTAGCGAGATTCTACAATCACGAAAGTTGTGGACAGTGTACACCTTGTCGTGAAGGGACAGGATGGATGTATAAGATATTGAAAAAGATAGAAAACGGACAAGGAAAGATGGAAGACATCGATTTGCTTTGGGATATCCAGAGAAAAATCGAAGGAAATACCATTTGTCCTTTAGGTGATGCCGCAGCCTGGCCGGTTGCAGCAGCGATACGTCATTTCAGAGATGAATTTGAATGGCATATCAAAAATCCAGAGTTATGTTTAACTCAAAATTATGGTCTGGCTAATTATGCTGATCCTATTCCGGCTGTTGAAAAAAATGTATAAATGAAGAAGTTGTTTGTGATCGGCGTAATGATGTCGAGTTTTGTTTTCGGACAAAAAGAAAAAGATACTTTAAGTGTGGAAAGAAATCTGGAAACATTTACAGGTGCAACTCCAAAAAAACAAAAACCAGACCCTCTATCCAAAAAAGGTCAGATGTTTGTTTTCTTTGGCTGGAACAGAGCTGCTTTCAGTAATTCTGATATCAATTTTTCAGGAAATGGTTATAATTTTCAGCTGAATAATGTATCCGCTCATGACAGACCTACAAAATTTGGAATTGTATATTTTGATCCTACGTGGTTTACAGTGGTTCAGTACAACTTCAGAGCTGGTTATTTCATAAAAGATAATTTAGCGCTTGTTCTTGGGATTGATCATATGAAGTATGTTATGGATCAGAACCAAACCGTTAATTTTAAGGGACATATTTCAGATCCTACATATGCAGGTATGGTTCAAAACGGGCAGGTAAACCTGGCAGATGAAAAGTTCCTTACTTTCGAACATACGGACGGACTTAACTATGAAAACTTAGGTCTTGAAAGGTATCAGAGCCTTATCAATAAGAAAAATATTGACCTGGTATGGTCTTATGGAGCAGGAATTGGGGTAATGTTTCCCAAAAGTAACGTAAGACTTTTTGGGAATGAAAGGAGTGACCGTTTTCACGTTGCCGGTATGGGAACTGATGTAAGAACCAGCTTAAACCTTGTGTTCTGGAATCACTGGATGGCAAGACTGGAAGGAAAATTTGGATATATCAATATGTGGGATATTAAAACCACGTTGAATAATAAGCCAGATAAAGCACGACAAGATTTCGTTTTTGGACAAGTCCTTGCCGGAATTGGATATACATTTAATACGAAAAAATATAATTAATAAAGCCTATTGCTTATTGCAGAGAGCTTAAAGCGTATAATATGAGCGAAGAAGTTAAAAAATTCAAAATAACGATAGACGGACAGACTACTGAAGTGTTGCCTGGGACTTCCATCCTGGAAGCAGCAAGACAAATCGGTGGAAAATCTGTACCTCCGGCAATGTGCTACTACAGCAAGTTGGAAACCAGTGGAGGAAGATGCAGAACTTGTTTAGTAGAAGTTTCTAAGGGATCTGAAGCGGACCCTCGTCCCATGCCAAAACTGGTGGCTAGCTGCAGAACCAATGTAATGGACGGAATGGAAGTGAAAAATCTTACTTCTGATAAAGCTCAAGAAGGTAGAAAAGCCGTTACTGAATTTTTATTGGTTAACCACCCGCTGGACTGCCCTATTTGTGATCAGGCTGGAGAATGTCATCTTCAGGATCTTGGATATGAACATGGTGTGGAAAATACCAGAACGGAGTTTGAAAGAAACACCTACGAAGCGGATGACCTGGGACCACATATCAAGCTGAATATGAACCGTTGTATTCTTTGTGCAAGATGTGTTCTTACAGCGAATCAACTTACTGAAACCAGAGAGCATGGTATTCTTTTCAGAGGAGATCACGCAGAAATCTCGACTTATTTAAATAAAGCTTTGGATAATGATTTCATTGGGAACGTTATCGACGTTTGTCCGGTAGGAGCTCTTACCGACAGAACCGCACGTTTTGCAAGCAGAGTTTGGTTTACCAACCCGATGAATGCTTCATGTAAATGTGACAAGTGTTCAGGAAAAGCAGTTGTATGGTTGAAAGGAGATGAAGTGGTAAGGGTTACAGCCAGAAAAGACCAGTGGGGAGAAGTTGAAGAATTTATCTGTGATACATGTCGTTTTGAAAGAAAAGAATTGAAAGACTGGAATATTGAAGGTCCAAGACATATCGACAGACATTCTGTGATTTCACTCAACCATTATGAAAAACCTAAGGATGAGCTAAGAGTTTTAGACAATCCTATGGCTAAAGAAATCAGTGAAAAAGACGAAAAATAACTTTAATAAGATTTCAGATATCAGACTACAGACATCAGATTAAAGATCTGAAATCTAGCATCTGACATCTCATATCTAACATCTATAATAAAAATGGATTTAATTACATTTAAATTGATACTTGTACTAGCACTTTTCTTGCTTTCGCTAACGATAGCGGCCTACTCTACCTGGGCAGAAAGAAAGGTTGCTTCTATCATGCAGGACAGAATCGGGCCTAACAGAGCCGGACCTTTCGGATTGCTGCAGCCTCTTGCTGATGGTGGAAAGTTTTTCTTTAAAGAAGACTTTACTCCTGCCAATGCAGAAAAATTCCTTTTCGTATTGGGACCTGCTTTGGTGATGTTTATTTCATTAATTACAGGAGCTGTTATTCCTTGGGGGAAAAGTTTAAATATCGGTGGAATGTCTTACGACCTTCAGGTGGCTAACATTGATGTCGGCGTACTTTTCATTATCGGAATGGCTTCCATTGGGGTTTATGGGATCATGATCGGAGGTTGGGCTTCTAATAATAAATATTCATTATTGGGTGCTATCCGTGCTTCTTCTCAGATGATCTCTTATGAATTGGCAATGGGATTGGCGCTGCTTTCTATCATCATGATGACAGGAAGTTTAGATTTAAAAGTAATTACTGAAGCTCAAACAACAGGAAAACTGTGGGGACTTATCCACATTGACGGGATGAACTGGAATATTTTCTATCAACCGTTGGCTTTCCTTATTTTTATTGTTGCTGCACTAGCAGAAACGAACAGACACCCTTTCGATTTACCGGAGTGTGAATCCGAACTTGTGACAGGATATTCTACGGAATATTCCTCCATGAAATTAGGTTTATACATGTTCGGAGAATATGTAAATATGTTTATCTCCAACGCATTTATGGTTGTTCTTTTCTTTGGTGGTTATAACTATCCGGGAATTGAGTGGGTAACACAAAACTGGGGAGAAAATATTGCAGGAATATTAAGTATCGGAGCGTTTTTAGTTAAAACCATTATCGGAATTCTGATCTTTATGTGGATCAGATGGACGCTACCGAGATTCAGATATGACCAGCTGATGCACTTAGGATGGAAAACTTTGATTCCATTGGCTGTTTTGAACCTGATTGTTACCGGAGCTTTGATTTTAGCATTCGGACATTAAAAAATTGAACATTTGAAATGAGCTGATTTGAAAGTGAAATCAAATTTTATCTTTACTTAAGCAGCTCTATTCAGACATAAAATATTAAAAATTAAGATAAAAGACAGAATTAGTCTACCATCTATAATCTATAATTAAATGAAACTTACTAACAGATCAAAAGTTGTTTCTAATAAAGAAATGACCCTTGCTGAGAAAATCTACTTACCGGCGATTTTCAAAGGTATGGGGATTACATTCAAGCATGCTGTAAGAACCGTTGTAAAAGGAGCTCCTGCAGTATACTCGTATCCAGAAGTACAGAAACCAAGAGCAGATATCTGGAGAGGTCAGCACGTTCTGAAAAGAGACGAGGAAGGCAGAGAAAGATGTACCGCTTGCGGACTTTGTGCGGTGGCATGTCCTGCAGAAGCAATTACCATGACTGCTGCTGAAAGAACTAAGGAAGAAAAACATCTTTACAGAGAAGAAAAATATGCATCAGTATATGAAATCAATATGCTGAGATGTATTTTCTGCGGAATGTGTGAAGAAGCATGTCCGAAATCAGCAATTTATTTAACCGATAGATTGGTAGATGTGGAAACCAACAGAGGTTCTTTTATCTATGGAAAAGATAAATTAGTTGAAAAGATAAACGAAAGGATTGACATCACGACAAGACAATCCGAGAAACAAAAAAATGCGGTAAAATAATGGATCAGTTTTTATTTTTCTTGGTGGCTTTTTTAGCAGTGGCAGGTGCAGTATACTTTGTATTTGCAAAAAATCCTTTGTATGCTATCTTATCATTAATTGTTACAATGTTTTCCATTGCAGGGATGTACATTCTTTTGAATGCCCAGTTCCTTGCCATTATTCAGATCATCGTGTATGCAGGAGCGATTATGGTATTGTTCCTTTACATCCTGATGATGCTTAATCTTAATAAAGAAGACGAAAGTAAGAAGAACAATACTTTAAAATTTATTGGAGTCTTTACAGCCGGTCTGTTATTGATTGGTATTTTAGGAGTATTCAGAGGAGTTCAGGACAACCATATTGTAGTGGAAAATGTAGACAGGGGTGTGGGTCTTACTAAAAATCTGGGTAAACTTTTGTTTAATGAATATGTTTTACCGTTTGAGCTTGCTTCCATCCTTATTTTGGCAGGTATTGTAGGTGCGGTATTAATCGGTAAAAAAGATTTATAAAATTATGGGAGAAGTAAATACATTTATACAAAGCGTCCCTTTAAATTATTTCATTATTCTTTCATCAGTATTGTTCTGTTTGGGAGTATTGGGAGTGTTATTGAGAAAAAACGCTATTGTAATTTTGGGTTGTGTAGAGCTTATGCTCAATTCTGCAAATCTTTTATTGGCTGCTTTTTCAGCGTATAAAGGAAACAGCGATGGACAACTTTTAGTTTTCTTCATTATGGTGGTTGCTGCTGCTGAAGTAGCAGTAGGTTTGGCAATTATTGCTATGCTATATAGAAATACCCGTTCTGTAGATGTTAGTATATTTAATAAATTAAGAGGATAAAGAATGGAAAATTTAGTGTATGCAATAGTACTTTTACCACTTTTAGGCTTTCTTATTAACGGTTTATTCGGGAAAAATCTTCCCAAAATAGTAGTAGGAGGATTGGCAACTGCAGCGGTTTTCGGATCTTTCTGTATCGCGGTAAGTATTTTCATGAATTTCAATTCTGAAAGCCAGCCGGTTATCGTAAAAGCTTTTGAATGGTTCAGAGTAAATGGAGTTCAGATTAACTTTGGTTTCCAGATCGATCAGTTATCTTTAATGATGATCATGATCATTACAGGTATCGGATCACTGATCCACTTATACTCTATCGGATATATGAGCCATGATAAAGGTTTCTATAAGTTCTTTACTTATCTGAATCTTTTCATCTTCTCTATGTTACTTTTAGTAATGGGAAGCAATTACCTGATCCTGTTTATCGGATGGGAAGGTGTAGGTTTGTGTTCCTATCTATTGATCGGATTCTGGTTCACAAATGAAGAATATGGTAAAGCAGCAAGAAAAGCGTTTATCATGAACAGAATTGGGGACCTTGGTTTATTGATCGGTATTTTCATGATCGCTTCTCAGACCAATGCTATTGATTATCTTTCAGTAGCTCAAAACGCTTCAAAATTTGAATTGGACGGAACTGTAATTATCTTTATTACGGCGAGTTTATTTATCGGTGCTACCGGTAAATCGGCACAGGTTCCTTTATATACATGGTTACCGGACGCAATGGCCGGACCAACTCCTGTTTCTGCATTAATTCACGCAGCAACAATGGTTACTGCGGGGATCTACCTGGTAGTAAGATCTAATTTCTTATTTACTTTGGCTCCAACTGTTCAGGGCGGAATTCTGTTGATCGGATTCTTAACTGCAGCTTTAGCAGGTTTCTATGCACTTCGTCAGAACGACATCAAAAAAGTATTGGCCTATTCTACTGTATCGCAGCTTGGATTTATGTTCATTGCTTTGGGATTAGGAGCTTATACTACAGCGATGTTCCATGTAATGACACACGCCTTCTTCAAAGCATTGTTATTCTTAGGAGCAGGATCTGTGATCCACGCTATGAGTAATGAGCAGGACATGCGTTTTATGGGCGGACTTAAGAAGGTAATTCCGATTACCCATGCTACTTTCCTTATCGGAACACTGGCAATCTCTGGTTTCCCTTTACTTTCAGGGATGATTTCCAAAGATGAGATTCTGGTAGCTGCATTTGCAAAAAATCCAATCTATTGGGTAATGTTATTCATTCTGGCAGCTATTACGGCAACGTATATGTTCAGACTGTATTACCTTACATTCCACGGAGAGTTCAGAGGAACTGAGGAACAGAAACACCACTTGCATGAAAGCCCGATGAACATGACGTTACCGTTGATCGTATTGGCTATTCTTTCTGTTATCGGAGGTTTTATTAATCTTCCTCACTTTATCGGCCACGGTCATTATGCAAAGTTAATGGAATGGCTGAAGCCGGTTCTTACTGAAGAAAGTTTCAAACAAATGGAAGCTACGCTTTCAGGAGTTGATTTTAATACTGAAATGATATTATTAGCAGCCACTGTTGTAATGTTCTTCGCGGTATGGTTCATCGTTAAAAACACGTATGTGAATAAGCAAAAGAGAGCCCTTCCGGAAGAAAGCTATACAGGCTGGGAAAAGCTGTCTGCTAAAAAATTATATATTGACGAACTTTACAATGCATTAATTGTAAAAACTGTTGAAGGATTAGGACGTGGAGGTAAAATGTTTGATAAGGGTGTTCTAGATCGTTTTGTAGACTTCGTAGGTGAAGGAGCTGAGGACAGCGGTAAATCTATGAAACGTATTCAAAACGGAAATGTTGAGACATACATTCTTATCATGTCTTTAGCTGTGGGAATTATACTGATTGTTAACTTTATATTACAATAATAATGTCTTGTTTATTATTAACATTATTGCTTTTACCTCTAGTAGGGTCGGGACTTGTTTTTGCCTGGAAAAATAAATCCAGCAAATATTTGGCACTAGGAATTGCATTGGTACAAATGCTTCTTACATTTTATATACTTTCGGATTTCGATTTTACTCCGACTGTAGATAGTGTATTGCAGCATGAGATCAATTATCCATGGTCACAATTTATTAAAAGCTCGCTTCATTTCGGTATTGACGGGATGAGTATGCTGCTTTTATTGCTGACCAATATCCTTTCGCCAATCATTATTTTATCTTCATTTAATGAGAACATCAATTACAGAAACTCATTCTATGGTCTTATCCTGTTGATGCAGTTTGGACTTGTAGGAGTTTTCACATCTCTGGATGGATTATTGTTCTACATTTTCTGGGAGGTAACACTGATTCCAATCTGGTTCATTGCCGGACTTTGGGGCCAGGAAAATAAAAGATTTGAATTCACCACGAAGTTCTTTGTATATACATTCGTAGGATCTTTATTCATGCTTGCCGGATTGATTTATGTGTATAATCACTCTGCATCATTTGCCTTAACAGATCTATACAATGCATCACTTAATGAAACTCAGCAGACGGTTGTATTTTGGTTTATATTCTTTGCATTTGCTGTGAAATTACCGATCTTCCCGTTCCACACATGGCAGCCTGATACCTATACCTACTCACCTACTCAGGGATCGATGTTATTATCAGGGATCATGCTTAAAATGGCTGTGTATGGTGTTATCCGTTATTTATTACCGATCACTCCTATTCCTATTATGGGAATTTCAGGGCAGATCGTTATTATCCTTGCGATAGTAGGAATCCTTCATGGAGCATTGATCGCAATTATCCAGAATGATATGAAGAGGATCATTGCCTATTCATCTTTCTCTCACGTTGGATTGATGGTAGCAGGTATTTTTGCATCTGCTGTTGTTACACTAAGAGGAACATTTACTACTGAAGGTGCTGAAGGTGCTTTGGTACAAACTTTTGCTCACGGTATTAATGTCGTAGGTTTATTCTATTGTGCAGACATTTTATATAAAAGATTTAAATCAAGAGACATCAGACAAATGGGTGGTTTAGCGAAAGTAGCTCCTAAATTTGCCGTATTGTTTTTACTGATCCTTTTAGGTTCAATGGGCGTTCCGTTGACTAATGGTTTTATCGGGGAATTCATTTTGATTAAATCAATCTTTGACTTTAATGTATTAGCTGCTATTATTGCAGGTTTAACTGTGATTCTTTCTGCTGTTTATCTATTGAGATTCTACGGAAAGGCAATGTTCGGAAAAGGAGATGAAGCCGTATTGAGTACAGCGAAAGATCTTTCAGGAGTGGAGTTTTCTGTTCTGGCCAGTTTAGCGGTTTTTGTGATCTTACTTGGTATTTTTCCTCAACCGGTAATCGAAATGGTGAGTAGTTCGCTGAAGTTTATCTATGCATCTTTGATTAATTAAAAGATTGAAAGATTCAAAAATTTAAAGATTAATTTAATAATTTAAAAAATTAAGAGAGTATGAAATTGAGAAGTCAGTGTTTTTATCTTGAATCTCGAATCTCGAATCTCAAATCTATATTATGAGTGTTTTAATTATTGTTTTCCTAACTGCAGTTGCTGCGTTATTTTCAGGCGTTTTTGAACAAGGAAAATTCGCAAGGTACATTGGGATTTTGGGGTTAATCATTGCATTATATGTTAGCTTCCTGCCTGAATGTTCATTTTTCGAACATTACAGACATATGTATGAATATGGCTCTAATACTGCCTTATTTACAAAAATCTCAATTGTAACTACTTTACTATTGTTCTTTCTGGGTGGTTTCGCATTCAGTAACCACAGAAGCCATCAGTCCGAATTGTATGCATTGATGCTATTCGCTTTGTGCGGAGGTATTACTCTTTTCGGATATCAGAATCTGGTAACCCTGTTCTTAGGTATTGAAATCCTTTCCATCCCATTGTATGTGATGGCCGGAGCTAATAAAACTGATTTAAGATCAAACGAAGCCTCTATAAAATACTTCCTGATGGGAGCGTTTGCCACCGGATTCCTTTTATTCGGTATTACGTTCATCTATGGAAGTACAGGAACTTTTGATATCTATAAAATCCATGATTTCGGAGCTGCTCACCCAAAAGATGTAATGTTCATCTTAGGGGTGATCCTGATGCTTTGTGCATTGGCATTTAAAGTAGCATTAGCACCGTTCCATATGTGGAGTCCTGATGTATATTATGGTTCTCCATCATTGATCACAGCTTTCATGGCAAGTGTTGTAAAAATTTCAGGATTTTTCGCATTCTTCAGATTAATGAATATAAGTTTTGCAGGAGTAACCCACGAATGGATTAATATACTTGGAGTATTCATTATCATAACCTTGCTTCTGGCCAATGTTATGGGTCTTGCACAGACCAATGCGAAAAGAATGCTGGCTTATTCTTCTGTTTCTCATGCAGGATATATCGGATTGGTATTCTTTGGAATGACGAATCTTTCTACTTATAATCTGGCTTTCTATCTTTTTGCTTACTCATTATCTACTGTAGGAGTATTTATGTGTCTGATATGGGTAGAAAAATTGAAAAGAGAAACTTCTTTTGGAGCATTTAAAGGATTGGCAAAATCAGAGCCTCTTTTGGCTACCGTAGCTGCAATCTCCATGCTTTCAATGGCTGGGGTTCCTTTAACAGCCGGTTTTATGGGTAAATTTGCATTATTTTCCCAGGCAATGAACGGAGCTGCCTTTTTAGTGCTGGTTGCCGTTTTAGGTTCTGCAGTTTCAATTGCTTATTACCTGAGATTAATCATAGCCATGTTTTTCTTTAAAGAAACAACATTCAAAACTTCAGAAAAAGTAACAATTACGTATAATATTGTAGCGGTGGTAATTATAGCTTCTATCATCATTTTAGGAGTATTCCCTGACCTGTTCGCAAAACAATTTGGACTGTAATCAAAATCATAAAAATATAAAAGCACAACATAAAGTTGTGCTTTTTTTATAACTTTACTTTATAATTTTCAGCATTGTTACATCTTTACAAAAAAGACGCCCCTTTTCAAGTATCCATTTCATTCAAAAAATATTTGGATGTTCTTGAGCATATCCGGTACAATGACCGATTAGAATACCGGGTGAATTATGCGGAATCCCTTATCGAGAAAACAAAAAAAATCAAGGAGCTCAAAGACGGTTTCCAGGATGTTTCGTTATTGGAAAAACACGAGGACCTCATCAGGCTTCTATTGGCAGACTTGTTTCCAACGGGTTTAACCAATAATGAGATAAAAGCCGCCAGTATTCCTCTTTCAAAAACGACATTCAATTATACCGAACGATTCAAGAATATTTTAAAAGATGCCGGTAAGGATTTTGAAATTGAGCTTAGGAATATCAGTGATGATGAATTCTATGTATTCTGCTGCTGTCTTATCCTCCAAAGTTATTTCAAGAGAGATGTGAAAAGTACAATGCCATTGTATTATGATATACCCAATAAGCAGGGAATCATGAAGCATTATAAAATCACAGTAAATTCAGATTTCACAGATATTTATCCTACGGAAAAGGCTAAAATACCGGCGGATGATGTTATCGACATGCTTCTTGAAAACCTGGATGATTACAAGCTGTGGAAAAAACACTTCCCATCGAAATCATGGGTCTTAAAAGGTTTTACCATTGTTTCTCTGGTCGACTGTACATCTGAAGTTGCACTTTCCGATCTTAAATCAAGTATGATCCAGATTGATCCTGAAAACCTTACTCCGGATAACAACCTGATCGAGATATTTAAGTCTTATTTTGATGTCGCGGAATTGAACTTCGGGCTGATGCTTTTCAACAAAAAAGACCAGAGGCTGGAAAAGGTTCCGATTTACGAAAATCTTTTTACGAATCATATCCTCGACTTTTGGATCAATACCTTTGATGAAGAAACCCGGAAAAGTACCTTTGAAAATTTAAATAACAACTCCAGGGCTATTGTCATATCCAATGTCAATAATATGGAGCAGGAAATAAAAGATCAGCCTTCCTTTAGCATCTTAAAGGAAAACAACATCAACAGTTTCATGGTAATTCCAATCATGAAAGATGGAGAATTACTCGCCATTATGGAGTTTACCTCTCCTATTCCCAATAGTCTGAATGGCTTAAAGTTGAAAAAGCTGGAGTTTTTCAGTGATATGATTCTTTTTTCGCTGAACAGATTCAGTTTTGAAAAGAATTATCAGATTGAGGCAATCATTCAACGGGAATACACGTCCATCCACAACAGTGTGGTCTGGAAGTTCAGAAATGAGGCAGAAAAGTATTTTAATGCTTCGTTAGCCAAGAAGATCTATACCTTAAAGCAGATTTCTTTCAAAAATCTTACGCCGTTATTTGGATTCTCTGATATCCGTTCTTCCTCCGAAAAACGATTCAATCTTATGTTGGAAGATCTTAATAGGCAGATTGATTGTCTTCATGATATTTTCACTCTGGTCAATTCAGATTCCGAGAAATATTTACTGGCTTTGGAGATTTTTGAAAATGAACTGAATAATGAGATCAAGGCCGATACGGAACAGCGCTTCCAAAGGTTATTAAGGGATGAAATTCATCCGTATCTTCAGGCAAAATTAGAGGTAAGGTCCACTAAGGAGGTAAAAACAATGATTTCAGAGTATTTTTCCCAGGTCTTCACTCAAACCGATCTATTTTACAACAGCAGAAAAAGCCTTGATGATTCGATTACTCTGATCAACAGGAAACTTGCCGATATACTTGATGAGAATCAGATCAAAGCGCAAGCCATATTTCCTCATTACTACGAAAGGTTTAAATCAGATGGTGTAGAGCATAATTTATTCATCGGACCAAGTATCACTCCGGATCTTCATTACACATCCAAGGTGGTTCACCAGTTAAGATACTGGCAGCTGAAAACGATCTGTAAAATGGAACAGGAAATTAAAACCTTTAAGGAAGAGCTTCCCATTCCGTTGGATATCGCTTCACTTATTTTCGTTTATAATGAAAAAATAGATATCCGCTTCCGTATGGATGAAAAGCGTTTCGATGTAGATGGTGCTTACAATTCGTATTATGAAATTATCAAAAAAAGAATAGATAAGGCTCATATAAAAAATTCAACCGAAAGAATTACCTGTCCGGGAAAAATAACTATTGTTTACTTTGGAATGGAAAACCAGAAAGAATACCTGCAATACATCAGTAAGCTTCAGAAAAAAGAAATTCTTCAGTCTGACGTTGAGTTTTTAAAGGTTGAAGACCTCCAGGGGATAACAGGATTATTAGCTCTAAGGGTTTCGATTGCTTAAAGATTTTCTTCACAAAAAAACATCAGGCTTCCCTTTAGTTCACTTGTAAAATATAGTGGGAATAATCCTATTTCCCTATAGAATTATCCTATCATCCTGAACACGATTAAAGTGTAAGGAATGCATAGGCAAAAGAAAGTACGGAAATTATAATTCCTGCCATGAAAATCTGATACGTAATCGATAAAAGTTTATATTTTCTGTCCAGGACCTTTCCCAGGTAATACAGGTCTTTTACCATCGAATCATAGATATAATCCCTGTCCTTGATCAGATCCTTCATTGCATTGTGGTAATCATCAAAGATCATTTGATGAAAGTTTCCAAAAAACAGGAGGTTTACTTTTCTATTGCTAACATCTGTGTTCGTAAATTTCGTTTTTGTCACATTCGGCTTTGTGGATAAGATGGCAAAAATAATGGTCATCACACTTGAAATAAGCAACAGAAAACTAGGTACAATCAGGTGGGCGTTTTTAGGTGCATCCAGCTTTGGTACCAGAACTGACAGACAAACCGAGATAATAATCGCATTTACAGAAAGTAATATGTTGGCCTTGCTGTCTGCAATATCACTAAGGCGGGTATGGTTATTTAAAGTAACCCTGAACAGAGTATCCACACTTCTGTCGGATTTCGGTTCTTTAGGTTCTTTTTTATTGTCTTTAGCATCGGAATTTTCCTTCTTCTCCTCTTCCTTTTCCAACTTCTTCTCAATCTTCTTAATATTCTTTTTCTTTAAAGGCTCCCAATTTTCTTTGGCATAATCGGTATAATATTTATGCTTGTTTTTCAGAAGCTCAAGGTTTCCGGCATTCCATTCATCATTAGAAAAGCATCTTACATTGGTAAGCTCCCACTCTTTCCTTAAAGAATCCGAAATATCATTATAATCATGGCTTGCAAAATGGCTGCAATCGGCATCTTTTGCTATTTTCTCCAGTAAATTCTGAGGTTCATAGTTGATCTTTGTCGCCAAAATCAATTTAGAAACGTCTTCGATATAATCTTCAGGATAATTTTCATTGATGAGAAAATTTTTCATAATCTCTACTCCCTTCTCTTCATGATCCTGAGCACATTCAATATATCCTGCATCATGAAACCACAGAGCTAATATCACTTTCTCCTGGTCTTCTTTGGAGACAGGAGTATTTTTCATTATTTCTTCGGCCTTGTTAACCGTATATGTGGTATGAATAAAATTATGATAGAAATATACAGAAGATAACTTATCTTTGAATAAGTTTTCAACATAATTTTTAGCTTTTTGTAAAATATCCATTACTGAATTTTTGTTAATGTAAATTTATGAATTTATCCTTTAAAACTCATCTAAAAATAATTTCAGTCCCATTTAGGTTCTTATTGGTATCAGGACTCTTATATTCTTGTGCTACCTATAACGTAAAAAAGGGAAAAAACTTACAGGAAATTAAAAATTCTGCTATAAATTCTGAAAACGACTTTAAAATTTTCCTGGTTGGGGATGCGGGCAACGCAGATGAGCCACAGGCGAAGCAAACATTAGATATTCTTAAGGGTAAACTGGACTCAGCCGACAAAAATTCGATGCTGATCTTTTTGGGTGATAATATCTATCCTTCAGGAATGCCTAAAAAGAAAGATAAAGAGTATCCTCTGGCTAAAGAAAAAATGGAAAATCAGCTTTCCATTACAAAAAATTTCAAGGGAAGAACCCTCGTCATTCCCGGAAATCACGATTGGTATCATGGTTTAGACGGATTAAAAGCACAGGAAGATTTTGTGAAGGATTATCTGAATGATAAAAAGGCTTTTTTACCTAAAAATGCTTGTCCTATTGATGATATAAGCCTGACCAGTGATATCAAGTTAATCGTTATCGATAGTGAGTGGGTTATAGCCAACTGGGACAAATATCCGGGAATGAATAAAAACTGCAATATCAAAACCCGGGACGATCTTTTTTATGAATTCCAGGATCTGATTACTAAAAATCAGGGAAAAAGGATTATTGTCGCTTTACACCACCCTGTTATCAGCAGTGGAACTCATGCGGGATATAATTCTGCTAGGTCTCACCTTTTTCCATTTAAAGGAAATATTCCGGCTCCCGGCATGGCAACAATTATTAACATTCTGAGAAATACCTCCGGTGCCAGCATGGAGGATATCAACAACCAGCATTATGCCGACCTTGCCAACAGGTTAAAGAGTATCGTCCAGGATAAAGAAAATGTAATCTTTGTTTCGGGACATGACCATAACCTTCAATACCACACCGACAGGAATATCAAACAGATCATCAGCGGCGGAGGCTCCAAAGTAGATCCTGCAACCATCGCTGAACAGACCGATTTTTCCTACGGAGGAAGTGGTTTCGCTGTTTTAAACATCCGCAAAGATCAAAGCTGTGATGTTGAGTACTTTTCCACTAAAAATAGCAAGGTTAAAACATTGGCCCATATCGACGTAATATCCAAACCTGAAACCTTTGTCAACAACTACCCTAATTCCTTTCCGGCTACCATCACCTCAACGGTGTATCCGGAAAACTTAACGGAAAAAAGGAAGTTCTACAGATGGTTATGGGGTGACCATTACAGAAAATATTATGGAATTCCTATTGAAGCTAAAACTGCCAATATTTCAGAATTAGACGGTGGATATATCCCTTTCAGGGAAGGAGGTGGAAACCAGTCCAACAGCCTGAGATTAAAAGCTAAAGATGGTCAGGAATTCGTCATGAGAGGCATTAAAAAAAAGTGCCGTACGTTTTCTGAATAACATGGCCTTTAAAAAAAGTACCTTCGGAGAGGAACTGTATGACACTTTTCCGGACAAATTCCTGCTTGACTTCTATACAACCAGTCATCCGTTCACTCCATTTATTGTTGGAAATCTGGCGGAAAAAGTAAATATTACGCACAGTAATCCAAGATTATTCTATATTCCAAAACAACAGGCCCTTGGAGATTACAATGAACATTACGGTGACGAAATGTACATGATCGAAGAACGCTTTTCTTCAGATCCTAAAACGCTTGAATCCCTGGACAATGCAAGAGATATTCTTTCAACCGACGATGTCCTGAAAAACCTATCCAAAAATTATAAATACTCTGTCGACAAAGAATCGTACATCAGAGCCAGAATTTTTGATATGCTTTTAGGAGATTGGGACAGACATTCCGATCAATGGAAATGGGCAGAATATAAAGACGGTGATAAAATCATCTACAAGCCGATTCCAAGAGACCGTGACCAGGCTTTCAGCAAGTATGACGGTGCTGCATTTAAACTGATCATGAACGTTCCGGCTATCCGCCATATGAAAACGTTCAAGGAAGACATTCAAAGTGTAAAACTCCTGGCTACAGAACCTTATCCTATTGATCTTGTTTTCTTAAAAGGTTCAACACAGGAAGAATGGATTGCACAGGCAAAATATATTCAGGAGCACCTTACTGATGCTGATATCAATAAAGCATTCGATCATTTGCCGAAAGAGGTTAGAGATGAAACCAGTGAGGATATTCAGAGAAAATTAAAATTAAGAAAAGAAAAACTACAGGACTATGCTGTCCAGTATTATGATGTTTTACAGGAAAAAGTTCCGTTAGCAGGAACTGTAAACCAGGATAAATTTGTAATCGTTAAAAATGCAAATTCCGTTGATGTTAAACAGTATAAACTTGACGATAAAGGTGAAAACCCTGAATTGGTATTTGAAAAAACATATTACGACAATAAAACCAAAGAGCTTTGGATCTACGGTCTTGAAGATGATGATGTTTACGACGTGTCAGGAAACGGCAAACCTAAAATGAATATCAGATTGGTGGGAGGAGATAATCACGATGTATATAATGTTTCCAACGGAAGAAAGATCAGCATCTATGATTTTAAATCCCAAAAGAATACCTATAACGCAGGTTCAGCGGCCAAACATATTTCCGATGATTATGATGTCAACACCTATAATTACAAGCATCCAAAGTATAACTTCTTTGCCGGCTATCCCAATGCAGATTACAACCCGGATGACGGATTGATTATCGGTGTTTTAGCCAATTATACAGTAAACAACTTCGTTCGTGATCCATTTACACAGAAACATAGTTTAAAAGCCAATTTTTACACCAATACAGCAGGTTTCAGCCTTGCTTACAAAGGTATCTTTAAGAAAGCAATTTCAGGATGGGATTTCAATCTTGATGCAGCCTATACTACTCCCCGTTTTTCCGAAAACTTCTTTGGATTATCCAATGAAAGTGAATATGACCGTGAGGATACTAAAGCAAAGTACAACAGGGCCAGGATCTCAAAATTTAATTTTGCCCCTTCCATTTCAAAGAAGAGCTGGCTTAATTTAAGCCATCAGTTTCAGCTTACCTTTGAAGACAATAAGGTACAGAGAAAGGGTGACCGCTTTGTGGATCAATCTCCTGATGTAAATCCTGGTGTTTTCAAAAGTCAGCAATTCGGAGGAGCCAATTATACCTTTAGTTTCAAAAACCTAGATAATAACGCTTTTCCTACCTTAGGCCTGGAATTTGTCGCGATCGTAAACTGGAAAACCAATCTCTCGGACTTCGACAGAAACTTTTTATTTGTAAACGGATCATTAAATATTCATCACAGGATCGATAAAAAAGCAAATTTTGTTTTTTCGAATTCCAATAATGTAATGTGGATCAACAACAATAATTTTGAGTTTTATCAGGCAGCAAGTATCGGGGGTAACAATGGCTTGAGGGCATTCAGAAATGACCGGTTTTCCGGAAAATCGTACTTTACTAACAACTCCGAGATCCGTTGGGACTTTGGAAGGATCAAAAACAATATTATTCCGGCTAATCTGGGTATATTGGTTGGATATGATCTGGGACGGGTTTGGAATGATAACGAGAATTCCAGAAAATGGCATCAGGCTGCAGGAGTTGGTTTATGGTTAAGCCTTGTCGAAATGTTTTCCGCAAGATTAAACTATTTCTATGGATCTGACGGGGGAAGAATTTCTGCAGGCGTAGGAATGAATTTCTAAAACGGCACTATCCATTTTTATTGTTAAAAATTTTACATTTTTCAATACAAAAAAGCTTTAGAATACGTTATTAAAATAATAAAAAGTCGCACAGAAATTTCTGCGCGACTTTTTTATATTATATTCGAAAGATCAATTTAAAAGGAAGTGCTGATTCACACGTCCGCTTAACTGAAAATTATCTCTAAGGTTTTAATGTAAAAAGATAAACATTACCTCCATCCTTCTTATCCTTTTCATCAGCAATTAAAAGATTTTTATCATCCACAAAAGTAACCGCTTCTTTCTGCGAATTATGGTGTAATGAAATTTTTTGAACTTTAATTTTCGAAAAGTCATCAGGAGTAAAGCCTGTAACGATACGCACATTTTTATGATTCAGCAATACGATCTGATCCCCTTTACTATTGATTGACGCTGCTGTGATAGCTGCATCGGCATACTTTCCATCCAGCTTGAATTTACCCATTAGCTTTGCTTCAAAATCACCTGCTTTATTGGGTACACGGAAAATCAGAAAACTCCCGTCAAAACCTTTGCTTCTGTTTTTAGTAAAAAGATAAAAATTTCCGTTCATCTCAACAAAAGCTTCACAGTCATATAAAAGGTTTGACTTTTTAGGCGGAAACTCTGTTTGTCCTTCATAATGAAAGCTGGTCTTCTGGGTAACTTTTGTCGTTGTCTGAGAGGCATCTTTTAAATCAATTTTCAAAATAGAAAGATTGCGTCTGTCATTATCATTGTTCCCGAAATCACCAATATAGATATTTCCGTCACGGTCGCTGGTAATTTCTTCCCAATCATTATTTTCAGCATTCTCCACCAACACATCCGAAACAAATGCTCCCTTTGTGTCCAGTCCGTACACCCGGTTTTTATTTCCCTGGTCTTCTATAGCCCATATTGTCTTTTTATCCGGAGACAAGGTAATACCGGAAACTTCTTTTAATTTTTTAGGTAATGAAAACTCTACTTTTAAAGTATCTTCTTTAGTTTGTTCTGAATTTTTAGGATTACATCCCATTAATAAAAGAGAGGTTACCATACAAAAGATATACATTTTCATTAATTTTTATTTAATATTTTAACTTCATCCCAAAGCAAATCCATCTCTTCCAGGGACATTTCTCCTAAATTCAGATTTCTTTCCGACGCCATCTCTTCCATCTTCTGAAATCTTGAGATAAATTTTAAATTAGTTTTCTCCAGGGCAGAATCAGGATTAATTCCGGTGATCCGTGCGTAATTAATCAGGGAGAAAAATACATCTCCCAGTTCCTGCTCTTTTTTCTCAAGATCCGTTTCAGCATGAAATTCTTCAAGTTCCTCATCTACTTTCTTCCATGCATCCTCCGCATCATGAAATTCAAATCCAATTCCTTTCACTTTATCCTGAACCCGGTAAGCTTTTACCATACTAGGAAGACTTTTGGGTACCCCTCCTAAAATGGATTTATTCCCTTCTTTCAGTTTTAGTTTTTCCCAATTCTGCTTTACTTCTTCTTCATCTTTCACCTCTGTATCTCCATAAATGTGGGGATGACGGAAAATAAGCTTTTCATTAAGGGAATTGATGACATCTGCAATATCAAAACTTTCTTTTTCAGAACCTATTTTAGCATAGAAAACCAAGTGAAGCAATACATCTCCCAATTCTTTTTTGATCTCCTGCAGGTCTTCCTGTAAGATAGCATCAGAGAGTTCATAGGTTTCTTCAAGTGTAAGATGACGCAGAGATTGTAAGGTCTGCTTCTGATCCCACGGGCACTTTTCACGAAGGTCGTCCATAATGTCCAATAATCTTCCGAAAGCGTCTAATTTTTCTTGTCTGGTATTCATAGGTCAATTGGGAATTCAATCTTATACAAATGTAAGGGTTATTTTAACTTGGGTACAAAACTTCGTGGGGAAAGTTAGATGTTAGATGTTAGATGTTAGATGTTAGATGTTAGATGTTAGATGTTAGATGTTAGATGTTAGATGTTAGATGTTAGATGCAAAATTAAGGAGAAGCCTTTGAATAGATTTTTTTTGGCTTTAAAAATTTTATCCGGTACTTTTTTTTTATTAAAAAAGCCTTGTTAAGAAAATTCTCAACAAGGCTTTATTTTAAATCAGGGCAAAGGGATTATCCCATTTTTCTGTGTGTACTTTTAGTAGCAGCTTTTGCTCCTGTTGAAGCTTTTGCTTTTGGAGTAGCAGGTTTTTCTGCTTTTGGAGCTGCTTTTTTAGGGGCTGCTTTCTCAGTAACAGCAACTTCATCCTGTGCCGGGTCTAAAGTTTCAGGCTCAGCTTTAACAAAGCTTTCAGGTGTAATATATCCTGCCTTGTGAAGGATATTATACCACTGTGCTAGTTTTTTGATGTCAGAAGCATATACTCTCTCCGTATCATAATTAGGAAGAGAAGCTGCCATAAATTCTTTCAACTCAGCGTCAGAAGATTTATGAGAAATTGTTTCTTTGTAATCCTGGTTTTTAGCAATATTTTCAAAAACCTCAAACAAAGGAACCTCCTTATCAAATGTAAACATAGCAATGTTATCCAACAAGCTCACCTGGCTTGAGTTTCCTATACTTACTTTCTTCTTTGTAGATACATCTTCAATAATAAATCCGTTTCTTAATTGAGAAACTAATTTAAAAAGTCCTGGCTTTCCAGAGATTGAAATTATTTTTTCTAACAACATAATTTTATTTTTTTAATTTTTAGTAATCAGTAGAAACCTTTTACTGTCTATTATTTTTTGTTTATAATTAAATACACCTGTTACTTCGGAAATCTCATTTTGTAGTTGATGCTTACATCCCCCTGAGATATTTTTGTTAATTTACCTTTTACCAGCTTTTTCTTTAAGGCACTAAGGTGATCGGTAAATAATGTCCCTTCAATATGATCATATTCATGTTGAATTACGCGGGCTCTAATATCGGAAAAAGTTTCTGTATGCTTCACAAAATTTTCGTCATAATATTCGATCAGGATTGTGCTCTTTCTTTTTACATCTTCTCTCACATCCGGAATCGAAAGGCAGCCTTCGTTAAACTTCCACTCTTCCCCGGATTCTTCCAGAATTTTAGCGTTGATGAAAACTTTTTTGAAGCTTTTCAATTCTTCTTTGATATCTTCATAATCCTCATCATCAGCCAAAGGAGTTACATCTATTACGAATAAACGAATATCTAGGCCAATCTGCGGAGCTGCAAGGCCAATTCCGTTCGCACTATTCATAGTTTCGAACATATTATCAATCAGTTCTTGTAAATCGGGATAATTTTTGTCTATATCTTTGCCTACTTTTCTTAAAATAGGATCCCCAAAGGCTCTTATTGGTAGAATCATCTTGTTCTTTGTTCTAAAAAATTCTGCAATATGATGGTTGCACTTATTTTATCTATTAAACCCTTTTCCTCTCTCTTTTTTTTACTTTTCCCACTCTGGGAAATAAAAAATGATGCCATTTTGGAAGTAAACCTTTCATCAAAACGGTAAACGGAAATAGTTGGAAATTCTTTTTTAAATTCATCAATGAATTGTAAAATATCTGTTTCCACCTCGGATACGTTTCCTTTTAAATCTATCGGAAGTCCTATTACCACATCATCTACCTTATTTTCGCTGAAATATTTTTTCAGAAAAGGCAGTATATGTTTTGTTTCTACAGTATCAAGGCTGCTCGCTATAATCTGCATGTCATCCGTTGTTGCAATGCCACAACGGGCCTTTCCATAGTCTATTGCAAGGATTTGTCCCATAGGTTTGCAAATTTAGTAAATTTTAATGATTTTATTCACAACGTAGTTTTTTTTTATAAATCATGTTTCATTCCATATTTTTTTTTTATAATTTTAATCTTCCAAAAAACGAAATTATGAAGAAACTCATTCTTGTGAGACATGCAAAGAGCGACTGGCCGGAAGAAACTGAAGATTTTGACAGACCTTTGGCAGACAAGGGTTTGGAGGACGCAATGAACATGTCCAGATTCTTAAAAAACAATAGCATTTCTATAGATTATTTAGTGTCGAGCCCAGCGGTTCGTGCATTGAATACCTGTAAGATTTTCAATCAGACATACCAGTTGAATTATATGACTGATGAAAAGCTATACAACCCTTCAGAAAGGAATTTTGAATCTGTAATTTACAACCTGGATGACCATCATAATTCGGTAGCATTTTTTTCACACAACAACGGAATTTCCAATTTTGCCAACTCTATATCAGAGGATATTTTTCATTTTCCTACCTGCGGAGTTGCCGGTTTTGAAATAAACTGTGATTCATGGTCGGAATTTGATGGAGCAACGAAAAAGCTTTTATTTTTTTACGAACCTGGAAAAATCTAAAATTATTTTAAAAATTTATTGTTTTATTTTTTTTACAATCTCCTTTCTTATGCATAATGCATGAGAAAATTTTTATAAATATCATATCTCCAGTTCCGCTTTTATACATAACAGTTTCTAATATATGGGCAAATATCATGTTGCCCTTTTTGTCATTGTATTCAGAATAAAATATTTTTGTTTTATTAATATTTATTCTAAATAAAAATAATAATGCAAAAACAATTCTATTTCTTACTGTTGATCCTGTTGCTTACAGGGAACACAATTTACGCACAGGTTTCGGCCAGTTCATTTATTACCAATCTGAATACACCCAACCCCATGATCATTGAAGACAATGAAATGTATATCGGCATTTATGCCTTGGATAAAGTGGTAAAGATAAACCTCGATAATCCTGGCGCCACGCCAGTGGATGTGGTTACAGGAGTAAACAGACCTTATGGTCTGGCATTAAAAGATAAATATCTATATATCTCTGAATTTGGAGGAAATAAAATTTCAAGGATCAATCTCAGTATTTCCAATCCGGTGCCTGAAGTTATCCTGACGAATGTAAACAGTCCTCTAGGGCTTGAATTCGTTGGAAATGACCTGTATATGGCTCTTGAGGGAGATAATAAGATTGCCAAAATAGATGTAAGCCAACCGATCCCACAATTAGTGGATATTACATCCGCAGCATCTCCATTTGAATTGGAAATAATCGGAGATGAAATTTTCTACACTGAACGGTTTGAAGGAAGAGTTTCAAAATTTAAACTTAATAGTTCTACTTCCCCAATAACAATAGCTCAGGGATTAAGTTATCCCTCCGGTTTAACCTCTCATGGAAATCAATTATATATTTCTGAAGCAGGAGCCTCTAAAATTTCCCAATTAAATTTCACCCTGGCTAATCCAATAGTTTCCGATGGTATTGTCTCCAGTGAATTCAGCTACCCATCAGGATTAGCCGTAAAAAATAACACGATTTTTATTACGGATTTCTTCGGAGGCTCATTATTAAAAGCTGATCTGGGTGCTTTGTCTGTTTCTGAACAACAGTACAAAAATAAAACACAGATTTATCCCAATCCTGCTAAGGATTTCATAACAGTTATGAACCCTCCATCAAAAGAATATAAAATATATGACATGGTAGGGAAACTTATATTGTCCGGAAAACTCGAAAGAAATAATATCGATATAAGTCAACTGATAAAGGGAGCCTATACCATTCAGACCGGAGATCTGATTAAAAAATTCATTAAAGAATAGTTTATATTAATAATCCGGGCTCTAACAAATATTAGAGCCCGGATTATTATTGTATTTATATTACAGAATTCTTTTTAAATCCAGATCATCAAAATCAAAACTGAAGTCCGTCACATCGGAAATAGCTTTTAGCCTTGCGGATTCAGCCTTCCCGCTTTCATCATAATTAAAGATAATATGCGCATCTGCATCATAACTTCTATCATCCCATTTGATAATGAAAGAATTGTTGGAATAAGGAAGCAATTCTCCCTTTAATCTCGGAGAATTTTCACATGTGATTCTGTAAGCATTTCCCTGCTGGGTAATTTCTACATCCCCAAACCAGATATCATTATATTTTCCAACAAACTGTTCTGCTTTTGGCTGTAGGTTTTTATTCTTTTTAAATGTTTCGGATTTTTCAAAAGCTTCCTTCTTTTGTTTATCGTATTCAGCATTCATTTTAGCCATTCTGTCCCCGTATGTTTTGAGCCAATTCCGGTCTGCAATTCCCAGATAAGAATCCTTTAAAGTATTGGTCACGGTATTAAAAGCTGCTCCGGACTGCTGATTGGTTAAAACGACAATCCCTAATTTCATATCCGGAATCAATGTAAACTGGGTTACGGTGCCGATCAGCCCTCCTGTGTGCTGAATTTGTTTATGTCCTTTAACATCACTCAGGAACCATCCCATTCCATATCCGTAAAAGCTTGTATCATAAGGATTTTTAGGGGCTACCCCACTAGGTATCTGCAGACTCCATAACTGTTGTACCTGTTTATCAGAAACCAGTTTCTTTCCATCTTTCGTTGTGAAATTATTTAATAAGAACTGGGCCCAGGTCGTCATATCTTTGATATTACTCATAATCCCTCCGGCTGCATTTCCTGTTTCATTCCAGTCGTGGGGAACAGCAATTGCTTTTCCATCTACCGGAGCATGGGCATCAATTTTATTGGTTACCCCTTTTGCCCTGTTATAGCTTCCAAAACTGGAGTTCATACCGACAGGTTTCATAATTCTTTGCTCAATAAAATCTGCCCAGCTTAAGCCGGAAATCCTGTGAATAACCTCCCCTGCAACAATGAACATGATATTATTATAATCTAACGTTGTTCTGAAAGGATTTTCAGGTTTCAGATATCTTACATTATGGACGATATCATTTACCGTAAGACTTCCTCCTTCCGGAAAAAACATCAGATCTCCCTGTCCTAATCCCAATCCTGCCCTGTGAGTTACCAGATCCTTTATGGTTACATTTTGAGAAACGTACGGATCATACATCTGGAATTCAGGAAGGTATTTTGAAACCTTATCATCCCATTTCAGTTTTCCTTCGTCTGCCAGAATTGCCAGTGCCGTACAGGTAAATCCCTTAGAATTTGAAGCAATTCCTACAAGAGTATTTTCGTCCATGGGTTGTTTTGAAGCCAAAGAACGAACTCCGAATCCTTTCGAATAGATCAATTGTCCATCTTTAATCACTCCAACGGACATTCCCGGAACATCAAAGGTTTTTAAGGTATTTTGAATGAGCTCATCCAGTTTTTTTTCTTCAACCTGTGCATTCATCAAGCCGACTGTCAAAAGAAAAATGAAAAAGGAAATTTTCTGTTTCATTATTTTTTAAATTTTCTCAAAGTTAATCAATTCGACATTTATTAAGTAAATTTGAACTTTATTTTAAACACGAAGAATATCCCTGAAAGAAAATGTAAGATAATGACTAAAATCCTTCTTCTTTCCGACTCTCATTCCTATATTGATGACAGGATCTTGGAATATGCCAAAGACGCTGATGAAATCTGGCACTGTGGTGATTTCGGTAGTCTTGAAGTGATCGAACAACTTGAGAAAATCGGTCCACTAAAAGGCGTTTACGGAAACATTGATAATGCAAAAATCCGGTCCGAATTTCCGGAGGTAAACAGGTTTTTCTGTGAGAATCTGGAAGTTCTTATGATCCATATCGGAGGTTATCCCGGAAAATATACCGCAATAGCTAAAAAAAGAAATTGGAGAAAAAGCTCCTAAGCTATTTATTTCAGGACATTCTCATATTCTGAAAGCGATGTTTGATGCAAAAAATAATTTACTTCACCTTAATCCGGGGGCATGCGGAAAACAGGGGTGGCACAAAGTGAGAACAATGATGCGTTTTGTGGTCGATGGTGAAGAAGTAAAAGATCTGGAAATTATTGAATTAGGTCCAAAATAGAAATACATATGAAGATTGGAGATCAGGTTTCTGTGGTAGATGAAGATTTAAGCGGGGTTGTAACTTCCGTAAAAGGAAATATTGTTGTTCTTAAAGATGAATATGGTTTTACCCATCAGTATCCAAAGGAAAAGCTGGTTCCGAAAAATGCTTCCATATATGATAATATAAAAGTGGTAAAAAAAGGCTGAACCCAAAAAAATCACTTCAAAGAAACATCAGAAAAATCATATGGTTCTCGACCTGCATTTTCATAATCTCGTTAAAAACCCAAATGATTATGACGGATTCGAGAGACTTTTCCTCCAAAAGGAAAAATTAATCGATACATTGAGCTTCTGCCGGAAAAATCATCTTAAACGGTTGGAAATTGTTCATGGCATTGGAGACGGTGTTCTGCAAAGGATGGTTTTAGATGTTTTAGAAAGCCAGACCGATCTGGATTTTTACAATAAGGAAATACTTCATCATCAATCAGGTGCGGTAATGGTAGAATTTCACTAAATTTGCAGCAATAGAAATATGAACGTACTTAATTTACTTTTTACAAAAGACGGATTAATCTACCAAATTGCGAGGAATAAAAGCATTTTGGAAGAGAAATCTTATTTCGTTAATGAAGAGTCTCCTAAAAATTTTATCGCTGAGAAACTGGATGAAGTTTTAATAAAGCAAAGGTTCGATGAGATTTCTGTCATTTCAGCCTTGAACCATTTTACCCTTATGCCTGAAGGATTTTCAGAACATGAGGCAGGATATGATCTTATTGCATTCAATGCTCCTGTGGATAAGGACAATGAAGAGCTGATGCTGTCCCTTAATAAAAAGTTCAGGATTCAGTTCTATTATACTTTTCCTAAAAACTTTTATAAAAAGATAAAGGAGCTGGCCGTTCCCGTTCACTTTAATTTTTCAGGAGAAAAATTCCTGAATTCAATCAGCCATAAAAACAATAAAGAAATCCACATTAACCTTTATCATAACCAATGTGAATTTTTTGCCCTGGATAATAAAAAACTGATCTTATACAATAATCTGGATGTCAATTCTGAGGTTGATTTTCTTTATTTTGTAATGTTCACATTAAGTAAAATAGGATTTGGAATCAATGAAACCAATTTCTATGCTTATGGAGAAACCACTGAAAATGAAACATTCATTTCTGAATTACAAAAATTCGTAAAGAACCTGAAAATTGTATATGATAACGTTCCTAATAAGAATTTTATACTTAATTAGGTCACAGGTTGCAGACGCCAGGTCTTACCTTACATTGCATCCATTACCAACAATCTAACATCTAAACAACATGTACAGAATAATTTCCGGCCGATGGAAAGCCAAAAAAATTGCCGCCCCAAAAAACTTTGATGTAAGGCCAACTACTGACTTTGCAAAGGAAGCTCTGTTCAGTATTCTGGAAAATAAATATGATATGCAATCGATCTCTGTTCTTGATCTTTTTGCAGGAATAGGCTCTATTTCATTAGAATTTGCCTCCAGAGGCTGTCAGGATGTAACTTCTGTAGAGATGAACCCCAAACATACAAGCTTCATTAATTCTACGGCATCCGAACTGGACATGTCGTTACAGGTTAATGTGCAAAGAGGGGACGTGGTGGACTGGCTCAAGAAATTCAGAAATAAAAAATCTTTTGAAATTGTTTTTGCCGATGCTCCTTTTGAAACTGAAGAGAAGAAATACTATGAAATCATCTCTTTGGTATTAAACAATAAATACCTAAAAGAAAACGGAGTTCTTATTATAGAGCATCAGAGTCGCTTAAAATTTGAACACCCGAATCTTATAGATACCAGAAAATATGGAAACGTAAGTTTCAGCTTTTTTGAACCAACTCAATCAGATACAGAAAACCAGGAACTCTAATTCCTGGTTATTTTTTTGGAATTGGCGATCGCTTCGTCTCCCCATCTTGTAATTTCATTCAAAACAGGAAGAAGCGTCTTTCCAAAATCAGTTAAGGCATACTCCACTACTAATGGTGGTTTTTCCGTATAAACCTTTCTACTGATAATACCGTCTTCCTCCAATTGTTTTAATTGAAGGCTTAATGTTCTTTCCGTAATGGTAGGAATATCTTTCCTGATCTCATTATATCTTTTTGCACCCTCAATAAGATGGTATAAAATCACTGCCTTCCATTTCCCACCAATAAATTTCATGGTGATACTTGTACAACACGGGTACGTTTTATTATCTATTGTATACATTTTACTACTATCCTTTTTGACCGTTCTTGCAAATTTATTAAACTTAAATTAGTTTTGCAACTATAAAAAATATAGTACAAAATTATGAATTTTTTAAACAAAATGAAAACCAGGTATACTGTGAAAAAGTATAATCCACAAGGTAAAGTAAGCGAAGAACAAATTCTTGAATTAAAGGAAATCCTCAACCTGAGCCCTTCTTCTATCAACAGCCAGCCATGGAATTTTATTTTTGTAAATAATCAGAAAATAAAAGAACAATTGGCTGAAGCTTCTTATTTTAATAAGGAGAAAGTATTGGACAGCAGTCAACTCATTGTCTTCCAGGTTCTGAAAAACGTTGAAGATTTTGAAAAGCAAATTCAGGAAAATTTACCTGAAGGATCGATTAATTACTATAAAACGATGGTAAAACCTAAAGGTGACATTGCAATACGGGCCTGGTTAGCCCATCAGGTATATCTCTCTCTTGGTGTATTGCTTGCTGCATGCGCCGAAATGGGAATAGATTCCACTCCTATGGAAGGAATTGAAACGGACAAGTACGATAATATCCTGAAGAATGATCTTTATGAAACTCTATTTGCTGTCACTATCGGAGAAAGATCCGGAACGGACACTAATCAACCGACAATCACCTCTAAGAAAAGACTGAAATCAGAAAAAATAATAGTAGAACTATAACTTTTTAAATGTTGATTAAAATAAAAGCTGCTACATTCCTTGTAACAGCTTTTTATATTATAATACTTTCAATTCCAGGTCTATACTTTTACCAAAGAACTTTTTGGATATCTTTTCGAAATTCTTCGTCAGATCCGAAAGATAAAAGTGATAATTTGGCTTGGCATTAAGATCGTTTAAAAGATTGTATTTATCCAGAATAATTTTCAAATGGCTTGCCACGATATTCGGGGAATCGATAACACGAACACGGTTTCCGTAATATTGTTTGATCTCATCAATTAATAAAGGATAATGAGTGCATCCTAATATCAATGTTTCAATATTTTTTAGCTTGTTATTGCTTAAATAATTGTAAATGATCGCATGTGTAATCGGATGGTTTTTAAATCCTTCCTCAATGGCAGGAACCAGCAACGGAGTTGCCAGCTCATCCACTTTGATCCATTTATTATGCTTTCTTATACTTTTTTTGTACAGCCCTGAATTCACAGTTGCTTTTGTAGCAATCACGCCAACATTGGTGTGGATCTCATAAGATACCTTCTCTGCAACCGGATTAATAACATCAATAACAGGAACTCTTCCGGCAACTGTCTGCATCACTTCATTAAGAGCATTTGCTGTTGCTGTATTACAGGCGATAACAATTGCTTTACAATTCTGCTCCAATAAAAAATTTGTGATTTTGGTAGAGTATTCTATAATAGCTTCACGAGACTTTTCTCCGTAAGGAAGGTGCTTGGTATCACCAAAGTAAATAAGATCTTCATGAGGAAGAAGCCTTTTAATTTCTTTAGCAACGGTTAAACCTCCTACACCACTATCAAAAATTCCGATAGGTTGTTTAGCCGAAAGATGCGAATAGTCTTGTTTCTTAGTTTTCAAAAGAGTTGAAATTTTATACAAAAATAATGAATTTCACCAGTATTACATCAAACTTTTACAATCAAATCAGGAACAGATCTGAAGCAATTCCATCCGCCATAAACCAGTGCTTTTCCGGTATTTTCAAATGATTATTTTCAATAACAAGTATGCCGTCAGCTATCTTTTCTTTAATCTCCTGATCAAATTTCTCAACTATTTCAGGAGAAAACTTATTCTTCAGTTTATCCAGGTCCACTCCCCATATCGTCCGTAATCCGATCATGATCATCTCATTAAACTGGTCTTCCTGCGATAGAATTTCAGTTTCTTTAGCCAAAGAATTTGAATTCAGCTTCTTTACATAAAGCTGATTATTTGCGACATTCCAACTTCTCACGTCAGCTCCGTTATATGAATGGGCTGAGGGTCCTAGTCCCAAATATTCTTTATACTTCCAATAAGACGAGTTGTGCCTTGAATAAAATCCTGGTTTAGCAAAATTAGATACCTCATAATGATCAAAACCATTATCTTTTAAAAAGTCTGACAAATAATAAAACTCTCTATTTTGCTCTTCTTCTTTTGGTGTAGCCACTTTCCCTTTCAAAATCCAGTCGTTCAATGCCGTCTTAGGCTCTACGGTCAGTGCATAAGAAGAGATATGAGGAACATCCAGGGCAATTGTTTTATTCAGATTTTCTTTCCAGATTTCCAAATTAGAAGTGGGAGATCCATAGATCAGATCAATACTCAGGTTTTCAAAACCGAAATCCTGTGCTCTCTTAATAGAATCCTCTGCCTGTGAAGCATTATGAGCACGGTTCATCAACCTAAGGTCATCATCAAAAAAGCTTTGCGTTCCGATTGACAATCGGTTAACCGGTGATTTTGAGAGATCTCTCAGGAAGGTCTTATCCAGATCATCCGGATTGGCTTCCAAAGTAATTTCTACATCCTTTTCAAAACTATAATACTTCAATACCTCATCAACAATTGAATTGATCTCATCTCCTGATAGGATTGAAGGTGTTCCGCCACCAAAGTACAACGACTGTAGTGTTGTATTATGTAATTCATCTTTCCTTAAAAAAAGTTCTTTCTTAATAGCAGAAAGCACCTCATCTTTAGACTGTAAAGATGTTGAAAAATGAAAATTACAATAACTACACTTTTGTTTACAAAAAGGAATGTGAATATAAATCATAAAAAAAGCTCTGAAAAATTCAGAGCTCAAATTTATTTAAATTAAATTGATTAATATCTATATCCTCTATGATTAATAAAGTTATCGAAGTTATAACCTAATCCGATCATAAAGCTGTTTCCTCCATAAGTCTGAATATCAGACAAACCTAAATTATAAGTTGCTCCGATCATAAACTTATTGAATCTTACTTTTACTAGTGGTGAAATACTTAATTGCTGGTTATCAAATCTGTTCTGAACTGATCTGTAACTTACCCCAAAAGAGAATGAATTGATATCATTAAAGAATGTGGCCATCAAGTTATAATCAATTGTTCTTGTAGAATTCGTATTCAAATTGATTAATGCAGATGGTGTAACGTACATATTATCTGCGAAATGCCAGTCATATCCTAAGTTTAAGAAGAACTTGATAGGAGAAGGCTCACGACCATTCACAATAGATTCGTCATTCGTCAAAGCAATATCATTAACCGATACTCCGGCAAAGATATTTCTAAAAGTCGCGGCTAAACCAAAGTTGGCATATGCCATGAAAATATTACTCTCCGTACCCTGCAATAAAGGATCATACCCATCTTCAGTATTGATTTTAGTATAATCAAAATTCATATTGTAAAAACTAACACTGGTACCGAATGAGAACTGATCTTTTCTCTCTCCTTCACTACTAAGCGGAATAAAATAAGAAGCACCCGCTGTAATACCTCCTGCTGAAATAGGACCATTACTATCTCTAAAAACAGATATCCCTGCACCAACTCTATCAAAAATGTTAGCATTGATCCCTACTGACTGCACATTAGGAGACTCATTAAATTTTGAAAATTGCTGTTGATAATTGAGGTTGAGCTGAACATAATCTGTTTTACCGTATTGTGCCGGGTTGAACAGGAACTCACCATCCAAAAGATATTGTTGATAATATGGTAGTGTTTCTTGTGCTTTGTATGCATTTGACAAAAGAGCCAAACACACTATAGCATATAGTTTTCTCATAACAAATCTTGATTTCAATTCAACAAATATAAAAAAAATCTCAATATATTTTTAGTTTTCCAAATAATTTCTCCATTTTTTTACAGCATCCGCCATATCTTGAGGCATTGGGCTTTCAAAATACAATTCCTGTTTAGTGGTAGGATGTATAAAACCTAAGGTATGGGCATGAAGTGCATGTCTTGGCAGGATTTCGAAAACATTTTTAATAAAATGCTTATATTTAGGTAAATTCACTCCTCTTAAAGGCGTATGACCTTCATATCTTTCATCATTGAAAAGGGTATGGCCAATATGTTTAAAATGAGCCCTGATCTGATGGGTTCTTCCCGTTTCCAGTTTACATTCTACCCAGGTCATATATCTGAATCTTTCCAAAACCTTATAATGCGTAACCGCATGCTTCCCGTGGCTTCCATCCTCGTAAACCGACATCTGCATCCTGTTCTTAGGGTGACGCCCTATATGCCCCCGAATAGTACCTTCATCATCCTGTACATTCCCCCATACAAAAGCCCAATATAATCTTTTCGTCTTTCTGTCAAAAAATTGTTTGGCAAGGAAGCTTAATGCATATTCATTCTTGGCGATAACCAGTAGACCCGAGGTATCTTTATCAATCCTGTGAACAAGGCCTACTCTATCCAGATCAGATTTCTCACCATTTTTGGCAAAATGAAATGCAAGAGCATTTACCAAAGTACCATCCCAGTTTCCAAATCCAGGATGCACAACCATTCCGGGTTCTTTATCTACAACAACAAGATCATCATCCTCATAAACAATATTAATCGGAATATCCTGAGGGATAATTACATTTTCTCTTGGAGGATGGGCCAGTAGAAC
Source organism: Chryseobacterium proteolyticum (assembly GCF_046591535.1). NCBI lineage: Bacteria > Pseudomonadati > Bacteroidota > Flavobacteriia > Flavobacteriales > Weeksellaceae > Chryseobacterium > Chryseobacterium proteolyticum. The sequence continues at coordinate 38,918 of NZ_JBJLWK010000005.1, read as the reverse complement.
AGAAATCTGATCTCCCGGCTTTACACGGTAATTCTGTTTTACAGGAGTTCCGTTTACGACAACGTTACCTGCTCTGCACGTTTGCGAAATTTTATTTCTTGAAGAATTCTGCCTGAAAATCAGTAAAAACTTATCTATTCTTAAAGGCTCCTGGTTTTTATCGACAGTAATATTGAAATGCTCATACAGTCCTTTATTTTCCTCATCAATATCAATATTGTTGGAATCCAATAATTCTTCATCAAAAAAATCCTCGTTATCTTCTGTCATGATTTTTATTTTTTACACAAAAGGCCTCAACATGATAAGTTGAAGCCTGTATTTTTAATAATAAATGGTAACTACTCTACTACAACTTTCTTAGCCTTTGGCTTTTGAGCTGGCTGTTGTGTACCATTTGTTGCTGTTTTATTATTTCCAGCATTATTATTTCCCGCAGGAGTATTGGTTGTTGTACTCTTAGGTTTACTTTCGGTTGTTGTTTTCGGCTTCGTATCAGCAGTCGCAGGTTTTGAAACCGGAGTTTTAGAAACTTCCGTTTTAGCAGGTTCAATTTTTTTTATGAACCACTGGTGGTACAGGAACTGGTTCGTAAACAGGCTGCTGATGAACAGGAACTTCTTCATATTGTATAGGTGGCAACGAAGTATCTACCTTCATACGGTATACGGAGTTCAGCTCTTCTATTTTAGAACGCAATTCTGCCGGAGTCTTTTTACTTGCCCAGAGGTCCATCTGCATTCCCTGATCTCTTACATCTCCTGCAGCAGGATCCTGATAATAGATAATATCAGATTCATCTTTACCTCCATCTTCATGTTCTACCAGTCCTACTTCAAACATACTTCTTGTAATTAATGCTCTGGCCTCTTTTACCGTTAAGCCAACTACATTAGGAATAGATATATTTCTCATGGGTCCTGAACCAACTACTACATCTATCGTTGAGAACCTAGGAATCAGCGATCCTGGTTTCATAGGGTTTCCTTTAAATAAAATTCTAAGTACTGCATCTTTCTGGATGCTAGGCTCGAAGATAGTATCTCCCACTTTCAGACCTACCTGATCTATCCTTTGGAAAGCCAGACCTGAATATTTGTTAATAACATCAGGAATTGCAACCGGAGCCCAGCTTCTCGGGTTTACGATCAGATAAATAGCTCTTCCATCCTTTACATGGGAACCAGGAGTAGGAGACATCTTTAAAACCTGGAAAGGTTTGTATTTTGGATCATAAGCAGCACTATCTACTTCATAGCCCAGACCGGCATCATCTAATATTTTTACCGCCTCATGAACGGATTTGTTTACAACATTGGGAACCGGAATTTCCTGACCATGATTCGTATGGTATTCTAACCAACGAAATGTAAGCCATACCAACCCTATAAAAACACCGATGGCTATTAACAAATTCAGTAAAACTTTCCAGTTGAAAAGTGATTTAAGCATACTTAAAAATACTTTAATTATAATGGCAAATATAGCTAATAATTTTAGAATGTACTTTTTATTTATCACATTTCATATTTGGTTTCAAAATTTCGGATTTTCACCTGTTGCATTACATAAAATGATTAAATTTGCCTTAATTGATACTATTTGGTTATGAGCAAAAAAAGTGTTGCCGTAGTTATGGGCGGATATTCTGATGAATACGTAGTTTCCCTGAAAAGCGGTCAATTAATTTATGATTCGTTGGACAGGAATCTGTATGATGTATATAAAGTAGTTGTTTTAAAGGATAAGTGGTATTTTCTGGATCAGAACGAAAAGGAATATCCGATCAATAAAGGAGACTTCTCTGTAACATTGGAAAATAATGAGCAATTGAAGTTTGATGTATGCTTTAATATCATTCACGGAACACCTGGTGAGAACGGCATACTTCAGGCCTACTGGGATGCTATAGGGCAAACTTATACGGGTTGTGATTTTTATCAGAGTGCCTTAACTTTTAATAAAAAGGACACTTTAGCAGTTCTGTCCAAATATGGTATCCCATCAGCAAAAAGTATTTATCTGAGAAAGGGTGAAAATATTAATGTTGATGAAATAGTAGACTATCTTGGTCTTCCCCTATTTGTAAAGCCTAACCAATCCGGTTCATCATTAGGAATTACTAAAGTAAAAGAAAAGTCCGAATTACTTCCGGCGACAGAAGTTGCATTTAAGGAAGATCATGAAATTTTAATAGAAAGCTTCCTGGATGGAATGGAAGTATCTGTAGGGGTAATTGATTTTAAAGGAGAGACAATTGTTTTGGGGATTACGGAAATTGTTCCTACCAATGAATTCTTCGATTATGAAGCCAAGTACGAAGGTGCTTCAGAAGAAATAACCCCTGCAAGAATTGACGAAGAAACAACAAAAAGAGTTGAAGAAATTTCAAAAAAGGCCTATGACTCTTTAGGAATGAGTGGTTTTTCACGCAGTGAATATATATTGATGGACGGCATTCCTTATATGCTCGAAATGAATACAAACCCGGGATTTTCTCCGGCAAGTATTCTTCCACAGCAGGCAAAACATTACGGTATATCCATAATGGATCTTTGTGGAAATGAAGTTGAAAAAGCATTAGCGAAAAAACCAAACTAATTATGAAAATTGCTGTTTTTCCGGGATCATTCGATCCTATTACTCTAGGTCACTATGACATTATAGAAAGAGCCGCTCCCCTTTTTGATAAATTAATTATTGCCATCGGACAGAATTCCCAAAAGAAATACATGTTCCCGCTTGAAAAAAGAATGGAATTTATCCAGAATTCTGTTGCAGAATTTCCCAACGTAGAGGTTGACTATTTTGAAGGCCTTACTGTTGATTATTGTTTTGAAAAAAATGCACAATACATAATCCGCGGATTAAGAAATCCTGCAGACTTTGAATTTGAAAAAGCAATTGCCCATACCAACAGAACTTTGGCCCATAAGAAGCTTGAAACTGTATTTTTATTAACTTCATCAGGAAAATCTTTTATCAGCAGCAGCATTGTAAGGGAAATCATCAACCACAACGGAGAGTATGAACTTCTGGTTCCTGAAGCGGTAAGAGTAGAGAAGACAAAAAAATAAATAACGGTTGATCAGTGATAAATGGTAAAGGATTTGCTTATGGAAGAACCATCAATCTATTATCAGATATCATTCAAAATATATGCACGAACAGTTCAATTTTGCCATAGAAGTATTGGGGACAATTTCCTTCTCGATGTCGGGAAGCTTTGCTGCTATGCAAAAACGACTTGATCCTTTTGGAGTTCTCATTATAGCTTTCGTAACTTCAGTGGGAGGAGGAACTGTTAGGGATCTGCTTCTGGATATTCCGGTATTCTGGATGCATGATTTACTGACCTGCGCTGTTATTATTATGACGAGCATATTTACGATGGTCTTTAAATCTTTTGAAAAAAACTTTCAGGTTACCTTATTTATTTTTGATAGCCTGGGACTCGGCTTATTTACCATTATAGGTATCCAGAAAGGTTTAAATGCAGACATCCATCCTTTGATATGCATCGGACTCGGAACTATTACAGGTTGTTTCGGAGGGATTATCCGGGATATTTTACTCAACAGGATACCTCTGATCTTCAGAAAAGAAATTTATGCTACAGCCTGTATTTTTGGCGGAGCTGCTTTCTTACTGATGACAAAATATTCTAACCTTTCCTACACTTTTATCCAGATTTTTACGATCCTTCTGATAGTGGTGATCCGTACACTGGCGGTAAAATACCACTGGCAGATGCCTAAGTTCTACGGATATGACCACAATTCGGAAATGTAGATCATACAAAACAATATAAAAAGGCAGAAAGTAAACTTTCTGCCTTTATTTTTTATGGTAAGGAATCGATTATCTTATTTTCCCTCCTCTTTGTCTCATATTAGGGTTATGCATATGTTTCTGCATTGTCGGCATCTTCAACTGATCTTTCATCATTTTGATCTGATCTGTCATCATTCCTGCACTATCCAATCTTTTAGCTTCTTCCAATAATTTCTGTCCTTCCTGTTTTCTTCCTTTAGAAATGGCAGAAGCAGCAAGATTTAAAGTAGCCATTGCTCTGTCATGTTTCATATTTAAACCGTACTCAAGTGCTTTCCTCATTAAAGGCTCAACTTTGGTAGGATGTTCCTGAGCCAGAGTTAATCCCTGCAGATAATGGAAATAACCATATTGAGATTTATGAAGCTGTGTCTGATAGTTCCTGATATGGTCTAAATAAGTTACAGCTTTTTCCATATTCTGTTTTCTCAATTGCCAGAAAGCCAAAAGGATATATTCATTTTTAAAGAAAAGAAAGATCGGCAAAGCTGAAAGAAGAAAGATTACAATTCCCCAACCTAAATTTCTTGTGAAAATCATCATGGCAAGTCCACCCAATATAAGAAGAGCTGCGATTACAATTTTTATGTATTTATTCATTATTCAATTTTAGAAGTGCAAAGATAAAAAATTTAGAGGTTAGAAGCTAGAACTTAGCCGTCAGAATTCTACTCCTGTTTACTTTTAATCCTCTCAAACGTTTGAAAACAGAAATCATACGGGTTCTTTTCATCCTTTTCATGGCAAATTTCATTTGTTTTTGCCCAGATTTTACCATCTATTTTTGGAAAAAAGGTATCCGCTTCAAGATCTGCTTTTACTAAAGTTACTTCAAGCTTGTCCACAACATCCATCGTCTGTTCATATATGTTTCCTCCGCCTATTATAAAGATCTCCTCATCAATTTTCTTGGCAAATTTTACAGCCTCCTTGATACTGCCCACGATCAGGATTCCTTCTTCAAACCAATCTTTTTTTCTTGAAATAACAATATTGGTACGGTTAGGAAGTGGCTTCCCGATGCTTTCATAGGTTTTTCTTCCCATGATTACCGGATGTCCGGAAGTTATATCTTTAAAATGTTTTAGATCTTTCGGAAGATGCCAGAGTAACTGATTATTAAAACCAATTTCATTTTTCTCCCCCATTGCTACCACAATTGTTGTCATTCAAATAATTTTCCACAAAATTAGCACATAATTTGTATATTTGATTAGCACAAAAAATTTAAAAAAATAAACTATGAAAAATAAAGGCTGTTTGAGCGCCGGAACTATTGGCATTGCTCTCCTTATCATTGTTGCCGTAATCTTCTTCTGGGGAAAAAGCGGATATAATAATTTCGTAACAAAAGAACAGAATGTTGACAGCAAATGGTCTAATGTAGAGACTGTTTATCAGAAAAGAGCCAACCTGATTCCTAACCTCGAAAGAACGGTAAAATCATATTCTAAATTTGAACAGGAAACTTTAACCAAAGTAATAGAAGCCCGTTCGAAAGCGACCTCTATAAATATTGATCCTACCAATATGACAGAAGCTGACCTTGCGAAGTTTCAGGCTGCACAGGGAGAATTATCAGGAGCTTTAAGCAGATTAATGGCTGTGGTAGAATCATATCCTAATTTAAAGGCTGATCAGCAGTACATCAATTTCCAAAGAGAATACACCGCAATTGAAAACAGTATCAGATCTGAAACGGTTTATTTCAATGATGCTGCGAAAGATTATAACACTACGATAAAAACTTTCCCAAATAATATTTTGGCGAATTTTACAAACTTTAAAGAAAAACCTTATTTCAAAGCAGAAGCCGGAGCTAATAAAGCACCAGAAGTTTTCTCTGAATAATGAGCAATTTCCTGACAAATCAACAAATAGCTTCCCTGGTGGAAGCTATTCAGTCTGCGGAAGAGAATTCTACAGGTGAGATCAGAGTGCATATAGATTCCCATACGGAAACCCAGCATGCCCAAACAGCGCTGGAAGTTTTTAAAAAGCTTGGTATGCACAAAACCACGCATAGAAATGCAGTACTTTTCCATGTTAATTTTGAACAAAAATACCTTACCATTATTGGTGATACGGGAATTCATGAAAAAGTACATCAGTATTTCTGGGACCACCTGCATGACTATATAACTTCTGAATTTGCCAAGGGAAATTATTACAAAGCTTTGAAGAGTGCCATTCTTGAGACTGGTATTGAATTAAAAAAATATTTTCCTGTAGAAGGAGAAAATCCCAATGAACTCCCCAATGAAATTACGTTCTCTTAAATCAGTATTTTCATTTCTATTGATCTGCTTTTACACTTTTGTATCAGCACAATATACCATTCCTAAAAAACCAGCTGTTTTATATCCTGTATATGATGAAGCTAACCTGCTTTCACAACAGGAAAAAGATGATCTTAATAATAAGCTGATCAAATTCGCAGATTCGACATCTACAGAAATTGAGGTGATTATTATTCCAAGTACAAAAGGAGAAGATGTCAATTTTCTGGCAACAATGTTTGGTGAAAAATGGGGAATCGGAAAGAAAGGGGTAGATAATGGAATTGTTTTTCTTATAGCAACTCAGGACAGGACGATGTCTATACAGCAGGGAAGAGCAGTAGAACAATATCTTACCGCCTCAGTTTCCGGACAAATACTGGATTATATTGTAACTCCTAACTTCAGGCAAGGATTGTGGTATGAAGGGATAAACCGCGGTACTTCAGCCATTATGGAAGCTGTTCAGGGGAAATTTAAGCCTGTAAATGAACCGGCAACAGGGGAAGGAAATGGAAAGGCATTGAGAGTTCTTATCATTGCTTTCGTCATATTTATTATTCTGGCTATTCTCTTCGGAAACCGAGGAGGTGGTGGCGGAAATAATGATGATGACGATGTAATCCTGAACAGAAGAGGACGCAGAAATTACCCTGGTGGGTTCTTCCCTTTCCCGGGCAGCTTCGGCGGTGGAGGCTTTGGTGGCGGAAGTTCCGGAGGAGGTGGATTTGGCGGCTTCGGAGGAGGTGGAAGTTTTGGCGGAGGAGGTGCATCCGGAGGGTGGTAACATACACATTAACAAAATATAAAATCAGCCATATAATGACTGATTTTTTTTTTATTTAAAACACTAAAATAAGAACATTTTATTGCTTTATTTTAATAAAAAATTTAAGTTTTTGTATTAATAAATTAACAAAACCTCTTAAAAACTATCGTTTTTCTATTAATTTTTTAATATATTTACTGAAAACAGGATTATGAAAAAGACATTGGTGGTTTTTGCACATCCTTATCTGGAACATTCAAACTCGAATGTAGAGCTTATCAATTTCTATGTTCGTCATCAGCATTTCACGCTTCGTGATCTTTATGAAGATTATCCGGATTTTCACATTGCTGCCTTTAGAGAAAGAAAACGACTGAAAAATTATGACCGTTTTATTTTTCAGTTTCCGATTATCTGGTTTGGAATGCCTCCTTTGTTGAGATTATGGATTGATGAGGTTTTTGATCGAGACTGGCTTAAAGAAGGGGAATATAATCCCCTTGAAGGCAAAGAGGTATACATTCTGGTCACAACAGGAGGGAAAGAACGGTCTTTTACCAAAACAGGAACATATCAATACACGATTGACGAGCTGATCAGTGGATTAATTGTTTCTTTAAATGTTTTTAAAGCCAATATCAAAAATATTAAAATCGTTTATGAAGCCAATAAGCTTACTAAAAAGGAAATTATTCTTCATAAAAAAGAGTTTATGGAACTATTGAATCAATGAAATAATATATGGAATCTTCTTTAGCAATTAACACGTTACTTTTTCTGGGTGTAGCCATTATTATGGTTCCACTTGCCAGGAAATTTGGGTTAAGCTCCGTCATTGGATATATTGCAGGAGGAATCATTATTGGTCCTTACGTACTTAAGCTCACAGGCAAGAATGTCAATGACATCATGCATGCGAGTGAGTTTGGCGTAATCATGCTTTTATTTTTAGTAGGATTAGAACTGGAACCCAGGAAGTTCTGGGAAATGCGGAAAAAGATTATAGGATTGGGATTAACCCAAATGGTTCTCACCATCTCCCTGCTCATTCTGGTTTTCATCAGTGTTGGATGGAGAGCAGACCAGGCTACTGCTGTAGCAATGTGTTTCGCTTTGTCATCTACCGCTATTGTATTGCAGACCTTACAGGAAAAGAACAACCTCAAAACTACAGCAGGAGAAGCCTCTTTCTCCACTTTATTATTTCAGGATATTGCTGTAATTCCCATTCTTGCCATACTGCCTGTAATAGCACATTATAAACCAAGAAACCATAACAATGAAATACAGGTGATTATTCAGAAACTTCCTGAGTGGCTACAGGCTGCAACGGTACTTTTTGGAGTAGCAATCCTTATTCTGTTGGGAAGGTATGTATTTGTTCCTTTCTTAAGATATGTTTCGAAATCCGGAATGACCGAATTGTTAACAGCCTCTTCCCTATTTCTTGTTATTGGAGTTGCCGAACTTATGGTTGCCATTGGTCTGTCTCCGGCATTGGGTGCTTTCCTTGCAGGTGTCATGCTTGCAAACAGTGAATTCAGACATGAACTGGAAGCACAGATCGACCCTTTTAAAGGTTTATTGCTCGCGGTTTTCTTTGTCAGTGTAGGATCAACGATGAATTTCAATATCATCCAGGATGATCCTTTATTTATATTCAGTACTGTTTTTGCAGTTTTGATCGTAAAGTTTATAGTTCTCTATGCTATCGGAAAATTCTTTAAAATAGACACCCCTCAAAGTCTGTTTTATGCGTTTGCCCTTTCCCAGGTCGGAGAGTTTGCTTTTGTCCTTATAAATTACGCATCTGATCTTTACCTACTCGGTCCTGAATTAAATGACCAACTTATGGCAGTAACAGCCATTACAATGTGTATTACTCCTTTTCTTCTGATTGTAAATGACAAATTTTTCACACCTAAATTTATCAAAGAAGAACCGGATACTGATCACGATTTTAATATTCTGGGGAGCGATGTTGCACAAAAGAAAATTATTATTGTTGGGTTCGGCCACTTTGGAAGTACGGTAGGACGGCTTTTAAAAGCCAATAAGATTTCAGCGACTGTTTTGGACAGAGATTCTGATCGGGTAAAATTGTTGCGTAGCTATGGTTTTAAGGTCTATTATGGTGATGCAACCCGTATTCCGATTTTACGTGCAGCAGGAATTGAAGATGCCGAGATACTGGTCCTTTGTCTTGATGATCCTAATGATAATATGTTTATTGCTGATCTTGTCCGTGAGCATTATCCCGATGTGAAAATTTTTGTAAGAGCTAAAAACAGAATTGATGCATACAGCTATCTCAATAAAGGTGTTGATAAAATTTACAGAGAAACATTGGGCACAGCTGTAGACATGGCTATAGACGTTCTTCATGAAACAGGCATGAGAAAATATGCTGCCAGACGTCTCGGAAAGAGATTTATGGCCATAGATAAAGCATCTATCAGAAGGCTGGCAAAAATAAAAGAAGAAGATGAACTGCTCCTGTTTACGACAAAAGAACTCCTCCAAAGAGAGGAGGAGCTATTGGCATTTGATAATCTTAGTTTCGATAATAAAGATTGGGAAGGTGCCTCATCCGTTGAAGAAGAAGAGGATACTGAAGATTAATACCTAGTGTATATTAACGCTTCCTCCACTACTCTCTTCTTTATTTACAGAAGTTACATTTCCTTTTTTGTGAACATCGATACTTCCGCCTGAAGATGCATTAGCATCTATTTTGGATGTAGCGCTTATCTCTACGCTTGCTCCGCTGGAAGCTTCTGCTTTTACATTTTCTGCAAGAACCTGCTCTGCAGATACGCTACTTCCTGAAGAGGATGTAATATTTGCATTTTTAGATTTCCCCGTTAATGAGATGCTTGCAGCTGAAGAAGCATCAATTTCTAAGTCAACAGCCCAGATTTTTCCTTCAAAACTACTGCTGCTACCCGCTGAAATTTCAAAATTATTCGCTTCCAGATCTCCGGTAACACTTCCCGCGCTGGAAATTTCTATATCCGTTTTCTCCTGGGTAAATTTATCTTTAACTGTGATTTTTCCGGCAGAATTTGCGTCAAGCTTGGTAAAATCCTTGGCATAAATTTTAGCGGTAACATTATTTTGATTCATCACTCTGATTCCCGGTTTATAATGGATATGAAGTTTCCCACCCGTATTATCTACAAGGATTTCATCAATAAGATTCTCTGGTGCAGAGATCACTACTCTTTCAGTTTCAGATTTTATAATCTCAGCATCAATAGCCTGAGAAACCTCAATTTCATCGAACTCGCCTTTAAATTCTTTCTCTCTGATAGGGCCGCTTCCTTTGTCCACTACCTTTGAAACCCAATCACTTTTTTCCTTGTTTTTCCTGTCATATTTTTCATTACATGCAGACACTGCTATTAAAGTTGAAAAAATAAAAAGAGTCGTCGTTTTCATATGTATTAATTTTTTAATTTAAGTTTTAGTATTCTTTTATATTAATAACAACTAAAGTATAAAAAATATTACAACTGTTTAGTTAATTACATTCCTAAAACTGATCAAAGGTAAAATCTTATATTTTTGATTTAAATTCTGCGACCATGTTATTTTCAGGAAAGACTTTACCGGAAAGCGGCTATTATAGTTTAGTTTTTAATATCTTTATGCTTCAATAATAAGTAATTTTATGAAAAATATTTCATCGGTATTATTAATTTCTGCCTTGGCATTTAACTACTCTTGTACTACAATGAAAAAAACCGATACTCAACAGGAAGTTCCTGTACCAGATTCTTCTCTTTCTTCAAATCCATTTATGAAAAAAAGTAAGCTTCAGTACGAAGCTCCGGAATTTGATAAGATTAAGAATGAAGATTTTAAACCTGCTTTTGATTTTGGATTAAAACAGCATGATGCTGAAATTGTTAAAATTGCAAACAATCCGGCAACGCCTACTTTTGAAAATACAATTGTCGCTTTGGAGAAAAGCGGGGAGGTATTAAAAAGAGCCCTGATTGTATTTTCGAATTTAACAAGCGCAAATACTAATCCCACATTACAATCACTGGATGAAGAATACGCCCCGGTTTTTGCAGCACACTCTGATAAAATGTATCTTAATGACAATCTTTACAAAAGAATACAATCTATTAAAGAGGATGGTTTAGATTCTGAAAGTAAGAGATTATTACAATATTATAAGCAGAATTTTGAGATCGCTGGTGCTAATCTTTCTGCGGCGGATAAAGAAAAATTAAAACAGGTAAACCAGGAACTGGCCTCGCTTTCCACTCAATACTCCAATAAATTACTGGAAGCAAGAAAGCAGGGAGGTGTTTTCTTCTCGGACGCAAAGGAACTTGATGGCCTTTCTGCTGATGAAATTGAAGCAGCAGCAGCGGATGCAAAAACAGCAGGACAACCCGGCAAGTATTTATTAGCATTACAAAATACAACACAACAGCCGCTATTACAGAATCTTAAAAACAGAGCTACCCGTGAAAAACTATTCAAGGCTTCATGGTTTAGAGCTGAAAAAGGAGATGCCAATGACACAAGGGAAACTATCGAAAAACTAGCTAAACTAAGACTTAAAAAAGCCCAGATCCTTGGTAAAAAAAAGCTTTGCAGAATGGAAACTCCAGGATCAGATGGCTAAAACGCCGGAAGCAGCTACTAAACTGATGAATCAGATTGCAACTCCAGCAGTAGAAACTGCAAGACGTGAAGCAAAAGATATCCAGGACCTTATCGATCAGCAAAAAGGAGGCTTTAAAGTAGAGCCTTGGGATTGGAATTTCTATGCAGAACAGGTAAGAAAAGCAAAATTTGATCTGGATGAAAATCAAATCAAACCTTATTTTGAAGTAACCACAGTTTTAGAAAAAGGAGTTTTTTATGCTGCCGAAAAGTTCTATGGGCTTACGTTCAAAAAAAGAACTGACCTTCCAACCTATCATCCTGATGTGGTAACATATGAGGTTTTTGACCACGACGGAAAATCAATTGCTATTTATTATCTTGATTTTTACACAAGAGATTCTAAAAACGGAGGTGCATGGATGAGTAACTTTGTTGAACAATCTTACCTTTTAGGAACAAAACCTGTGATTGTAAATTGCTACAATTACCAGAAACCGGCACCCGGTAAACCTTCATTGATCAGTTATGATGATGTTTCTACCATGTTCCATGAATTCGGACATTCAATACACGGAATGTTTGCAAGCCAGAAGTATCCTTCTCTTTCCGGGACTAATGTCCCTAGAGATTTTGTAGAATTCCCTTCACAGATTAATGAACATTGGGCTCTGGATCCTGTTATTCTGAAAAACTATGCCCTTCATTATGAAACTAAGCAACCTATCCCACAAGCATTGGTTGATAAGATCAAAAAAGCGGGAACTTTTAATCAGGGGTACATGACTACCGAATTGGTTTCGGCAGCAGAACTGGATATGGATTGGCACACAGTAACAAATGAAAGTCAGCTTATTCCTGTTCTGGAGTTTGAAAAACAATCCCTTGCCAAGCATGGATTTAATCTGGCTACTGTTCCACCGAGATATCATACACCTTATTTTGCGCACATCTGGGGCGGTGGATATTCAGCGGGATATTATGCTTATTTATGGTCTGAAACATTAGATAATGATGCCTGGGAATGGATCAAAAATAATGGCGGCTTAACAAGAGAAAATGGAGACCGTTTCAGGAAATACATTCTTTCTGTAGGAAACTCTGTAGACCTGAACCAGGCATTCAGAGATTTTACAGGACATGATCCGGATATAAAACCTTTATTGAGAAACAGAGGGTTTATTAAATAATAATTGAAAAGCATTCATTAATTTGAATGCTTTTTATTTGTAAAATACATAATGTGAAATTTGTGGTATTATGATAAAAAATCATGATTTTTGTATTTTAAAAAATTGAAAAATGAATTGTCCATGTTGTTCGGGTAAATTATACGCTGAATGTTGCAAACCCTATCACACCGGAGAGAAGCATGCTCCAACTGCCGAAGCATTAATGCGCTCCAGATTTTCGGCTTTTGCAATCCCAAATGGTGAATATCTTATGGAAACTACTCTACCCGGAAAACGTAAATACCACAATAAAAAAGATCTGCAGGAATGGGGAGAGATTAATGAATGGGTACAACTTGAAATTATCCGGACACCTGCTTTGAACCATGTGGAATTTAAAGCCCACTACATTGATCAGGATGGAAATCCACAAGTTCATCATGAATTTTCTGTTTTCCAGAAAATGCACGATCGATGGTACTATGTTTCCGGAGAATTTTTAGATTAAAATACTTAGCTGAACTGATTATAAAAAAAAATGTCCGAAAAATCGGACATTTTTATTTTTTAGTGAACATCTGTTCCGTCGATCCCATGAGAATGGCCATGTGATAACTCTTCTTCCGTAGCTGGACGTGTATTTAAAATTTCCACTTGAAAATCTAATACTTTTCCAGCCATAGGGTGGTTAAGATCTGCAATTACAACATCTGGAGTAACTTCTACTACCAATGCCTGAAAATTATTCCCTTGATTATCGGACAAAGGTAAAATAGCTCCTACAGGAGGTACACCGGATTCTTTAAACATGTCAATCGGTAATTGTGCAATGGCATCCGGTTGTCTTTCACCATAAGCTTCTTCAGGAAGAATAGTAAAGGATACTTTATCACCAGCTTTCAAACCAAGGATATTTTGTTCAAATTTTGGAATCATCATTCCTACACCATGTAAAAATGTAAGTGGGTTTTCTGCTGTTGTTTCTTCTACAAGAATTTTACTTCCGTCTTCTTCGATAGTGTGAAGTATATAACTTACAGCTACAACATGATTGTTTTCGATTGTCATATTTTTATCTTTTTTTCGTGAGTCCTTTCACGATTAACAGCACAAATATACTACTTTTGATTTACAGAAAAAGTACTGAGAAAATCTTCAATCCATATTGAGTTTTTCTAGTTTTTATTCCTTGTCTGATCCTTTTTTTTCTGCCTCAATACAAAGAGATACAGACTTTCAACTTTAGCCCTTGCCCAGTCCGTTTTTCTTAAAAACTTCAGAGAAGAGCTGATACTCGGATTATCCGTAAAACATTTGATGTTAATTTGTTCTCCAAGCTTCTCAAATCCGTTATAATATTCCACAAGTTCTTCCAGAATTGTATCCAGTCTTTTTCCGTGTAGCGGGTCTTTGGATTGTTCCATCTTTTTTTTTTACAAAAGTACTAATAATACTGTGAGATTTTGAAAGAGGATTCCTGACCTACCTTTTGAATCATTAATTCGGGGACATAATTTACAATAGAAATAATTTTGTAATCAGCCCCCCTCTACTAAAAAAGCAAGATCAACCTGTTCAAATTATAGAATTCCTCTCTAAATTTCTCTTTCCCTTTTTTGTTTCTTACATTTGAGATATGAAAATTCTGCATACTGCCGACTGGCATTTAGGAAAACGTCTGGATCGGTTTTCACGTCTGGAAGAACAAGTTCAGGTAATGGATGAGATTGTTCAGATAGCTGATGCCCAAAAAGTAGATCTCATAATTGTTGCCGGAGATCTTTTTGACAATTTTAACCCAAGTGTTGAAGCAGTCGAGTTGTTTTACAAAACTTTAAAACGTTTATCATTAAATGGAAAGCGCCCGGTCGTCGCGATCTCTGGAAATCATGATTCTCCGAATTTAATTGATGCACCGGATCCACTTGCAAGAGAATGTGGAATTATTTTAATAGGTCATCCAAAGGCTAAAGTAACTCCCTTTGAATTAGAAAATTTTAAAATTTCAAATTCAGCTGAAGGATTGATTGAATTACACCTAAAAGACATAAGCTTTCCTGTTCGGATCATGCATACTCCCTATGCCAATGAGATCCGGTTAAAAGAATATTTTGGTGAAAATAAAGAGGAAGAACTTAATAAGATTTTAGCGGAAAGCTGGAAAAAGCTCGCAGAAGAATTTTGCGATGAGAATGGTGTTAATATTTTATGCGCTCATTTATACATGAATAAAAGAGGTGCAGAACTTCTGGAAGAGCCCGAAGGTGAGAAACCCATTAAAATTGGTACCGCGGACCTCATCTATTCAGATATTATTCCTGACCAGATTCAATATACAGCCTTAGGACATCTACACAGTTTTCAAAATATCGGAACAAAAGAAAAACCAGTTGTTTATTCGTCTTCACCTTTATGCTATAGTTTTAGTGAAGCAGGGCAAACAAAATATATAAATATCATCGAAGCAGAACCGGGTAAAGAGGTTTCTTATGAAAGAATCGCTTTAAAAACCGGCAAGCCATTGGTAAGAAAGGTTTTTGATTCTGTCGAAAAGACGGTTTCATGGTTGCTTGAAAATTCCGATATGCTGATCGAATTAACCCTGGAAAGCGATACTTTTTTAAAGGCGGAGGACAGAAAACGTATTTACCAATCTCATCAAGGGATCATCCACTTAATCCCTAAAGTAAAAAATCAGGATTTTAGTGAAAGCCAACCGCACGAAATTAATCTCAATCAGGATATACAAACTTTATTCAAAGATTATTTCAGGTCTAAAAATGCTGGCCAGGAAGCTAATGAAGAACTAATGAACCTGTTTAACGAAATCTTAAATTCCCAGTCATGATTCCAATTCAACTAACAATAGAAGGACTCTATTCCTATCAGGAGCGTCAGACCATTAATTTTGCCAACCTTACGGAAGCCGGGTTGTTTGGAATTTTTGGTTCGGTGGGTTCCGGAAAATCATCGATACTGGAAGCTATTTCTTTTGCTCTGTATGGAGAAACAGAACGATTGAATATGCGGGATAAGCGAGCTTACAATATGATGAATCTCAAATCCAACAGTTCTTATATAGCATTCGATTTCGTCAACCATGAAAATAAGTTATTTCGTGCAACCAGGGATTTTAAAAGAAATTCAAAAAAATTTGAAGATGTAAAACCCTCTTCAGTTACTTTTTATGAAAACAAAGGTGGAAAATGGATCCCGCTCGATCATTCTGATGCAGAAAAAGTTATCGGATTAAGCTATTCCAATTTTAAAAGAACCATCATTATCCCTCAGGGTCAGTTTAAAGAGTTCCTTGAATTAGGTGCTGCTGACAGAACCAATATGATGAAAGAGATTTTCAATCTTCAAAGGTTTGACCTGCAAAACAATGTTTCGAATTTAAATGCCAAAAACAGGTCCGAACTAGATCAGCTTCAGGGTGAATTGAAAGGATTTGAGGAAATTGATGAGGAACACATACGTTTACAAAAAGAAAATCTTAAAACAGAACAACAAAAATTCAGTGACGTAAAAAAAAGAGCACCTGCAAGTTTCTGAAAAATATCAACAGCTAAAAATTTTAAAAACAGACTTCGAAAACTTACGTCAAAAAAAAAGAAGATTTTGAAAAGATTTCAACTGAGAAAGCAAAAATTGATGAGCTGGAAAAGAAAACAGATCTTTATGATACAACCTTTCGTATTTTCGACCCTTTATTGAATGAAAAGAAGAAGCTTTCCGGTGAAATTTCTGAGAGACAAAAGGAGTTGGAAATCCGGACAAAGTCTGTTGAAGAAACGGAAAAAAGCTTTAACCTTATCAAAGAAAAGCTTGTTGCTCTTCAAGCTCAATTTGATGCTTTAGATCAATCAAAAATCCAGGAAAATGATCTTGGCCTGATCTTACAGATGCTACAATTTTCCGAAGAAATTAAGACACTTCGGGAAAGAACACAAAAGGGTGCTGAAAAAGTTTTCGAAGTTGAGGAGAAACAAAAGCTTGGACAGTCAGCAATAAATACCCTTACTAAAGAAGCTGAGAGGCTGAAGCCTCAAAAGATCGAGGCTAATGTATTAGTCAGCGTCGGAAATTGGTTTGTCCAGAACAGAAACCTGAGAGAGCTGCAACAGAAACAAAGCCAAAAACTGATGGATCAACAGGATTTGATCTCTAAGATCCTTAATGATCTGAAAGTTTACAAAATTGATACTGAAAATTTCAGAGAAGATTTCAAACTCAAAACAGAAAATTTAGAAAATAAAAGGAAAAATCTGCAGCAAAAACTGGATCACCTGAAGATTCAGAAAGAATTATCCCGTTTTGCAACAAAGCTCCATGATGGGGAGAACTGCCCTCTTTGCGGATCTCTGGAACATCCTCATATTATCGAATTTCATTATGTAGATACTGAGCTTAATGAAGTTCAGGAAGAAATTCAATTAAATGATCATGCTATTTCCAAAATCCAAAAAGAAATAGCAGAAATTGAAAAGATTCTGGATAGAAAAAAGATCTTTGAAGATCAGCTGAAGGCGGAACAGGAATCTTTCGATCTGCTTCAAAAGGAAAGTCAACTCCATGTTCAAAGATTCATATGGAACGAATTTAGTGCTGATGGTGAAACTGATTTCGAATTTAAACGGCAACAATCCTTTGCCATAGAAAAGCAAATTGAAGAAATTAACCAGAAGATCTTACACGAAAGGACAACCTTTGAAAAAGAGCAGGAAATCCTTGAAAAATATAAAAAAGCTTTAGATGAATTCAAACTAGAAGAGGCGAAGAAGGAGGAGCAGATCAGAACGAACCAATCCAATCTGAAGAGCCTGGACTGGAATGACTATCGGGATAAATCTCATTCAGAAGTTATGAAGCTTCATCAAAAATTAATTGAATCCAATCTGACAGTTGAAAAAGAATATCAAGCCTTAATCAACCGGGAAAAAGAAATCGTCCCCAAACTCGCAGAAGAAAAAGCGATTGCGAGCCAATTAAACATCCGAATTTCTGAATTAACAAAAGAAACATCCTTAAATGAAGAGGCATTACAAGTTGCTTTACAGCAACAAGACTTTGGTTTGCTTACCGACGTCCAAAATATTTTGATGATCGAAATTGATGTTCATAAAACAAGGACTCAAATCCAACAATTCCGTATTCAGTTTGAAACATTAAAAAACGGTATACAGGAGCTGGAGATCAAGCTGAAGGATTTTTCTTATGATCAGGAGATGTTTGAAGCTGCCGAGAAACAATTGAAAGACATTGAACTGCAATTAAAGGAAGCTAATGATTCTGTTGTAAAAGTAACTTCCGAAATTGAAAGACTGGAAAAAGAATATAAGAAAAAGGAGGCATTACTTAAAAACCTGAGTGAACTCCAAAAGCGGTCCGATAATCTAAAAATAATGACCAATCTGTTTAAAGGAGCCGGATTTGTTCAATATGTTTCCTCCATCTATCTTAGACAGCTTTGTGATCATGCCAATGTAAGGTTCCACAGAATGACCAGAAATCAACTAAGCTTGCAGCTTAATGACAACAATGATTTTGAAATTATTGATTATTTAAACGAGGGTAAATCGAGAAGTGTAAAAACTTTATCCGGCGGACAGGCTTTTCAGGTATCTCTGAGCCTGGCACTGGCATTGGCGGAAAGTGTACAGGCTACTACAAAAGCTGATAAAAATTTCTTTTTTATAGATGAAGGTTTTGGAACCCAGGATCTGGAATCTGTAAATATTGTTTTTGAAACACTGATGGGACTGCAAAAGGAAAACAGGATTGTTGGAATTATATCGCATGTTGAAGAGCTTAAAGAAAAAATTCCGGTATCACTTAGTATTGTTAAAGACGAGGAACGTGGAAGTTTGATAGAAATGCTTTAAAATATAGGTTTATTGAGTCCTTTTGCAGTACATTTGACTTTTGAAATATTATGGAGAAACTTCCCGTGACTTTTTATCCCAGCAAGCTTAAGCAAAGTATACTTTTGATCATTAGTTTACTGTTTGTAATTATGGGCTTTTATATTGTTACCACCAATCTTTGGATTGGGCTTGCTAATATTATCTTTTTCGGGCTTTGTGTAATTGTGAATGTCATCATGCTTATTCCTAATTCTTCTTATTTAAGGGTTGACCGAAAGGGTTTTGAGATGAGATCATTATTCAGGTCGACTTTCATCCCCTGGCATGTTATTAATGGCTTTTCCACTAAAAGAATTTTCATTAACAATATGGTAATGATTGATTTTGATTCTGAGTACATAGATATTTCCAAACTAAAATCGAGGACAGGAGCTTTTCCGGATACTTACGGAATGTCTGCCGGAAAGCTGGCAGAAATTATGAATGACTATAAAACAAATTCCGTGAATTCCTAGACTAAAAAATAAAAACTCCATTGAAAATTCAATGGAGTTTCTTTTTATAATAGCTTGACCTTCGGAAGTACTTCCTTACCAAACAATTCTATTGATTTCATCATCACGTTATGCTCCGGATCCCCAACATCCATATGTCCCACAAATCTGGTGATACCAAAAACCTCCTTCATATAAGCAATCTTATCATATACCTCATCCGAGCTTCCAATAAATAAAGCTCCTTCTTTGCTTCTCCCACCATCATATTGTGCTTTGGTATAGGGAGCCCATCCTCTCGATGCCCCTATTCTGTCCATCTGCGATTTATAAGTATGAAAATAGCCATCAATAACCTTTTGGTCATCGCTCACAAAAGTATGAGAGTGAATAGCAATCTGCATCTGGGAAACATCATGTCCTGCTTTTTGATATTCCTGCTTGTAAAATTCCACGAGATTTTTAAATTGTATCGGCATTCCTCCAATAATAGCCACAATCAATGGCATTCCTAATTTTGCTGCGCTTAGAACCGATTGCGGAGTTCCTCCCACGGCTCTCCATATAGGAAGCTTTCCTCCATTCTTTGCCCTTGGATATACAGTCTGATTGTGCATAGGTGCACGAAGCTCTCCGGACCACGTAACATTCTCTTCAGAATTGATTTTTAATAACAATTCCAATTTCTCATCGAAAAGTTGATCATAGTCATTAAGAGAATATCCATAAAGAGGAAAAGATTCTATAAAACTTCCTCTTCCGACAAATATTTCAGCCCTACCGTCAGAGATCAGATCCAATGTTGAAAAATCTTCATACACTTTTACAGGTTCTGATGAACTTAAAACAGTAACACCACTAGCCAATTTAATATTTTTTGTAATACTTGCCGCTGCTGCCAGAACCATTTCCGGAGATGATACTGCATAATCCGGGCGGTGATGCTCTCCCATGGCGAAAACATCAATTCCTACCTCATCCATTAGTTTTACCTGCTCAAGAATTTCTCTGATCTTTACTCCTGCATCTTTATATTTTCCTGTTGTCTGGTCAAAAGCTAAGTCGCCAAACATTCCAATTCCTAATTCCATATTGTATTTTTTAATTTACATCAAAATTACAGGAATCAAAAATCAAAAACATTGATCAATGGTAAGATCGAAAAGCAGAGAAAAAAATTA
Organism: Chryseobacterium proteolyticum; assembly: GCF_046591535.1. Taxonomy (NCBI): domain Bacteria; kingdom Pseudomonadati; phylum Bacteroidota; class Flavobacteriia; order Flavobacteriales; family Weeksellaceae; genus Chryseobacterium; species Chryseobacterium proteolyticum. The sequence goes on along the minus strand of NZ_JBJLWK010000005.1, from coordinate 18,696 downwards.
AACTGATTTTTTAAGTTTCAGAAACTGCTTTTCAAAAAGATCTTTAATTCTTCAAACCGAATTTTCTTATATTTTAATTTCTTAAGCTTTAGAATTTATATAATCAAAAAACCACTTATTACAAATAAAAGTCTACTGTAATAAGTGGTTTTTAGTATGTTAATTTGATTATTTTTTCAGGTTCTGATCAAAATAATCGGTAATCTTTTGCATCAAATGTACCCTGTCTTTTCCTATTACATTATGAGGATGACCAGGATATACAAAGTAATCAAGCTGAACCCCGTTATCTACCGCAGATTTAATAAATTTAATAGAATGCTGCCAAACTACTACATCATCTTGTGCTCCATGGATCATAAGAAGTTTACCTTTCAGATTCTGGACTTTGTCCAAGAGGTTTGCTTTTGCATATCCATCCGGATTTTCCTGCGGAGTATCCATATATCTTTCACCATACATAATTTCATACATCTTCCAATCGATAACAGGTCCACCTGCAACTCCTACTTTGAATACGTCAGGCTGACGAAGCATAAAGCTTGTAGTCATAAATCCACCAAAGCTCCATCCATGTATCCCCATTCTTTCCGTATCTACATAAGGTAGCGACTTCAGATAATTAACTCCTTTCATCTGATCATTCATTTCAGTAGTTCCCAGATTTCTGAACACGGCCTGCTCAAATTTTAATCCCCGGTTTGAAGATCCCCTTCCATCCATAGTAAAAATAATATATCCGTTTTGTGCCATATATTCATACCAAAGATTTCCTGAAGCCGGGAAAGAATTGGTAATCAGCTGTAGGTGAGGACCATTATATAAATAAACAATCACCGGATATTTTTTATTAGGATCAAAGTTCGTCGGAAGAATAATCTTTCCGTATAAAGGAGTTCCGTCATCCGCTTTCAAATTCACATTTTTGATTTCAGGGCGCTGATAGTTCTTTAATGTATTTTCAGAGGTGAAAACATTATTGTATTTTAAAGTTGCTGTATTAATGATATTACCGACTCTGGGTGTATTGGCATTGGTATAGACATCAAATAAATAGTTTCCATCACTGCTCAGGACTCCTGTATGCATTCCTTCCGCATCATCCAGTCTCTGCATTTTAAAGTTTGTCCAGTTGATCTTATACAAATGTCTTTCAAGAGGGGTCTCTTTTGTTGAAACAAAAAATATTTCCTTTTTCTTTTCATTAAAGCCCAATATATCCGTAACCAACCAATCTCCTTTTGTAATCTGGGCGATCAACCCTTTTTCCAAGTTGAAATGAAATAAATGATTGTATCCTGTTCGTTGACTTTGCCAGATAAAATCAGTGTTGGATTTAGGAAAAAACACAAGCGGATGCTGAGGTTCCACATATTTATCATTTGTTTCTTCAAATAATGTTTTTACAAGATTTCCGCTTTCGGCATCATACTGATTCATTTTCATATGATTCTGTCCCCGGTTCAGCACAGCCACAAAAATATATTTAGAATCCGGGCTCCAGGTAACCGCTGTTAAGTACTGATCTTTTTCTCCGTCAATTTTTAAAAAAGTTGTAGACTGATTTTTGATATTATAAACACCAAGACTTACCTGATGAGAGGTATTCCCAGCCATAGGATATTTTATATTATGATTCACCGCAGGAGTTACAGACCAATCGATAACGGGATAATCTGCAACCATGGTCTGATCCATTCTGTAAAAAGCTACAGATTCTGAATTAGGGGCTGGAAAAATTCCTGTATCAATACCAAATTCATTTCTGTGAACGGCCTGACCGTTAATGATATTTTCATCAGCATCATTGGTTACGGCAACAGATTTTCCGTTTCTGTTAATATAAAGATTATTCTTTACGGTGTAAGCCATGGTCTGATTATCCCCAAAAACCTTTACATTGGCAGCATTTTCATTTAGTGCCGAAGTCTTTTTTACCTTCCAGTCGTTTCCGGATTTTTCCACCCAGAACATTTGGTCATTGGCATTAAAATATGCATTGGTATTATTGATAAACTTAATCTGTGGAACCGCATTCAGCTTATTTGAAGAGAATTGTTTGTTTAGCTGATTCAATGAAATAAGGGTATCCTGCTTATTGTTTTTTAAATCCGTAATTAAATACCCACCTTTTACGGCCTGAATATATGATTTGCCATCTTCAGACCATGAAAATTGAGAAATATTTTTAACTGCCAGATTTGTTCTTAGCCCATTTACAGCCTCCGCCATTGTAAATTTTTGGGTCTGAGCATATAAAGAACCGCCCAAAACCACCATCAGTAAAGTAAACTTATGTAATTTCATTATATAAAATTGAATCCATCAAAAATAAGAAATAAAAGTCAGCCGTTAAGAAAATGTTAAATTAAAAACATTCATAAAATGATATAATCATATTAAGTGAATAATTTCTTACCTTAATATGGAAATTAATGAAGGAGTAATACGATTATGAATAAGAATAGAAAAAAAGTTCTGTAAGTTCAATTCACAAGCACGATATCGGATTTGTTTTTTGTGAAAAATATCTTGATCGCATTTTTAATACTAAATGGTAATCAAAAGGGATAACAATAGCCCCGATAGTAATGATTACCCCGCAGCAAGGGTATGGAACAGAATTGGAGCGAGGAGTAAAAATGGATAGCGGGAAACAGCTCCAAAAGAAACTTCATTTCTTATCCTATATCAATGGTTTCTACTTAAGCCTTCATGTACATTTGCAATATAAATAACAAATAAAAAATACAACACAATGGCAACAAAATGGAATTTAGACCCGGCACACAGTGAAATTACTTTCAAAGTAAAACACATGATGATTTCCAGTATTAAAGGAAGCTTCACTAATTTCAATGCAGAAATCGAAGCTGATGATGATACGTTTTCTAATGCTAAAACCAGTGCAACGATTCAAACCAATTCTGTTTCAACACACAATGTAGACAGAGATAACCATTTAAAGTCTGAAGAATTTTTCAATGCTGAGCAAAACCCTACCATTACGTTTGAGTCTCAGGCATTGAATGGAGATATAACCGGAAATCTTACGATCAATGGAATCACAAAGCCTGTAACTTTGGACGTAGATTTTGGGGGTATCAATAAAGACCCATGGGGTAATACAAAAGCTGGTTTTTCTTTTGAAGGAAAAATCAACAGAAAAGACTTCGGATTAAACTGGAATGCAGCGCTTGAAGCAGGAGGTGTAATGGTAAGCGATGAGGTAAAAGTAGCTGGTGAACTACAGTTTGTAAAGCAAGCATAATTGTATCATAATACTTATAATCAGGTTCAGGGATTTCTAAAAACCTTGAACCTTTTTCTTTTTTAAAAACCCTATTATGAACCTCAACGATTTACAAAACATCAGTGACCATTTCAATAACACAGAGAGAATGCCCGTATTATTTCTGGGTCATGGTTCACCCATGAATGCAATTGAAGAAAATCAGTTTGTTCAGGGGTTCAGAAAATCAGCTAGTGAAATTCCAACTCCCAATGCTATTCTATGTATTTCTGCTCACTGGTATACTCAAGGTACATATGTAACGGCTATGGATATGCCAAGAACCATTCATGATTTTGGAGGTTTTCCGAAAGCACTGTTTGATGTGGAATATCCAGCTCCCGGAAGCCCTGAATTGGCAAAAGAAACTATTGAACTTTTAGCTCCTTCGGTGGTCGTAGAAGATCACAATTGGGGATTAGATCACGGTGCATGGTCTGTAATTAAGCATATGTACCCTGATGCAAACATCCCGGTTATTCAATTGAGTATCGACTACACTCAACCTCCGCAATATCATTTTGATCTCGCAAAACGGTTGAATAAACTACGGGAAAAAGGCATCCTGATTATCGGAAGCGGAAATATAGTTCACAATCTGAGATTGATCGACTGGCAGAACATCAATACGGTGGGTGCGGGCTGGGACTGGGCGATTGAAGCCAGGGAAAAAACCAACAACTGGCTCCTAGATGGTAATTTTCAAAACATAATTGACTATCAGAAACAAGGTACTTTTTTACAATATGCTGTCCCAACACCAGATCATTATTTACCTCTGATCTATACTTTAGGATTAAAAGATTCTTCTGAAGAACTTCGCCTATTCAATGACGAGCTGATAGGTGGGTCACTAAGTATGACAAGTGTAAGAGTGGGATAAATTATAGTATTTTTAACTTTAAATCAGTCTGGTTTTAAGTCTATACTTTCAAAAATAAAAAAAGGAAATATCCGAAGATATTTCCTTTTTTTATTATCCTGTATGAGTTATTGAACCGCGTTGAGAACATTGATATTCCCATAACCATAACTGGAATCCGGATTTGGATAGTAAGTAGCAGACTGCCTCATTTTTGTAAGTACCTGCTCTCTCGTCCATGATGGATTTTTCGACCAGACTAAAGCTGCAATACCGGCAGTTGCCGCAGTTGCAACAGAAGATCCTCCTACATAGTCAGACTGTCCGTTATAATAGCTCAATACCGGAACATTACTTCCTGAAGATCTTTCCATCTGAAATGTAAAATCAATTTGACTTCCGGAGTGGCAAACATCACATTTTTTATTGGAAGTATTTTCCTTTACTCCTGTTATTGCTTGGGTCTCCGGCATCCAGGCAGGGAATATCACCCCCACAAAATTGGTAAAGCTTGTTGACGTCCCCCCTGCACAGAAAATAAGTTTTCCCTTAGAGTAGGCATATTTTACACCATCCTCAATTTTTCCCACAGAAAATATATGTCCCATCGACATTGAGATAATCTTTACGTTATTGTTATTGCCCAGCTCAGTAAAAGCAGTTTTAACAGCAGTTTGTTCACTTGAGGTTTCCAACACAACATTTTCTGCTGCCCTGTATGCGATAAGATTGGCATTATAAGCTACCCCTACAGGTAATCCGGCATTATTTCTTGGCGCAGTCATTACAGAAGCCATTTTTGTTCCGTGACCACACTGATCTGCTGAACCATCTGAGTTATAAACTCCGAATTTACTGATGGTTCTTCCTGAAGATGCTCCGTTATTAAAACTATTTCCCAACAAGGTTTGCTCAGGGGAAACTCCGGTATCAATCAAACCAATAGTTATACCTGCGCCGGTACTGTAATTCCAGGCATTCGGAATACTGTGTTTTGTAAAAGCCCATGGAATTTTTGCACTTGGGGTTGTGCTTGTATAATCAGCTGTGTTGAGTGTTGTTGAAGAAAAGCCACATCCTGAAGAACCGCTCCCTGAAGATTTTGCATTTGTATTATATGCTGCTTCATATTCAAAATAATGATAATCTGCAGGCTCCAGATATCTGATAGTTTTCATCTTTCTGAGTTCAGTAAGTGTTTCCTGCTTCTCAATTACAACATCCATCTGATTAAGATACTGATCAGAAAGAAGAAGAAATCCTCTTTCATCTTTTCCTTCATGCTTTTTGATGACAGATAAGAGCTCTTTCTCTATTTCACTGCTGTTAGGAGATTTACTTCTATCGAAATCATCTTTGGAAGAACCAAATCCAATGGACACCATCCTGTTTCCACGGAAGACGGCGCTCCAGAGGAAGTGATCTGAAGTCTGGCTCCAATTGAAGGAACCTTTACTTTTAATGGATTGATTGATTTCCGCGTTAATTTGTTTTGCTGTCAGAGGATCTTTCTGATAAGCTTCAAGACCGGAAGTTTCATTTTGGATACTTTCTCTGTTACATGATACGATAAAGAAAAATAAGACTAAAAGGTAAAATACATTTTTTCTCATATGTTATACTTTTGATTGGTATCACCAATATAACACTTTATCGTGAATTGTAATTCCCTGAATATTAATTTACTATTTCCCGAATATTAATTTTCTCAAATCATCCTGTAATAAAGTAAAACCAGGATTTACATACCCTTGTTTTCTATATCTCTTTTTCATAACAGACACTATTTTCAATCCCAATGTATTGTCCGTAATTTGGTATTCTTTTATAACCCATTTTTTCATATAAAGCAATCGCTTCGGGCTGCATAATTCCGGTTTCTAAAACACATCTGCTAAAACCGGACTCTTTAGCCCAGCTTTCTAATTCAGTTAATGCTTTTCCGGCTAGTCCCTTTCCTCTTTGCATCGGGCTCGTATACATTCTTTTGATTTCAACCGTATCTTCAGAAAAGATCTTAAAGGCACCACAAGAAACTGCAATATTGTCTACATACACTACAATACAGTTTTTAAGGAGATCAATTCCATTGAATTGATGGTAGAAAGCATGATCCTTACCGTCGCGGATAGCAAGATCTTCATCCAGGAATTTCACAAGATTCTGGAAATCGATATTAGAGGAATCTACTCTTTTTATAATCATTGTTTTTTCAGCAAATATAAGAGATAACGAATTGAAAAAATAAAAAAGGCTTCCATTCAGAAAGCCTTTTTTAATATCCTGAAGATGCCAGAATAGATTTTAGATATCCTTATTCAGCATCTATTTTCTTCATGAGTTCAGCGGATGTTTCTTCTCCCATTTTTCTTCCGGCTTCCATACTTTCCTTTAGAATCAATGGCATAACCTCCAATACTTTTTTTCCTAGTGGCGTATTGTAGAATTTCATCAGCTCATCAATTTCCGTTTCGGTGTAATACTTATTGTAAATCGGCACATAAATTTCTGCAAACTTTTCGGGACTCATTTCCTTTGAAAACTCTTCCCAAAATTTTCGGGGTACCCCCGGATATGCCTGTTGATATTTTCCTATATTTTCACTTACTGCTTGGGAAGCCAGTTTATCACCTCCCGTAAGAGCAATGAGTTCTTTAATTTTCGCCTCTTTTATTTGAGCAAAGGTATTTACTCCTAAAAACAAAATACTTACGGCAATTATTCTCTTCATCCTCACTACTAATTCACAATGAATTTTCTATCATTGATTAATTCTGCAATAGCCAGCATATCTTTACCGATTAATCTGTCATCTTCCAGTTTTGCTACTTTGGAACGAAGAATACTGAAATTCTCTTCAATAATTTTTGAGCATTTAGCCGGTCTTCTGAATTCTAGCCCCTGAGCCGCAAACATCAATTCAACAGATAAGATATTGACCAGATTACCAAGAACCTGATTGAATTTTCTCCCGGAAATACTTCCCATAGAAACATGGTCTTCCTGTCCTAAGCTTGTTGGAATAGAATCTGCTGATGCAGGAAAGCAAAGTGTTTTATTTTCTGTAACCAAAGCAGCAGAAGTGTATTGAGGAATCATAAATCCTGAATTCAGTCCTGAGCTTTCTGTCAATAATCTTGGAAGGCCATATTTCCCTTCCAGGAGTAAATAACTTCTTCTGTCAGAAATATTTCCTAATTCAGCTGCAGCTAAAGTTGCATAATCCAATGGTAAAGCCATAAGTTGACCATGGAAGTTTCCTCCTGAAATGGATTCCTCAGCGCTCAATACAATCGGATTATCCGTTACAGAATTCAATTCGGTTTCTGCCATCATTTTCAGGTGTTCAAAAGCATTTCTGCTTGCCCCGTGTACCTGAGGAACACATCGCATAGAATAAGGATCCTGTACTCTTTCACAATCCTCATGTGCTTTCATATTTTCAGAGTTCTTAAGGAATTTCAGCATTCTTGCTGCTACTTTTTTACTTCCTTCAAAAGGTCTGATCTCGTGAAGTTCTTTTTTAAAAGGGCTTTCAGAGCCTCTGTAAGCTTCAAGACTCATGGCAGCAGTCATATCTGCAAGATCCAATAAGTATTCAAACTTCTCCAATCCTTTGATTGCGTGAGCCAGGATAAATTGGGTACCGTTAATAAGCCCCAACCCTTCTTTAGGTCCTAAAGCTAAAGGATCCAGATTATGTTTTTCTAAAATTTCAGAAGTTTCATAGATGGCATCACCTTCCCAAACTTGTCCAAGACCCAACAATGGTAAAACAAGATGAGCTAAAGGAGCAAGATCTCCGGATGCTCCCACCGAACCTTGCTCAGGGACAACAGGAATAATATCTTTTTCCAACATCAGGATCAATCTTTCAATCACCTCTAAAGAAACACCGGAAAATCCTTTTGATAATGCATGAACTTTTGCAATCATCATAATCTTTGAAAATTCTTTATCAATAGGTTTTCCAACTCCAACAGCGTGGGAAATGATTAAATTATATTGTAACTGAGCTGTTTCATCAGCTGAAATTTTCGTATCACAAAGAGGACCGAATCCCGTATTAATCCCATAAACACATCGATCAGATTCAACAATTTTTTGAACATTTTTCTGGGATTTTAAAATTTGTTCTTTTGCTGCTTTATTAAGTTTTGCTTTATTGGGTTTTTTACAGATTTCCAATACATCATGGAAAGTGAAAATATCTACACCGTATATCATTTCTAAAAAATTTCTTTAAAATTACACATTTAGCGACTATTGTAAAAGCTAAATTTCACAGCGTTAATTTTTTCGGCAGAAAGTAATTTAATTTGCTATTTTTACGTCCGTTAAAAAATAACCAATGAAATCTAAAACTCTACTATTTGCATTATGCCTTATGGGCACAGCTTCCTTTGCACAGGACAAAGTGAAATACTCCAAAGAACAAATTAAAAAGATGGAAACTTACCTTTTCAACGAAGGTTTTAATACACCATCTCCCAGAAAAACGTCTACTATTATTTTAAAAGATGGAAGCTCTCATAAAGGTTTTTGCAGTAAAATAGAAACCAAAAAAGGACAGATCTATGAAGTTTCTATTAAAGACAGTATTTCAAAAAAGAATGAAGTCTTCAATGCTGAGCAGATCAGCGAAATGTATGTCTATCCTAGCAACGTCGAAAAAATAGCAAAAGTTGCTAAATACATGGGAAATATCCGGAATTTCGGAACTAAAAAATTAACTAAAAACACAACCGGCGAACGAATTCACTTTGTCAATCAAACAGTATCACTGAAAAATAAAAAAGAGGATAAAGAATTTCTGATGCAATTGATCAATCCTGATTTTAGTGAAATCATCTCCGTGTACTATGATCCCAGAGCCAAAGAAACGGGAGGTTTTTCAATTGGAGGTTCTCCTCAGCTCGGAGGCGGTGTAATCAAATCCTATTATATTAAAAAGGGAGATAAAGTACTTTGGCTGCATAAGGATGACTTTGAAGACAATTATGATTTTCTTTTTGGTGACAATGCAGAATTCATGAAAAAATATCCTAAGAAATCTGCTGAATGGGATTATTTCAGCTTTTTGGTCAATGAGTATACTGAAATGAGCAACGGATAAAATATCTTACATAATACTTCAAAAGCTGTAGAAAATTCTACAGCTTTTTTGTTCTTTTAAATCCCGGATGGATTCCGTAATTTTGTTATATGAATCCTTCTTTAGAATTACAACTCAAAACTTTACCTTCTGAGCCTGGCGTTTATCGTTATTACGATAAAAATGAACAGTTATTGTATGTAGGCAAGGCTAAAAACCTAAAGAAAAGGGTTCTTTCCTATTTCAATAAAAATTTATCGGGGTACAGGATAAAAATAATGGTCGGAAAAATCCAGCGATTGGAAACCACTATTGTGAATAGCGAGTATGATGCGCTTCTATTAGAAAACAACCTGATCAAGGAGCATAAACCTTTTTACAATGTAATGCTCAAGGATGATAAAACATATCCTTGGATTTGCATTAAAAATGAAGCCTTTCCCAGGATTTTCCTTACGAGGAACATCATTAAGGATGGTTCGGAATATTACGGTCCTTATGCTAAAGTTCGCCCTGCAAAAATACTACTGGACACTATAAAACATATTTATAAGCTCAGGACTTGTAATCTGAATCTTGCTCCCAGTAAAATTGAAGATGGCAAATATAAGGTCTGCCTCGAATATCACATCAAGAACTGTGAAGGTCCTTGTGAAGGGTTGGAAAGCAAAGAAGAATATGATGAAAAGATTGACTCCATCCGTGGTATTATAAAAGGAGATTTCCGAAAAGCTAAAGATTACCTTATTAACCAGATGATGAAGCATGCTGCTAATCTGCAGTTTGAAGATGCACAGATCATCAAGGAAAGGCTGGATATTTTGGAAGATTATCAGGCAAAAAATACCGTTGTCAATCCCAATATTGACGATGTGGATGTTTTCGGAATGACCAGCGACGAAACGGCTGCCTATGTCAATTTCTTTAAGATCAGAAATGGAAATATAATCCAGAGTTTTACAACAGAAATCAAAAAGATCCTTGAAGAAACAGATGAGGATATTTTGGAAGAAGCTCTTATTGAAATTCGTCAGAAGTTTGGTTCCGACTCTAAAGAAGTTTTGCTTCCCTTTCATTTATCCGTTGAAATCCCTAATGTAAAACTTATTGTTCCTAAAGTTGGTGATAAAAAAAGGATCGTTGAACTTTCCGAGAAAAATGCTAAAGAATACCGTTTGGAAAAACTAAAACAGGTTCAGATTGTAGATCCTGAAAGACATTCCAACCGTATAATGGCTGAGATGCAAAAGCTACTGCGAATGCCTGTAGAGCCAAGACATATAGAGGGTTTTGATAATTCGAATATCCAAGGTACCAATCCTGTTTCAGCGTGTGTTGTTTTTAAAGATGGTAAACCCAGTAAGGCAGATTACCGCATCTTTCATCCGAAGACCGTAGAGGGTCCAAATGATTTTGCCACTATGGAAGAAGTGATCTATCGTCGTTACAAAAGAATGGTAGACGAAGGAGAGAGTCTTCCCCAACTTATTCTGATTGACGGTGGAAAAGGCCAGCTATCATCAGCTGTAAAAAGTTTAAAGCTGTTAGGTCTTTACGGAAAGATTACTATTATCGGAATCGCTAAAAGACTGGAAGAAATCTTCTTTCCCGAAGATCCTATCCCATTATATCTGGATAAAAAATCCGAAACTCTTAAAATCCTCCAAAGGGTTCGTGATGAAGCTCACCGTTTTGGTGTAAAGCATCATAGGACCAGAAGGAAAAACTCTACCATCAAATCTGAATTGGAAGAAATTCCCGGTGTAGGAGAAAAAACAATTGAACTATTACTATCCAGATTAAAATCAGTAAAAAGGATCAAAGAATCCAACCTGGAAATATTAGAGGAAATATTGGGTAAAAGTAAAGCCAAGGTTATTTGGGAGTATTTTAACGACTAACAAATTTTAAAAATAAAAGCGCTCTTTTGTAATGTAACAAAAGAGCGCTTTTATTTTTGATCAGAAGGTATTTATACACCTCCCATTACGTACATATTTTCCATAGTTGGCACATCACTTCCACCCGCTTTTTCAAGGGTGATAGCAAATGCCTGCGCTTTCGGTATGTTAGAAAGAGCAATTTTACTATCTTTTTCTTCCGTATACATTCCTGCACTTATGGGTTTACCGTCTGCAATAGCCCATAATTGATATTGCATTCCTTCCGGAGCTTTAGGCAAAGCCTCTGCGTTCAGATAGACCTCTTTGGTCTTTTTGTCCCAAAATACCATTGCCTTGGAATCTGCATGTTTTTCCACTCCTTTTAGCATAACCATTTGCATATCAGGGCTGGATATCATCGTCCATTTTTCATTCATCTTTTGCAGAGCCGCATCTTTAGATTGTTTTTCAGTTTCCAATTTTGCGATCTCTTTTTTGTTTTCAGACTGATTATTCATCCAAAACAAATTTCCGGTAAGGCTTACTAAAAATAAGACCGAAGCTGCGATTGCATAAGTTTTCCAGATGTTATTTTTTGTATTTGCAATTTCTTTCGATCCATTTGTTAAATCTCTGACAGGCTGCGTTGGCTGCGCTACAGGTATGATTTTTTCAAAAGTTTGTTCTTTTTGAATCTTTTCCCAAACCTTAGATTTTAACTCATTAGGTGGGGCAACAGCCTGAGCAGTTGCCAGATCCTCTAGTACTTTTTGTGCTTCATCAAAAGCAGCTTTTACTTCAGCATTATTTTTCATCACACACTCCAAAATGCCTGCCTCCTCGGGAGAAGCAAGTCCTAGAATATAAGATTCTATAATTCCGGATGATATGTATTCCTTAGTGTTCAATTTATTGATAATCTTTTAACAAATCCTTTAATTTTATTAATGCATTCCGCATCTTCGTTTTTACCGTACCCAGGGGTATTTTCAATTTATCAGATATTTCATTCTGTGTGTATCCCTGATAATAAGCCAGATCAATAAGTTCCTGTTTATCAGTTTCCAAACTTTCAAGCACATTATTAAAGCCAATAAAATCAGAGGTATTGTTTGTGGTAGAAAGTTCAGCACTGTTATATACGAAATCCGGAATTGGTTGGTTTTTTAATTCGTTTTGAAAACTTTTAGATTTTAGATAATCGATCGCTGTATTTCTTGCAATATTGATCATCCACGTATAGAATCTTCCTTTACTGTTGTCATACTGTTGGATAGAATTCCAGATTTTAACAAAAACATCCTGAATAATTTCTTCAGTATATTCTTTTGATTGTACGATTCGAAGTACTACACCATATAGTGCACCGGAATAATGGTCATACAAATAATGAAAACCAGCTTCGTTTTTATCCTTCAATAAAACGATAAGTTCTTCCTCCGAATAGTTTGTTTTAATAGCGAATATTTTTCGATTCAAATGTAATAAAATAAAACATATAATAACAAAAATCTAAAAGTTCTTTTACATCGTATATGAAATTAACAAATTACAAGAATATGAAAGGTATATTAAAATCAATTCCTACAGATCCATATTTTTTCATTAGTTCTGTTTGTTTGGATTTTTATTTACGACTAAAAAAATAAAAATCTTTAAATCTAAAACAAGATGAATGTCGTAAATGATCATAACAAGAAATCAAATACTATTTAATTAAAAAAAATCAAAGAAATGAACACAAGATCAAAAATCGCAGTATTCGGAATGGTTGTATTATCATTCGCATTTAGCGGAACGGTAACTGCACAAACGATGAAAGAAAAAACAGTAATGGTAGGTGGAGCCGCTATGTATCCATCCAAAAATATCATTGAAAACGCAGTTAATTCCAAGGATCACAAAACACTGGTAGCAGCAGTAAAAGCTGCCGGATTAGTGGAAACCCTACAAGGAGCTGGTCCATTTACTGTACTGGCGCCTACAGATGCGGCATTTGCTAAACTTCCAAAAGGAACAGTTGAAAACCTGGTTAAGCCGGAGAATAAAGAAATGCTTACTAAAATTCTGACATATCATGTACTTGCCGGAAAGTTTAATGCTAAGGAAATTTGGGCCGCTGTAAAAGCAGGAAATGGGAAAAGTATGATGAAAACGGTGGAAGGAGAAGATGTTACTTTCTGGACAAAAGGCAAAGACCTTTATGTAAAAGATGCGAAAGGGAACAGTGCAAAAATTACCATAGCAGATGTTAATCAGTCTAATGGCGTTATACATGTAATAGATACGGTTCTGATGCCTTAATTCTTAGTTTTTTTTTATGGTTTAATAAATAACCCCTTACCTATTGTTATTTTGGTAAGGGGTTACTTATTGTATTTAGTTTCCTAAAAACCTCTGAAGTTTTTACATTTTCTTATTTACCTGCATAAACATCTTTAGAATAACTACCATTTCCGGTAGGAATTTCTATTACAATGTTTCCATTTTCATAATAACCGATAGTATTATCTCCATTTGCAAGCTTCACTCTGAACACCTCTTTTTTTGTTGTTTCCTTAAAAGTCGCATAAGGAACAGAGCTATCCGATTTCACAAGTATAAACTGACTATTATCAATCTGAATTTTCTGTAGGGTTACTGCTCCGTTACTATATTTGTTTACAGAAGTTCCTGTTGATGAAGCTGTATTAGTGTTATCCTGAATTGAAGCAACCTGCACCTGCTCGTTGGTCTTCGTTTCAGCCGGAGCAGCTATTATCGTTGGATAAGAAACAGGAATAGAAACAAAAGTTTGTTTTAATGCATCCTGAAATCCCTCTTTATAATCTTTAATATTTGATGCTCCTTTACCGGTCAGTAATACTTTATCATGACAGTCTTTAAACTGAACGATCACTTTATTTCTTAAGAATCCGCTATCATCAATGACATCGGCATTTACAATATTACAAGGATTTTCTTTAGCTTCAGCAGGCCATTGCTCCCGGCTTCCCTGAAGAACAACATATTTTTTACCTTTTAAAGCTTTCGCCAAAGTAATATCCAGATCGAAACTTTCTTTAAAAGTGCTGAATTTTTCAGGTATAGAAATATACTTATAATCAGATACTTTTTGTCCGAAAGCAAGTATCGAACAAACTGTCAATATAGCAAATAATCCCTTTTTCATATTTTATTTTTTAATCATTTCTAAATGTTCCCATATCTAATTTAAGTGAAAAGAAGTTGGAATAAAAATTCGATCCTCCGATTCCTGAATTAGTAATAGCATAGTCAAGAGTAAGTCCTCGGTATCTGATTCCCAAACCTGCACTCGGCTGAAAAGAAACCTTTCTTTTCAGATCTTCAATATCCGTGATAGACTGAAAACGATTCACTCCCAAACGTACAAAAATCATTTTCTGATATCCCAATTCCGCTCCTGCATATGGTGTTATACTGGCAAAATCTGTGGAAATTAAAGCTGCTGTTTTAGCGAAATCCACATTGATTCCAGCTTCAGGTAAAACATAAACGCTGCTGTTGATTTCAAACATTTTACTTGCTCCTACATTAAGTTTAGGCATAGTAAGCTCCATTTTATCTTTTGGAGCAGGGTTAAACTCTTCTCCGTTCACAACTGTTGATAACTCCTTCTGATTGATGCTCCAAAAGTTAACGGTGGTAGTAGCATCACGAAGCATTCCCCCAAATTTCCATCCATTATCAGCTTTATAAATTGCTCCGACATCAAAACCAAATCCATATCCGCTCGCAAATTTCCCTACATTCCTGTAAACAATCTTGGCATTAACACCCACATCCAATTTTGTGTTACCGCCAGGATGAAATGCATAGGACAGAATAGCAGCATAATCTGACTGCGAAAACTTGGTGATTTTGTCATAGTCAATATTTCCCTCAGAATCGATCATTTGAGTCGTATTCAGGATATTATCTACCCCTAATCTCACTACTGAGACTCCGAAAACTCCCTCTTCCATCACTTTAGCATAGGCAAGATAATCATATTTTGCTATAGATTCAAAGTATTCGGCGTGCATCGCAGCTCCTTGCCAGTCTCTTTCGATAGACATAAGACCTGCAGGATTCCACATGGGAGAATAAACGTCATCCTGATTGGAAATAACTGCTCCACCCATCGCCAGGCCTCTTGCTCCTGCCCCTATATTTAAAAATTCATTGGAATATTTTCTAATGATCTGAGATTGAAAAAATCCAAATGCTAAAGAAAATAGGAATAGTAGATATTTTTTCATCATATAAATTTGATGCTTAATTAGTTTTTTTTTGTTTTCTGGCTTTTATCAGCCCATTAGCTATAATTGCTAATATCATCACCAATGATGCTATATAAAATATAGGGCTCATATGCTCCGATTCGCCAAAGATAAAAAAAGCTAGTATAATTCCGTAAACTGGCTCTAAATTAACTGTTAAAATAAGTGTAAAAGGAGAAATATACTTCATCAGATTCACTGATTCCAACATTGGAAAAGCGGTAAAAACACTTGCTAACAAGCATATTAACGCCAAATCCCTGTAGTTTATTTCGTTCATTTGAAAAATTTGCCCTGAAAATAAATAAAATATCAATAAAACTGACCATCCACAGAATATTTCATAAAAAATAATATTCCCTGAACTTGTTTTCCCAAACATCTTACCATTGAAAACGGAAAATATCGTCCCAAAAATAGCACACAAGACACCAAAAAGTATCCCTTCTTTATATTGAAACTCTGTTTTAAAAATCAGCAGGATGCAAGCCACGATAACAATTCCCATGATAACTTCCGAAATATCTATTTTTCTTTTAAAAATAATAGGCTCTAATATTGACGCAAAAAGAGTAGATAATGATAAACAGCTTAATGCAATAGAAACATTCGAAACTTTAATGGAATAAAAAAAAACAAAACCAATGAGCCGCCATTGCAGTACCAATCGCCGCCAATTGGAAAAATATTTTCTTTGAGACTTTTATACTCTCTTTTTTATAAATTCTTATGTAAGCATACAGGAATATCGCGGCAAATAGCATTCTGTAGAAAACCAGAATCTGAGCATTGGCATGAATCAGTTTCCCCAAGATTGCAGTGAATCCCCATAAAAAAATTATTAAATGCAATCTGAAAAGTGCTAATTTATGCATAACCTACCTTTAAATTTTTAAAATGCAAATTTACAAATAGCATTTCCAATTCCTTTCATAAAAAATAGATTTGAATAAGAAAAACAGATATTATTATAATAAACTCCCATTTTCATTTACTAAACTTTCATGAAGAGCCATATTTAATGATGAGGAGATCAAAAAATTCTTAATATATCTAACCGCAAAATACAGATACAAAAAACCCCGAAAATTTGGACAACTTTCGGGGCTTTCAAATAATAAACTATTAAAAAAATAAACTAGGAACAGAGTAATTAAAGAGCAATAATACTCCTCAATACTCTTACGTAAAGTTAGAAAAAATATCAATTAATTAAAAATAATTTCTTGTTAAATATTTCACAATTTTCTGTAAACCAAACTATTAAACACGTGTTTTAATAAAATTTATATTCTCTTTAAAAATAGTATCTTTAGGCGTAAAAAATTATAATTTTATGGATATCGAATTCAACAAACGAGAAGATCAAAACAGATTAAAATTATCCGAAATAAATCGTTTACTTGCCGAAATAAAAAAAAGGAGGTGGAGAGAAAAAACTTCAAAAGTTACGTGAAGAAGGAAAAATGACTGCAAGAGAAAGAATTGATTATCTTCTCGATAAAGATTCAGATTCCATAGAAGTGGGAGCATTTGCAGGTTATGAGATGTATGAGGAACATGGAGGCTGCCCCGGAGGAGGTGTAGTAGTTGTCATTGGTTATGTTTCGGGTAGACAATGCCTTGTTGTAGCGAATGACGCTTCTGTAAAAGCAGGTGCCTGGTTTCCAATTACCGGAAAGAAAAATCTCAGAGCGCAGGAAATTGCTATGGAGAATAAACTTCCCATTATTTACCTTGTAGATTCAGCAGGTGTTTATTTGCCTATGCAAGATGAGATATTTCCTGATAAAGAACATTTTGGAAGAATTTTCAGAAACAATGCCAAAATGAGTTCTATGGGAATTATACAGATTTCTGCTGTTATGGGTAGCTGTGTGGCCGGAGGTGCTTATCTACCCATTATGAGTGATGAGGCAATGATCGTTGATAAAACAGGCTCTATCTTCCTCGCAGGAAGCTACCTTGTAAAGGCTGCCATTGGTGAAAGTATCGATAATGAAACTCTGGGCGGAGCAACTACGCACTGTTCTATTTCAGGAGTTACAGATTATAAAGCAAAAGATGATAAAGATGCTTTAGACAGGATTAAGAATATCATGAAATCTATTGGAAGTACTGAAAAAGCAGGTTTTGACAGAATTGAAAGTTTTCCACCGAAAGAGAATCCTGAAAACATTTTTGGGATAATGCCAGCTTCAAGAGCTGAGCAATATGATACATTAGATATTATTAAATGTATGGTAGATAATTCCGAATTTGAAGAATATAAGCCGGATTACGGAAAAACTATTATTTGTGCTACGGCAAGAATAGATGGCTGGTCCGTAGGAATTGTTGCGAATCAAAGAAAATTAGTAAAGAGTGGTAAAGGAGAAATGCAGTTTGGAGGAGTTATTTATTCCGACTCTGCAGATAAGGCAACGAGATTTATCGCTAATTGTAATCAGAGAAAAATTCCTTTGATCTTTTTACAGGATGTTACAGGATTTATGGTAGGATCCAAATCAGAACATGGAGGGATTATTAAAGACGGGGCAAAAATGGTAAACGCAGTAGCCAACTCTGTAGTTCCTAAATTTACTGTGATTACCGGAAACTCATATGGAGCAGGAAATTATGCAATGTGTGGAAAAGCATATGATCCGCGACTCATTGTTGCATGGCCATGGGCTGATCTTGCCGTAATGGGGGGGAGCTCAGGCTGCAAAAGTTTTAGCTCAAATCCAGGAATCAACATTAAAAAAACAAGGAAAAGAAATCAGTGAAGAAGAGCATAATGAAATTTTAGATAGCATATCCAAAAGATATCAAAAACAAACCGAATCTACCTATGCTGCGGCCAGATTATGGACTGATGCCATCATTAATCCTACAGATACCAGAAAATGGATCTCTATGGGTATTGAAGCTGCTAATCACTCTCCTATAACAGAGAAATTTAATTTGGGAGTAATACAAGTTTAATGATGGTACAATTTTCAATATATATTTATTGCCCTATTTGAAAAAGTAGGGCTTTTTTGTATTTATTAGCCAGCTATCGTTCATAACTGATAATTGATAAATAATGATTGATGGATGATCTTTTATCATTTATCATCCATCACTGATCCTTTATCTTTTATTACTATGGTTTGGTAGGTATAGATATGTATAGTTATAAAACAAAAAAGTCTCATACAAATTCATGTATGAGACTTTTAATAAAAACTGGCGGCGACCTACTCTCCCGCTTGTCGCAGTACCATCGGCGCTGGTGGGCTTAACTTCTGTGTTCG